>DATJXC010000088.1:0-41095 GCA_035500495.1 Gemmatimonadales bacterium
GGAGAAGGTGGCGCCGCGGCGCTGGTTCCGGCCGCCCGGCGCCGCCTCCGAGATCGCGTTCGTGGCGTCCTGCACCCGGTGCGGCGACTGCATCGACGTCTGCCCGGTCCATGCGATCGTGAAGGCCCCGGCCAATGCCGGGCTCGCGGCGGGAACGCCAATCCTCGAGCCGGATCGCCAGGCGTGTGTGGTCTGCGAGGACATGCCGTGCGCGCGGGCGTGCGAAACCGGCGCCCTGGTCGTGCCGGCGGACGGGTGGGCGGGGCTGCATCTGGGAGTGCTGACCCTGGACCCGGATCGTTGCATCACCTTTCACGGCGCCCCCTGCGGCGTGTGCGCAAGGGCGTGTCCGGTGGGAGAGCGGGCGCTGGCGATGGATGCCGGCGGCCACCCCGTGATCAAACCGGAAGGGTGCGTGGGGTGCGGGATGTGCGTGACGGCGTGTGTGACGACGCCGTCATCTTTCCAGTTGAGGATCAACCCATGAAGCGATCCCTGAAACTTCGCACTTCGCATTTCGCACTTCGCACTCCGAGGTTCCCATGACCGACGTCCCCTATCGTGTGGACAAGCCCTGGGGCCACGAGCTGATCTGGGCCCGCACCGACCGCTACGTCGGGAAGGTCCTGCACATCGAAGCGGGGCATGTCCTGAGCCTGCAGTATCACCATCACAAGGACGAGACGATCCACGTGCTCACGGGGGAAATCATCCTGCGGTTGCAGCAGGGCGAGACCTTGATCGAGCGGCGGATGGGGGCGGGGCAATCGTTCCACATCCATCCTACCCTGATCCACCAGTTCGAGGCCGTCGTGACGAGTGATCTGCTCGAGGCCTCGACCCCCGAGATCGACGACGTGGTCCGCCTGAAGGACCGCTACGGGCGCGTGCCATGAAGGTCATCGTGCCGCTGGCGGGGAAGGGCACCCGCCTCCTCCCCCTCACCCAACGGGTCCCGAAGCCCCTGGTGCACGTCGCCGGGCGCCCGGTGATGGATTACGTGATGGACATGGTTGCCGGCCTCGATGTGGAGGAATTGATCGTCATCACCGGTCACCTGAAGGAGGCCGTGCAGCGCTACATCGGCGACCACTACCGTATCCCGGCCCGATACGTGGAACAGCGCACCCTCGACGGGACGGCGGGCGCCATCAACCTGGCCCGCCCCTGGGTGGACGGACCGGTCATGATCATCTTCGTCGACACCCTGTTCGATGCGGATCTCTCGATCATCCCCTCCACGACCGCCGCTGGGATCATGTGGGTCAAGGAAGTGGAGGACTACCAGCGCTTCGGCGTGGTGGTGACCGATGCGGCCGGCTACATGACGCGCATCGTCGAGAAACCCAAGACGCCGGTGTCGAAGCTGGCCAACATCGGGCTGTACTACGTGAAGGACTGGCGCACCCTGTTCGAGGGGATCGCCCATGTGCTGGAGCAACCGCCGGGGCAGGGGGGCGAGTTCTACCTCACCGATGCCTTCCAATACATGATCGATCATGGCCGGCGCATCCTCACCGCCCAGGTGGCCGGCTGGTACGATTGCGGCAAGGTGGACACCCTGCTCGATACGAACCGCCATCTGCTGGAGCATGGGCGCGCGCTCGCCCCCCCGGTTGCCCCGGGCGTGGTGATCCGGCCGCCAGTCCGGATCGAGGCCGGAACGACGCTGCGCGATGTCACGATCGGCCCCAACGTGACGATCGAGGGGAACGGCGTCATCGAGGGCAGCACGATCGAGAATTCCGTGGTGGGGAGCGGCGCCCGCATCACGCGGAGCCGGATCTCGGGCTGTGTGATCGGTGACGATCAGGTCATAGCTGATCAGACACTGGCGAACTCCGTGCTGGATGCCGGCCAGGTGCAAGTGGCCAAGTAGTTACCGCATCGTTACTTACAATCCAGTTGAAATTAGTCGGAACTCATCTAGTTTACTGACCGTTCAGTAACTAAGCCAAAGCGAGCTCCGACCCATGCCTCGACGTTCTGCTGCTACCACCACCGCTCGGCGGTCCCGTTCCACTGGATCGGCGCGGCCCCGCTGGCGCCGCCGCAAGGACGCGCGCCCTGAGGAGATCATCGCCGCCGCCCTGGCCGAGTTCGGGGAGCGCGGCTTCGCGCTCACCCGGCTCGAAAACGTGGCCCGCCGCGCCGGCGTCACCAAGGGCACCATCTACCTCTACTTCGACAGCAAGGACGCGCTGTTCAAGGCGGTCGTGCGTGAGACGATCGTCCCCGTGATCGCGGAAGGGGAAAAGCTGGCGCAGTCCTTCACCGGAAGCGCCCGCGAGCTGTTCGAGCAGCTGGTGCGGAAATACTGGAACCTGGTCGGGGAAACCGCCGCGATCGCCATCCCCAAGCTCATGATGGCCGAGGCCGCGAACTTTCCCGATCTCACCCGGTTCTACTACGACGAGGTCGTGACCCGCGGCCACCGGTTGATGGCCGGTGTCATCGAGCGGGGAATCAAGAGCGGCGAGTTCCGGCCCGTGAACGTGATGATCGCGGCGAAACTCGCCATGTCGCCGCTGATGCACGCGGCCGTGGCGCTCCGGGCCTTCGCGGTGTGCATGCCGGAAGGGCTGGATGTCAACGCCTATCTGAACACCCACATCGAGCTATTCCTCCATGGCATTGCGAATTCGTAGCCTGCTGGTCGCCGCGGCGCTGCTCGCGGTCGCGGGGTCGGCTGCCGCTCAATCCCCGTCTGGGGATCTGCGCCTCACGTTCGCCGATGCGATCCTGCGCGCCGGCGGCACCGCCCCGCCGGTGGAGCTCGCCGGCCTCAGAAACCGGGAAGCTGAGGCACGGGTGCGCGAGGCGCGTTCGCCTCTGCTCCCGGACCTCGCCGGCACGGCCGCCTGGCAGAATCGGACCTTCAACAAGAACTCGCTCGGCTTTCCGTTCAACTTCCCGGGTGCGCCGCCGGACCTGATCGGTCCCTACAACCTCTACGACGCGCGCCTGTCGGTGACGCAGACGCTGTTCGATTACTCGAGCATGCAACAGCTCCGCGCGGCGCGCGAGGCGCTGCGCAGCTCGCAGGCCGACAGCGGGGCGACGGCCGAGGGGGCCGTCGTGAACACGGCGGGCGCGTACCTGCGGGCGCTCCGCGCCCAGGCCTCGGTGGAGGCGCGGCAGGAAGACTCCAGCATCGCATCGCAGCTCCTGGACCTGGCCCTGGCCCAGCAGAAGGCGGGAGTAGTCGCGGCGATCGACGTGACGCGTGCCCGGACGCAGTTCGTCGTGGCCGAGCAGGGGCAGATCCAGGCCCGCACGCAGCTCGATCAAGCCCGCATCGATTTGGCGCGCTCGCTCGGCTTCGGCCCGGAGACGAGGATCGATCTGGCCGACACCCTCACCGCCGCCCTGCCGGTGCTTGCCCTGCCCCCACAGCGTGATTCGCTGGTTGCCTTCGCGCTCACGAGTCGGCCCGATCTCGCGGCCGAGCAGGCGCGCGGCGACGCCGCTCGGCGCCAAGGCGCCGCCATTTCGGCTGAGTTGGCGCCGCGGCTGGCGCTCGCCGCGGACGGCGGCGGGAACGGGCCCACGGTCGGAAGCATGATCTTCACGCGCGAGATCGGGATCCAGCTCGTGTGGCCAATTCTCGACGGTTTTCGACGCGAAGCGCGCAAGGACGAGAGCAACGCACAGGTGAGCCAGAGCGATGTGCGCCTTCGCGAACTGCGTCTCCAGGTCGCGGCGGACGTGGACGCCGCGCTGCTGCAATTGCGCTCGGCCGAAGCGCAAGTGGAGATCGCCGGCGAGCGACTGGAGCTGGCGCAGGACGAGTTGAGTCAGGCGCAGGAGCGGTACAAGGCCGGCGTTGCCGGCAATCTGGATGTGATCAACGCGCAGCAATCGCTGGTGCGGGCGCGGGACGTGGACATCGACGCGCGATTCGTCGCGGCGGCCGCGCGCGTGGCGCTGGCCCGGGCCGCGGGCGTCGCGCGGTTGCTGCACTAACCCTGGACGAGCATTCGAGGACAGACGCATGACGACGACGATCGAACCGGATTCCTCCGTCAAGGCCGTTGCTTCACCCGCGCCTCGCCGGGCGTCGCCTCCGGCCGCGCCCGGCGCGGCGGCGCCGGGCGGGCGGAGGCGGATCATCTACGCCTTCTTGGGCGTCGCCGTGCTGGTGCTGCTGGGCGGCGGCGTGCGGGCCTGGTGGTTCGGCCGGAGCCACGTGCGCAGCGACAATGCCCAGGTCGATGGGCACATCCTCCCGATTCTGCCCAAGGTCGGCGGGTTCGTCAGCGCGGTGCGGGTGATCGACAACCAGCCCGTGAAGGTGGGAGACACCCTCGTCGTCCTGGACGACCGCGACTACGTCGTCCGGCTGCAGCAGGCCGACGCGGATCTCGCGGTGGCGCTGGCCAACACCAGCTCGCCCCAACGGGTGGGCCAGGCCGAAGCCCTGGTGCGGCAGGCGCAGGCCAACGCCGACAAGGCGCACGCGGACCTGGCGCGCGTGACCCCGCTCGCCGCGAGCGGCATCGTCTCGAAACAGCAGCAGGATGCCGACGTCGCGGCGGCGCAGGCGGCCGATGCGGCACTCGCTGCGGCGCAAGCGGCTCTGCTCGGCGCGGACGCCCGCGTTGCGGCTTCGCGAGCGGCTCGCGATCAGGCGGCGCTCAACCTCTCCTACACGCGGATCCTGGCTCCCATGACCGGGGTCGTCTCGAAGAAGAGCATCGAGCTGGGGCAGCTGGTGCAGCCGGGGCAGCCGCTCATGGCCGTCGTGCCCCTGGACTCGGTCTGGATCACCGCGAACCTGAAGGAAACGGAGACCCAGGACGTCACGCCGGGCGACGCGGTGGATATCACGGTGGACGCCTATCCGGGGCGGCACGTGGCTGGGCATGTCGAGAGCCTCTCCCCGGCCACCGGGGCGCGGTTCTCCCTGCTGCCGCCCGACAACGCCACCGGCAACTTCACGAAGGTGGTGCAGCGGGTTCCCGTCCGCATCCGCCTGGATAAGCCCAACGATCCGGTGCATCCGTTGCGGCCCGGGATGAGCGTCGTCGTGACGATCACCACCAAGTAACGTGACGGCGACCGCCCTCCCCGCTGTCGCGGCGCCTTTCGACCGGTATCGCTACCGCTACATCATCGCGATCACCGTGTCGCTGGCGTCGGTGCTCGAGCTCCTGGATACGAGCATCGTGAACGTGGCCATTCCCCACATGATGGGGAACTTGGGCGCCACGCTCGACCAGATCGCCTGGGTGTCCACCGGCTACATCGTGGCCAACGTGATCGTCCTGCCGATCACCGGATGGCTGTCCGCCTACTTCGGCCGGCAGCGCTACTTCTCGGGATCGATCGCCCTGTTCACGGTGGCGTCGTTCTTCTGCGGAAATTCCGCGACGCTGGGCGCGCTGGTGTTCTGGCGGATCGTGCAGGGATTGGGCGGGGGGGCGTTGCTCTCAACCTCTCAGGCCATTCTCTACGAGGAGTTCCCGCGCGAAGAGTACGGCACGGCGATGGCCATCTTCGGCGTTGGGGTGATGGTCGGTCCCACCCTCGGACCGACCTTCGGCGGCTACATCACCGACGCCTTCAGCTGGCCGTGGATCTTCTACATCAACATCCCGTTCGGGATCCTGGCGTTCATCCTGACCCTCACCTTCATCCAGGACTCGCGCTTCGCCAAGAGAATCGCGAAAGTCGACTGGCTCGGCCTGGTCCTCCTGGCTACAGGGATCGGGACACTCCAGACCATGCTCGAGCGGGGGGAGCGGCTCGACTGGTTCGACTCGCGCGAGGTCATCCTGCTCGCGGTCACGAGCGCCGTGTCGCTCATCTGGTTCGTCTGGCACGAGCTGACCACCGAGCACCCGGTCGTCGAGCTGCACATCCTGAAGAGCCGGCAGCTCGCGGTCGGCGTGATCTTCGCCGTCGTCCTGGGCGTCTGCCTGTACGCGACGGTGTTCGTGCTCCCCGTCTATCTGCAGACCCTGCAGGGGTTCACGGCTGAGCAAACCGGGTTCGTGATTCTTCCGGGCGCCCTGGCATCGGCCTTCACGATGGCCACGATGGGACGCACCCAGGGCAAGTTCGACGGCCGCTATTCCATTCTGGTCGGCGTCGGGCTGTTCGCGTTGTCGATGTGGAAGCATGCCCATTTCACGACCGACAGCGGGATGTCGGACTTCTTCTGGCCATTGATCTACCGCGGCGTGGGGCTCGGCCTGATCTTCGTGCCTCTGACCAACCTGGCGCTGGCCGATCTCCCGATGAGCATGATCCCGCAGGGAACCGGTCTCTTCAACTTGACCCGGCAGCTCGGGGGGAGCGTCGGTATCGCTCTCTCGGCGACGTTGGTGCAGCGGTTCACTACCATCGCGAAGGCCGATCTCTCGACCAGCGTCACCCAGTTCGCCCAGGCCACTCAGGATCGGCTGGGGGCGATCACCGCCGGACTGATCGCGAAGGGGACACCCGCCGCGATGGCCACGATGCAGGCGGTCGGCGTGCTGAACTATCAGGTCACCCGGCAGGCGATGATGCTGGCGTTCGAGCGCCTGTTCCTCCTGTTCGGGTCGGCATTCGTGCTGTCGCTCCCCCTGCTGCTCCTCATGCACAAGAGCAAAGGAATGCCGGGCGACGGCGGACTGGCGCACTGATGGCGGTCGGCATCGGGGCCCTGGCGCCCGACTTCACCTTGAGCGACGCAAGTGGGAAACCGTTCCGTCTGGCGGAGCTGCGGGGCCGGAAAGCCGTGGTGCTCTACTTCTATCCCAAAGACGAGACGCTCGGCTGTACCGCCGAAGCCTGCGCCTTTCGCGACAGCTACGAGGTCTTCACGAAAGCGGGAGCCGAGGTCGTGGGCGTGAGCGCGGATTCACCGGCAGCGCACCACGCGTTCGCGGCACACCACCACCTGCCGTTCGTGCTGCTGTCCGATCCCGACAATCTCGCCCGCCGGCTCTATGGCGTGCGCAAGAGCCTCGGAATCCTCCCGGGCCGGGTCACCTACGTGATCGATCGCGAGGGGATCGTCCGGCACGTTTTCGACTCTCAACTCCAGGCCACTCGTCACGTCGTCGAGGCGCTGCGGTCGCTGGAGACCAAATGACGCGCCGCCAGATCTTGACGCGCCTCGCGATCGTCGGCGGCATCTGGACACTGCTCCACGTCTATATCGGACATCAGCTGCTGGGACACGGCCTGCTCGCGGGGTGGCCCCTCGGGCTCGGGTGGATCGCCGTCCTCGCCGTGGGCTGGTTGCCGCTGGCGGCGCTGGCGGGGAGTCGCGGGCCGGACTTCACCGGCAAGCGGACTCTCGAGTGGTCGGGGTACGTGGCCCTGGGGCTGTCGTCCATGCTGGTCGTGTTTTACCTCTTCGCCGACTTGCTGCACCTCTCGAGCGCCGAGTTCGGTACGGTGCGGATGAGTCTCGCCATCCTGGCCGGGGCCGCGGTACTGACGGCTGTGGGTATGGTGCTGGCACGGCGGCCGCGCGTCGTTCGCGTGCCGGTGCCGATCAAGGACCTGCCGCGTGATCTGGCGGGGCTCAGGATCCTGCAGTTGAGCGATCTCCACGTGGGACCCACCATCCGCGGAGACTTCGTTCGAGCGGTGGTGGAAACGGCCAACGGCCTGGCGCCCGATCTGGTGGCGCTGACCGGCGACGTGGCGGACGGTCACGTGGCCGAGATGCGCGAGCACGTCGCCCCCCTCGCCAAGTTGCGCGCGCCGCTCGGCCGCTATTTCGTCACGGGGAACCACGAGTACTACTGGGATCCCGTCGGCTGGACCCGCGAGCTCGGGGCGCTCGGCTTCGACGTGCTCTCCAACGAGCATCGGCTGATCGTGCGGGGAACCGGCCGCCTGCTCCTGGCCGGCGTGCCCGACCTGTCGGCGCCGTCGGATCCTCGGGCGGCCGTCTCCGGCGCGCCGGAGAGCGACGTCCGGGTCCTGCTCGCGCATCAGCCACGCAGTGCCTACGCGGCACGGGACGCCGGGTTCGATCTCCAGCTCTCCGGGCACACTCACGGTGGCCAGTATTTCCCCTTCAATCTACTGGTGCGACTGTTCCAGCCGTTCGTCTCCGGTCTGCACCGCCTCGAGCGAATGTGGCTGTACGTGAGCCGCGGGACCGGGTACTGGGGGCCGCCGCTTCGACTTGGTGCGCCGGCGGAGATCACCGTACTGGAGCTCGTCCCGGCTTAGGCGCGGTTCCCGGGCGGCTCACCGCCCCGCGGCTGGCGGCGATACCCGACGATTGTTACAGGGTGGAGGCACTATCTGTTCTGCTGCCACGAGCAGGTCGGGCAGGGGCCAGTGCACTGCGACTGAGTGACATTAGTGGCGACAGTCGAGGTGTCCCGGGCAATGCAGGTCCCGTAATGCATGGTTTGGGCGCACTCCACAGTCAGGGTCACGAAGCCGACGGTCAATGCCACCACGGTGAGGGCCCAGAATCGCGGACTACGGAAGATGGGCGGTGCGGGAGTTGTTGAAACGGTCATGACATCCTCCGGTGAGGTTTGCTCGGCCAGGACGCCAAGCTACTTCATTCTGGACCGCTAGCGGACATCCCGCAAGCAATTCAGTTCCGTTGGGCAGCCCGGGCAAAGGGCAGGGAATCGAGCGGAATGCTCAAGGCACCGCCGGGCCCCGCCACGTACAGGCGTCTCCCATCGGTGGCCAGGCTGGCGATGTCCACCGTAATTGGCAAGTCAACGACCTGCATGTGATTGGCCCGTGGCGGTGAGGCCCAGACCAGGATGCGTCGGCCACTAACCGCCTGGGCACGATTCAGCAATCCAGCCACGAGACGTCCGTCAGGCAGGGGCTGCAGAGGGCCCAGTGCTTCCCAGTTCGTCGGGCGATACAGGATCGCTGCCGGCGTCGTATCGCCAGAGGTCCGGTCCCAGAGGTGGAGCGAAGACCCTGCCACCGCCAGGTCTCCATCGGGCAGGGCGGCGAACCGGTTGCTCAGCGCACCGGCCTCCGAGACGAGCCGGACCAGCACCCACCTTCCTTCTGCGTCCCGCCGAACCATTGTGGTCATGCCGATGGCCAGCGCCTCACCGCCCGGCGTGGCAACCACGCTCCAGAGCGAATCGTTCCTGGCGCGTCCCGGCAACTGTTCGTACACCGAGCGTCCGTCTCCCCAGCTGACAACGAAGCCTCTAGGGCCGACGCCAATCACCCGCCCGTTGGAGAGGACGGCAATAGCGGATATCCGGCCCTGAGCATTCGGCAGGGCGCTCCACTTCGGGCACCGCAGCACCATCGCTGCGGCGCCGGTCGCGCTCTGAGGCACGCCTGCCTCGCCCCTCGTTCCCCGCACGCGCCGGCAGCGCGAAACCAGCACCGCTCCGTCGTGCGTGAGCATGGCTGCTGTGGTATCCGCGACGACGATCTGCCGGGGTGCCACCGAGCGGTCTGGCTCGACGGATAGTGGCGAGGTGAAGAACGGCGAGAGTGTGTCCGATAGTCCCGGTGCATACCGGATCTCCCCGCCGTTCGAGCGCATCATTACAAATGGGCTCGCACCTACCAGCTGGATCGGCATCGGCACTCGGGTCACGGCTCTCCACCGGCTTCCCACCCGACGCCACACCATCCCGTCGTCGAGGAGGGCGTAGGCCGCGGTGTCGATGTAGACCACCTGCTGCACCACGTGCCCGACCAGGTCCTCAACTGGCGATAGTCGTCCTTCCCTTATCTGCCACACGCAGGGTTGCTTGGGTGGACAACCTGCACCCGGGGGCCGGTCGCAAGACAGCCACCGGCCCCACACCAGGTGGTCATCCCGCGACCGGCCTGCCACTCCGCCCAGATCAAATCGGCCGGGATCGCACTGGCCCGCCGTATCCCGCGGGAATTCGACCGGCATTCCACGGCCTTCAGGGACGGCTACCCGCAGCCAGGGAGCGTCGAATCGTTTCTGCCCGACGATGATGGGCCGGCATCGCTCTTCCGTGATGCATTCGCTTCCCACGACCACTGTCGCGCCGTCTGGGAACGTTGCGCCCCCGCTATAGGCTGGGTGGGCTGAGGTCGGGCCGAGAATGTCCATGGCCGTCCAGCTCATGCCGTCGTACCGCAACAGCGAGTCCCGCTGTTCGACGGCGATGGCGAACCGGTGGTTCATATCACGGCCCCAGATCGTGCCCAGCAAGCCTCGGGAGCCGACTGCCTCGTTCACCCATCCATTCCGTCCCAGCTTCCAGATCTGAGTAAACCACGTGACGAAATCGTGCCCATCCGTCCACCACGAAGGCCTTCCTTCGGGGGGCAACCCCTCGGGTGTCGGGCCCAGCGGTTGGGCCGCTCCGGTGGAGGCCGACACCCACCAGGACCGGCTGCGGGATTCATCAGCCCCGCCGCTGGCCTGGATCGCCAGCAGGCGGGGGCCAATGACCGGGCCGGCATTGGGGAGCAGATCGAGGGAATCCGGAATTGCATGGACGCTCCACTGCTCCCCATCGAAAGCCTCGATCTGGCGAGTACCGACCGGATTCACGATCAGGAGGGAATCCGCGACCCCGACCACGGCAAACTGCTCCCCCTCCCATCCTCTCCACGCGGACCAGGCGGAATGGTCGGGGTAGGTCCGGCCCGCATCGCCCCGGTGGCGGTGCAGCAGGAACCATCCTGCCAGTGCAACACCGGCCAGAACCACGCCGGCGGCAACGCCCCGGCGAGGCAGTCCCCCTGACCTCCACAGCCGCCTGGGATGTGCGACAGGCGCTACGTGAGGCGCCCGGCCGGAGCGCAGGGCAGCGGCAAAGTCGGCCATAGTGCGGTAACGGTCGGCCGGTACCCTGGCGAGCGCGCGTTCCAGCGCGGCTTGGACGTGGGCCGGCACTCGCTCCCGCACCACCGAAATGCGGGGTAGGGGATCGCTGAGTTTCCGGGCGATCAGGGCCTGGGCCGAGGAAGCGGTGTACGGCGGATCCCCGGCCAACATCTCGTAGAGGACGCAGGCGAGCGAATACTGGTCGCAGCGCGCGTCCACATTCCGGTCGCCGCTCGCCTGTTCGGGACTCATGTAGGCCGGCGTGCCGACGGCGAGCCCCGTAGCGGTGAGCGTTTCGACGCCCGCCGAGGTCACCACCCGGGCGATGCCGAAGTCGCTCACCACCGCGTGACCGGCTTGGAAGAGGATGTTGTCGGGTTTGATGTCGCGGTGCACGATGCCCTGGGAGTGGGCGTAGGACAGGGCGTCGGCCACCTCGAGGGTGATCTGGAGCGCGTCCTCGAGGGGCAGTTGTTTCTCGCGGCTCAGTCGTCCCCGCAGCGATTCTCCTGCGACGAACGGCATGACGTAATAGAGCTCACCGGCGGCCTGGTCCGACTCGTAGAGTGGGAGAATGTTCGGATGCGAGAGGCGGGTGACGGTTTCGATCTCGCGGCGGAACCGCTCGGGGCCCAAGGCGGTGGACAGCTCGGGGCGCAGCACCTTGATCGCGACGGGGCGGTGGTTCTTCAAGTCTTCGGCGAGGTAAACGAGGGCCATCCCACCGTGGCCGAGCTCGCGCTCGATGCGGTAGCGCCTGGAAATAGCGGAGCGGAATCGCCCGAGGGTTTCGGGCAGGGCGTCTCCCGGGGCGGGTCACGGCAATAATACGAGTCGCGGGGGAGAGCAGCCAGCTTCAAGAGCGACGCGCCTCCGGATCGAATGAAGATCGCTAACTTTCTGTGCGACACTTGGGGTGTAGCTCAACTGGCGGAGCGCCCGGCTGTTAACCGGGAGGTTGGAGGTTCGAATCCTCCCGCCCCAGCTGCCGGCGTCTCTTGCAAGCGACCCGCGAGTCGGCGACACTTGTCCCATGGACGAACGCGATCTGATTTACGATTGGAACCGCGTCGCAGCCCCGTTCGACTGGTCGACCGCCCGGGTGGACCTGAACGACGAGACGCTGCGCGACGGGCTGCAGTCGCCGTCCGTGAGGGACCCCTCGCTCGATACCAAGCGGAAGCTGCTGCACCTGATGGCGGACCTCGGCATCGCGTCAGCCGACATCGGCCTGCCGGGGGCCGGCCCACGGGTGGTAGAGCAGGTCCGTGCCCTCGCGAAGGAGATCCGGGAAGCCAAGCTCCCCATCGCTCCCAACTGTGCCGCCCGGACCGTCATCGCCGACGTCGAGCCGATCGTGCGGATCTCTCAGGAGATCGGCATCCCCATCGAGGCCGCCACCTTCATCGGCTCGTCGCCGATCCGGCAGTACACCGAAGATTGGACCCTCGACCGGATGCTCAAAGCCACCGAGGAGGCGGTGACCTACGCGGTCCGCCAGGGCCTGCCGGTGATGTACGTGACCGAGGATACCACGCGCGCCACTCCCGAGGTGCTGCGGCGCCTCTACGGCACGGCCATCGACTGCGGGGCGAAGCGGCTTTGCCTCGCGGACACCGTCGGGCATGCGACGCCGGACGGCGTCCGGGCACTGGTCACCTTCATAAGGAAGGAAATCGTAGGGAAGCACGCGGTGAAGATCGACTGGCATGGACACCGGGACCGCGGCATGGGCCTCGTCAACTGCCTGGCGGCGATCGAGGCGGGAATCGACCGCGTGCATGCCACGGCCCTCGGCGTGGGGGAGCGCGTCGGGAACGCCGAGATGGACCTGCTCATCGTCAACCTGAAGTTGCTCGGCGCGCACCAGGGGGACCTCGTCAAGCTGCCGGAGTATTGCCGCACGGTGGCCGAAGCGGTCGGGATCCCGATCCCCATCAACTACCCCGTCATGGGGAGCGACGCCTTCCGGACCGGCACCGGGGTGCACGCCGCGGCGATCATCAAGGCCAAGAAGAAGGGCCACACCTGGCTCGCCGACCGCGTCTACAGCTCCATCCCCGCCGAGGAGTTGGGGCTGGAGCAGGTGATCGAGATTTCGCCGGTCTCCGGATTATCGAACGTGAAGTTCTGGCTGCAGAGCCACGGCTACGACCCCGATGACGAAGCGGCCTGCAAGGCGCTGTTCGACGCCGCCAAGCAGGCTGACCACACGCTCACCGAAGCCGAGTGTCACCGCCTGGTGAAGCCGCTCGCATGGCGGTAGTTCCGTTCCGGGAACTCGAGCGCTCGTACTTCGACCTGCGGTGGCACCTGGACCCCGTCGCGGCGACGGCGGCCGGGCTCACCGATCACGATCATCGCTTCGGGCGCTTCGGCCCCGTCGCGCTGAAGCCCCACCTGGCCGCGCTCAAATCCATCGGCACCGCGCTCGAAGAAGCGGCCGTGGGCGATCTCCAGGAGGAGATCGACCGCACGGCACTGCTCAACGAGATCCGCGTCACGATCCACCGGTTCGAGCAGGAGCGGCCGCAGGCGCGGAACCCCGAGTTCTGGCTCACGCACCTGTTCGAGGGGCTGCACGGATTGGTCCGCCGAGCGAACGGCGACACGCCGGGTGTGGCGGCCGCGATCATCAAGCGACTCGAGGATGTTCCGGGGTTGCTCGAGGATGCGCGCGGCGCCCTCACCGAACCGGTACCGCTGTTCGCGGCCACGGCGCTGCGGGTCGTCCCCGGTGGCGAAGAGCTGATCCGGGAGATCCGGACTGTATTCGGCGCCAAGGATCCGGCGCACGCCGACCAGCTCGGTGCCGCGGCCGACGCCGCCGTCGCCGCGTTGCAGGCGTTCGCCCGGGACGCATCCCTGTGGGTCGACGAAGCTCCGGGGGCCTTCGCCCTGGGCGAGGATGGATTCAACTTCCTGCTCCACTACGAGCACGCCCTGCGCGAGACCGCTCCCGAGCTCTGGCGGTACGGTCTCCACCTGCAGGAAGAGGTGACCGCCGACCTCGGGCGCCTCGCACGCGATCTGGGGAACGGGGATTGGCCGGAGCTGGTCAGTCGCCTGCGGCAGGACCATCCCACCGCTGATGGACTGGTGGCGGCCTACGCGCAGGGGATGCAGCGCGCCCGTCGCTTCGTGGAGGGGCATGGCCTGGTGCCGATCCCGCCGGCGCCGTTGCGCGTCGTGCCCACGCCGGAGTTCATGCGACCCCTGTTGCCGTTCGCGGCCTACGAGCGTCCCGGGCCCTATGCGACCGACCAGACCGGGCTCTTCTACGTGACGCTCCCCGATGCCGCACTCGGTCCGCGCCAGCAGGCCGAGCTGCTCGAGGACCATTGTACCCACGGCATCGCGGGGACGGCGCTCCACGAAGGGTATCCCGGGCATCACCTGCAGCTTGTGCACGCGCAACAGCTCCCCGGCCACACGAGAAAGAACATCTGGACCCCCCTCTCCGTGGAGGGGTGGGCCCTCTACTGCGAAGAGATGATGGGGGAAGAAGGTTTCTACGAAACACCCGAGGAGCGGCTGTTCCAGCGGGTCGGGCTCCTGTGGCGGGCGGTGCGCATCCTGCTCGACGTGGGTCTGCACACGCGCGGCATGACGATCGAGGACGCGGTCCGCCGGCTCGTCGAAGGTGTCCATCTCGACCAGGCCAACGCCGAGTCGGAAGTGCGACGCTATTGCGCCACCCCCGGGTACCAGCTGTGCTACGCGGTGGGCCGCCGCGAGCTGCTGCGGCTGCGGGATGATGCCCGGGCCGCGCAAGGGTCCACGTTCACGCTGCGGGGCTTTCACGAGACCGTCCTGTCGTACGGCGGTCTACCCGTGACGTTGATGCGCTGGGGGATGGGGCTTGGCGAGTAGCCAGAGGAAGCTCCCGCGGTCGGTCACGCTGTTCGGTCTGGTTTCCCTCCTCAATGACTTTGCGAGCGAGATGATCTATCCGCTCCTTCCCACCCTGGTCACCGGGGTACTCGGCGGGGGAGCGGCGGCGCTCGGGGCCCTCGATGGGGCGGCGGAGTTCACGGCGGCTATCGTGAAGTACGGTGCCGGGAAGCTCGCCGACCAGCCCCGGCGTCGCGGGGCTCTCGTGATCTGGGGCTACGCGGTCGCCGTCCTGGTGCGGCCGGTCATCGCCCTCGCCGCGGCCGCCTGGCAGGTGATCGGATTGCGCGTGGCGGATCGTATCGGCAAGGGTGTCCGCACGCCGCCGCGCGACGCCTTGATCGCCGACGTCACGCCCCCCGAGCTGTTGGGCCGCGCCTTCGGGCTGCAGCGCGGGCTCGACCACGCCGGGGCGGTGTTGGGACCCCTCGCCGCCTGGTGGCTACTCACCTCACACCGCGCGGATATCCGCGGCGTGATCGCGGCGAGCATTGTGCCGGGCGTGGCGGTGCTGGTGCTCGCGGTGTGGGCGGTGAAGGGCGGGCAGGGGCGGGCAGGGGCGGGCAAGGACGGGCAAGGTGAGCCGCGACCTGCCTCGATCGACCTTGCCCGTCCTCGCCCGTCCTCGCCCGTCCTCGCCCGTCCTCCTCTTCCTCTTCTCGCAATCTCCACCTTCTACCTCCTCCGCATGCCGGAGACCCTGGTCATTCTGCGGACGCAGGAGCTGGGGGTGCCGGTGACCGCCGTGCTGATCCTCTGGGCGGCATTGCACGTCATCCGTTCCACGGCGAGCTTCGTGGGCGGCGCGTGGTCCGACCGGTTCGGGGCAGGGCGGACCATGTGGCTGGGCTGGGTGAGCTACGCCGCGATCGCGCTCGGCTTTGCCCGGGCCCAAGGCCCGGCGGCGGCGTGGATCCTCTTCCTGGTACTGGGGATCGTCGCGGGGCTGACCGAAAGCCCAGAGCGGGCGATCGTTTCACGTCTCGCGGGCCAACGGCAGGGCACCGGGTTCGGGGTATACCACTCGGGGACCGGCCTGGCGGCTCTCATCGGGGGGTTGCTGTTGGGTCTCGTGTATCAGCGGGTGGGTGCGGTGGCGGCGTTCGGCGCGAGCGCGGGTGGCGGGGCCGTCCTGGCCGCGCTGTGGCCCGCTCTTGCTGCGCGCGGCAAACTGACACCGGGTCCCAACGGATGACGCGGCTCCGGCTCAGCGGCGGGGTGCGATTCTGTCCGCGCTGAGAGAGCGCCTGCAGGCGGCTCTGGGGGACACGTATACCCTGGAGCGCGAGCTGGGCCGCGGCGGGATGGCCACGGTTTTTCTGGCCCGCGACCCCAAGCACAAGCGCTCGGTCGCGATCAAGGTGCTGGCCCCGGAGATCGCCCGCACCGTCGGGCCCGCGCGGTTCCTGCGCGAGATCGAGATCGCCGCGCAGCTGACCCACCCTCACATTCTCCCGGTGTTCGACTCCGGCGAGCGTGACGGCCTTCTCTACTATGTCATGCCGTACGTGCGAGGCGAGTCGCTGCGCCAGCGACTGCAGCGCGATGGTCGGCTCCCCGTAGAGGAAGCGGTCCGCATCGCCCGCGAGGTCGCCGATGCTCTCGACTCGGCCCACCGCCGCGGCATTGTGCATCGCGATATCAAGCCGGAGAACGTGCTGCTCGAGGAAAGCCACGCCATCGTCGCCGATTTCGGCGTGGCGCGCGCCCTGGCCGGGGACAGCGGGCCGGCGCTCACCGAGGTCGGACTCGCCATCGGCACGCCCTATTACATGTCGCCTGAGCAGGCAATGGGCGACAAGGCCATCGATGGGCGCACCGATCTCTACGCCCTGGGGTGCATGCTGTACGAGATGCTGGCCGGGAAGCCGGTGTTCGAGGGCCCCACGTCGCAGGCCGTCGCCCGCCGGCATCTCCTCGACACGCCGCCTCCGCTGCCGGGGGTGCCGGAATCGCTCCAGCGCGTCGTCACCCGCGCGCTGGCGAAATCGCCTGACGAACGCTGGGCCACGGGCGCCGAATTGGCTTCCGCCCTCCAGTCCGGGGAGGTTCCGGCGTCCAGGCAGGCCTCCTCGGACTGGAGTCGCTGGCTCGCGTGGGCCACGGCCGTTGCGGTCGTCGTGGGACTCGTGACCGTGCTCGTGGCCCGGCGGACGGGGCCTACGGTACTGAACCAGAACCTGGTGGC
The DNA here is from genome assembly GCA_035500495.1 of Gemmatimonadales bacterium. Classification (GTDB taxonomy): domain Bacteria; phylum Gemmatimonadota; class Gemmatimonadetes; order Gemmatimonadales; family GWC2-71-9; genus DASTHG01. The sequence goes on from DATJXC010000088.1 coordinate 16,845, forward strand.
GGTGGCCCCCTTCGAGGTCCTCGTCCCCGATCTGCATTTGTGGAGCGAAGGTTTGGTCGACGTGCTGTCGCGCAATCTCGACGGCGCGGGTCCGTTGCGCACGGTCGCCCCGACGGTGGTGGTGCGCGGATGGCACGGGCGGGCCGACGCGCCTTCGGCCGCATCGCTGGGCCGCCGCACCGGCGCCGGGTTGGCCGTCTTCGGCCAGCTGCTCGGCGTGGGCGGGGACTCGGTGCGGCTCAGCGCCACACTCTACGACGTCGGTGCCGGTCGGCCCCTGGGGGAGTTCCAACTTGCCGGCGTGAGCAGTCGCATGGACCGCCTCGCCGACTCGCTCACCGTGACGTTGCTGCGCGAGCTATCGCGCACGCGGCCCATCGGCGCCGTGCGGCTCGCGTCGCTCGGCTCGTCGTCGCTCCCCGCGATGAAGGCGTTCCTGCAAGGGGAACAGTTCTACCGGCGTACCGACTGGGACTCCGCGGTCGCGTACTACGAGCGGGCCATTGCACTGGACTCGACCTTCGCGCTCGCCTACCACCGGATCGGGCTGGCCTATGGCTGGCAGCGGGCCGGAGGAGACTCCGCATCGAGGGCCAACGCGCTCAAGGCCGGCTCATTCAATCACGGCCTCCCCCCGCGGGACAGCTTGCTCGTGGCCGCCGATTCGCTCTCCGCGTTGCTGTTCGCCGGCAACGACACCGCGTGGTGGCCGCATACCCGGCGGCTGTTCGCCACACTGGAGTCTGCCGCGAGCCGCTACCCCGACGATCCAGAAGTGTGGTACGAGCTGGGCGACGCCCGCTACCACTGGGGGAGCGCGCCGATCATCGGCGCCACTCCGGAACAGACCCTCCAGGCGTTCGACCGCGCCATCGCGCTCGACTCCGCGTTCGGCCCGGCCTACATCCACCCGGTGGCGCTGGGGCTCAACCTCGGCGGGCCACCCCAGGCGCTGCGCTACATTCGCGCCTATCTGGCGTTGAACCCGACCGACATCAACGCCCAGGGGATCCGCATTCTCGAGCGTCTGATCGACCCGGCTACGGCGCGCTCACCCGAGACCAGCCGGATGCTCGATTCGACGCCGATGCTGCTCCTGGGCCACGTGCTGTCGGACGGCCTGAGCTCCTGGCCCGACGCGGACGAAACGGGGATCCGCGTGCAACGCGAGCATGTCAAGCGCCATCCGTCGCCCCAGGACGGACGGATGTATGAGGGAAGCCGGCGCGGACTCGCATCGGCGCTCGCCTATCGGGGCCACTTGCGGGAGTCGGCACAGATCGCCGGGGCGCTGCCTCCCGCCAATGAGGCTCCGTGGCAGTACACGGTCTACGGGCTTTTCGGTGTGGTGACCCCAGACAGCATGCAGCGCGTGGCCGAGCAGCGCCGCCGCGCCAACCAGGCTGAGTTGCTGTACCACCTGCTGCCCTGGCAGGCGACGCGCGGGGATACCGCCGCGGTCAAGGGTTTCATTGATCTGATGGATGCCGTCATGCGTGCCCCGAATCCACCTGTCGGGCACGGCATCCTGCGCTACGCGTCACAATCCGGGCAAGCATATCTGGCGCTCGCGCGAAGGGACACGGCCGAAGCGTTACGGAGGTTTCTGGCTCTGCCCGACACCTCCTGCCCAGGCTGCTATTTCGAGCCGATGGAGCGGGTGCAGCTCCTGGCCGCCGCCGGACGCAACCAGGAGGCGGCGGCGCTGCTCGAGCGAGACCTGCCGGCAGGGTGGGACCCGCGCATCGTGCTGTGGACGCTGGAGCGTGGCCGGGTGAACGAGCGATTGGGCAATCGGGACAAGGCGATCCCGGCCTACCGCTTCGTCGCGGACGTGTGGATCCACGCGGACCCTGAGCTGCAGCCGTTCGTGGAGGAAGCCAAGGCCGCCCTGATCCGTCTCGGGGCCGAGCCCAAGCGGTAAGCCGAGCCTCGCCCGAACGGGGACGGCGTCGTAGCTTCGCTGCACTCACAACCGGAAGGCTCCCATGCGCGCCCTCATCCCGCTGTTGCTGCTCCCGTGTGTCCCGCTCGCGGCCCAGGACCGCCAGGTCATTCACACGCCGCAGGAGGTCGCGGGACTGCCATTTTCCTCGGCGGTAAAGGTCGGCAATCTGTTGTTTCTCTCGGGCCAGATCGGCAACAAACCGGGGACCCGGGAGTTCGCCGACACCGGCATCGCGGGCCAGACGCGGGCTGCGCTCGAGAACATCAAGTCGATCCTCGCCGCGGCCGGCAGCTCCCTGGAGCGGGTCGCGAAGTGCACGGTGTTTCTGGCGGATATCAAGGACTACCAGGCGATGAACATGGTGTACGCCTCCGTCTTCCCCAAGGACCCACCGGCGCGCTCCACGATCGCCGCGAGTGGTTTGGCACTCGGCGCGCGGGTGGAGATCGAGTGCCTGGCGGTGGTGGGGCCGTGAAAGCGGGATGACCGACTTCCTCGAGCGGGTGCAAGCAGCCCTGGGCCAGGTCTACCGCGTCGAGCGGGAGATCGGCCATGGTGGGATGGCCTTCGTGTTTCTGGCGCGGGACGCGAAGCACAATCGTCCCGTCGCCATCAAGGTGCTGCGCCCCGAGTTGTCGGCCTCGCTCGGCACCGGGCGATTCATGCGCGAGATCGAGATCGCTTCCCAGCTCACCCATCCGCACATCCTCCCGCTGCTCGATTCCGGCGAGACCGATGGACTGCTCTACTTCGTCATGCCCTTCGTCGAGGGTGAATCGCTGCGGGATCGCTTGCTGCGCGAGCATCAGCTGCCGGTCGCGGACGCGGTGCGCATCGCGGAGCAGACCGCCAACGCACTGGCGTACGCGCACAGCCGCGGGGTCGTCCACCGCGATATCAAGCCGGAGAACATCCTCCTCGCCGGCGGGGCGGCGATGGTCGCCGATTTCGGCGTCGCCCGGGCGGTCTCTTCCGCCGGCGGCGACAAGTTGACCGAGACCGGCATGGCCGTCGGGACGCCGGCCTACATGAGTCCCGAGCAGGCGACCGCGTCGCCCGATATCGATGCGCGCAGCGACGTCTACAGCCTCGGGTGCGTGCTGTATGAAATGCTGGTCGGCGAGCCGCCGTACACCGGCCGGACGGCCCAGGCGATCATGGCGCGGCGTTTGAACGATCCGGTCCCGTCCATCCGGACCGTACGCGAGGGTGTGCCCGAGCTGGTCGAGACCACTACCCGCAGAGCGCTGGCGCGCGCGCCGGCCGACCGCTTTGCGACGGCGGCGGAATTCGGCGACGCCCTGCGTGCCATCACGACACCGGTGCCGGGCCTGGTCGCGACCCCGGGCCGCCCGGGGTGGGGTCGTCCCCTCCGCGTCGCCACCGGGATCGTCGCGCTGCTCCTGCTCCTCGCCGCCGGCTACAGCCTGCTCGGCCACCTCCGTGGCGGGCGACCCTCCACGGGGCCGAGCCGCGCTCGGTCGATCGCCGTGCTGCCGTTCGTGAGCTTGAGCGCCGACCCGCAGGACGAGTACTTCAGCGACGGCATGTCGGAAGAGCTGATCACGGCCCTGGGAAAGGTGCCGGCCCTGAAGGTCGTGCCGCGCACCTCGGCGTTCGCGTTCAAGAACCAGGCTGCCACCTCACGCGACATCGGCCGCAGCCTGGGCGTCGAGGAGCTGCTGGAAGGCACGGTCCGGCGTTCGGGAAACCGTGTCCGCGTCACCGCCCGGCTGATCGAAGCCGCGTCGGATTCGGTGCTGTGGGCGGACGAGTACGAGCGCGACATCCGGGACGTGTTCGCCGTGCAGGACGAGATCGCCCGAGCGATGCTGGGCGCGTTGGAGGTACGGCTCGCCGGCGGGGGGCGGACTCCGGTAGTGAAGCGGGCGACGGCCAGTTCGGAAGCCTACGATCTCTATCTCCGGGGGCGATCCTTCTTCGGCCAGCGCACCGGCGAGGGGTTGAGCAAGGCGGTCGATCTGTTTCAGCAAGCCATCGCGCGGGACTCGGCGTACGCCGCCGCCTGGTCCGGCTTGAGCGACGCCTACACCGTCCAATCCCTCTTCGGGTATATCATGCCGCGCGAGGGCTTGGACCGGGCGCAGGGCGCCGCGCGCCGGGCGCTGGCGCTCGACAGCAACATGGTGGAGGCGCAGGCCTCGCTCGGTATCGTCAGGCTCTGGCATGACTGGGACCTGCCGGGGGCGGCGCGCGAGTTGTCCAAGGCGATCGCCATGGACTCCGCCTATTCCACGGCCCATCTCTTCCTTGCCTGGGACTATGTCACGGCCGGCCGTCCAGCGGATGCCCTGCGGGAGGCACAGGCCGCTCGCCAGGTCGACCCCCTCTCGGTCATCGTCAACACGCGGGTGGCCACCATGCTGTACTTCGCCCGCGACTACGACGGTGCCGTGGCGCAGCTGCGCCGTACCCTCGAGCTCGATTCGACCAACGCCATCGCGCATGCGGAATTGGCGCGGGTCTTCCTGGCGCTGCATCGCTGCGACGACGCCCTGGCGCAGCTCCGGTTCGTCCCGCCCACGCTACCGAACTACGAGGGGGGCGTCCTTGGCTCTGCCCTCGCCATCTGCGGGCACCGTCAGGAAGCGCTCAACGTCCTGAGCGAGCTGGAAGGCCGCGCCCAGCACCAGTACGTTATGGCCGTGAAGGTGGCCGTGGTGTGCGCGGGCCTCGGCCGGCGGGATGATGCGCTGACGTGGCTGGAGCGGGGCGCGGCGCAGCGGGAATGGCCCATCCTCGTGCTACAGCTCGAGCCGCGGTTCGACGATCTGCGCGCCGACCCGCGCTTCGTGGCCCTGGCCCGGCGGTCGGGGTCCTGAGGTTGCTCTCCTAGACTTCCCCCAATACCTGCCGCACCGCGGACAATAGATCCTCCAGCTCCCAGGGTTTCGGCAGGAACCGTCCGGACACATCCGCCGGCCACGGGTCATCCCCTTCGGCCGAGCCGCCCGCCGAGGTGAACAGCATGGGAACGAGCATGCCGCGGCGACGCGTGGCTCGATAGAGCCCAATTCCTCCCAACCGGGGCATCTTGAGGTCGGTCACCACCAAATCGATCAATCCGCCTTCCCGTTCGAGCAGCTCCAGCGCCTCCTCTCCGTCAGCTGCATTGAGGGTGGAGTAGCCGCTTTGCTGCAGGAATCTCGTCGTGAGGTTGCGCAACAAGGTCTCGTCTTCCACGACGAGAATGCGCCGGGCGTCGGGCGGTGGAGGCACTAGACCTTCGCGAGTCCGGCGGAAGGAGGATATGCGCTCTCCACGAACGGCGTCTCCCGCACCACCGCCGCCTTGCGGCGTGACAGCACCAGCCACCACTCCCGCAGCGATGCCACGAGCAGCACCACCACGACTCCCATGAACAACAGCGCGACGAACGTATCGAGGCGGTCATTGAAGATCAGGCGCGTGGTATTGGGAGCATTGGATCCCACGAGGGACGCGGCGTGGGCGAGCAGCCCGAGCCTGGGATCGGGGGAAAACACCTTCTGCCACCCAGCCGTCATGGTGACGGCCACGAGCCAGGCGAGCGGGACCAGCGTCGTCCAGGCGTACCGCGCCTTGCCGAGCTTGATGATGATCGTGGTGCCGACGCAGAGCGCCACGGCGGCGAGCAGCTGATTCGAGATCCCGAACAGCGGCCACAGCGTATTGATCCCGCCCAGCGGATCGATCACTCCCTGATAGAGGAAGTAGCCCCACCCGGCCACGACCAACGCGCTCGAGACGACGATGCTCGGGTACCACGACGTCTCGCCGAACCTGGGCCAGATGTGGCCGCCGAGCTCCTGCAGCATGAACCGCCCCACCCGGGTGCCCGCGTCGATGGTGGTCAGAATGAAAAGCGCCTCGAACATGATCGCGAAGTGGTACCACAGCGCCGACGCCGTGCGGCCCCCCAGCGTCGTCGAGAGCCCCGAGAAAATGTGCGCCATCCCCACGGCGAGACTCGGCGCGCCTCCTGTCCGGGCCACCAGCGTGACCTCACCCATCTGGCGGGCCAGCGCCTGCATCGAATCAGGGGTAACGACGAACCCCGCCGCGTTTAGCAAATCGGACGCCTGGTGCAGCGCCGCGGGGGTCGTGTTCATCGCGAAATAGACCCCGGGATCGAGGGTGCACGCCGCGATCATCGCCATGACGCCTACGAACGACTCCATCAACATCGCGCCGTAGCCGATTACCCGGGCGTCCGGCTCGTGCGTGAGCAGCTTGGGGGTCGTGCCGGACGCGACCAGCGCGTGGAACCCCGAGATCGCGCCGCAGGCGATGGTGATGAAGGCGAAGGGGAACAGCTTTCCCGCGAATACCGGCCCCTCCCCGGCGCTCGCGAACACCGTCAGCGCCGGCATCCGGAGTGGCGGGAGGATGATGAGAATCGCGACGGCCAGGATCAGGATGGTCGAGACCTTGAGGAAGGTCGAGAGGTAGTCGCGCGGGGCGAGCAGCAGCCAGACCGGCAGCACCGAGGCGCAGAAGCCGTACCCGATCAGCATCCAGCAGAGGGTCGTCCCGGTCTGGGTGAATACGCCGGCCAGCGCCGGCGTGTTCGCCACCCCGCTCCCGCCCACGAGGGCGAGGCCGAGCAGTACCGCGCCGATGACGGACGCCTCCCCGACCCGGCCCGGCCGGAAGCTGCGCATCCACCACCCCATCAGCAGCGCGATCGGGATCGTGCAGGCGATCGTGAACAGCCCCCAGGGCGACGCCTTGAGGGCGTTCACCACGATCAGCCCCAATACGGCGAGCAGGATGATCATGATGGACAGAACCGCGACCATGGCGGTCATTCCGGCCGCCGGATTGATCTCCTCCTTGGCCATCTGGCCCAGCGACTTGCCGTTGCGGCGCAGCGAGCAGCACAGGATGGTGAAATCCTGCACCGCGCCCCCCAGCACGACGCCGATGATCAGCCACAGGGTGCCCGGAAGAAATCCGAATTGCGCCGCCAGCACGGGGCCGACGAGCGGGCCGGCTCCGGCGATCGCCGCGAAGTGATGCCCGAACAACACCCAGCGACTGGTCGGGACAAAGTCCCGGCCGTTGTTCAGCCGCTCGGCCGGGGTAGCCCGCCGGGGGTCGAGGCCGAAAACCCTGCCGGCGAGGAACTTGGCGTAAAACCGGTACCCGATGCTGTAGGTACAGACGGCGGCCACGACGAGCCAGGCCGCGTTGATCGGTTCGCCGCGGGACAGCGCCAGGACGGCGAGCGCCGCCGCTCCGAGCACGGCGACCGCCGCCCAGCCGACGAAGGAGAGGACCCGGTGCATGGGGTAGCAACTTACGACGCGGCTTGCCCGTGTTCAAATTCAGCCGTACGTTCGACCCCCTTGGCAGCGTACTCCTGGTCCCTGGCTGCGCGGCAGGGGGCGGCTCCGGGCGGAGCCGCCGCGACCCAGACTCGCCCCGCCCCCCGGCTCGCGGGGGAGGGGATGACGGGACGTGTCGCCGTCGTCACCGGCGGGGCGACGGGCCTGGGCCGCGCGATCGCGCTCGAGTTCGCGCAGCGCGGCGCGGCGATCGCCTTCAACTACGTCGAGCTTCCCGGCCGCGACGTCGCCGCGCAAGCGCTCCTCACCGAAACGGCGATCAAGGCCTACGGCGTGCCGGTGTACTCCGAGCATTGCGACGTGCGCGACGCGGAGCGCGTGGAAGAGTTCGTGAGCGAGGCACGGGAACACCTGGGCGGCGTGCACTACCTGGTGAATAACGCGGGCGTCGCACACGACGGGGCGCTGTGGCGTCTCTCCAGCGAGGCCTGGCAGGAAGTGCTCGACACTAACGTCACCGGGGCCTTCAACTGTATTCGCGCGGCGGCGCCCCACCTGCGCGCCCAGCGGTTCGGGAAGATCGTCAACATCGCGAGCCATCAGGCGTATCGCCCCGGGTTCGGGATCGCCAACTACGCGGCGAGCAAGGCGGCGCTGATCGGGCTCACCCGGTCCGCCGCCGTGGACCTGGGATCCTGCTCCATCAACGTCAACGCCGTGGCGCCCGGCTTCGTCAAGACCGAGCTGCTCACCAAGCTCCCCAGGGAAGTGCTGGAGCGCGCCGAGCACGAGTCGGTGCTGGGGCGCGTGGCCGAGCCCGAGGACATCGCGCGGGTGGTGGTATTTCTGTGCAGCGAAGCGGCGCGTCACATCACCGGTCAGGTGATCATCGTGGATGGCGGGCTGACGCTCGCTTCTTGAAATGCCTCGTCGCGCGGGTGATATTGAGCCCGTGAGTAATCCATTGCCAATCCGATACTTAGTGCGTGGCCCGCTGGTGTGCGCCGCGCTCCTCGCCTGCGGCGGGAATCCCAAGCCCGAGACGCCGGCTCCCCTGCCACCGACCGCCCCGATCCCCACCGCCGGTATCGCCGGTCAGCGGGTGCCGGTGCTCCCGCTCACCCGCGTCGGGGCGGAGGAAGCGCTGGGATTCGCCTGGGTCGACACCGCCCGACACGCCACGCTGCAGAAGGCGGACAGCATCTTGGGCGAGCTGCTCAAGGCAAGGGCCTCCGAGGTGACCTGGGTGCTCCCTCCGGATCTGCGCCGCGAGGCACGCCGCTCCCCCACCGTGGCGACCGACCCCGACCAGATGGGCACCGGGTTCCTGAGCACCTCGAACGTCACGGAGGTGCCCGATCCGCTGCGGAGCGAGCTGCGCACGCTGGTGGCGCTCGCCGGCGGCCGGTTCGTGCTCGCGCCGGCGGCGTTGGTGTTCAAGAAGACCGTATCGCCCCCGGCTTCGGGGAGCAAAGAACCCCATGGTGAGGTGACGGCCGAATTGACGGTCGTGATGATCGATTCGCGCCTGGGGCAGGTCGGCTTTCACACCGTCGCTCACGCCGAGGCGGACGACCCCTGGCTGGCGTTCATTCGCGCGGTCAAGGCGATGACGCCGGGTCTGCCGTGACCTACGCAGTAACGCTGCTCGAAGGCGATGGGATCGGCCCCGAGATCACGCACGCCACACTGCAGGTGCTCGATGCGTTGGGAGTGAAATTCGATTGGGACGAGCGCTACGCCGGGATGAGCGCGGTGTCGAAGATGGGGACGCCGCTGCCCGACGCCACGCTCGACTCGATTCGCCGCACCAGACTCGCCTTGAAGGGCCCGCTCACCACGCCCGTCGCCGGGGGGTACCGCTCGGTGAACGTGGCCCTGCGGCAGGAATTCGATCTGTACGCCAACGTCCGGCCGACCCGCACCATCGTGCCGGGGGGGCGTTACGAGCACGTCGATCTGGTGATCATCCGCGAGAACACCGAAGGGCTGTACGTCGGTCTCGATCACACCTTCCGCGTCGGGAATGATCCGAAAGCGATGGCGCAGGCGATGTCGGTGATGACGCGCGACGGCTGCATGCGCGTCTGCCGCTACGCCTTTGAGTACGCCAAGAGCCACGGTCGCAAGAAGGTCACGATCGTCCACAAGGCCAACATCCTCAAGTCCACCTCGGGGCTGTTCCTCGAGTGCGGGCGCGCCGTGGCGGCGGAGTTCGTCGGCGCCGTGACCGCCGATGAAAAGATCGTGGACAACACCGCGATGCAGCTCGTGATCAATCCGTGCCAGTTCGACATCATCGTCACCACCAACCTGTTCGGCGACATCCTCTCCGATGAGGCGGCCGGGCTGGTGGGCGGGCTGGGGCTGGCCCCGGGAGCGAACATCGGCACGCAGGCGGCGATCTTCGAGGCCGTGCACGGCTCGGCCCCCGATATCGCGGGGAAGGGCCTCGCCAATCCGACGGCCCATATGCTGGCGGCGGCGATGCTGCTCGACCACGTGGGGGAGCCCGCAGCCGGCAAGCGCCTGCGGGACGCGATCGACCGGACCATCGTGCAGGACAACGTGCGCACCAAGGATCTGGGCGGGAATGCTTCCACCGCTGAATACGCCCGCGCCGTGGCTCAGCGCGTCTAGCCATCTCTGCGCCAAGTGCGGCGAGATGACCCCCGGGCTCGCGGTCGGGGGCATCTGCCCGGCCTGTCGGAGCCAGATCGCCCGGCGCGCCCGCCGGATCTCGCGCTGGGTGGCCATGGGAACGACATTGCCGTTGGCAGCCTACGTCACCTGGGCGCTGCCGCGCGATCCCACGGCGCGCCTCGTGGCAGTGGTGAGCGTGCTGGCCTGGTACCTTCTGACGTCGCTGATCGCGCGACGCGTGGCGAGGGAGTGGCTCTCATGAAAGTGCGAAGGGCGAAATGCGAAGTGCGAAGTGGGGCAATTGCGGATTGCGGATTGCGAATTGCGGATTGGAAAGGGTGGTTGCTTGCCGCGGTGCTGGTCATGGTCGGCCGACCGCTCTCCGCCCAGACGTCCCTTTCCATATACAGTGACGGGCGCGTGGTGGTCCGGCGATCGTTCTCGCAGGCTCTGCAAAAGGGGCGCAATGCCCTGACGCTGACCCTCGAAGGGCTCGATCCCGCGACGTTGTTCTCACCCGATTCGGCCGTGACGGTGAGCGGGGTGACGCTGCGCAATCCGACTCCGCGGAACGAGGCGCTGGCCCGCGCGATCGGGCAGACGCTCTCCTTCGTGCGCGGGAAAGGCGATACGGTCCAGGCCAAGGTCGTACGGGTGGACCCGCCGCAATACCGCCTCGCCGACGGTCGGCTGCTGCTGTCCGAGCCGGGGGAGCCGCTCTTCCCATCGGACCTGGTGCGCCAGACCTCCGAAGCGTCGCTCATCCTCGACGCATCGCGGGCCCGCCAACGCACCGACCTCGCCTACGTAACCCAGGGCGTCACCTGGCAGGCGAGCTATCAGGCGGTGATCGCCGGGGCGCAAGCCTCGATCTCCGGCGCCGCCACCGTCTCCCCGCAGGCCCTGCGCGCCGATTCAGCGGAAGTTCAGCTCGTGGCGGGCTCGATCAACCGCGTGTATCGGCCTGAGATGAAGGCGATGGCGCAGGGTGTGATGATGGCCGACGCGGCGCGCGCCGCCGAGGCGCCGGCACCCGCCGAGCAAGCCGTCGGCGAAACGCACGTCTACAGCCTGCCCACCCGACTTTCGCTGGAACCCGGTGTCCCAGTGACGACGGCATTGTTCCCTCGTACCGCGACCCCGGTGACCCGGGAGTTCGTGATCCCCGGCGTTTTGCCCTGGCGCGGGTACTTCGGTCAGATGGCCGAGGCGAATGCGGTGCCGGTGCAGGTCTGGTACACGTTGCAACGGGCCAAGGGCACGCCGTTCGGCGACCGCCCGCTCCCCGGTGGCCTGGTCCAGCTCTACCAGGCGGACGATGCCGGCCGGCTCCAGCTCCTGGGGGAAGCGACGATCGGGCACACGCCGGTGGGCAAGAACGTGCGGGTGCAGTCCGGCGACGCCTTTGACGTGACCGCCGAGCGGATCCAGACCGATTACTCCCAGGAGATGGTGCCGCCTCCTCGGCGCGGCGTACCGGCGCACACCCGGGTCACGGCGAGCTACACGGTGACCGTGACCAACGCCAAGGACGTGGCGGTGTCGGTGGACGTGCGCGAGAGTCATTGGGGGGCCTGGAAGGTGGTGGACTCGAGCGTGCCGGCGGAGAAGCTCTCCTCGACGGAGACGCGATTCCGGCTCGCCGTGCCCGCGAACGGCCAGGCGGTGCTGACCTATACCGTGCAGGTCGAGTCGTGACGGTGCAGATCGTCCACCTCGGCGACCTCCATTTCGGGGGGATCGCCGACGTGCGCCAGATCGAAGCGCTGGAAGCCCTGCTTCCCGACCTCCGCCCCGACGCGGTGGTGGTGGCGGGCGACGTGACCCAGCGCGCCCGGCATGGGGAGCTGCAGCGGGCGCGCGCCTTCATGCATCAGGCCGCGCTGACGGCTCCAGTCCTCGTCATCCCCGGCAATCATGACGTGCAGTGGTGGTGGCGTCCGTTCATTCCGTTCGGCAAGAACGCGATTTACACCAAGTACCGCCGCTACTTCGGTGATGATTTGACGCCCACCCTGACGGTCCCCGGCGCGGTCATTGCGAGCGCGCTGACGGCGCACGGGGTCGCGTGGGGCTCGCTCACGCCTCGGCTGCGCGACATCGCGGTCAAGGGACACCTCCCCAAGCGGGAGATCGAGCGGGTGAAGCACGTGTTCGCGGGCGCGTCGGCTGCCGCGGCGCGGGTCTTGGTCGTGCACCACAACGTGCTGCGGGGCGATCTGTCGCAGCGCATGGGGCTCGCGCGCTGGCGCCAGGCGCAGCGGCGGATCGCCACCTCGGGCGCCGATCTGGTGCTGTGCAGCCACGACCACCAGGAAGGCGCCGACATGCTGGGCAATCAGGTCGTGGTCTCGACCACCGGGACTCTGTCGACGCGGATGCGCGGCGGCCGGCCACCCTGCTTCAATTTCGTCACCATCGAAGCGACCGCGGTTCAGGTCACCTTCTTTCGGTGGGAGCGGGACCACGGGAAGTTCAGACCGAGCGATACGTTCGCATTTGCGAGAGCCCACTCCGGCAGCCCGGCCGTCAGCGGTCAGCCTTCAGCCGTCAGCTAAGTTTGCGCAGACGGCAAGTTGCGCAGTGGTTACAAGTCGCAAGGGGCCAGATTACCTTACTGGCCACTTGAGTCTTGCGACCACTTTGCAACTTGCCGTCCGGCAGCTTTTCTCACCACTGACCACTGACAACTGAGTTCTTATGACTGCGAAGTTTCAAGGAATCGATTTTTACAGCATGGACGGTCTGTTGTCCGAGGAGGAGCGCGCCGTGCGCGACACGGTCCGTTCCTGGGTGGACGACCATCTGATGCCGGTGATCGGGGAGTGCTACATCGAAGGGCGCTTTCCCAAGCAATTGATTCCCCAAATGGCCGAGCTGGGCTTGTTCGGCGCGAACCTCCCCGAGGAATACGGCTGCGCCGGGCTCAACAACGTCGCCTACGGCCTGATCATGCAGGAGCTGGAGCGCGGCGACTCGGGAGTCCGCTCGTTTGCGTCGGTGCAGGGCGGCCTCGTCATGTACCCGATCTACGCCTTCGGCTCCGACGAGCAGAAGAAGCAGTGGCTCCCGCAGCTGGCGAGCGGCAAGCTGATCGGCTGCTTCGGCCTCACCGAGCCCGACTTCGGCTCCAACCCGGGCGGCATGATCACCGTCGCCAAGGAAACGAAGACCGGGTGGGTGTTGAATGGGGCCAAGATGTGGATCACCAACGGCTCGACGGCCGGACTCGCCATCGTGTGGGCGAAGACCGGTTCCCTGGACGATCAGTCCTCCATCCGCGGCTTCATCGTCCCGACCGATTCCAGGGGCTTCACCGCCAAGGACCAGAAGGGGAAGCTCTCCCTGCGGGCCAGCGACACGAGCGAGCTGGTGTTGCAGGACGTGCAGGTGGGGAAGGACGCCCTGTTGCCGAAATCGGGCGGGCTCAAGTCTCCCCTGATGTGCCTCACCCAGGCCCGCTACGGGATCGCCTGGGGGGCGATCGGGGCGGCGATGGCCTGCTTCGACGAGGCGGTGAGCTATGCCAAGAACCGGGTCATGTTCGGCAAGCCGATCGGCGGCTTCCAGATCCAGCAGGCCCGCCTGGCCGAGATGCTCACCGAGATCACCAAGGCTCAGCTCCTCTGCCTGCAGCTCGGCCGCCTGAAGGACGCCGGCACCATGACCCCCCAACAGGTCTCCCTCGCCAAGCGCAACAACGTCGACATGGCATGCGAGTGCGCGCGCGAGGCTCGTCGCCTCCTCGGCGCCAACGGGATCCTCGCCGAGTACCAGTCGATGCGCCACCTCGCCAACCTCGAATCGGTCTACACCTACGAGGGGACGCACGACGTACATACCTTGGTGCTGGGACAGGAAATCACGGGACTGAGTGCTTTCAACTGATAGCGCTCAGCGATGAGCCTTCACTGACCACTGACCACTGGCACTCTCCATGAAGATCGCCGTCTGCATTAAACGGGTAGCCGATTCCGAGACTAGAGCAAAAGTCGCGGCCGACGGCAAATCCCTCGACGAGGCTGGCGTCAAATTCATTCTCAATCCCTACGATGAGTTCGCCGTCGAAGAGGCGCTGAAGCGGAAGGAAGCGGCCGGCACCGGCGAAGTCGTGGTGATCGCGGTGGGCGCCGCGTCCTCGCAGGAGACGATCCGCACGGCGCTCGCCATGGGCGCCGATCGCGGCGTGCTGCTGCAGGCCGACGCGGGCACCGCCGATCCGCTGGCGGTCGCCCGGGTGCTCGCCGCCGAGTTGAAAGACGGCGGGTACGACCTCATCCTCTTCGGCAAAATGGCGATCGACGACTACCACCAGGCGATCGGCCCGATGACGGCCCAGCTCCTGGACCTCCCCTGCGTCACCGCCATCACGACGCTCACGATCGCGGGGACGACCGGCACCGCCGAGCGGGAAATCGAAGGCGGGGTGGAGGTCGTGACCTTTCCGCTCCCCGCCGTCCTGACCGCCGACAAAGGGCTGAACGAGCCACGCTACCCGGCCCTGAAGGGGATCATGGCGGCGAAGAAGAAGCCGCTCGAGGTGAAGCCGGTGCAGCTGGCCGCGACGGGTGGGGCGGGTCTGGAGGTGCTGGCCATGTCACTGCCCCCGGACCGCAAGGAAGGCAGGATCGTCGGGGAAGGGGCCGCCGCCGTGGCCGAGCTGGTCCGTTTGCTGCGTGAGGAGGCGAAGGTCCTGTGAGCAACGTCCTCGCGGTGTTGGAGCAGCGCGACGGCACGCTGCGCAAAGTGTCGCTGGAGGTCGTGACCGGCGCCCGACGGCTGGCCGACGCCCTCGGTGGGACCGTGGATGCGCTGGTGCTGGCGTCCGGCCCGGTGCAGGGGGCCGACCAGGCGGCGGCCTGCGGGGCTGACACCATCACGACCGCCACACACGCGGGCTTCGCGCGCTATTCCCCCGAGGGGTCTGCGCGCGTCATCGCCGAGCGTGCAAGATCCGGCGGCTATGGGGCCGTCGTCCTGGCGGCCACGGCGACGGGGAAGGACCTGGCGCCCCGCGTCGCGGCACGGCTCGGCGCCGCATTCGCCTCGGAAGTGACGGGCATGGGTGTCGAAGGCGGTACGGTGATTGCGACGCGCCCGGTACTTGCCGGGAAGGCGCAGCTCAAGGTCAAGGTGACCGGGACGCCGGTGGTCGTATCGCTCCGGCCCAACGTGTTTACGCCGGTGCAGAACCCCAAGGCCGGTGCCGCGCAATCGGTCGCGGTCCCGGGCGACGCGGGACGCGTCGTGGTCCAGGAGATCAAGGCGGCGCCCGCGGGATCGCTCGACGTCGCGGAAGCCGCGATCGTCGTCTCCGGGGGCCGGGGCCTGAAAGAGCCGGCCAACTTCGCGCTGATCGAGAAGTTGGTGCAGGCGTTCGGTGGACGCGCGGCGCTGGGCGCCTCCCGCGCCGTGGTGGACGCCGGCTGGCGGCCGCACGGCGATCAGGTGGGGCAGACCGGGAAGACCGTCAGTCCCTCCCTGTACATCGCCGTCGGGATCTCCGGGGCCATTCAGCACCTGGCCGGGATGCGCACCGCCAAGTGCATCGTGGCGATCAACAAGGACAAGGACGCCCCGATCTT
Source organism: Gemmatimonadales bacterium (assembly GCA_035500495.1). GTDB lineage: Bacteria > Gemmatimonadota > Gemmatimonadetes > Gemmatimonadales > GWC2-71-9 > DASTHG01. Next base: position 32,312 of record DATJXC010000088.1, read on the forward strand.
CAAGGTGGCGGATTACGGGATCGTGGGGGACTTGTTCGAGATCGTGCCGAAGTTGACGGAGGAGATTGGGAAACTGCATGGATAATTGCGGATTGCGGATTGCGGATTGCGGAATGTGGTGGCCTGGTGTCGCGCCCGATGACCACCCACGTTCCGGAACTCGCCAATCCAATCCGCAATCCGCAATCCGCAATCCGCAATCGTCATGATCCCCTCCCACTTCCAACCCCCCCTCCCCCTCGACCGCCTCATCCTCCAGGACGGCGCCGCGGGCGCGGGCGACCGGATGGAGCTGGACGTCCTGTTCGTGGGTGCGGGGCCGGCGGGGCTCGCGGGGGCGATCGAGCTGGCCCGGGTCGCCAAGCAGGATCCGGCGCTCGGGGAGCTGCAGATCGGCGTCCTCGAAAAGGCCGAGGCGTTGGGCGAGCACTCGCTCTCCGGCGCCGTGGTCAACCCGCGCGCCTTCCGGGAGCTGTTCCCTGATCTCAAAGACGCCGATTTCCCGTTCCGGCACCCGGTGGCCGGCGAGGCCGTCTATCTCCTGACCGGATCTGGGAAAGTGCGGCTCCCCACGCCGCCCACGATGCAGAATCATGGCAACTATATCGGCTCGATCTGCGAGATCATCCGGTGGCTCGGCGCCAAGGCGGAGGAAGCGGGCGTCAACGTCTTCACCGGGTTTCCCGCGGCGCAGCTGCTCACCACGGGCGACCGCGTCGTGGGGGTGCGCACCGCGGCGTCGGGGCTCGACCGCGCAAGCCAGCCGATGTCCGGTTACACGGCGCCGAACGACATCGTCGCGAAGGTCACCGCGTTGTCCGAAGGGACGCGTGGCCTGCTGGCCCAGGCGTGGCTCGAGTGGCAACGGGTCGCGTCGGTCAATCCGCAGATCTTCGCTCTGGGGGTCAAGGAGATCTGGGAGACGAAGCGGCCGCTCGATGCGGTGATCCACACCCTCGGCTGGCCGCTTCCCACGGACGCGTTCGGCGGCAGCTTCTGCTATCCGCTCGAGCCGAATCTCGTCGCCATCGGGCTCGTGGTCGGGCTCGATTACGCCGACGCCTCCCTCGACGTCCACGTCCTGTTGCAGCGGCTCAAGGCGCACCCGCTGTTCCGGCCGTATCTCGAGGGGGGGGAGTGCGTGGAGTGGGGGGCCAAGACCATCCCTGAAGGCGGGTTCCACGCGCTGCCCGCGCGCCGGGCCGGGGACGGCGTCGTCCTCCTCGGCGACTCGGCAGGCCTCGTGGACGTGCCGTCTCTCAAGGGGATCCACTATGCGATGCAGTCGGGGATCTATGCGGCGCGGGCCATCTTCCAGGCGCTGAAGGCCAACGACCCGTCGGCGGGACGCCTGGCCGAGTACGACCGCCTCGTGAACGCCTCCTACATCGCTTCCGATCTGTATCGCACCCGCAACATGCGGCTGGCCTTCAAGGACGGCTTCTACGCCGGTGGGATCAAGGCCGGGTTGATGACTCTCACCGGGGGGCGCTTCCCGGGCGGCCGCATCGCCATGCACCAGGACGCCGATGCGGAGCGACGGGCGGGCACGGCCGACCAATTCACACCCGATGGCAAGTTGACCTTCAGCAAGGTCGACGCCGTATTCAAGGCCGGGAACGCGACCCGCGACACGATCCCGTCACATCTGATCGTGGGGAAAGACGTGACGCCGGAGGTCGCGCGGTTCTACGCCCACGTCTGTCCGGCGGGGGTCTACGAAGAGGTGGATGGCGCGTTGCGGGTCAACGCACCGAACTGCGTGGACTGCAAAGCGACCGACGTCCTGGGACCGCGGTGGACTCCCCGAGAGGGGGGAGCAGGTCCTAAGTACAAGAGGATGTGAGTTCTACTCTCTGACGACCTTCCCAATCTTGCTTTGCCCAAAATTCGCATACCAGACCGTATTCCGAGCATCAACCGTCATCTTCCGCACCAGCGCCGGTCCTGAGGGAATTGCATAGGTGGTCATTTTCCCCGTCGCGGGATCCAGCTCCACCAGGTCGTTTTTGGCGAATTCGTTGAACCAGATCAGGCCCGTCGAATCCACCTCGATCGAATAGGGGCCGCCGTCTTTCCCGCCGGGAGCGTCGTACTCCTTGAAGGTCTTGGTCGCGGGGTCGAAGCGGGCCACCTTTCCGGCGACGAAATACGTCATCCAAATCCCGCCCTGACGGTCGATAGCCAGGCGGCGGACCCCCGATTGCGGTGTCGGGGTGGCGTACTCGACGATCTGCTTCGAGGCGACGTCGATCCGGCCCAGCTTGTGTCCCTCCAGCTCCGCGAAATACAGGGCCCGCTCGGCGGGCGCGCTGATGATCCCATACGCGTTCGCGTGCGGGGTCGGCACCGGCACCTCGGTGATCTGGCCGCTCTGACGGTCGAGGCGCCCGATCCGGTTTCCGCTCTGCTCGGTGAACCAGATGGCTCCATCGGGGCCCTGGATCGGGGTGTGCGGGCCGGCGTTGGCGCTCGGGACCGGAAATTCGGTGAACCGCTCGGTCTTGGGATCGAAGGCCGCGACCTTGTTCCCAGCCTGTTCGGTGAAGTACAGGCGGCCGTCCGACGCGGTCGTGATGCCGTGCGGGTGGGCGTTGGCGGTCGGGACCGGCCATTCCGTGAACTTCTGGGTGCCGGGGTCGAACCGCCCCAGCTTGTTGCCGCTGAATTCCGCGAACCAGATCATCCCGTCGGGCGCGGCGACGAGACAGTGCGGATTGGCGCCGGCCGTGGGAATGGCGTACTCGACGAGATGCGGCTCGCCCAAGAGGGCCAGCAGGAGCGTGAGAGTCAGGGTGCGCATATGATCTCCAAAACTCGAGTTACAAGAATTCAGGGATCAGATAGGTTGCCAGACGGCAAGTTGCAAAGTGGTCTCCTGTTGCAAGTGGACAGTTTGGAATGCCGATGGCTGATAGCGAGCGGCTGATGGCTGACGGCTTGCGACCACTTCGCAACTTGCCGTCTGGCAACACCTCTGAACACTCGCGACTGTACTACTGAACGCTGTGTTGAGTCCTGTCAGCGGTGCGCCGTTGTATCCCGTGACGCCCCCGGCTCGTTCCTGAGCAGCCGTCCAATCTCCCGCCACGTAATCAACTTCACGTTGCCCGCGGTGAGCGCGTCGCGGACCTCGGCACTCGTCATGGCGTCGAGATCGCGCTGGCGCCACGTGGCTCCGTAGTTGAGTCGCGCCGGCGCGTACGCCCGCAGCTCCCCGTCGTCGTATCCCACATGCACGAAGATCTCGGTGACGCCGGCGGGAAGTGCCCGGATCGTGTACTGGTACCACGGGATCCACTGATCCGGCGTGGTTTCCGTCGGGATGGTGATCGTCCGGTCGAGCGCGATGCCGTTCGGCCCGAGCGCCGTCTCGAGGTAGGGGTAATGCAGGAACCAGTTGCGGCCCACGCGCACCGGCAGGCGCATCTCGCCCGCCACCCGCAACAGCACGTCGAATACCGGCCTCCCCGATTGCTGCAGGTAGTGCTCGTGGGAATCGAGATGGGTCGGTTCCACGCCGAAGTGACGCGCCCGGGCGATCTGTGCCCGGATTTCGGCCTCCACTTCCCCGAGGTTCACTTGGCGGTCGACGGGCCACGCGACGGGGAAGAACCCGTCCGCATCGACCAGCGACGGCACCGCCGAGGGCCCGAGCACCGGGCCCCAGCGGTACGAGGGTCGCTCGCAGGTTAACGTCAAATGGAGGCCCAGATCCAGCGCGGGATTGCTCTTAGCGAAGTCGGCGAACTCGGGGAACCAGGGGCACGGCACCATGATGCTTCCCGAGTTGATGACGCCCGTCTGGAACGCGGTCATCCCCGCCACGTTCACCGAGTGCAGCAGACCCAGGTCGTCGGCGTGCAGGATGAGGAGACGGGTGTCGCGGGCATACCCTAGGCGCTCCGCCAGGGTCGGCGGCCCGGCGCGAACGCCGACCACGTGCGGCAGGACCACGCTGGCGGCGAGGGAGGCGAGAAAATCGCGGCGCGAGCAGGATGGGGAAGACATTAGGCCAAGATCACTGGTCCAACCCAGTGACGTCCAGGATGATCAACGCCGGGCTGGCTGGATCCTTCGCGCCGAACGCGTACAACCGTCCGTTGATGGTCGCGAAAGTCACGGTGTGAATGCCGGTCGAAACCGCGTAGTATCCCGTGTACGTGGGATGAGCGGGGTCCGCGAGGCTGTAAAACCAGAATCCGGAGTAGCTCCCACCCTCCGTGCTGAACAGCAACAGTTTCCCGTCGACGGAAACCTTCACGTCGCTCACCGCGCTTACACTGTCAGTGAGGATCGAGTCGACCGGGCTCGGATGCCCAGCGCCGTCCAGCTGCCAGACCTTGAGCAGGCTCCCGGCGAGATTGGTCCGGCGGGCCCAGTCCCACGACCCCGTATAGATGTACCCGGTCGTCACCCAGAAGTCGGAGCTGTAGCGGTTGGGCACGTTGTTGCCACCCGATGTCACGCTCAGGGTGCCGCCCGCCGTGTGAAGCTGCCACAGGCCGGACAACATGTCGATCGCGTAGAGGGAGTCATTGCCCCCCGGATGGAGCTGCACCCCCCACGTGTACGTATTCCCGGCCCCACCGGGTTTGACCTTGGTGATCAGACGGCTCGAGATGTCGCCGGACAACGTTCCGGACACGTCGATCGCCACGACCCCGCCGTTGTAGTAGGCGGCATACAGGATCTGGTTCGGCTCATCCATCCAGAAATTATGGGTCCCGGCGCTGTCCATATGGAAAGAGGCGACCTCGACCGGCGCAGCCAGATTGGAGACGTCCACTACGTGGATGTCGCCCGATGAGGAGGTCCCGATTGTCCCCAGTCCCTCCTGACCCACGAACAAGTACCGGTTCTCCGAAGTCACGGGATTATGGAACCACCAGGCGTTGTGAACCCTGCCCCCCGTCGTCGCCACCGACCCGACCAGCGTGGGGTTAGCCGGCGATCCACCCTTGATGCCGTTGCCGACATCGTAGATGAGAACGCCGGTGTTCCATGCGCAAACGAATGCCAGCCCATCACGCACATAGGTGGAGTGGATCCCGTAGTTAGGCGGGATCGGCACGCTGGCGACGAACACCGGAACCGGGCCGAGGGCGGTCGCCGTGAACGTCACTGGGGTTCCTCCAGAGACGGAGGCCTTGACGTGCTGGGTACCGACGACGGGGCCGAGGGTCCAGGTGGCGCGGGCCACGCCGCCGGCATCGGTGGCGGAAGTCGCCGTGACGCTCCCGCCGCCAGCGGTCACATTCCAATTCACAGTGATCCCCGGCGCTGGATACCCATTACTCTTATCGGTGACGGTAACGCTCACACTCTGGGGCAGGGTCCGTTTGACGGAATCGGTTTGCGCGTCTCCCGACTTGACGGTCACGGTGTAGGGCGAGCTGGTGCCGGTGGAGCTGTTTGAGCAGGCCGCCAACACCAGTGCCGCTGTCGAACGGAGCAGCACCACGTGCATCATGCCTCTCATGGCATCCTCGACATGCCGGACATCGTCCGGCCGGCGTCCGACGGGGCGACCCCGTAGGTTCCCATCCGAGGCATCGTCATTCCATACCCCAGTCGGAGACCGATGCTCACCTGATAACCCTCTTCCCGGCCGTACCAAATGGCCGGATCGAACAGCCCGCCGTCCACCCTCTGAACCCGTATCCACGAGGCTTCGAAAAGCGGTCGCACCACGAATCCCGCGCGTTGCAGCAGGCCGAAGCTGTACCCCCCTGTGATGATCGTCCAGCGTGTCTCACCCAGCAGGTTGTCCTCGAGCACGGGTCGTTGCAGGCGATACGGATCGTCAAACGTACGCGGCTCCTCGGGGCGTTCGGTCTGCTCGTAACGGGCGTAGGGAAGATGCCGTCCCAGATGCCAAGCGCCCTCCGCCAGGATGGAATTGAACACGTAGACTCCTCCGCCCTCGGACGTACGTGCCCACTCGGCGAGGCCATAGACAGGTCCGTGGTCCCAGCGCGCGGACGCGTGGTACTTCACCTGGTCGAGGCCGATCGGCTCCCGGTTCTCCGGCGAGCGCACGTGGGCGTACGATCCCTCCAGCTCGAGCGCCGGCAGCGGCGTCACGCGCAGCCGGCCCGACCACGAGTCGCCGAACCGGTCCATGTTGGGCCAGGAGGAGGGTGAGACCGGCTCATCGCCGTTGAACAGACCCGCCTCGGCCGCCACCGGTCCCGCCCGCACGCCGAGGATCAGGACGGCCCGCTCGAGGATCTGGCTATAATGATGGTTCATCGGGAAGCGCTGCACCGGACGCACCATCGGGTCGTCGCTTCCGAACGGCGCGAACCCTTTGCCGGTCGAGATCGACACGTTCGCCGCGCGGTCGAGGCTCCCCAGCAGATCGATCCCCGAGAGCATCAGCTCGTGGAAGTAGGTGTGGGGATGCCGGCGGTCGACGAACGCCTCTCCCCAGATTCCCGGGGTCAGCTCACCATTGGGCATCGTCCAGCCTTCACCGTCCAGCACCGCCTGGCCAAGCAGGTGGTTGTCGAACGCCCCGGCCTGACCCATCAGGACGGGCTGGACCACGCGCAGCTCGGCCAGGGCTACTCCGCCGGGAACTACATTGGCCTGGGTAAGGCTGGGGATCGCCTGGGCGCCCCAGGTACCCCACGGGTTTTGCGCGGCGAGTGGTGCGGCCAGCAATAGCGTCACGGCCACGCGGAGGAAGGTCACGTGCTCTTCTCGAGCGCGGCGCGGATCCCGTCGAGGATGTACTGGATCGATATCGCGAGGAGAAACAGGCCCATCACGCGGGTGAGCACGCGCATCCCGCTCCGGCCCAGGCGCTTCTCGACCGCCGTGGCGGCGCGCAACGTGGCGTAGCAGGCATACGCGGTGATGGCGATCGACAGGAACAGGGAAGCCACGTCCCACACGGTTTTCGCCGCGAACGCGCTGACCATCACCGTGGAGATGGAGCCGGCACCGGCGAGCATCGGGATGCCGAGCGGCACGATCCCGATGTCCGCTTTCTCGATCCCCTCCGCGGTCTCCTCCGGGGTCTCCTGCTGCTGGCTGCGCCGCGCCTGCACCATGTCCATCGCCGAGAGGCCGATCAGGATTCCCCCGGCGACCTTGAACGCCGCGAGCGTGATCCCGAACAGCTTGAAGATGTAGGTTCCGCCGGCCGCGAACACGACGAGGGTGATGAACACCGTCCAGGCACCGCGGCGCGCCGCCGTACGCCGTGCCGCGACGGTATCCCGCGCGGTCATCGCGAGGAAGCTCGGGACCGCGGCTACCGGATCCACGATGAAGAGGATCGCGGTGAGCTCGAGCAGGAACTTCTGCGCGATCGACATCAAAACGGGGGCTCCGCCACGTGCACCGGGTCGTCGAGGAGGATCGCATTGAGGGTCGCTCCGACGGGGACCTCCTGCCGGTCCTCGGGCACGATGAGCAACGCGTTCGCCGCGACCATCGATGTCAGCATCCCCGATCCTTGTGGTCCCGTCAAGCGGGCCTCGAGGCGCTGACCGGCCCCGGGAGTCACCACGGCCCTGAGGAAATGTCGCAGTTTCGGCCCGAGGGTGATCGGCTCGCTCGTGACGACGGGGACCGTCCGGCGGAAGTCCAGGGGGTGACCGAGCAAGCGGCGGATAGCCGGGCGGACGAACAGCTCGAAGGTGACCATGGTGCTCACCGGGTTTCCCGGGAGGCCGATCCAGGGCAGGCCACCCAGCAGCCCGAATCCGAGCGGGGCGCCGGGCCGCATGCGGATCCGCCACAGCTTCAGCTCTCCGCCGAGCTCCGCCAGCACCTGGCGCACGAGGTCGTGCTCCCCGACGCTGACGCCCGCCGTCGTCACGAGGAGGTCGGCGCCCCGGGCGCGGCTGAAATGCTCCCGCAGGCTGTCCGCGGTATCGGCGGCGACTCCCAGCTCGCGCGGCCGTCCCCCGGCTCTCCGGATCAGGCCTCCCAGCGTGTACGAATTGCTGGTGGCGATCTTCTTCCCCGCGAGGATTTCGTCCCGGCGATCGAGGTCCACGATTTCGTCGCCGGAGCCGAGGAAGGCGACCTCGGGCTGACGATGGACCGTGACCGGCTCATGCGCGATCGAGGCGAGCACCCCGAGCTCTGCCGGACCCAGTGGAGTGCCGGGAGTCAGGACCGTCGCCCCTCGGCGGATATCTTCGCCGCGGAACCGGAGGTTGCGTTTCGCGTCCCGCAGATCGCGGATCTGCACGTCGCCCGGCGTCGGCGCATCGGTGTCTTCCTGACGGATGACGGTATCGGCGCCGGCGGGCAGGGGGGCGCCGGTGAAGATCCGGGTGGCTTCGCCCGGACCAAGTGGGCGGGTGGGGAAGCACCCCGCGGCGACCGATTCGATCACTCGCAGCGTGACCCCCGGCGCCGCCAGGTCCCCGGAGCGAACGGCGTAGCCGTCCATCGCGGAGTTGTCCCAGGGCGGAAGGTCGATCGCCGACACGACGGACTCCGCGAGCACGAGGTCGAGCGCCTCTCGCAACGGCCGGCGCTCGGGAGCCGTAGGCCGGATTTCGGCCAGAATGGCGCGCGCGGCTTCGGTGGGTGTCAGCACGCTCAGGGCGGGAGAATCTTGGCGCGATCCCAGGCGAGGTTCGCGATGGTGACGAGCCAGGACGTGTCGGTGAAGCGAAACACCGGAAACGGCGCGCGGAAATCGGGGTTGTCGGTCACGATCGCCACCCACTGATCGGCCCCGTCGCGATCGGGTGAGTAGAGCGGCTCCCGCCCGCACACGAGCCGATACACCTCGATCTTCGGCAGCGGCGCGGC
>DATJXC010000089.1:0-8147 GCA_035500495.1 Gemmatimonadales bacterium
CCATTCACATTCAGCACTTCCCCCGTAATGTGCCGCGCCCACTCCGAACACAGGAACACGATCGGCCCGGCGACGTCCGCGGGGCTCGCCACGCGCCCCAGCGGGATCGTGCGCTCGACTTCCCGCTTCCCTCTTCCCCCCTCCCGTTCATAGGGGATCCGTGCCATCTCGGTATCGACCCAACCCGGCGCGACACAATTCACGTTGATGCGCGGCGCCAGCTCGACCGCCAGGGACTTGGTGAGGGAGATGACCGCACCCTTGGTGGCGGCGTAGTCGGCGTGAAATGCTTCGCCGCGCTGTCCGGCGGTTGAGGAAACGAGAACGATCCGCCCGCCGTCATTGAGATGCGGAATGGCGGCCCGGCAGACGAAGAACACGCTGTCCAGGTTCGCGCGGCGCGTGCCATCCCATTGCACGTCGGTCATCGTTGAAACCGCCGCATCTTCTGGCGGCCAGATCCCGTGGTTGACGATGAGGAGGTCCAGGCCGCCGAGCGCCGTGAGGACCTGTTCGACCGCCCGCTTCGCTGCGACAGGGTCTCCGAGATCTCCCCCTATCAGGACCGCCCTTGCCCGTCCTGGCCCGTCCTGGCCCGTCCCGGCCCGCCCCAGCCCGCCCCCGACCGCCCTGACCGTCTCCTCCGCCTCCTCGCGTCGGCTCTTGAATCCCACCGCCACCGCCGCCCCCGCCTGGGAGAGGAGGATGGCCGTCGCACGACCGATGCCCCGCCCTCCCCCGGTGACGAACGCACGCTTGTCCCCCAGGTCAATCACCACCCCTCCCAGTGCGAAGTGCGAGGTGCGAGGTGCGAAGTTTCAGGGGAAGGTTCGACCCGAAATGCCAATGGGAGGGTTCGAAACGCAACCGATCCATTTCGCGCTTCGCATTTCGAACTTCGCACTCCTGCTTACCCATGCCTCATCTTCTCCTCTATCGTCTCACAGATCAGATGTTCGATCGCGAGATGCAGTTCCTGAATCCGAGCGGTATCCGTAGATGGAACCACCAGCGCGATGTCGGCGAGCTCCTTCAGCTCTCCCCCGGTCTTCCCGAGGAACGCGACGATGGGGACTCCCCGTGCTTTGGCCGCGCGGGCGGCGTTCAACACGTTGGGGCTTTCGCCCGAGGTCGAGTGCAGCACCAGGACGTCGCCGGGGCGGGCGAGCGCTTCCACCTGACGCGCGAACACTTCATCGAAGCCCAGGTCGTTGGCGCAGGCGGTGAGGAGCGAGGTATCGGTCGTCAGCGCGATGGCCCGCAGCGGCGGCCGGTTGGTCTGGTAACGGACCACGTACTCGGTGGCGATGTGCTGGGCGTCTGCCGCGCTACCGCCGTTCCCCGCAAAGAGCAGCGTCCCTCCGCCCCGCAACGCTTCCTCGTAGCGACTGGCGATCGCCTCGACGATGCCGGCCTGCTCCGCCGCGACCTGCGTCGCCAGGGCGGCCAAGTCCGCGAGCCCTCTCCGCAGCTCTTCCTGCATGGGTATTACCGGCCTCCTCCCTTGGCGACCGCCTGCACGAATGTCTTGAGTGACTGCGCCCCCCCCGGGCCGCGCTCGACCACGGTGCCGAGCACGACGAAGTCCGCGCCGGCCGCTCGAGCGGCGGCCGCGGCCTCCGGCGTGCGAATCCCACCCCCCACGAACAGCGGGACGTCCCGCACGGCGTCCCGGCACGCCCGAATCACCTCGGGGGCCACCGCCCGATCCGCCCCACTCCCGGCATCCAGGTAGATCGCGGCCATCCCGATCATGCGCGCGGCGACCGCATGCGCCGCCGCCAGCTCGGGCTTATCCGACGGCAGCGGCCGCGTCTGACTCACGGCCTCGACACTCGTCACCCGTCCGCCGTCGATCAGGATGTAGGCGGTCGAGAGGATCGGGACCGGGAAGCGCTGGAAGAACGGCACCGACCGCACATGCTCTTCGATCAGGTATTGCGGGTTGCGGCCGGAGACGAGCGACAACAACAGCACGAGATCGACCTGCTCGGTGAGCTGCATCGCGGACCCGGGGAAGAGGGCGAGGGGGAGGCCGGGGGCGGCCCGGCGCAGCGCCCCGGCGACTGCTTGGGTCCCACCGCTCCCGTCGAAGGAGCTGCCGATCAGGATGCCGGCCACGCCCGCTTCGGCGGCCTCCCGGCCCACCCGCTCGGCCTGGGCCCCGTCCACCCGACTGGGATCGATCAGGACGAGGACTCCGGGCCGCCGCGCCAGTAGGTCCGGCACGCTCACGCCTCCTCCATGCGCTGCGCCAGGGCGTCGAGTGCCGTCGGGTCGGCCTCGGCCTGCGCCTCGAACGCATAGGTCACGAATGCATCCGCCGCGAGCAGATCGAGCGCCAGCGCGCGGCCGCGCTCGGGCGCGGCGTTCACCCCGGCCAGCAGCTCCCGCCCCAGGGTCGCCAGGTGCAGCGGCAGCGGGGCGTCGAGATCGTGGACGCGCCGGACGAGATGCTCCCGGAGGGCACCCGGCGGCAGGGGCCGACGCGCGGCGAGCCACGCCAGGACGGCATCGCGTTTCACCGGCCGAGCAGCTCCCGTATGATGTCCGGTGCCCGCTCTCGGGCCAGACCCATCTTGGCGGGATCTCCCGCGCCGGCGGACGCGAAATGCGGCCGACCGCCGCCCTTGCCGCCGCTCACCGCCGCGATCGAGTTCGCGATCTCGCCCGCTTTCACGCCGCTCGCCACGAGGTCCTCCGTCACGGCGACGTGCACTCCGGGACGCTCACCTGTGGTGAAGAGGACCTGGATTGCGTTCCGATGCTTGTCCCGGAACGAATCCATCATGAGCCCGATCTGATTGCGATCCTCGAGGTCGGACTCCTTGAGGTGCAGCTCGACCGCGCCGATCCGTTCCACGCTTCCCTCGTCCCCGGTCCCACTTCCCCGTCTCAGCAGCTCCTCCATCCGCTTCTCGAGCTTCTTGTTCTCTTCGAGCAGCGCTTCGATCCGCCGCGCCAGATGCTCGGGACGGGTCTTCAGGATGTCGGACGCCTCGGAAAGACGCCGCTCCAGCTCGCGGGCGAGCCGGTAGGCCGTGGGGCCGGTGATCGCTTCGATGCGGCGCACGCCGGCCTGCGAGCCGGTTTCGTGGGTGAACCGGAACAGGGCGATCTCTCCGGTCTTGGCGACGTGGGTCCCGCCGCAGAGCTCGAGCGACACCCGCGGCACGTCGACGACGCGGACGATGTCGCCGTACTTCTCGCCGAACAGCGCCATGGCGCCGGCGGCGATCGCGGCGTCCCGCTTCATTTCGCGCGTCTCGACGGGGAGGTTTTCCCAGATGTGCTCGTTGACTTCCTCTTCGATGCGGCCGAGCGTCGCGTCGTCCAGCGGGCCGTGATGCGTGAAGTCGAACCGCAGCCGGTCGGGTGCCACCACCGATCCGTGCTGGCGCACATGGGTTCCGAGAATCTTGCGCAGTGCCGCGTGCACGAGGTGCGTCGCCGTGTGGTTGCGCGCGATGTTGTGGCGGCGTCCCTCGTTGACGACCCCGACGGCGGGCGTGGGGAGGAACTCCTCGGTGAAATGCCCCACCACCGCGTTTTTGCCGTCCACCTTTTCGACGTCTTCGACGGTCAGCTCCCACCCCTCGCCCTGCACGACGCCGGTGTCCGACACCTGGCCGCCGGATTCCGCGTAGAACGGGTTCTCCTCCAGCACCAGCTCGAGCACGTCCCCCTGCTGGCGGAAGGCGATCGGCTCGGTTTCCGCACGCGTCGTGTCGTAGCCGACCCACTTCTGCTTGGCACCGGGCTTCAGCTCCCGCCACTCGCCCTTCGTAGCGCCCTTCTTACCGGCAGCCGCCGACTGGGTGAGCTTGGCGAAGTCCTTGGAGCGGACCGAGCGAGAGCGACGGCGCTGCTGGTCCAGGGCGCGCTCGAACCCCTCGGCATCCACCGTCTGGCCCCGCTCGCGCGCGATCATCTGCGTCAGGTCGAGCGGGAACCCGTAGGTGTCGTAGAGCTTGAACGCCTCGTCACCGGGAATGGTGGCGGCGCTCTTGATCTCGTCGAGGCGCTTCAGGCCGCCCTCGATCGTCTCGAGGAACCGTTCCTCTTCGGCGCGGGTGACCCGCTCGATGTGCTCGCGCTTTTCTTCCAGCTCCGGGTAGACCCCGCGCATCAGGTCGATGACTTTCAGGGTCAGCTCCACCAGCGTCGGGTCGCGCCGGCCGAGCAGCCAGGCGTGCCGCACGGCGCGGCGCAGGATGCGCCGCAGCACGTAGCCGCGGCCGTCGCTCGAGGGATAGACACCGTCGGCCAGGAGAAAACTCACGGCGCGCGCATGATCGGCCAGGACCCGGTAGGGCGCGCCCGCGGGGCCCGGGTCGTAGCTCACCCCCACCACTTCCACCGCGCGATCGATGATCGGGGTGAAGAGGTCGGTGTCGAAGTTGGACGCGACCCCCTGCAGCACCGCGGTGATGCGCTCGAGCCCCGCGCCGGTGTCCACCGAGGGGGCGGGGAGCGGGTTGCGGGTTCCGTCGGGCTGCTGGTCGAACTGCATGAAGACCAGATTCCAGATCTCCATCAGCTCGCCCGCATCCGACAGCGCCACGAACTCATCCAGGGTCGGCGTGCTCCGGGCTCCGTGCTCCTTGCTCTTTCGCAGATCCACGTAGATCTCCGAGCACGGGCCGCAGGGCCCGGTGTCCCCCATCTGCCAGAAGTTGTCTTTGTCGCTGAGCCCGTAGATGCGTGCGTCGGGGATCCCGGTCACCTTGTGCCACAGCTCGCGTGCCTCGCCGTCCGCATGATGCACGGAGACGAAGAGCCGCTCGGGAGCGATCCCGAGCCACTCCCGGCCCGTCACCCACTCCCAGGCGAAGGCGATGGCGTCGCGCTTGAAGTAGTCGCCGAAGGAGAAGTTGCCCAGCATCTCAAAGAAGGTGTGGTGCCGGGCGGTGTGCCCGACCTGCTCCAGGTCGTTATGCTTGCCACCAGCCCGCACGCACTTCTGGGCGGTGACGGCGCGGGTGTAGTCCCGGTGTTCCAGCCCCTGAAACACGCGCTTAAACTGAACCATGCCGGCGTTGGTGAACAACAACGTCGGGTCGTCAGCGGGTACCAGCGGGGAGCTCGGGATTTCACGGTGGCCCCGCCCGGCGAAAAACGCGACGAACGAGTGGCGGATCTCAGCGGACTTCATGACGCGCAATATAGCCCCAGCAATCGGGCAACTCAAAGCAAGCGGTGAACTTACCGGAATCGCTGGCCGCCGCGAGCACGCGCGCGGCGAGCGCGGTCTTCGCAGTACCGCTTCCAGACCCTGGCGCGCGAATTGCTGTCCCCAGCGCCCGTGCCTCTCACCCCGATGACCTACGACGCCGTGGTGCTGAACGGCTCCCAACGCCAGTCCCTCATGACGGTGCGCTCGCTTGGGCGCCGCGGCCTGAAGGTCGCAGCGGTGGGCACGGAGGACGGCATCCCCACCTTCTTCTCGCGCTGGTGCGCCGAACGGGTGGTCTTGCCGGCGGATGAGGGAAGTGAGCCGTTCTTGGATCTGCTGCTCGCGTGGCTGGCCCGCCACCCGTCACGGGTGCTCATCCCCGCTCACGATGGAACCATCGCGCTGCTGCGGCGGCACCGGGCGCGTGTGGAAGGTGCCGCGCGCCTCGCCCTGGCGCACGAGCGGGCGCTCAGCATCGCCGTGAACAAGGAGCGCACCCTCGCCGTGGCCCAGCGACTGGGACTGCGGGCGCCGCGGCAGGAGCGGCTGGACGGCGTCGCCGGTGTGGCCAAGGCTGTGGAGGTCATCGGGCTTCCCGCGGTGATCAAGCCGAACGAATCGTGGGTGGAACAGGGTGACGAGGGCCGCTGGGTGGGTCCCGAACTCGTCTTCACGTCCGAGGAGGCGACCCGGGCGGTCGAGCGCCTCACCCGCTTCGGCCACTCCGTCCTGTACCAGCAGTACCTGACGGGGCCACGCGAGGCGGTCAGTCTGTTGTACTCGGGCGGGGAGGTGTATGCCCGATTCGCGCAATGGGCCCAGCGCACGCACCCGCCTCTGGGCGGGCAGTCGGTGCTGCGTCGCAGCATCACGATCCCGGAGGATATCGGCGGCCAGGCCGAGCGATTGGTACGGGAGATCGACCTCGAGGGATATTCAGAGATCGAGTTCCGTCGCGACGCGGTGGGCGTCCCCTACCTGATGGAGATCAACCCACGGCTCTCGGCCTCAGTGGAGGTGGCCGTGCGCGCGGGAGTGGACTTTCCCTGGCTCACCTACCAGTGGGCGAGCGGCGGCCCGATCGACCGGGTGACGGCCTATCGCAGCGGGACGTGGATGCGCCACCTGGGGGGGGACATTACGACCACGATCGAGATGATTCAGGACCGCGGGCGCCGGGGCGCCCCGCCCCCCGCGCGCGCCGCGTGGGACTTCGTGAGGGCGTTCTTCACTCCCACCGGATACGACTACTTTCAGTGGCGCGACCCGGCGCCGGCGGCGCTCGCGACGCTCGGTTTTGCGCGGGAGTTCCTCGGACGACTCCGCTCCCTGGCCCGAAAGGTGTTTTCATGACGACGACGCTGGACGCCGTGGTAGTCGGCGCGGGCCCGTACGGTCTTTCGGTGGCGGCCCATTTGCGGGGACGCGGCCGGACCATCGCCATATTCGGACGGGCCTTCGAGATGTGGCGGCACCATATGCCTCGCGGCATGCTGCTGCGCTCGCACTGGTGGGCCACCAACCTCTCCGACCCCAAGGGCGCGTACGGGTTCGACCGGTTCTTCCGGGAGTCGGGGCTTTCGCGGACCTATCCCTTGCCGATCCAGACGTTCATCGACTACGGCCAATGGTTCCGCGAGCGCGCCGTCCCCGAGGTGGACGAGACCTTCGTGTCGTCGATCGCGCGGGAGGGCAAGGTCTTCCGCGTTGCGCTCGCGGATGGGCGTCAGGTCACCAGTCGCGCGGTGGTGATGGCGGTGGGGCTGCTCTATTACGCCCATTGTCCCGCCCCCTACGACGCCCTGCCTCCCGACCGCGTGTCCCACTCATCGGGACACGGTGATTACGGCCCCTTCCGCGGACACGACGTGGTGGTGATCGGCGGTGGCCAAAGCGCCATTGAGTTCGCGGCGTTGCTGCACGAGGTGGGGGCGCGGGTGCAGGTCGTCGCCCGGCACCGGGTCCCGTTCTGGGGGCCGGATCGCGGGAAGGATCGGCCGCTGCTCGAGCGCCTGAAGCAGCCCGACGCCAGCATCGCGGCGGGGTGGCAGAACTGGGCGCTGGACCGGTGGCCCTACCTGTTCCACCGGTTCCCGCAAACCTGGAAGGATGCGTACAACAGCAACTATGTCTCCGGGGCAAGCGACTGGCTCAAGACTCGCTTCATCGGCAAGGTCCCCCTGCATGAGGGCCAGACTGTGACGCAAGCGGCCATTACGAATGGAAAGGTCGCGCTCACCCTCTCCGGCGGGAACGTGCTCTCGGTCGACCATGTGATGTTCGCCACGGGCTATCGTGTGGACGTGGGCCGGCTGTCGATGCTCGCGCCGGAGCTGCGCGCCGAAATTCGCTCCGATCAGTCGATTCCCTACCTCGATCCCAGGTTCCAGTGCAGCGTCCCCGGGCTCTATTTCGTGGGCGTCACCGCGGTGCGCTCCTTCGGGCCGCTGTTCCGGTTCGTGGCGGGAGTGGGCGCCGCGGCCCGGAGAGTAGCTGGAGCAGTGGCCGCGGGCTAACCTCCGGCCGATGTGGCGCTCCACCGGCTTCAACGGCATGG
Source organism: Gemmatimonadales bacterium (assembly GCA_035500495.1). GTDB lineage: Bacteria > Gemmatimonadota > Gemmatimonadetes > Gemmatimonadales > GWC2-71-9 > DASTHG01. Next base: position 7,734 of record DATJXC010000089.1, read on the forward strand.
GGCCTGCGGTGTCTCTGGACTGTGCTCGAGCGAACGCCTAGGTTGAAGCCCCTTGCCGCCCATGACAGCCGCCCGCTTCTCCCTCGCCCCCGAAGAAGAGCTGTTGTTGCTGACGGCCGCGGTGTCGCCGCGCGAGACCGCGATGCGTCGGTTGGTGAGCGAGGGAATCCACTGGGACACTTTCGCCACGCTGGTTCAGGACGCCAATGCCGCGCCGATCGTCGTGCGGCAGCTGGCGCGGCTCGACGCTGCCACGACCGACGCAGGTCAGGAACGGCTGCGACGCCGCGGGATGCTTTCCGTAATGCGGATGCTGCAGCTTGAGCAGCTTCTCCACCAGACAATCGACGCACTCGCCGGACGGGGAATCGAGGTCATGCTCCTCAAGGGCGCCGCCCTCGCGTCCACCGCCTA
>DATJXC010000090.1:0-29711 GCA_035500495.1 Gemmatimonadales bacterium
CGACCCGCGCACGGAATCGGGCGACAGCTCGGTGATGTGCGCCGGGATGACGCCCCAGGCGCCCTGCACCATGAATTGCATGAGGATCGCGCCTCCGATGAGCAGCGGCAGAGACGGCGCGAACACCCAGAGCGGGATCAGGAGCACGGCCCCGATGAGTGCGAGGACGATCGTGCGGCGGCGCCCCAGACGATCGGAATAGAGGCCGCAGAGGATCCCGCCCGTGAGCGCGCCGAGCATCGAGAGCGCCGTGATCGCGGCGCGCGTCCCCGCGCCCAGGTGCCAATCGCGCTGCAGGAACGTGGGGTAGAGATCCTGGGTGCCGTGCGACACTGCGTTCATCAGGGCCATGAGCAGCACCAGATAGAGGAAGGTTCGCCAGTTCGTGGCGAGTGCGCGGCCCAGGCCGCTCCAGGTCGTGTGTCGGGTGCGAACCCAGACCTCGGATTCCTGCACCTGTGAGCGCACGTAGACCGCCAGCAGGGCCGGGAGCCCGCCGATGAAGAAAAGGGGGCGCCACCCCCAGCGCGGGAATACCACGAAGTAGCAGATCGCGGCGAGGAGGAAGCCCGCGGCGTAGCCCTGTTGGAGCAGCCCCGAGAAGACCCCTCGGCGCTCCGCCGGCACCTTCTCCATCACGAGTGAGGCGCCGATTCCCCATTCGCCCCCCATGCCGATGCCGAACAGGGCGCGGAACGCGAGGAAGCTTGCGAACGTCGGCGCGAGACCGGAGCAGACCTGGACCACCGAATAGAACACGAGATTGACCATCAGCGGCCGCCGGCGCCCGTAGCGGTCCGCGAGGAGGCCGAACCCCAGGGCGCCCAGCGGCCGAAATGCGAGCGTGAGGGTGAGGGAGGACGCGACGTCGGCGTCGGAGCGCGTGAACTCCTGGGCGATGGCCGTGAGCGTCATGACGACGAGGAAGTAGTCAAACGCGTCGAGCATCCAGCCGAGGAATCCGGCCAGCACGGCGGCGCGCTGATCGCGGGTGAGGGGAGTCGTCATGCGGTGGAGCGGATGCTAGGTTAGAGAGCCCTCATCCGGAAGCCTCGATGCGACGGACGTTGTTCTTTGCTCTCCTGCTCCTTGCTCCTTCGCTTTCCGCCCAGGTTCAGGTGGATACGGGACTCTTCTACGACCGCGATTCCGCCATGATCCCGATGCGGGACGGCATCCAATTGCACGCGATACTCTACCGGCCCCACGAGGACACCTCGGCCCTGCCGATCATCCTCCTGCGGACCCCTTATGGAGTGGACGAAGCCCAGCGGATGCTGACGACCTATCTGTTCCAGCTCGCGCGCGACCGCTACATCTTCGCCTTCGAGGACATCCGGGGCCGGTTCAAGTCCGAAGGGCAGTTCGTGATGCAGCGGATGCCGCGGGATCCCAAGGACCCGAAGGGGATCGACGAGGCGAGCGACGCGTACGACACGATGGATTGGCTCGTCAAGCGGCTGCCCCACAACAACGGCCGGGTCGGCATGCTCGGCATCTCGTACGACGGGTGGCTCACCGCGATGGCGCTGCTCGATCCGCACCCGGCGTTCAAGGCCGCCTCCGAGCAGGCCTCGCCCGCGGACATGTTCATCGGCGACGATTTCCACCACAACGGCGCGTTCCGGCTCTCCTACGGATTCGAGTACGCCGCCATGATGGAGACCACCGACACCGCGAATTTCCACTTCGATTTCGACCGCTTCGACACCTACGAGTGGTATCTGGCGCTCGGCCCGCTCGCGAACGTGAACGCCCGCTACCTGCACGGAAAGATCCCGACCTGGAACGACTTCGTCGCGCACCCCAACTACGACGACTTCTGGAAACGCCAGACGATCGTCCCCTATCTGACGCGCGACGTATCGGTCCCGAACCTCAACGTGGCGGGGTGGTGGGATCAAGAGGACTTCTACGGGCCCGTGACGATCTACCGGGCGATGGAGCGCCACGACCCCAAGCACCTGAACTTTCTCGTGGTCGGGCCCTGGAACCACGGCGGCTGGGCGGGACCGACGGGGAAGGTGCTCGGCGCGATCGACTTCGACAGCGCGACGTCATTGCAGTTCCGCGAGCGGATTCAGGCCCCGTTCTTCGCCTACTATCTCAAGGATCGCGGGGACCTGAAGCAACCGGAGGCGGTCACCTGGGAGAGCGGCGCCAACCGCTGGCGCAGCTTCGATCGCTGGCCGCCGCGCGCCACTCAGACCAGGAGCCTCTACTTCCACGCCGACGGGCGGCTGTCATTCGAGGCGCCCCGCGATACCGGCAAGGCCTACGATCAATACGTCTCCGACCCGGCCCGACCGGTGCCATACCGCAATCGCCCGGTCGAGCCGACCTACTATCCCAAGGGGTCGGGGTGGTACACCTGGCTGCTCCAGGACCAGCGGTTCGTGCAGGGCCGGCCCGACGTCCTCACCTGGGAAACCGACCCCCTCTCCGACGATGTCGTCGTGGCTGGGGACATCACGGCGCACCTCTTCGCCGCGACGACGGGAACCGACGCCGACTGGATCGTGAAGCTGATCGACGTCTATCCGGAGGACTATCCCAAGAACTGGAAGCAGGGCGGGTACGAGCTGATGGTGGCGAACGACGTGTTCCGCGGGCGGTTCCGCAAGAGCTTCGAGCACCCCGAGGCGCTCGTGCCGGGGAAGGTGGAAGAGTTCGCGGTCGACCTGCACACCCAGGATTACCGCTTCCTGAAGGGGCACCGCATCATGGTGCAGGTGCAGAGCAGCTGGTTCCCGATCATCGATCGTAATCCGCAGACCTTTGTCCCCAACATCTTCGAGGCCAAAGCTTCGGATTACCGCGCGCAGACGCATCGTATCTGGCGCAGCGCGCGTTACCCCTCACACGTCAGCGTGGGGGTGTTGCCGTAGCGCCAGCAGGACCCGCCGCTGCTTTCGACGGCTGAACCCGTCGCTCGGCGCCTGCGGCGACGTGTCCTGAAGGACTCGCGGATCCGCGCCATTCATGGCGTGTCGCGTAAGCGCCGAGCGCGGCCTTCAGGCCGCGGATGCTACGCGAGCGCTGTGAGTCCTGCGCGCAGCACGTCGAACAGCTCATCGATCTGCGACCGCTCGATGATGAGCGGAGGTGACAGCGCGATCGTATCGCCCGTCACCCGGACCAGCGCTCCCCGCTTGAAGCAGTCCACGAACAGCTCGTAGCCGCGGGCGCCAGGAGCCCCGGCGCGAGGCTCGAGCTCGATCGCGCCGATCAAGCCGGTGTTGCGCAGGTCGATCACATGCGGGAGGCCGCGCAACGAATGCACGGCCTGCTCCCAGTATCCCGCCAGATCTGCGGCGCGCTCGAACAGTCCGTCGTGACGATACAGGTCCAGCGTGGCGAGCCCCGCAGCGGCGGCGAGGGGATGCCCCGAGTACGTGTAGCCGTGGAAGAACTCCACGCCGGCGCCGGCTCGACCGACCACGCTCTCGTAGATCCCGTGACGCACCGCCACCCCGCCCATCGGAACCGCCCCGTTCGTCACTCCTTTGGCGAAGGTGATCATGTCCGGCTGGACATCAAACACCTGGGCCGCGAAGCCCCCGCCCAGGCGACCGAAGCCGGTGATCACTTCGTCGAAAATCAGCAGGATCCCGTGCTGGTCGCAGAGGGCGCGCAGCCGGGCGAGGTACCCCTGAGGGGGCAACAGCACGCCGGTGGAACCGGCAACGGGCTCCACGATCACGGCGGCGATGGTATCGCCGCCGCGCTCCGCCACGATCCGCTCCAGATCGTCCGCCAGGTGCGCGCCCCAGGCGGGGAGCCCGCGCGTGAACGCGTTATGGGCGAGGTCGTGCGTGTGGGGCAGGTGATCGACCAGGGGCAGCAGCTGCGCGGTGAACGCTTTGCGGTTCGACTCGATCCCTCCCACGGAGATGCCGCCGAACCCGACCCCATGGTAGCCCCGCTGCCGGCCCACGAACCGGGCCCGGCGCGGCTCTCCCCGCGCCTGGAAATGCGCCAACGCGATCTTCAGAGCGGTATCGACGGCCTCGGACCCGCTGTTGGTGAAGAACACGTGATCCAGGTCTCCCGGAAGCAGCTCGGCGAGGCGGGCGGCGAGCTGGAAACTCGACGGATGGCCCATTTGAAAGCTGGGAGCGAAGTCGAGACGAAGGGCCGCGTCCCGGATCGCCTGGACGATCGGGGCTCGGGCGTGGCCGGCGTTGACGCACCAGAGCCCCGCCGTCCCATCGAGAATCCGGCGGCCAAGGGCGTCGGTGTAGTGCATGCCCTCGGCCGACACGAGCAGACGGGGTTCGTGCTTGAAGGCTTTGTTCGCCGTGAACGGCATCCACAGCGCTTCGAGAGAGAGGTCCGGGGTGGTCGCGACGGTCATGTGGTCTCCGAAACCAGGAGGCAGGGATTCACTGCTCGCAGGGTCGCAATTTAGTCGACCGTGAATCCGTGCGCTCGCCGGCTCCGTTAGGTTGCAGCACATCCATCCGGAGGCCGGCACTCGTGAAGTCCGTTGTCTCGTTCGCCGTGTGTCTCGCCGTCGTCCCGATCCCCCTGGCGGCTCAGGAAGCCCGGTCCGACACGACGCCACCCGAGCACGCCGGTCATCAGGCCCTGAATTTGTTCAACGGAGCCGGGCTTTCCATCGGGAACTCGGCGCGCTGGACCGGGCTGCGGCTGAACTTCCGCGATCACGCTGTGGAGCGGGTGAACGGGGTGAACCTGACCATCTGGCCCGCCACGGCGAACAGCAAGATGGTGATGAACGGATTGGCGCTCGGCGTTACCGGGCCGGTCGGGGGCCGCTTCAGCGGGGCGACCGTCGGCCTGCTCGGCGCCGTGGCGGAGCACGGATTCGCCGGGCTCACCGTCGCGGGCCTCGGCGCCGTCTCCAACGGGTCGATGGCCGGCATCAACCTGGCCGGGCTTGGCCTCGTGGCCAGCAGGGACCTCCACGGCATCAGCGTGGGCGGCCTCGCCGTCGTCGGCAACGGCTCCGCCGCCGGCGTAACGCTCAGCAGCCTCGCCGTCGTCGCCGATGGTGGGGCCTATGGGGTCAGCGCGGCCGGCCTGGCGATCGTCGCCGACGGCGGACTTTACGGAGTCGGGCTCGGCGGACTGGCCGTGGTCGCAACGGGACCCCTCGTGGGGGTGGGGGCGAGTGTCGGCGCGGTGGTGGCTGATCCGGGGGTGCGCGGTTTCGCCCTGGCGGGCTATCACGTCGAGGGCGCGCATTGGATCCGCGGGTTCGCGGGGTCGGTCATCTGGAACCGGGCAGTCGATCTGACCGGCGTGGCGGTCGGGGGCTACAATTGCATCAACGGCGAACAACATGGTCTCACGATCGGGCTCTACAACTACGCTCGGTCGCTCCACGGGGTCCAGCTCGGCCTCCTCAACAACGCGCGCAACAACAAAGGGATCTGGCGGGTCCTTCCCCTTCTGAACGTGCATCTGCACTGATTCGACAAGGGGGCGATCAGGTATCAGCTTTCAGGTATCAGCCGTCAGCTATCAGCCGTCAGCTATCAGCTCACCGATCCCGGAGGCCCGATGCGTCGCAGTCTACTCGCCGTGGCTCTGCTTCTTGCTCCCTGCTCCTTGCTCCCTGCTCAGTCCGACTCCCCGCAGTCTCCCAGGCTCCCGCCGCCGCAGGGGTTTCGCGTGTACATCGTGTCAGATATGGAAGGGCTCGGCAGCGTCTCGGGGGTGCGCGAGGTCATCGCGGGGACTGAAGGGGAGAACTACAAGAACTCGACCAGCACCGACTACTGGGACTTCTATCGCGATCTCATGACCCGCGAGGTGAACGCCGCGATCAACGGCGCTCGGCAGGGCGGGGCTCGCGACTTCGTGGTGAATGAGGGTCACGGCGGCAATCTGTTCCGCAACATCCTGCCCTGGGAGCTCGACACCGCCGCGATCCTGATCCGCGGCTACCCGCGTCCCCTCATCATGACCACGGCGATCGACTCGTCGGTCGGCACCTTGATCTTCACGGCGGCGCACGCCGGTGCCGGGTCCAACGGGGTGTTGTCGCACACCTACGCCTTCGATGACTTCACCGTGAACGGCCACCGCCTGAACGAGGTGGGGATCAACGCGCTCGTCGCCTCGGAATACGGTGTCGCCGTTTCGATGGTCACGGGCGACCAGGTGGTGGTGGCGCAGGCGAAGGAAATCCTCGGCCCGGGGATCGTGGGCGTGGTGGTCAAACAGGCGTTCGGCCGGACCGCCGCGATGACGCTGAGCCCCGCGCGCGTGCGGCAGATGATCGCCGACTCGGCCGCCGTCGCCGTGCGGCGGGCGCTGCGCGGGGAGTTCAAGCCCTACAAGCTCGCCAAGCCCTACCAGGTCGTGTTCACGCTGCGCAAGAGCTACCCGGATTCGGTGGCGGCGGGCGTGGACTCGCTGCACTGGCCGGGGCTCGAGAAGACCGGGCCGCGCGCCTACCGCTACTCGATCGGCGACGCGCGCCAGATCGGGTACCTGCTCGACGCGATCGAGGGGGTCGTGCTGAAGCCCTAAGGCCGGGCCCCGCTGGGAGCGGCCGCCACCGTGTAGAGCGCCTGCATCCCCATCCGCAGGTGGTCCGACACGTGGCAGTGGAAGAGCCATGTGCCGGGGTTGTCGGGAATCATGTCGGCGGTCACCATCTCCATCGCCGTCAGGCTCGCGACGTCGGTGCGCATCCCGTTGATGGTGACGACGTTCCCGTGCCAGTGCGGAGAGTGGAATTCGAAGTCGGTGGCACCCATCAGGTACCAGCGCACCCGGTCGCCGACCCGCATGGAGAGTCCTGGCGTATTGCCGTAGGACAGGCCGTTGACCGTCTCCCGGAACGAGGTTTCGGTAGCCGGGCCCCGTACCAGGATGCCGAACGACGTGTCCACGGGCAGGTGCGCCATCTTCGGCACCGGCCGGGCGTAGCGCTCGGCGTTGCGGTCGAAGAACGGGCTGTTGTTCTCGTCCAACTCGAGAAAGGCCACCACGAACTCCCGGTCCACGTCGGTCGGCGTGCCGTCCGCCCGGCTCCCGCCCCGCGCGGTGATGATCATCGGTCCGATCAGCCCCGCCGAAATGTCGCTCTGCTCATCGACGTGCGAGTGGTACATCCAGAAGGCGCTCTTCCCTTGGCTGGCCGTCGGGCCGGCGCGCTCGGGCACGAGCCAAACGTAGACGTGAGTCCCGCCGGTCGGGACAGCGTCGTCGGCCTTGTCGGCGTTAGTGGTCCCGTCGGCATACCCGGCGCCTTCAGAGTCCTTCTTGTAGAACACCCCGTGCGGGTGCACGCTGGCCGGGAAGCTCGCGTTGTTGCGGAACACCACCCGGATGGTATCCCCGACTTCGGCACGGATCAGGGGCCCGAGAATGCCGAGGTGCTCCCATTCGGCGGCGCGCGGTTTCAGGGTCTTGAACGAGGAATCGGTGTACTCGCGATAGATAGCCTTGTGCCAGACCCGCCCCACGCGGGCCGGTCCGGACACCATGTAGCGCGCATCGATGCCCGAGAACGGCTGCCCCGTGATCCCATTCTTGCCGCTGGGAGCGTAGTCCCATTCGACCTCATCAGCCGCGATGTAGTAGGTGCTCGTGCGAGATGCTCGGCCGGCTGCGTGCGAGCACGCGGAGAGGAGCAGCATGGCTGCGGACAGGACCAGGTGATGCGGCAGGCGGACCGGCACGACGGCCTCGATGGGTGGGTTGGGGAGGCCGCGAAGCTACGCCGGTTGGTTCGGCCGTCAAGCAACCGTGGTGAGCAGGATCCGCGCATCCACCGCCGTCGCGCCTTCTGGAAACGCCAGCAGCGGGTTGATGTCGAGCTCGGCGATGGCGGGGAAGTCCACGGCCAGTTGAGACACCCGCTGTAGCGCTTCGGCGAGCGCGGCGAAGTCGACGGGCGGTGCCCCGCGCACGCCCTCCAGAATCGCCACGCCGCGGATTCCCTTCAGCATGTCGTGGGCGTCGAGTGGGCTGATCGGCGCGACCCGGAAGATCACGTCCTTGAACGCTTCGACGTAGACGCCGCCCAGTCCGAACATCACGAGCGCGCCGAAGGCTCGCTCCCGTGAGAATCCCACGATGGTCTCACGGCCGCCATGCACCATCTTCTGCACCAGAATCCCTTCGATGGCCGCCTCGGGCACGTTGCGGTGCACGCTGTCGAGCATCTCCACGCAGGCGGTCTTCAAGTCGAGCGGAGTCCCGACGTCGACCCGGACCGCGCCGACCTCGGTCTTATGCAGCACCTGGGCGGACACGATCTTCAACGCCACGGGATATCCGATCTCCGTCGCGGCCCGCGCCGCTTCCTCCGGACCGGGCACGAGGCGGGCGGGGGCGGCGTCGATCCCGTAGGCCGAGAGCACTCCGAGCACTTCCAGCTCCGAGAGCCGGTGGCGGTGTTCACGGATGGCCTTCTTGATGACGCGGCCGGCGCGCTCGCGATCGACCGGGAGCGGTCGCGGATGTGCTTCGGGCCGGGCCCGCCACTCGCGGTGGCGGCGCAGCGCGCCGAGCGCGCGGGCCGCGGATTCCGGGAAGATGTAGGCGGGGACACCGGCGCGGTGCAGCTCCGCCTTGCCCTCCGGCAACCCCTGACGCCCCATCAGGACCGTGAGCACCGGCTTGGCCGGGTACTTGGCGGCGACGCTGACGATGGCGTCCGCGACGTCGGACTGGCTGACGCCGAGTGGGGGAACGAAGATCGCGAGGACCGAGTCCACCGAGGCGTCCCCGAGCAGTACGTCGAGGGCCACCTGATAACTCTGGGGCGTGGCCGAGGCGATCATGTCCAGCGGATTGCGGATCGACGCTTCGGGGGGGAACAGCGGCTTCAGCCGGGTTACGGTGTCCGGTGAGAGGTCCACGAGCTCCATCCCCTGCGGCTCGAGGGCGTCGGCGGCGAGGATGCCGGGCCCCCCGGAATTGGTCAGCACGGCGGTGCGCCGGGAGCGGGGCAGGGCCTTCCCGCCGAATGCCATCGCCATGTCGAAGAGCTCCTCCATCGACCAGGCCCGCAGCACGCCGGCCTGGGCCAACAAGGCGTCCACAGCGGAGTCGCTCGCCGCGAGGGCGCCGGTGTGCGACGAGGCGGCCCGCGCCCCCACCTTGGAGCGCCCGGACTTCATGGCGATGATCGGTTTGTGCTTGGTAATTCGTGAGGCGATCTCCAGGAACCGACCCGGGTTGCCGAAGTTCTCCGCGTACATGAGGATCGTGCCGACCGACGCATCGTGCTCCCATTGCAGCAGGAGATCGTTGCCGGACACATCCGGCTTGTTGCCGACTGAGACAAACTGCGAGATCCCGATGCCGTACTCCTTGGCGTAGTCGAGCACGGAGAGTCCGAGCGCCCCGGACTGGGACACAAACGCGGCGTGCCCGAAAGGGGGCATGGTGGGCGCGAAGGTCGCGTTGAGCGACACCGCGGGATCGCCATTCAGCACGCCCATGCAGTTCGGTCCGATCATCCGCATCTTGTGGCGCCGCACGATCTCGACCAGCCGCTGCTCGATCGCTGCGCCCTCACCCCCCACTTCACGGAATCCCGCCGAGATCACGATCAACCCTCGCACCCCCGACGCCCCGCATTCTTCCGCCACGCCGCACACCGCGTCGCGCGGTACTACGATCACCGCCAGATCCACAGGGTCGGGCACGGCCCCGATCGTGGGGTACGCCTTCACCGAATGCACGGTGGTGGCCTTGGGGTTGACCGGAAACACCGCGCCCGTGAATCCGTAGCCGATGATGTTCGCCAGAATTTCGTGGCCGATGGTGTTCGGAGAGCGGGACGCGCCGATCACGGCGATCGAGCGAGGACGGAGAATGGGGTCGAGGGCGGGCATGGTGAAGAGAAGCTACAAGAGGGGTGCCTGAGGGGAGAATGAGGCAAACGAGAAGACAAGGAGGTGCGTCGTAAAACCCGGCTGAAGCCGCGACTCGGCAACTCCCGCTGAAGCGGGATGCCCTAGTCAGTCACTGACAGGTGCCGAGCCGCGGCTTTAGCCGCGTCTATAGTGCGGATGTTCCCCGGGCGCCCCGAACACGCACGCGGCATGCCCCAGCACACGCGGCCCCTCCTTCAAGAGGCTGGCCGTTGGCTGCCACCCCCGCGCGAGCCGAGCCTCGAGCAACTCATCGGCCGACGGGAGGTGGTCCCAGACGGCGACCGCCGTCAGGGCGCCCAGTCAGGTCGTATCGAACGCCAGGACCAGGGACGCGCGCCAGGGCACCAGGACATCATGCGTGTACTCGTCCTGAGTCACGACATCCGGAGCGAGCACCGGTAGTGGCAGCGAACGACTCCAATCGAGGAGATCGCCGAGGGTCCGGAGACCGGCCACCGCGCGGTCCAAAGCCTCGAGTGGTTCCGCATCGATTCGTTCCCGATCGAGGATCTCCATGGTCGGGCCTCAGGCGGCCAGGGCGGCGAGATCGGCGAGCAGACCCTCGGCGACGCGATCGGCCAGGGCCATGATGGTGAGATACGGATTGATCTCCAGAGCATCGGGGAAGAGCGATGCGTCGGCGACGCGCAGCCAGGGCAAACCGTGAACCCGGCCCCAGGCGTCCGTCACGGAATCCGCGGAGGTTCGTCCCATCCCACAGCCGCCCATCAGGTGGGCCGCGGAAATCGTCTGCTTCCCCGGCTTCCAATATCGGCCGTCGATCAGCTGGTCGAGTCGATGCGCGTCTCGCGCCTCGATCAACGGCGGATCGGCGAACGGGGCGTGTACCTGGACGGCGCCCGCGGCGAAGAAGATCCGGGCGGCGGCGCGGTTGCCCCGCACCAGGCCATCGAGCGCCTCATCCGTGTAACGGTACCGCACGACCGGCTGCCCTTCGCCATCCACGGCTACCCGATTGCCGGGGGTCGAATGGTCGATCGCGAGGACGAGAATTTGCTGCAGCCGGGGGAACACCCGCATCACCGCGCTGTGCGAGGGTCCGAAGCCCGTGATCGCCTTCGCGGTGGTGAAGGGGAAGTACATGCAGGTCTCGAGCACGAATCGCTCTTCGACCGCCCGGTCTACGTAGAAGCTCTTGGGGTGGCCGACGTCGTTGGTGATGGCTTGCGGGTGCACGCCGACGAGGATCAGGGCGGGGTGGCAGGTGAAACCGTGACCGACTTGGGATGAGGGAAGTGGGAGGGGGGACCGGAGGAGCAGAGCGGGGCTCCCGATCGCTCCGGCGGCGAGCACGATCGCGTCGGCTTGAACGCGGTGGTCGCCGACGTCCCATTCGGACGGCCGACCCTTTGCCCCGGCCGGCTTTTCACTCACCCGGACATCGAGCGAACGATCGCCGTTGATCCGCAGCACGGCCGCGCGCGTGACGACCTCCACGCCGCCACGCTCGGCATTGGGCAGCTGCACCCGATTGGTGCCCTGCTTCGCTTGATTCGGGCAGCCGAGGTTGCAGAGCGACGAGCCCTTGCATCCCTTCACGTTGACGGGGAACTGCTCGACCTGGAATCCCGCTTTCCGAGCGCCCTCGGCGAACAACCGGTTGTTGTCGTTGATCTCTTCAGGCGGCAGCGGGTGGACGTGGTTTTCGGCGGCGTATTTCGCGGAGCGGCGGGCGATGTCGCCGTGTTCCAGGCCGGGGACATTCCAGCCGTGGATCACGCGCTCGGGTGCGACGAGGGAGGTCCCGGTATAGACCAGCGTCGAGCCGCCGTACGCTTCGGCGAAGGCCAGGGTCATCGTCCCGTCGGCGGTGAGGAATCCGCCGGCGTCGCGATAGAGCTGCGGGGCCATATCGAGCTCGCGCCCGGAGAACTCCTCGTCCGCGAAGCGGGGGCCCTGTTCCAGGACCAGCACGCGCTTCCCGGCGCGCACAAGCGGCGCCAGGGCCTGGGCCACGGTCCCCCCTCCCGCTCCCGACCCGACGATCACGACGTCGTAGCGTCGCTCGTTCATCGGCGCGCCTCCCACCCCCGCGCCGCCCCGCGGTAACCGATCTCCGGCCATGCCGCCGGGCGACCGTAGTAGCCCATCAGCACCAGCGTGCGCAGACCCCAGATGCCGCGCCGCAGCAGCAGCACGGGGGCGTTCTGGAGCGCGTCCAGAAGGCGGGTGCGCCGTTCGGGGTCGAGGCCGGTGAATGGACGTCCGTAGCGAATGACCGGGAGAATTTGCACGACCCGGATCAGCAGGACGAGTTGACGGCGCATCCGCAGCGGACGCGTCGCCAGTGCGTCTTCCACGACCTGCTCCAGATCGCTCCATGCCCGCTCGTCCATCGCGCTCGCTTCGGGGACGATCGTCGCGCCGATGGCGCGGAAGGCGGGGCGAACCATGTCGAGCATGGCCTCAACTTATCACGCTTCGGCCCACTCTGAAGATTCCTTCGCGAGAAATTCAGTCCTGGCTGCGACGCTGCGTTCCATGGTCACTACGTACCTCACCCCTTGACCCCCTCTCCCTCCCGGGGAGGGGGAACTCAACACGAAGTTCCCCCTCTCCGGTTACGGAGAGGGGCGCAGGGGGAGCGGTACTCAAGAGGAGGGCGTCATGCGCGCGCAGACTCGAGAGATGCTGGTGGGGGCGTTGTGGACTGGGGTCATCGGATATGCGACGGTGGTGGTGGTCGTCGCGGTCCTGAACGTGCTGACGGGACGGTCGCCGTTTTACACCGCGGCGCTGTTCGGGGGAGCGCTGTTCTATCATCTCCGCGATCCCGCGCAGGTCGTGATCGCGGCCGGGCCGGTCCTATCCTATAACATGGTGCACATGGTGGCGTTCCTCGCTCTGGGATTGTTCGCCTCCTGGATGGTGGGGCTCGCCGAGCGGTTCCCCGCGGCTCAGTACTTCATTCTCGTGCTGCTCGTCTTTGTCGCGTTCCACGGCTTCGCCGCGCTCGGGTTCTTTGCGCTGCCGCTGCTGCGCGGGGACACCTGGTGGCAGGTGGGGGTCGCCTCGGGGCTCGCCGCCGTGTTGATGGGGTGGTATCTGTTCGCTGCCCATCCATTGCTGCGACGGGAGCTGCGGGATGTGCCGATGGGGGATACGGCCGATGATGCGTCGCTGGGGTGAGGCGTCGTTAGGGTGAGGCGGAACGACAGGTCGCATCGAGTCTGCGGAACAAGGCCCATACGAGTCTCGCACAGTGAAGGTGTTTCAGGCGGATCGGGCGCAACTCTTCTTCTGAGATGTATCTTAGGTCAGCGACGAGGTCGAGGATCGTACCGACTTCGTGGAGTGAGGCTCGCGCGGTATCGACGTATCTGCGGAACTCTCTTGGGCCCCGTCGACTCATCCCTTCAGCGAGATTGAGCACCACGCTGTACGAGGCTCGCCGCCACTGGTCGCCTAGAGCAAAGCGTTCGGAAGGAGGAAGCTTCTGGATCTCGGCCTGAGAAAGCACCACAAGATCCCGGGCCTCGTGCCATGCCCGCAGCCTCCGGTAGTCTCCCATACTGAATCATGTGGCCCAGGGCAGGGATCACGGTACCAAACCTACGCGACGCCATCCTGAACTACGCACTTGCGGTGCTTCTCTCGCCTCATCCTAACGTCGCCTCATCCTAACGTCGCTTCTCCCTACCGTCGCCTCACTCTTCAGTAGCGCCGCCTTGCGCTCGACGCCCCAGCGATAGCCGCCCAGGCTCCCGTCGGCCTGCACCACCCGGTGGCAGGGCACGATGAGCGCGACGGGGTTCGTGGCGCAGGCTCGTGCCACGGCGCGGAATGCCTTGGGATTGCCGACAGTTTTGGCGACGGCCTGGTAGGAGCGGGTTTCTCCCGCGGGGATACGCCGCAAGGCCTTCCACACGCGCTGCTGAAACGCCGTCATACGCACGTCGATCGGCAGATCGAGATGGGGCTCCCGGCCCTCGAGATGCCGCAGGATCGCCCGCACGGCGCGCGCGAGCTTGTCGGGGTCCCGTTCGATCACGGCCGCTGGGAACTCGCGCTTGAGCCCAAGGATGAGGCCCTCGGCGGTGTCTCCCATTGCGACGCGGCAGACGCCCCGGGCCGTTGCCGCCACGAGGAGGCGTCCCAGAGGACTCGGTACCACGGCGTAGCGGATCACGGCGCCTTCCCCGCCGCGCCCGTACCGCGCCGGGGTCATGCCCAACCGTTCCCCGGCCCGTTCATACACGCGGCTCGACGAGCCGTACCCAGCGGCATAGATGGCGGGACTCACGCGATGACTCTCCTTGAGAGACGTCTTCAGAAACTCGACTCGGCGGGCGTCGTGGTACTCCCGCGGGCTCACCCCGAGCATCCGGCGAAACTGCCGGGTCACCCGCGCGGGTGAGAGTCCCGCGCGGCGGGCGAGCCCCTGGAGATCGAGGGGTCGATCCGGCGCGACCGCAATGGCCCGGCACAGGTCGCGGACGACGGCGGCCTGCGGGTCCGGGGCCGGGGCCTCGCCGGGACGGCAGCGGCGGCACGCTCGAAAACCGGCCCGCTCAGCGGCCTCGGGGATCGGGAAGAACTCGACCCTGGTCCGTCGCGGGCGGCGGCTGGGGCACGACGGGCGGCAGTAGATTCCGGTAGAGCGAACTGCGTAGACGAACTGCCCGTCATAGCGGCGATCGCGCGCCAGCACGATCCGCCAGCGGCGGTCGGGATCGACCGGGGCTTGAGGCTCGAGGGCCAGGAGTGCGGTGCTCATGGGGGAGAACATAGCGAGCGCCAGCCGCGGCATCTATCCGGTTTTGACGGGCAAACACTATGGATACTGCGACGGTAGGGGGCGGCGGTGGTTAGTTGAAACGACGTCGGAGTGGGCGACGAGGGTGCGCCACGGAGTAGCGGCGGCTAGTTTGGCTCTCCCATGACAGGCACTGAGGCGCGCTGGGAAGGTGAATTCCGACGCCGCGTCGCGCGGGCACTTGGCGACGGATACACCGTCGGCGAGCGGCTAGGCCGGGGCGGCTTCGCCGTGGTATACGCGGCTACCGACGACCAGCTGAAGCGACCCGTTGCAGTGAAGGTGCTGCGCGAAGATGTGGCGGAGGCGGCCGGCGTGCGGGAGCGATTCCGGCGGGAGGCGGAGGCCGTGGCCCGGCTGCGCCACCCCCACGTGATCCCGATCTACGCGGTGGGTGAGGGGGAGGGGCTCGCATACTACATCATGCCGCTCGTCGCAAGCGGCAGCCTCAGTACCTGGCTGGCGCGCGAGCCGCGCCTCCCGATCGCCGAGGCCGCGCGGGTTCTCGCCGAGGCTGCCTCGGCGCTGGCCATGGCACACCGCGAAGGGCTCGTCCACCGGGACATCAAACCCGACAACATCCTGCTCGACGGTCCGGAACGGCGCGTGCTGCTCACCGATTTCGGTATCGCCAAGGCGGTGGGTCGGGAATCTCAGGCGTTGACGCAGACCGGCGCCGTGATCGGCACGCCGCATTACATGAGCCCGGAGCAGGCAAGTGGGGAGAAGGCGATCGACCAGCGTTCCGACCTCTATTCGCTGGGTGTCGTCGGCTACCAGATGCTTACTGGGGAGGTGCCTTTCAAGGCGCCGACGGCGGCGGCTGTGTTGCTGCAGCATCTCACCGCGGATCCCGCCCCGATCAGCCGGACCCGGTCGGACTGCCCGCCGTCCCTGACCCAAGCGGTGATGCGCTGTCTCGCCAAGGCGCCCGAGGATCGGTGGGCGTCGGCCGAGGATCTGCAGCGAGCCCTCGGCACGGCGGACCTCGGGGCGACCGTCGCGGTCCCTCGTCCTCGGCGATCGTCCGGCGCTGCCGCGCGTGCGGCCGCATTCGCTCCCGTCCAACGGTTCCGGGTCGTGGCGATCGCCTGTGCGGGCGGGGTGGTGCTCTGCGTCGCCACCGATCTCGCGATCGGGCGCATTTTGCTCGGGCCTCTCAGCGTGATCGTCGCCGCGTTCGTAGTCGCGACGGAGTACGGCCGGCTGTGGATCGCGGGGTTCACCTGGAGGACTCTGCTGAGTCGGGGCAGTGCCGCGCCCGCGACGGTGGCATCCCCGATTCCCCTGGATTCGGCCGAGCTGGGCCCCCACCGCGCCACGATCGCGCAGGCGCGTAGTGACCGGGGTGCGATGCTCGCGGCGATTCAGGGTCTGCCCAAGTCGGAGCGTCAGCAGCTGGGGGAGGTGCTCCCAACGGTGGACGCGCTGATCGCTCGCGTCACGGAAGAAGCGCGCCAGCTCTTCGCGTTGGAACGACAGCTCGAGCCGGGGCCGGAGGAGCTCGCACGTCGCTTGGCGGATACGAGAAACGAAGCACCGTCGCCAGGAAGGGAACAACGAGCGGCGATGCTCGAGCGTCGTCTCAGCGCGGTGCAGGCGATCGCGGAGCGCCGGGGGCTGCTTGAAGGCCAGCTCGCTACCCGCCTGGCGACGATGTCGCGGCTAAGATCCGCAGTCGAGCAATCCGCCAAGCTGGGGCTGACTGGTTCGGTATCGATCCTGCAGCAATCTCTCGTCGAGGCGCAGGCGCTGATCCAGGATCGATAGACGGAATTACCGCACCTGCCGCCGGCTGGCGTAGGCCGCGGTTGCCGATACGAACACCACGGTCAACGCGACGCCGAGCAGGGTGATGAGGAGCGGAAGCCCGGGACCGGCGCGGAATCGCTGAAACCGGGATTTTGCCCAGCTTTGCGTGTAGGTCAGAATGCCCTGACCCATGGCCCGCTGAAACGCCGCATCGCGCGGGGTGTTGGACCGCCAGAAGGCCGCGAAGCGGTCACGTCCGACCGAATGGACGGCATCGGACAGGAAATGCGACGATTCGGTCTGATTCCACACCCACTCCCGCGTCTGGGACACTCCGAAGTTCGTGCCGAAGACCGGGTAGTAGCCCAATTGCACGCTATCCAGAATGACCGTGCACAGATCCGGACGCCCGCTCGCGCAGCCGCGCAGGGCGTAGCCGTTATAGCCGTTCCGGCCGACCATCGCACCGCCCATGAGCAGGTCGAACAGAATTGCCATCGGCGACGCGTCGGACACCTCGCTCCAGTCGGGGGGCGCGTCGATCGGCGCGCGCTGGGTACGCCAATCGGCGGATCGAGCGAAGCCGTCGTTGTGGCCGCGGAGCCAATTCTCGACGGCCGGCCCGGGGTTACCGAAGATCGCATAGAACGCGCACGATCCCATCGCTTTCGAAAGCCAATCCCGCACCTCGTCGGGCGATCTACTGTGTGCGGTCCAGGGCAGCTCCGGAGGCGAAACGAAAGCCACCGACAGGCAGAGGTTCTCGTGGCCTTCGGCCGGGTGAAAATGCCAAAACCCGTTCACGAAGCTGTGGACCCGCCCATCCTCCCCGTGGTGCGCCGAATCGGTGGCGATGATGAGGACGGCTGCAAGCTCCGTGGCGAACGGCCGCCATGTATCCGTCAGGGCGGCCCAGGACCGGGACAGGGCGTCACGGTCCGCTTGAGGCAGGGCCAGGTCGATCCGCAGCTCCGGGCTCGCTCCGGTCACAGGCCTGGTTGCGCGCAGTGAAGCCAACGCGGCATCCCGGCGTTCCAGCACGGCGAGCTGTCCCGCTGTTTGGTACGCGTCGCCGAGGACGACCGATTGGGACGGTCTTGGACGCCGAGGGACGAACATAGGGACGGGGGGTTCCGGCCAGTAGGCAACCAGGACGGTGGCGCAGCCCAGGGCGGCGGCGATGAGCCAGCGTCGCGGGGTCAGCGCCACCGACTGCTCCGCAGGGCGAGAAAGCCGAGGATCAAGCACCACCCCACCGACATCCAGGCGCTCGACGCCGTAAGGAGGGCGGTGACAGGCTGCGCCGCCATGACACGCCGGCGCCACGCGAGGACCAGGGAGTCGCTGGGCACTTGAGCAGCGAGGGCGAGCCGGTCCGCTATGGGTCGATCTCGGCTTGCCATGAGGCGGTCGTACGCGCTGTGGCCGCCCATGGAGAGGGCCAGCTGCATCAGGCTGGTCCGTGAGTACGCGCCGAGCGGTGGTGACAAGGAGCCCGAGTTGAGGGCTAGGAACGCCTCCCGGCAGGCGGCGTCGGTTCGTTGCGCGACACAGCGTCGGCGCAGGGCCTCGACCTCCGGGTCGCTCGAGGCGGCGCCGACGAGTCGCTGACGATCCTCCGGGCTGTACCACTGCGTCACCGGATCCGCTCGCCCATCCAACCCGAGTGCCAGGCGACAGCTCGCCAGGCGATCGGCGTAGCATCCTTCGATCCGACTCCATGGCGTCGCGGCAAGCGCGACATACAGCAGATCCCAGCGGATCCGATCGAGCGGGGTCGGCGTGAACACGCCCACGAGCCAGTTCGTGATTCCGCTGTCGACCTGCTGGCTCAACTGGAACGTCGCGGAGTTGAGCAGGTTCCCCGAGTCGACCGCGATCTCTCCCGGAAGGAGCACCAGCAGCGCACCGGAGAACTTGAGGGCGAAGGTGCGCGAGCGCAGCACGGCGGCTGAAGCGCCGTACGTCGAATCGATGACGGCCCAGGCGCTGTCGACCGAGGCCTTAGCGCGGTCATGGCCGGATCGCGCGACGACGACGGTCAGCGCGCCGGCCCGGATCGTGTCACGCGGCGATCGCTCGATCAGCGAGATCCGGCGGGCCTGCAGGAGACGGTTCACGACCACCCCGCGGCGCTCCAGGCTGTCCAGCCGCCGCCGGTAATCGGCCGCGTTCTGGCCGTATACCGGGGAGACAACCCCGATCGTCAGGAGCACGCCTCCCAGCACCGCGAGAAGCGGTCTACACATCGAACAGCATCCAGTGACCGGTGAAAATCTCGAGGGGTCCGGGCCAGATGTAGATGCGATACAGCACGGCATCGATGATCTGGATCTTGATCTCGAACAGGTCGAACAGGAGCTGGGCAAGCACGACGGCTGCCAAGAGGCCCAGAACGATGCCGGCGGCGCGACTCGTACCCGCGGACACGGCGAACAGCGCCCCGAATGCGATGAGGGTGGCGAGCGCGAACCGAACGGCGAGCGTCGTTGGGTAGGCGTGCAGCCCCATCGGCAGCTTGGTCAGGGATGTCGCGATCAGCGCCGAGAGCCAGAGCGCGAGCGTCGGCAGCAGAATCAGGACGGCTCCGGCGCCGAAGCGCAGCAGGGTGTAGTGCCAGCGGGGGATCGGGAGCGACAGGGCGTAGACATGCCGTCCGCGATGGTCTGCCGCCCAGGCTGTGAGTGCCATGATCAGGCCGATCAGGGCCGCCAGCAGGGGATAGAACGCTCCCAGGCTCTGCAATTGTCCCAGAAACAACGGAGCGAACCAGAAGCGGGAGTAGCTTTCCGAGAAGGCCTGGGCGGACAACAGCGGCAGCGCGAACCCCGCCAGCACGAAGGCCAGCACCGGCAGGCGCGCCCACTTCCATTGGGTAAACAGGATTTGCCGGAACATGACCCGCTCCCTAGCTCTGGGGAACTCGGAAAGTGCGGAGGAGCTCGACGAAGCCCTCCTCCAGATCGAGGTCTATGATGTCCCGCAGATTCGCCCCCACGCCCTCGAAATACTGCCGCATCGGGGGCTGCCACCCTCGCACGATCCAGGTCTCTGCATCGGCGGCCGACACCTCGCGGGACAAGACGACGAACGGGGTGTCCCCCGGCAGGGCGGGGGCATTCGCCACACGCAGCCGCTTGATCCCGCTCTTGAAGCTGTGCATCGGCAGCTCGGCCACGAGCCGGCCGCGGTCCATGACCCCTACCCAGTCGCAGATCCGCTCCAGCTCGTGCACCAGGTGGCTCGAGATGAAGACCGTGGCGTTCTGTTGAGAGACGTATTCCAGAAGCGCCGTGAGGACATCGCGGCGGACGACGGGATCGAGCCCGTCAGTGGGCTCGTCAAGCACCAGCAGCTCGGGACGTTGAGCCAGGGCGAGCAGCATCTCGAGCTTCCCCATCTCGCCCTTGGAGAGGCGGGCGAGCAGCCGGGTGCGATCGAGGCCGAAGGCACCGAGCAGCTCGTCGGCCCATTTCCAATCCCAGGTGCGGTAGAACGCGGCGTGGAAGCGTAGCGCTTCATCCACCGTGAGCGTTTGGTAGAGATGCGGTTGCTCGGGGACGTAGCCGGTGCGTGCGAGCACGCGTGGCGCCTCACGCGGGATCTCGCCGCCGAGCACGGTGATCCGACCGGCGCGCGGCCGAAGCAGGCCCAGCATCAGGCGGATCGTGGTTGTCTTGCCGGCGCCGTTGGGACCGAGAAAGCCGTACATCGATCCGCTCGGCACGTTGAGCGCAAGCTCTCGGATCTCGAAGCTCTTGCCGGCACGATACTCCAGATCCCGGATCTCGACGGCGTTGCTCATGCGACCGTGACCTCCAGCTCCTTGGCAATCGCCACCAGTAGCTCATCAGTGGAAAGGCCCAGGCGGCTCGCCTCCGCCACCAAGCGGCGCACCAGGGCCGCGGCCTGTTTGGCACGCTCACTCGCTCGCGTGTCCGCCTGCAGGTCGCGCACGAAAGTGCCAGCTCCCTGCCGCATTTCCACGAAACCGTCCTGTTCCAGCTCGCGATAGGCCTGCACGACGGTCGCGGGGTTGACCCGCAGCTGCGCCGCGAGCTGCCGCACCGAGGGAAGGGCCACACCGGGCCGTAGTTCGCCGGCCGCCACGGCGACACGCAGCCGGGCGGCGATCTGGGCGTACAAGGGAGTGGGGCTCCTTGGGTCTATCTGCTCGAACACGCTCCCGCCAACTGTATCATTGTTACGATACAGTGTTACTTTTCTGGCCGGTTGTCAAGAGCGCATCCTATCTCACTGCGGTTAAGCGAGTTAGCATTGACCCCACGATGCGGGTCGTGATATCCGGAGCCAGCGGGCTCCTCGGGTCTGCGCTAATTCCAGCTCTCCAAAGCGGGGGTCACCACGTCACGCGGCTCGCGCGTGGCCTCCACTCCAGCGCGGCTGACGCTGTGTCGTGGGACCCCGGGCGCGGCAGGCTCGATCCAGGCGCGGTCGTAGGGGCGGACGCCGTCATCAATCTCTCGGGTGAGATCATCCTTGGCCGCTGGACGCCGCACAAGCGTCGCCGCATCCGCGAAAGCCGCGTGAACACGACTCAGCTCCTGGCGGAAACGCTCGCCCGCCTCGAAACGAAACCGCAGGTGCTGATCTGCGCATCGGCGATGGGCATCTACGGCGACCGGGGGGAAGAGACACTCACCGAGCAGAGCGAACCAGGGACGGGCTTTCTTGCGGACCTCGGCCGCGATTGGGAAGCAGCCGCCGCGCCCGCCGAGCGGGTGGGCATTCGGGTGGTCTCCTTGCGTACCGGGCTCGTGCTCGCGTCTCGAGGGGGTGTACTCGCGCCGATGTTGCTCCCGTTTCGCTTGGGCCTGGGCGGGCCGATCGGCAACGGTCGGGCGTGGTGGAGCTGGGTCACAGTGGACGACGTTGTGCAGATCATCCTCTTCGCCCTCACGAGCGACAACCTGCACGGTCCCGTCAACGTGGTCGCGCCCCAACCCGTCCGCAACGCGGAGTTCGCTCGCACCCTGGGGCGTGTGCTCGGCCGGCCCGCGTTGATCCCGGTGCCGCCGTTCGCCCTCCGGCTCGCCTTCGGCCGCGAGCCGGCGCAAGAAATGATGCTCGGTAGCTTGAAGGTCGTTCCGGCGAGACTGCAGGCCGCCGGTTACGAATTCCGATTTCCGGAGCTGGAGCCCGCCTTGCGGCACGTACTAGGAGTGCGAAGTGCGAAGTTCGAAGTGCGAAGTACCAAGGGGAGCTCCGAACTTCCACCCTAACTTCGCGTTTCGCACTTCGCACTTCGCACTTCGCACTTCGCACTCAACACTGAGGAGAGCAACGATGCTCGCCCGACAAAACATCTCCAGCGGCACTCCATGGGAGCCCATCGTGGGCTACTCGCGAGCCGTGCGAATCGGTGACGTCATCGAGGTGGCGGGTACCACTGCGACCGACGAGCACGGCAAGCTCCTGGGAATCGGGGACGCCTACCTCCAGACGATGCAGACGCTCCGGAACATCGAGCGCGCGCTGGTCAAAGCGGGAGCCACGCTGGGCGACGTGATCCGCACCCGGATGTACGTGACCGACATCTCGCGCTGGCAGGAGATCGGCCGGGCGCATGGCGAAGTGTTCGGCGCGATTCGTCCCGCGACAACGATGGTGCAGGTGGCCGCCCTGATCGACCCGGCCATGTTGGTCGAGATCGAAGCCGAGGCGATATGCCCCCGGTGACTCGGTGGTTCGTGAAGCTGGCACTGGTCTACTTCGTCGCCGCGTTGGCGGTGGGCGTGTGGCAGGCGGCGGGTGGGGCGCTGTGGTTGACCCCGGTGTACATCCATCTGCTCGTCGTCGGGTGGATCACCGGCATGATCTTCGGCGTGGCCTACTGGATGTTCCCCAAGTACTCGAAGGACCAGCCGCGCGGGATCGACGGACTCGCGGTCACCTCCTTCGTGCTGCTCAACGTCGGCTTGCTGCTGCGGCTCATTGGGGAGCCGCTCCTGGCGGTACGCCCATCTCCTGGCGCCGGGCGCGTGCTCCTGATTTCGGGAATCTGCCAGTGGCTGGCGGGAATGGCGTTCATCGCCAACACCTGGCCCCGCGTGAAGGAGCGTTAGCCGTGCCGCGGGTCTGCGTCTGGCTGCTGCGGGGCTCGCTGCTCTACCTCGGGGCCGGATTCACCCTCGGTGCCCTGCTCCTGGCCAGCAAGGGACTGGGCGTGATCCCGGGCGTGTGGACCTGGCTCCCCGTACATATGGAATGGTTGCTCGTCGGCTGGTTCGTGCAGCTGGTGATGGGCGTGGCCTATTGGATCTTCCCGCGCTTCGGCCTCTCTCCGGCGGCGCGAGGGCGGGAGGGGTTCGCCTGGATGGCTTTTCTCCTACTCAACGCAGGTGTCTGGCTCGTCTGCGGCAGTGTTGTGCTCGACTGGGGTGTCGCCGCGTACGGCCGGGCCGCCGAGCTTGCCGCCGCGATGGTGATGGCCATCAACATCTGGGCGAGAACCCGCGCTTCCGGGATCTCCGCGATGTAGGAGGAGGGAACGGTGGCGTGACTACAGCCGCTTCACCAGCTCCTCGATCGCTCCCGCATCCCCCACCGTCGAGTAGGTAATCCGCCCCTCAGAGTCCACGATGTAGACCAATTGAGTGTGCGTGACTTCCCCTGTGTTGGGATCGCGCACGCGCCCCACACTCCAGCGGTCGAGCGTCGCCTCGACCTGCGCGACCGCGCCCGAAAGCACGTGGGCATCCGGTGGCAGCTTCCATTGAGTCGCCATCGAGGCGAGGCGGGCGGGGGTGTCTCTCCACGGGTCGAGAGTGACCACCACCACGGCCGGCTGAACCGCGGCGAGCCGCTCGCGGGCGCGCAGTACCTCCTCCACGACCACCGGACAGACCGTGGTGCAGTGGGCATAGGCGAAAGTGACGATCACCGGACGCCCGCGGAACTGATCCAGGGTCACGACCCGGCCACCCTGGTCCACCAGGCCAAGGGCGGGCCCCGCCTGGTGCAATCGAGGGTAATCAGCCGGGATCTCCACCGCTGCTC
Source organism: Gemmatimonadales bacterium (assembly GCA_035500495.1). GTDB lineage: Bacteria > Gemmatimonadota > Gemmatimonadetes > Gemmatimonadales > GWC2-71-9 > DASTHG01. Next base: position 23,419 of record DATJXC010000090.1, read on the forward strand.
GCGTCGGCGTGTCTCCGTCGCCGACCCCCATCGCACTCGCGATGCGCCAGCCGGCCGCGCCAACCGCGGCGATGCCGACCAGCGTCGCGATGCGCAGGCTGAGACGCCCCACGGTGGAGCGGGCTACGCCGGACAGCCCCTCCTGTAGCGTCGCGCCGCCGGTTATGGACACGAGCAGCATGGTCATCATCAACGGTTGGCCGAGCAGCGTCATCCAGCCGACCCCGTCCGGCAAACCGGTCGCCGTCGTGCCGAAACAGATCGCCCGCGCGCGCAGCAGCGCGTGCGGGGCCGTGCCGGGCAGGGGCCAGAGGGCCAGCCCCCACCAGCACAGGGTGATCAATAGAATGGCGGCCAGCGCCACGAGGGAGACCACGTGGCGCGTCGCCAGACGCTCCGTCATCCGATTCGCCATACGACCGAGAGCAGTTTCCAGTTGAGGAAGTAATAGGCGATGAAGGCCACCAGGAACACAAACACGAGTACCAGCGTCCCGGGCGTCGCCTTGTGCTCGGCATTGGCCGGGATCGGCTTCGGGGGCACCAGCAGACCGTGGGGCAGGCCCGTCCCCGAAAACGTGCCGTCGGCCGGCAGCGGCTCACCGAAGAACACCGACCAGACGGTGACGAGGAGATAGATGCCACCGCCCACGGCCGCGAGCAGGCCGCCGATCGCCATGATACCGATCAGGAGGTCCACGGCGGGGCTGAACTGGACGTCGAAGGGCGCCCCCGAGAAGGTGATGTCCCAGTGGCGCCGCGGCACGCCGAACGTCCCCGCGAAGGTCATGGCGATCGAGAACACCGTCATCCCGATTCCGAACAACCACGGCTGGATCTTGGCGAGCGGCCAGAACGCCACGCGCTTGCGGAAGATGAGCGGGATCACGTAGTAGGTGACGCCCATGAAGGCGAGCGCCGTCCCGCCCACCACCGTCGCGTGGAAGTGTCCGGGGATGCGCAGCGTGTTGTGCGCGATGATGTTGATCTGCTCGGTCCCGAAAGTGACGCCGGTGATGCCGCCCAGGAACCCGAAGATGATGACCGAGAGAATCAGGGCGCTGAAGCCGGGGTCACCCCAGGGCGCCTTGGTCAGCCACTCGAACAGACCCTTGGTGAAGCCGCGCACGCGCTGCCCCAGCTCCATCCCAGCGGGGATCGTGAAGCCGTGCACCATCGAGGCGAGGACCGCGAGGTACATGGCGTAGCTCGTGTTCCAGACCTTCCACCCCGGGGAGAGCCCCGGGTCCACCAGCAGGTGGTGGGCGGCGGCCATCGAGATGAACAACACGTACAGCACGAACGCGGTGCGGCTGATCTTTTCGTTCAGCACCAGGGCGCCGATGGTCAGGGCCCCGAGCAGGTACCAGATCGAAACCATCGCCGCGACGTTGATCTGCTGGGAGGCATGGCCGAGCCCCCACCACACCATCCGATAGATCTCCGGGTCCACTTTGCCGATGCCGAGGGACCACAGGAACGTGGGGATGTAGATCGCGGCACCATGGCCGAGGGTGATGACCGCGATGACGGCCGCGGTGGCGGCGCCGAAGGTGACGAGGGGGACGGAGCCCTGATAGGTCTTCTCACGTTTGGCCACGACGAGGGTGCCGTAGAAGACGCCCACCACGATCAACGCGCCGACCGCGAACAGGATGATGCCGAGATAATAGAAGGGACTGGCCATGAGCGGGACGTACGAGGTGAACAACACGTCCGCCTTGCCGGCCAGAATCGTCGCTTCGGTCATGACCGCGCCGAACACCATGAGGGCGAAAGCGAGCCAGGCGAGCCGCGGCGTGGCGACGCGGCTCGACAACAGTACCGCGCTCGCGAAGTACAGCACCGCCATCTCGAAGAAGATGATGAAGAAGATCAGCATGCTCATCCCGTGGACCGTCAGAATGCGATAGAACCAGTCCACCGGGAGCAGGTGCACCGCCTGCCAGCGGGTGAGCAGCACGAGCACGGCGGCGATGCCGCCGATCAGCAGGGACACCGTCGCGGCGACGGCGTTGACCTTGATCAACGCGTCCGCGTGTTTCTCCACCTTGAGGTGGGTGGCGGGGCAGGTCCGGAAGGTGGCGGCGGTCATCGGGCACCTCCCTGACTGGCGACCGGAGCGGGGCCCGAGTCCACGACGACGACCTTGCCGACCATCATATGATGGCCGATGCCGCAGAACTCGTCGCACACGATGCGAAAGTCCCCCGCTTCCGTCGGCACGACCCTGAGACCGTAGTCATAGCCCGGAACGACCTGGAAATTGACGTTGACGGGATTGAGGTTGAACCCGTGGTTCAAGTCGAGGGACGAGAGATGCAGCGTGTACTGCACCCCCTTGTGCAGCCTCAAGACCGGCGTCCACTTCCACATCTGGGCGAGCAGATACACGTCCGCCCCGGGCGGTGGGGCGACGACCGGGATCCCGGCTTCCTCACCGACCTTGTAGGCGGCGATGAACTCCTGGACGCGCTGGTAGTATCGGGCGGGGTCGACGCGATATCGGATGCCGGACGGGTTCTGCTGCCCTTTCAGGTGCCACAACGGCATCATCGCGAACAGCACGATGCACCAGCCGAACGCGACGGCCACCCACAAGCGTTCCGCTCCATGCGCGGGCTTCCACCAGATGCCTCGCGGAGCGTCAATTCCGGTGTGCATGGTCAGGTCCTCGAGGTCAGGGCAGGGGGGCGGACTTCAGGGTCAGGATTTCGTACAACCCCCAGCCCGTGTAGAACAACGCCATCACGACGATGCCGGCGATGAGCAAGAGAAACGGGCTGTCGAAGAGGCGTTGCCCCAGAGGCACGGGGCCGGTGTCTTCGGGCGGGACTTCGGGAAGGGGCCGGTCGACCATCGGTGTCTCCTCCGCGTTCAGGTCAGACGGTGGCGGGCGCACTCTGCAGCAGGTCCGCCACCGTGGTCTCACGAAAGAACATCGTCAGGCGTTCACTCACGTCTTTCCAGCGGGTGTGGGCGGCGCAGGCCGTGCGATCGCTGCACTGCGCGCGGCCCAGGAGGCAGGCGCGCCGGGCTTCGAAACGATCGAAAGGGCCGATCACGCGAAGCAGCATCAGACGATCCGGGGGGATCGCGAGGCGGAAGCCGCCCTGCTTGCCACGGGAGGAGGACAACACACCGTCGCGGGCGAGCAGGTGCAGGATCTTGGACAGGTAGTTTCGAGGAATGCGCAGCGCCTCCGCCATCTGGCCGACCTGCACCGGGCGCGCCTCGCCTTGCTCAGCCAGATAGAGCACCGCGCGCAAGGCATATTCCGCCGTCTGCGAAAGCGTCGCCATGTTGTCTTTATCATGATAATATGATAATTTGACCGCGCAAGAGCGATCCCGAACCTGGCCTTTGAAAGGTCTGATGCCTCTGCCTCCCCGCCTCACCTCGCTCCCGCGCCGGGCCCTCGCCCGGGCGGACGCACTGATGAACCGCCTCTACGGCTGGCGGGGAAACCCGCTCTACCACAGTGGCGCGATCGTCGTGGCACTGTTCGCAATCCTCCTCGCCACCGGGTTGTATCTCGTCTTCTTCTATCGGATTGGGTCACCCTATCCCTCCGTCGCCCGCATTACCGAACAGGCCTGGCTGGGACGCTGGATCCGCGGGCTCCATCGCTACGCCTCGGACGCGGCCGTCGTGGCCGTGGCGGTCCACGCGCTGCGCATGTTCGTCCAGGGACGGAGCTGGGGCCCGCGCACGCTGGCATGGGTGTCGGGGCTGGTGTTGCTGTTCGTGACCTTCGTCTGCGGCTGGACCGGATTGGTCATGGTGTGGGACCTCCAGGGGCAGGTGCTGGCGCAGGCCGGCGCGCGGCTGTTCGACCTGGTGCCGATCTTCTCCGAGCCGATCAGCCGGGCCTTCACGGGCGAGCACCCCGTGCCGTCCGCCTTCTTCTTCCTCAACCTGTTCGCCCACCTGGCGCTGCCGATCGGTCTCGGGATCGGGCTCTGGATCCATGTCTCCAGATTGGCCCGCCCGGGTTTGTTGCCGCCGCGCCGCCTGCTCTGGGGCGTGATAGGATCGCTGCTCCTGCTCAGCGTCGTCTGGCCGGCGTCGCTCCCCCCCGCCGCCGACCTGTTCGCGCTCCCTGGGGCCGCGCCCTACGACTGGTTCTACGCCTTCTGGGTCCCGGCGGCCGGCACCTTATCCCCCGGCGCAACCTGGGCGCTGCTCCTCGGCGTGGCCGCGCTTGTCGTGGCCATCCCGTGGCTCACCCGACCGGCTCAAGAGCGACGGCCACCCCCGTCGCACGTCGACGAGCAGCTGTGTACCGGATGCGAGCAGTGCTACGCCGACTGCCCGTACGAAGCGATCGCGATGGTAGCCCGCACTGCCGACCCGTCGGGGCAGGTCCAGCGCCGCTCCGAGCTCGTGGCCCTTGTGGACCCCGGACTCTGCGTCAGCTGTGGGATCTGTGCCGGATCGTGCGCGCCGATGGGCGTGGGCCCGCCGGGGCGCACCGGACGGGCTCAGCTCGGCACGGCGCGAGAGTGGCTGGCCACCCGCCGGCCGCAGTCTGGCGCGATTGTCGTGGTCGCTTGCGAGCGTGGAGCGGGCGGCGTCACCCGAGCCCCGACCTTCGATGGTGCGGTGGTCTACCCGGTGTCATGCGGAGGTAACCTGCACACCTCCGTCGTGGAGTATCTCCTGCGACGGGGGGCAGGTGGCGTCCTGATCGTTTCCTGTCCGCCGCGCGACTGCCTCAATCGGGAGGGCCCCCGCTGGCTCGAGCAACGGCTGTTCCACGACCGGGAGGCGGAGTTGCGCGAGCGGGTGGACCGGCGTCGCGTGCGCCTCGCCTACGCCGGTGAGGCCGAGCCTGGGCTTGTGCGGTCGCAGCTCGCCGCGTTCACGGCCGAGATCGCCGCGCTCGAGGCGGCCCAGGCTGAAGAGGTTGTGGATCTGGAGCGGCTGTGTGAGGTCGTCGCCGTGGGAGGGAAGTCGTGAGCCGCGCGACGCGGGTGGCGCTGGGCGCCCTGGTGTCCCTCGCGGTGCTGGGAGGCCTGCGTACGACGTCGTACCTCCCCTATACGGCGGCACGGGACACGGCGGCCGTGGTGCGGCTCGCCTGGCGCGCGCGGGGTGAGCGGGTGAACCAATGCCGGACCCGCAGTGCCGACGAGCTGGCCCGACTGCCGGTCCACATGCGGCAGGCTCAGGTGTGCGAACGGCGGCTGTTGCCCTATCGTCTGGTGGTGGACCTCGACGACCGCGAAGTCGCCAATCGCGAGGTGCGCGGGGCCGGGGCCCGTGAGGACCGGCCGCTGTTCGTGTTCGAGGACATCCGCGCTGGGCAGGGGAGGCATCGGCTGGTCATTCACTTCACGCGTGAAGGCGGGGATTCCCTGTCGGCCCAAGCGCCGATTCAGGGGCTGAGCACACCGCCCCGGCTCGCTTTGGACACGGTCGTGGCGCTCTACCCTCGGCGCATCATTCTGGTGACCTACGACGAGGAACGGGAACAACTGGTGTTACGCGATCGTTCACCGCTCTAGTGGGACTGGTAACGGTCAGACAAACGAACGCGGATTGATTATTGATTAAGGAAAGCGTGAAACCCGATATGACGACGCCTCTCACCGGATCGCAGTCACAGGCCGCGCGGAGCGCCACGGTTGCGTGCCAATTCTGCTCTACCCTGAACCGGGTGGACATCGCGCGGATCGATCAGAAGCCGAAGTGTGCTGAGTGCGGGCGGCCGATCCTGCTCGATCGGCCGCTGCACGTTTCGGATGCCACCTTCGAGCGGGTGACCACCGATACCGACATCCCGGTGGTCGTCGACTTTTACGCCGACTGGTGCGGCCCCTGCAAGATGATGGCGCCGATTCTCGATGACCTGGCCCACGAGCGGCAAGGCGAAGTCCTGGTCGTGAAGCTCAATACCGACGAGAACCAGGCCACCGCCCAGCGACTCAACATCCGGGGGATTCCCACCCTCGCCGTGTATCGCCGCGGCCAGGAGGTGGTTCGCCAAACCGGGGCCGTACCGCGCGCCGAAGTCGACCGGATGCTGGCAGGAGCAAAGTAGTCGCTGATAGCTGATAGCTGATAGCTCCCCTGTCATTCCCGCATATATTCGCCGCATGACGGGCGAACTCCCCACCCCCTACGATTCAGAGGCCGACGACCAGGACGACGAGCGCCGCGGGCCGGAGATTTCCGAGCGCTCGCGCAGCGTTGCGCTGGTGCTCGGGCTCTTGGGCGGCGTGTTCGGGTTGCACCGCTTCTACACCGGGCGGACCGAGAGCGGGATCTACATGGCCATCACCCTCGGGG
>DATJXC010000091.1:0-16752 GCA_035500495.1 Gemmatimonadales bacterium
GCCGCCCGGGTGGCCAAGGAGGCGGGACTGGGTGGCCGCATCAACACGGTGATGCAGACCTGCTTCTTTGCCCTGTCGGGGGTGCTCCCCGGCGAGCAGGCGATCGCCAAGATCAAAGAGGCGATCGCGCGCTCCTACGGCAAGCGCGGACCCGCGGTGGTGGAGCGCAATTGCGCCGCGGTGGACCGGACCCTGGCCGCCCTGAGCGAAGTCCCAGTCCCGGAAACGGTGACGGCGACCGAGCGGCGGCCCCCGATCGTGGCTCAGAACGCCCCGGACTTCGTGCAGCGGGTGACCGCGGTGATGTTGGCCGGCAAGGGTGACCTGCTCCCGGTGAGCGCGTTTCCGGTGGACGGCACCTGGCCCACCGCCACGTCGCGCTGGGAGAAGCGCAATCTCGCCGATGAGATCCCAGTCTGGGACGCCGAGCTGTGCATTCAATGCAACTGGTGCGCGCTCGTCTGTCCCCACGCCGCGATCCGCACCAAGGTCTACGACTCGGCCGCCCTCGCCGGGGCGCCCGCCGGCTTCCAGCATGTCCCCTGGCGTGGCCCCGACTTGAAGGGGCAGGCGTACACCGTGCAGGTGGCGCCCGAGGACTGCACCGGCTGCACCCTCTGCGCCACCGTGTGTCCCGCGACGGACAAGACCGATCGCAGCCGTAAGGCGATCACGATGACGCCGCAGCGGCCGATCCGCGAGCGGGAGCGCGCCGCCTGGCGGTTCTTCCTCGATCTCCCCGAGATCGACCGGACCGCGCTCACCCGCGTCAACGCCAAGAGCTCTCAGCTGTATCAGCCGCTGTTCGAGTTCTCGGGCGCCTGCGCGGGGTGCGGCGAGACGCCATACCTGAAGCTGTTGAGCCAGCTGTTCGGGGACCGCGCCGTCATCGCCAACGCCACCGGCTGCTCGTCGATCTTCGGCGGAAACCTCCCGACCACCCCCTGGGCGGTGGACCACTCGGGGCGCGGTCCCGCCTGGGCCAACTCGCTGTTCGAGGACAACGCGGAGTTCGGGTTCGGGATGCGGCTGGCGGTGAATGCGCGGCGCGACGAAGCCCGGCGACTCGTGTCGGAGCTGACGCCGCTGTTGGGCGACGAGCTCGCGGCGCGCCTGGCGAACGCCGGCGACCGGTCGGAGCGTGGCATCGCGGCGGGGCGCGAGGCGCTGGCCGAGCTGCGCGCGCGACTCGCGGGTGCCGGGGACCCGCGCGCCGCCCGGCTCCTCGAGGCGGCAGATGTGTTGTTGCACCGGTCGGTCTGGCTCGTGGGGGGGGACGGCTGGGCCTACGACATCGGATACGGCGGGCTCGATCACGTGCTGGCGCAGGACCGCGATGTCAACGTGCTGGTCTTGGACACCGAGGTCTATTCGAACACCGGCGGCCAGCAATCCAAGGCCACCCCATTGGGCGCCGCCGCCAAGTTCGCGATGGCGGGGAAAGCCACCGGCAAGAAGGACCTGGGGCTCGAGGCGATGAGTTACGGGCACGTCTACGTCGCCCGGGTGGCGTTGGGGAGCGACATGAACCAGACGGTCAAGGCGTTCGTCGAGGCGGAGAGCTACCCCGGCCCGTCGCTCATCATCGCCTATGCGCCCTGCATCGCGCAGGGGTACGATCTCTCGCACGGCCTGGAGCAGCAGCAGCTGGCGGTGAAGTCCGGGGTGTGGCCGCTGTACCGCTTCGACCCGCGCCGCAACGAGCAGCACCTCCCGCCGCTGCAGCTCGACTCGAAGGACCCGAGCGTCTCCGTCGCGGCCTACCAGCGGAACGAGACGCGGTTCCAGGCGGCGGAGCACTTCGATCCGGAGCGCTACCACCAGCTGATGGCGCGTGCAGAGCGGGAGGTGGCGAACCGGTGGAACGTGTACCGGTATCTCGCGGGGCTGTCGATCCCGGAGGCGCCGCCCGCTGCTGCCCCTACCCCGGCTGCTGAGCCGGCGGAAGTGGGAGGGTAACGGCTCTCTTCTGCCGCGGTCGTCCCGCCTGTATGCTATGGGCTGTCCTGCCCACCCCAGAGGGAAAGCGTATGTCGCGGTCGTTCGTCATTCTGCTGCTTCTTCTTGCCACTGCCCGCTCGGCCACTGCACAAGTAGATCAATCACTCCTCTCCGGCCTGGTCTGGCGCAACGTCGGACCGTTCCGCGCCGGCCGGGTCTCGGCGGTGAGCGGGGCGATCGGCCAACCCGGCGTCTACTACATGGGACTTCCGATCGGCGGCGTCTGGAAGACGACCAGCGCCGGCACCACCTGGTTCCCGATCTTCGATCAGATCAAGGAAGTGTCGTCGGTCGGCGCGGTGGAAGTGGCGCCGTCGGACCCCAATGTCGTGTACGTCGGCACCGGATCCACGAACGACGGCAACGGCGTCTATCGCTCCTCCGACGCCGGAGCGACCTGGACCCACCTCGGGATGGACGACACTCGGCGCATTCCGTCGTTGCTCGTGGACCCGAAGAACCCCGACCTCGTGATCATGGCGGCGCTGGGTAGCCCCCGCACCCCGGGCGGGAAGCGGGGCATCTTCCGCAGTACCGACGGCGGAAAGACCTGGACCCAAACCCTCTCACTCGGCGACAGCGTGGGAGCTTCGGATCTCGCGTGGGCGTTCGATCACCCCGAGGTGATCCTCGCCACCACGCGGACCGCGGTCGGCGGGTTCTTCGGGCCACAGGGTGGCGCCGCGGGCACGCGGATCTACAAGTCGACCGATGAAGGGGTCACCTGGACCGAGGTGAAGGGCGGGGGACTGCCGCCGTTGTCGGGACGACTCTCGGTCGCCGTCGCGATGCACACGAACGCACAGCAGATGTACGTGATCGGTCCCGTGGGGATCGGCCTCTGGCGCTCCGACGACGGCGGCGCCACCTGGCGGCGGCTCGCCGCGGGGGACTCCCGGATCGCCAACGGGCAGGGGAACTACACCTCGGGGGTCTGGGTCAACGCCGGCAACCCCGACACGGTCTACACGATCGCCACCGCGATGTACCGCTCGACCGACGGCGGCGCGACGTTCGTCGGCTGGAAGGGGACGCCGGGGGGCGACGACCCCCAGGTGTTCTGGCTCGACCCCACCGATCCCAAACGCATGCTCATGGGACTCGATCAGGGGGCGCAGGTGTCGCTCGACGGGGGCGAGACCTGGTCGTCCTGGTACAACCAGTCCACCGAGCAGATCTATCACCTCGCGGTGGACAACCAGTATCCCTATTGGATCTACGCGACGCAGCAGGACGCCTGCGCCATCGCCACGAAGAGCCGCGGCGACATGGGCGCGATCACGATGTTCGACTGGACCCCCAATCCGGGCTTCGAGCGCGGCTGGATCGCTCCCGATCCCTTGAACCCGAAGATCATCTACGCCCTGAACATGACCGCCGGGATCATGCGGATGACCTATCCCTCCGGTCAGTGGATCAACGTCGCGCCGAACATCGATTCGTCCCTGGCGCTGCATGCCACGGGCGATCAACCTCTCGCCTTCAACGCCGCGAACCCCCATGAGCTGCTCGCGGGATACCAGTACCTCATGGCTACGGTCGACGGTGGCCTGCACTGGCGGAAGTTGAGCCCGGACCTCGCCGCCCCGCCGCAGGGGACGCCCCCCCCGCGGTTCGGGGGCCGCACGATCTTCCCGAGCATTACGGCGATCTCGACGTCAGCCGTGGCGGCCGGGGTGATCTGGGTGGGGACGACCAACGGGAAGATCCAGGTGACCCGGAACCACGGGGCCACCTGGAAGGATGTGAGCATTCCCAACGTGAGAGGCGGCATCTCGTCCATCGACGCCTCGCACCACAATCCGGGCGAAGCGTACCTCGCGCTGCGGGCGGGCGGGGAGAACTCGCCTTCCTTTTACCGCACCCGTGACTTCGGCGCCACCTGGACCAAGATCGTCACCGGTCTCCCGGTCGATCCAGTCAACGGCGGCTTCGCGCGGGTGATCCGGGCCGACACGAAGCAGGCGGGGCTGCTCTTCGCGGGGACCGAGAGCGGGATGTACGTCTCGTTCGACGACGGCGACCACTGGCAGTCGCTGATGCTGAACCTCCCGACGACTTCCTACCGCGACGCGGTCATCAAGGACAACGACCTGGTGGTCGCCACCTATGGCCGCGGCATCTGGATCCTGGACGAGATGACGCCGCTGCGGCAGCTGACCGCGGCGATCGCGAAGCAGCCCGTGCATCTGTTCAGGCCGGGGGATGCGATCCGGGTGCGGCGCGATGTGAACGGTGACACACCCCTGCAGATCGAAATGCCGCACGCCGAGAATCCCCCGCTCGGCGCGGTGATCTACTACTACCTGGCCCAGCAGCCGGCGGGCGAGATCACCCTGGACATCCTCGACGCCGAGGGGAAACCGGTCCGGCATTATTCGAGCGCGCCGATCCCCCCGCTCCCCGATGCGCCGCCCCCGGTCGCGCCCTGGTGGCTCGAGGTGCCTCGGCCGCTGCCGGTCGCGGTGGGATTGAACCGGGTCAACTGGAACATCCGCTACGACAACCCGCCGGCGTTCAACCACAACTACGCCCAGGTCATGAGCGCGGTGCCGCACGAGACGCCCTACACGCCTGAAGGACCGCTGGCACTCCCCGGCGTCTACACGGTGCGGCTCACGGTGGACGGCCAGAGTTACACCGAGACCGTGACGGTGCGGAACGATCCCCGCTCACCCGCGACGGTGGGGGACCTTAAGGCACAGCACGAGCTGCAGATGAAGCTGTATGCCGGCGCGCAGATCTCGTGGGACGGGTGGCACCAGGTCGCCGCGGTGCGCGATGCCGTGGCCCAGATCAAGGCGAAGAACCCTCCGGCCGAGGTCGCCACCGCGGTCGTGCGCCTCGATTCAGTGCTCGCTCAGGTGCAGGGCGACCCGACGCCCCAGCCGAACTATGGAGTCTGGGCCGGTCCCCCGAATTTCGCCGTCTTGAACGGCACCGAGCCGGGGGAAAGTGTGCCGCTGCTCTCGATGAACGGCCAGCTCCGGACCACGGACTACGGCGACATGGCGCCAAGTGCGCAGATGCTCAAGGCGTGGAGCGCGGCCTGCACCGATCTGAAGAGTGTCGTGACGCAGTGGCGGGGTATAACCACTCGGGAGTTGCCGGAATTGAACGCACTCTTGTCCAAGAACGACCTGACCCCGATCGCCGTGCCAGGTGCGCTGACCGCACCGGACTGCAGTCCCACGGCGACACATGGAGGACGTTAGAATGCTCCCCATCGCTTTGTTGCTTTTGTTGCAGGCCGCCCCCGCCCCCGCCCCCGCCCCGGCGCCGCAGGACACGACCCCCTCGGATTCCGGTGACCCTCCCGGCCGGGTGGCCCGGCTCTCACTGCTCGAAGGCAGCGTGTCGTTCCAGCCTTCGGGGGGCAGCGGGGCGAGCTCGTGGAGCGACGCGGCGATCAACTATGCGCTCACCTCGGGTGATCGGCTCTACGCCGACCAGGGAGGACGCGCGGAGCTGGAAGTCGGGGACTGCACGCTGCGTTTGAACGGCGTGGCGGATCTGGTCGTCTCCACGCTGACCGACGACTTCCTGCAGGTGAGCCTCTCCCAGGGAACGTTGCGGGTGAGCGTGTACGATCTCTCGGGTGGCGATTCGATCGAGGTGGACACCCCGAACGGCGCGTTGTTCCTGCGCCGGCCGGGTGCCTACCGCATCGACGTCTCCGAGGATGCCGGCACGACGACGGTGTCGGTGGACAGCGGTATGGTGGACGTGGTGGCGGGTCAGGCGATCCAGTCGCTGCGCGGCGGCAACGCGTTGCGGCTCACCGGAACCGAGCCGATCCGGGTGGCCAGCGTCTCGTTTCCAGCGGCCGACGACTTCGATCGCTGGAGCGCGCTGCGCGACCGGCCGCTCGCCTCCTCGGTGTCCGCGCAGTATGTGGGGCGCGACGTGCCGGGCTACGATGACCTCGATCGGTCTGGTCAATGGGAAAGCGACGCGGACTACGGGCCGGTGTGGTACCCGACCGTCGCCGCGGTGGGCTGGGCACCCTATCGCTACGGCCACTGGGTCTGGATCGATCCCTGGGGCTGGACCTGGGTGGACGACGCGTCCTGGGGCTTCGTGCCGTTCCATTACGGGCGCTGGGTCTACGTGCACTCGCGCTGGGGCTGGGTACCGGGGCGCCACGTGCCCCATCCCTGCTACGCGCCGGCGTTGGTGGTCTTCGTGGGGGTGGGTACGGGAGGAGTACAGGCCTGGTTCCCGCTCGGCCCGCGCGAGCCGTATCACCCCTGGTACCACCACGGACCACAGTATCGGGAGCGGGTGAATCCCTACATCACGCCGGTGCGAATCCGCGACGTGCACTACGTGAACCGTCCCGAGCTCACGGCGGTGCCGGTCAGCGCATTTCAGCGTGGTGAGCCGGTGGCGCGTCGCACGGTGCCCGTGTCAGGCGACGAGGTGAACCGCGCGGAGCCCATGGCGCATCCGCGCGTGTCGCCGCGGCCACAGGCGGCCACGAGTGGGCGGCCGGCGGCGCGGCCCCCGGCTGCGCCCCGGCCCGTGATTCAAGTGGCGCCATGGGAGCGACAGATCCAACCCAGGCCATTGCCGTCACCCGCTCCGGTCGCGCCGAGTCATCGCGAGCCATCGCGCGTGATCGCCAGGAATCCGCCGGCGCCCCAGACGTTGCCGTTCAAGACCCGGGAGCGGGCGATGCAAGCCGATCCGGGGCGGCCACTCGAGCCCCAGCAACGGCAGAACCTGCGGGAGGGGAAGCCGGCCGGTCCGCACCGGGATCCGGAGGATCCGGCACACTCGCGGCCGATGCAGCCGGCGCCCAAGGCACCGGCCCCCAAGCCGCAGCCGGCGCCGAAGAAGCCCTAGCCGCATATTACAGAGGGCCCCGCTAGAGGGGCCCTCTGTGACTGCTGGTCTCCGGCTGTCGCTACTTCGTTTCGTAACTGCCTTCCCACGTGCCCATCCCCGTGCCGTCGGCGAAGGCCGCGGCGGCTTTCCAGGTGCCGCCACCGGTGATGTTGGCAAACTTGCCGGACCCGCTGAAGAACCCCCACACCCCGCAGAACGACGGGCAGGTCGCGCTGGCGGCCTCCGTCTGCCGCCACCAGAACGATTCGCCATTCCCGGCGGCATCCAGACCAAAACAGGAGCCGCTGTAGGACACGGTCTTGCCGTCTTTCCCGACGACCATCAGCGAATTGCACTTGTCCTTGGTGTTGTTGAGCGGGCTCGTCGCATCGTTGGCGAAGGTGACCTGGGTGTAGTGCCCGCCGATGAGCATGGTCCCGTCGGCCGTCTTCATGGTGTCGAGGGCTGGTTGCATCGTGGCGTAGTTCCCCTTGCTCGTGCCCTTCATTTGGGCGGAGGCCGCCGCGGCGCCAAAGAGGAGCGCGATACTAGCGATCAGCGTGGTGCGAAGCATCATAGCAGGTCCTTTGTGATGAAGATGGAAATCCGTGGTGGGAGAGCCGCCCCAAGGATGGGCCGGTTCACGGGCACTGTCAATGCGCGCCGGGCATGCCGCGGTGGGATCGTGAGCCGCATCCGGTGCGCGCCATCTTTTCACTTCTCTCCGGCAGGGTGCTGGCGGACTGCTTCGGTCCAGTTGAGCACGAACATCACCGTGCCCAATGAGGCCTGGCGCGCCATCACGAAGTGCGTCCCATCGGGCGACAGGTCCCAGTTGGCGTGCGGCGAGGCCGGCTCGAAATCGGTGACCGCGAACAACGGGGTGCGCGCGCGGATCCCGAACTCCGGGCCCGGCGCCACCGCCGCCGCGACGAGCGACGGGACACCGCCCACCGGTCCTTCGTAGTAGAGAATGCGTCCGTCCGGCGCCCAACGCGGCTCGGTGCCGCCGCCGTTCGACACGAGCACCTTGGCCCCCCCGCCGGGAAACTGGCGCACATACACCTCGGCGCGTCCCGTTTCATCGCTCGAGTAGGCCAGCCACCGGCCGTCGCGTGACAGGGTGGCAGCCTCCTCGCTGTAGGGCGTGGTAAGCAGCGGCTGCACGTGCGCACCATCGGGCGAAACCACGGCGATATCGAACGTCCCGTTGGCCCCCAGCGCCGCCGCGATCATCTTGCCGTCCGGTGTGTACTCGAGCACCTGCTCGGCCGCCGGTCCCGTGTACACCGAGTCCGCCGCGCCGCTCCCGTCGCTCGCCCGCCGCCAGATCCCCGCGCCATGAGAAAACGCCACCCATCGGCCGTCATGCGACCAGACGGGGTCGTGTCCATCGTTCTCGAACGTCAGCCGTGAGAGCGTGCGCTGGCGCAGGTCGAAGGTCCAGACGTCGCGGAACCCCTGTTGGGTGAAATCCAAGGCGAGGCGCCGTCCATCGGGTGAGAACCGCGGGCTGTGGAAGCGGTGGCCCTCCGCCAGCACGTCGCGACGGCCCGACCGGTCCAGGAGGACGAGAGACAGTGGGGACTCCGGCACGTACACCAAAGCCCCCGACGAGGAGACGGCTGCCTGGGCAGGCCCTCCGATCTCCTGTTGGACGCCCTCCGCGATCGTGCCCGTCGCTCCGCTCAGGCGCAGCCGCTGGAGGTCGAAGGTCGCTCCCTGCAGCACGCCGCTGGGGAGGCTCCACAGGAGGCAGCCGTCGGCGTACCACGCCGCGTTGACGGGCCGGTCCAGGACGGGTGTGCGGTGCCCGTTCCGGGCGTCGATCGCCACGAGCGGACCGACGATGTTGTTGCCTCTGGAGGCGATCGCCAGCATCGTCCGCCGATCCGGAAGCACGGCGGCCAGGAACAGATTCTTTTCGCCGCCGGCGCGGTCGGGTTCCGCGATCGTCGTGGCCACACCGTCGAGCGTCAGCCGTGCGATGCCGCCGCGGCTGTTCACGGTGAGCAGGGTCTGGTCGTCGAGCCAGAGAATGGAGGACAACTCCTGCGCCGCGCTGTTGGGAACGAGCCCAGCGGACCCGCCGGTAAAAGGCACGGTGAGCACGAAGATTCCACCGGGACCGATAAAGGCGAGCCGCTTCCCGTCGGGCGAGAAGGTCGGAAATGTGCCGCCCTCGGTTCCCGCGATCGGCCGGGCTGACATCTCGTCCAGCCGTCGTTCGTACAGTCGCCCGACGTCGCCGACCGCGCCGCGGCCGGCAAAGACGATGGTCCCGCCGTCCGGTGACACGGCGAGAGCATTGACCGCGGCGCCGGTGATCCCGCCCTCGGCCCCCACGGGAATCGCAAAGCGCGCGACCAGCCGCTTTCCACTGTTCGTGGGTGCCGTCCACCGGCCGCCGACGCCCGCCACGAGCATCAGGGCCGCCGCCCCCACCCAGATGCGCCAGTCGCGCCAGGTGAGCCCCGGTATCGCGCTGCGATCGTGTGCGGCGCCGACCGATCCGGCATCACCTCTGAACTGCGGGTCTTTGAGCGCGTGGGCGAATTCCGCCGCGCTCGCAAACCGGTCGGCGGGGAGTCGCTCCACCGCTTTGGCCACGGCGGCCGCCACATTGGTGGGCACCGACCTGCGCAGCGTTGTGACGGGAGCCGCTTCTTCCGTCACGATCTTCATGATGATCTGCTGCGCCGACGCGCCGGTGTGTGGTGGACTGCCGGTCAACATTTCATACAGCACGGAGCCCAGCGAGTAGATGTCGGAGCGGTTGGTGAGCTCCTTTTCCGCGGTCGCCTGCTCGGGGCTCATGTAATGCGGAGTGCCGAGGGAAAGGCCGGTTTCGGTCATGCGGCCACCCGCGGCGGCGGAGAGCGCCAGCGCGATCCCGAAGTCCGCCACCGTCGCCCGGCCATCGTGGAGCAGGATGTTCTCCGGCTTGATGTCGCGGTGGATCACCCCGTGCCGGTGCGCGTAGTCGAGGGCGTCGGCGACCTCGGTCGTGATCCGGACCGCTTCCTCGATGCCGAGCTGGGTTTCGCGATCGAGCTTGGCGCGGAGCGTCTCGCCCTCGACATAGGGCATGACGTAGTAGAGGAATACCTCACCCCCTATCCCCCTCTCCGCATCGCGGAGAGGGGGGACGACCGCCTGCCCCGAATCGAATAGGGGCAGAATGTGCGGGTGCTGCAGCGCCGCGGTGGTCCTGATCTCCTGCACGAACCGCTCGGCGCCGAGCACCGCAGCCAGCTCGGGGCGCAGGACCTTGAGCGCGACCTTGCGGTCGTGCTTCAGGTCCTGGGCGAGATAGACGGTGGCCATGCCGCCCTGGCCCAGCTCCCGCTCGATGCGATAACGGTCGGCGAGGGCGGCGGTGAGACGGGTCAGGTCAGTCATTCAGCGACGCTGGATGCATCTAGTGGCGTCCTGTGCTCTGGAGCTGTTGAAACGCGGGATCGTGGCGAATCGGGTCCCAGGTGGGATCGACCCGCAGGAAGGCGGGCGTCACATCGGAGGGGACCGACATGGTCTTGCGGAGCTGCGCTACGGCGGGCGCCGCCTGCCCCAGAATCCCGTAGATCTGCGCCAGATTCAGGACGTTGTCGATGCCGAAGTAGGCGTCCCGTTCGGGCGGGAGCAGCTCGACGGCGCGCTTGCCTTCGCGGATCGCCGCATCCGCGCTTCCCAGACGCGCCAGGACGAGCCCCAGGCGGGCGTGGAATCCGTAGTCGTCGGGGAGTCGGCGCAGGTCTGCCTGTAGAAGGACCCGTGCCGAGTCGTACAGCAGACGGGCCTCTGTGGGGTTGCCGCGGAGGCGGATCAGGTCGGCGCGCCACTGGTAGTAAACGCCGGGATCGATCCCGGCCTGCGTGGACCCTAACCCGAGCATCACGGCGCTCAGTGAGTCGTCGGGCGCCACGACAAAGGGGAACGGCTGGAAAGTTCCGCCGATCATGCGGGCCGGGGGCATGGCCGCGAGCGCGAGACGGAGGGTGCGCTGTGCTTCGGCGAGGTTCCCGTTCTGGGCCAGCTCCGCGGTCATCAGGAAGAAGTAGGAGTCGGGCTGGTCGGGAGCGATCTCGATCCCGCGGCGGCACATCGCGATCGCCTCGTCGTAACGACCCAGCTTGTTCATCGTTTCCGCGAGCTGCGCGATGGTCTGTGCCGACCCGGGATCGAGCTGCTGCGCCTGACGCAGGTGGGCCAGCGCCTCATTCCACTTTCCCTGGCGCCGCTCGACGTAACCGATTGCATTGATGAGATCGGCGCTGTTCGGCTCGGTCTGCTGCACGATGGCGAATTCCTTGAGCGCCTTGTCGTACTCCCGAACGCGGTAGTAATAGTTGCCCATCGCCCGGTGGGCTTCGGGCAGGTCGGGCTGGAGCGCCAGCGCGCGTTCGGCGGCCGTCTTGGCGGCGGCGAGCGTCTCATCGGTGCGCCGGATGTAGAGCCAGTGCGCCAGCGCCAGGGTCTCGGAGAGCCGTCCCCACGCCAGGGCGAACGTCGGGTCGAGCGTCACCGCGCGCTGCAACATCGGGATCGCGGCGTTGAAGTTCTCGACCGAGAGCCCGCGGTTGTTGTAGTCGATGGCGCGGAGGTAGAGGTCGTATGCCTCGGAGTTCTCGGTCGGACGACGTGCCAGCGCCTGGCGCTCGGGGTCGTTGAGCGCCACCTGCAGCGCCTTGGCGACCTCGGTCGAGATACTGGAATACACGTCGAACACGCTCGCCAGGACCGCGTCGTAGCCGTGGGCCCAGACGCTGCTGGTGTCGGCGACTCGGATCAGCTCCGGACTCACCCGCACCTTGGGGGCGTGACCGGGAGCATCGTCCCACTGCACCGTTCCCGTGAGCACGTACCCCACGCCCAGCTCCCGCCCGATCTCACTCACGCTCTTGGTGGTGCCGCGAAACCGCGCCGCGGTGCTGCGCGGGATCACGCTCAATCCCCCGATTCCGGTGAGCTCGGTGGTGATCGCTTCAGTGACCCCGTTGGCGAAATAGACTCGTGACGAATCGCCCTGGTTCTCGAACGGCAGCACCACGATGCGGCGGTCGTTGGCGGGGAGGTGGGCGGCGCCGCGCCCCCGCATCACCTTCCACACCACTCCGGTGACGAGGGCGAGCCCCAGGACCAGATAGAGGACCGGCTGCCACCGCCGGGGCGCCCGTGCGCTCGGCGCCGGTGCCGTGCCGGCGCCGGTGGCGGGAACCGCGGCGGTGGGGGTCATCCCGCCGCTCGGCGTGACCAGCGCGTCGAACTGGCGCGTGATCTCCTCGGCGCTCTGCCACCGGTCGGCGGGACGCTTCTCGAGGCACTTCATCACCACCGCGGCCAGCGCGGGCGGGCACGCCGCCCGGATCTGCGTCAGCGGCTCCGGCGCCTGCGTCACATGAGCGGCGAGCACCTGCTGCGCCGACATCCCGGTGAACGGCGGGCGGCCGGTGAGCAGCTCGTACGCCGTCACCCCCAACGCGTAGATGTCGGCGCGGTGGTCGATATTCTCCTGCGCCGCCGCCTGCTCCGGCGCCATGTAGGCCGGAGTGCCGATCGCTACGCCGACGGTGGTGATCGATTGGCGCCCCGTCGCCTCGCTCACCGCCTTGGCCACGCCGAAATCCATCACCAGGGCGTGGCGGCCCGAGACCATCACGTTGTCGGGCTTGATGTCCCGGTGCACCACGCCGCGGGCGTGGGCGTAAGCGAGGGCGTCGGACACCTCGGAGAGGATGCGCACCACGTCGTGGATCGGCAGCTCGCCGCCATGCCCCAGGCGCGCGCGCAGCGATTCGCCCTCGACGTAGGGCATCACATAATAGAGGAAGCCGTCGGCCTCGCCGGAGTCGTGCAGCGGGAGGATGTGCGGATGCTGCAGCCGGGCGGCGACCTGGATCTCGCGCAGGAACCGCTCGGCGCCGAGCGACGCGGCCAGGTCGGAGCGCAGCACCTTGACCGCGACCTTGCGGTGGTGCTTCAGGTCCTCGGCCAGGTACACCGTGGCCATCCCCCCGGAGCCGATCTCGCGCTCCAGGAGGTAGTGACCCGCGAGGGCCGATTTGAGGCGATCAAGTTGCGGTTGGGGGGCGGTCACGCGCAGCAAATATGGTCGGCCCGGGCGGTGGATGTAAGGCGATTTCCGGTACCCGATACGCTGGCGTGGCAGCCCGATCCGGGGCATCCACCGCTCGCCCTGGATCTCCCCTCGCTGTTCGCGGCGATCCTGGGCTGACGCGAGTGCGGCTAGGTTCCGATGCGAAGGTCCCGCGGTGAACGCACGGTGATGTACGCCGCTCCCCCTGAGGCGTCGATCCTGCCGGTGACGCAGAGCTCGAGTCCCTGGTAGGCGGACTCCGGCGGACGCAAGAAGTGTGACCGGTCCACGCCCCAGATGACGATCGAGAACACCCGCCAGGGATAGGCGTGGTCGAGATCCAGGAAGGTGGGGTCGCCGGGAATGCTGGTCACGTGACGCGCGGCCGCCACGTAACCGCACACGGTGGCCGCCTCGCCGCCGTGATTCCTCGCCTCGTCCGTCGTCAGCCGCGCCACGAGCGGCGCTCCCGAATCGGAATGTACGAGATAGCTGCCGGCGCCGAGCACCTGGGAGATGCCCCCGCGGTTGGAGCAGGGGGTCGAGCTGAACGAATAGCTGCCGTCGCGACACCGGGCGGTGGCGCCGACCGGCTCCTGGGAAGACAGGGACCTCCCCCACGGGTCGCCGATCACCGCCGTGAGGGCCACCGCCGCGCACGACACTAATCCGCGTCGTGAGGAGGTCATACGCAGATATTACGAGCGGCCCTGAATGTGCGCCACACTCTCAGGTGAGGGCGTTGACCAACCGTTGAGACACTCCCCCCAAATTGTGGGGGAGATGGGAGTTAGGGTCCCGCGGCCCCTCGTAGTCCCCCCAGTATCGAGGCTCGCGCGACTGACGCCAGATTGTCGGAGACTGGAGCGGAGTAGCCATGAGGATTACCTGCGCAGCTTTGGTCGGTTTCTGGCTCGCAGCTGGCCTGGCGGGATCGCTGCGCGCCCAACGGGCGGTGGTGACACTCTCCTCCGTCTTTCACGCGGGCCCATCACAGCAGTCGGCGACGGTGCTCTACCTGAATCCCGGCGACACCCTCGACCTGCTGGCCCCGACCCCCACGAACCACTACTACCATGGGCGCCTGAGCGGCGGCCCCGAGGGTTGGGTCTACGCGAACCGGGTGCAGGTGATCACGTCGTCCGTGAGCACGAGCACCGTCGTGACGGCGAGCGTCTCCCCCCTCCAGTGGGGCGATTCCATCAAGGCCTGGTCCAAGCCGCGCCCGGTGGAGCTCGACACCGGGGCCTGCGTGGCGGTGGGCAAAGGAAAGAACGGGGCCCACGTCGATTCCGCCACGAATCTGCGGAAGAATCGGGTTGACGTTCCCGCGGCCTACCACGCCGTGCCGATCGCGGCGATTCTGGCGCTTCCCTGGCAGGGCCTCCCGCGCCGGCGTTACTCCTGGACGACCGCCGACAGCGCGGCCGTGGCCGAGCACGAGGGGGCGCCGATCATGATCGAGGGGTATCTGGGCGGCGCGCGCGAGGAGCAGGAGGAGGCGACGAACTGCGAGCTGACCACTTCCGACTGGCACGACTGGCACGTCTGGCTCGTCCCCACGGACACCGCAGGGAAGGCGGGCGACCGCCGCAACGCGGTGGTGGTAGAAACCACCCCGCGGGTACGGGCGACGCACCCTCGATGGGCGATCGACTCGCTGCTGGCGGCCCACACGCAGGGCCGCCGCGTGCGCATCTCCGGATGGCTGATGTTCGACCCGGATCATCCCGATCAGGTGGGGAACACCAGAGGCACCACCTGGGAGATCCACCCGATTACGCGCATCGAGTTGTGGGGGGGCGGGGGCGGTACCTGGATGGATCTGGATCTAGCTCACTAACCGCCATGGGCTTCGCGACAGGGTTCTCTCAGGAGGCCCCTTGGGAATTGTCCTCGACCGCCCCGGGGATATCGCTCAGCTTGGCCATGATCGCGAACCGGAGTAGTCCCCATTCCGTCTTGATGCCCAGGACTTTGCGGATCCGCAAGCGATGGAATTCGATGGTGCGGGGACTGACCCCGAGGCTCTTGCCCGCCTCGGTGGCCGTCTTCCCCTCGGCGGTGAGGCGCAGAATCTCCAGCTGACGCGGCGTCAGGCGCTCGAGCAGCGGGTTGTACAGGCCCGGCTCGAGGTCATGCCGCCGCCTCACGATCCGTGGCGATCTGTAGCGCTCCCCGGACATCACGGTCGTGATGGCGGTGCGCAGCTCCTCCGCCGGCGCTTCCTTGGTCACGAACGCCGCCGCGCCATTCTGCATCGCGGTGTCGGCGAACACCTGATCCACGTGCATCGTCACGATCACGACCCGCACCTTGGGGAATTGGCTCCCCAGCTGGGCCAGCAGCTCGAGGCCGTTGCGGTACGGCATCGAGATATCGAGCAGCAGCAGGTCGGGCTGGTGCGTCTGCAGCGCCTGCTCGATCTGGCGGGCGTCATGTACCAGGGCGACCACGTCGCACGATTCGGTGAGCAGGGCGCGCAGCCCCTGGGCCACGATCGGGTGATCGTCGGCGATCACCACCCGGGGCCGTTGAGCGCTCACGAGCGCTTCGCCTCCACCTCGCGCGGCAGCTGGAACTGGACCCGGGTGCCCTGGCCCGGCTCCGAGGACACGGTCAACGTCCCCCCCACCGCGCGGGCCCGTTCGGCCATCGAGACGAGGCCCAGTCCACCGGCGTTGCGGGCCAGGCCCGTGTCAAAGCCCGCGCCCTGGTCCTCGATGACCACGTCGAGGAGACGCCCGTTGGTGCGGATCAGGACGGTTCCGGCGGGGGCTTTGGCGTGCTTGATCAGGTTGCTCAGCGCCTCCTGCACGATGCGGTACGCCACGATCAGCTGCTCCGGGGTGAGACGCAGTTTCGATTCACTCTCGTCCGTGACGTTGATCGGGATCCCGGACGAGCGGCTCAAATCCGTGGCGAGTCGTCGCAGCGGAGGAACCAATCCGTCCTGTTCGGACATCGGTGGATGGAGCCGGTAGGCCAGGCGCCGCAACACGACGGAGAGGTCCTCGATTTCCGCGCGATGGGCGTCCACTCGAGTCGGTTCCGGCTGGTCGCGCCACCCGTCCAGGTCTTGCAGCAACACCGCGATCCGTTGCAGCGCGTCGTCGTGCACTTCGCGAGCCACCCAGGCGCGCTCTTCTTCCTGCGCCCGCAACAGGCCTACCGCATGACGGCGATGCAGGGCCAGAAAGCGGCGTTGGTACAAGACGAGAGCCGCACCGAGGGCCACGAGGATCACGCCGAGCGCGAGCCCGGCGCTTAGGAAGACCCACCAAACCGAGGCTGAAGGGAAGCGCGTAGGATACCTCGGGTGATAAGAAGGAAAGCTAGAATATCCACCCATCCCTTGGTGATGTAAGCGTCGGCAACCCAGTCGGGACGAGTCATTATAAAGGCTTCGGCGAACGGTCGTACGGCGACGTCGGTGCCGAATGTCAGAGACATGCCGAGGGTGATCCAGAACCAGTCCGCTTCCGTGACTGCCTGCTCGGCAAGGAGGGTGCGATGCACGAGTGTATACAAGGAGGCCGCGAGCAGGACCAACGAATGGAATGGAGCAAGTAGTTGGTCAAACGCCGGGGCCGGCCGCAGGGCTATCGAGACGGCCGCAGTAATGAAGATCAGAATTGGGATGGTCACACGGTACGCGATTCGCATTACCTCTTGCGTTTGCCAATCGGATAGCGCCCACAAGGCGATGCCACTCTCGAGCGGTACGGTCAGGTATTGTAGCCAGAGATTCTCTCCATGCAGGTGAGCAATCATCAGCCACAGGATGTCGCTCAACAAGAGTACAATGCACCAAACAAGCACAA
>DATJXC010000092.1:0-10843 GCA_035500495.1 Gemmatimonadales bacterium
CGCGCGCGAGGTGATGCGACCTGCGGGAGTCGCCATCGACAAGCTGAGCGCCGAGGGCGCCGTCGCGCCCAACTCGCCGTTCTGGGAGTTCCTCCACACTGCCGCAGCGTCCGGTATCGAATTCGACGCCGGCCCCGACGACGTGCCGCCACGGGAGCTGGCCCAGCTCCAGGCGATCGTCATCGAGGAGTTCGGCTGGGGCGACGCAGGTCTCACCGTGTCGCTGGCCGCCGCCGCATTCCCCCACATGATGGCCAAACGGGTCGGCAACCAGGAGCTGATCGAACTGACTGCGGGCAAGATCGGGGCCTGGATCGCTACCCAGCCCGATCGCGGGTCGGACGGCACCATGCTCTACCCCGCCGAGCGGCACGCCGGCGCAGCGCAGGGCAACAAGGGAAACCTGACTGCGAAGATCAGCGGTGGGGACATCGTGATCAACGGACAGAGCTCGGCCTGGATCTCGAACGGCCCCGTTGCCCAGGTCGCGATCCTGACGATCGTCGCGGACTACGGTGATGGGTTCTTCGATGACGAGGGACACCCGCACGGTGTCGAGGTCATTGTCCCCCTCGACCTCCCGGGGGTGAGCCGAGGCAAGCCGTTGGAGAAGCTGGGCAAGCGCGCTCTGCCCCAGGGCGAGCTGTTCTTCGATGACGTCAAGATCCCCGTGCGGTACGCGCTGTCGCTTGGCGATGACTACTGGCGCGGCCACTCCTCCACGTGGTCGACGGCGGGTGTGGCCATGGGCCAGATCATGACGGGCCTGGCTCGGGCGGCGTTCGAGCACGGGCTGGAGTACGTTCACCAGCGCCGCCAGGGAGGCGCGCTCCTGGCCGACCACCAGATGGTGCAGTACCGGCTCGGCGCCATGGCTCGCAAGGTGGAGACGATGCGCGCAGTCGCCCGGCGCGCCACCGAATACACGTTCCTCACGCCGGCCAAGCATGCCTACTTCACTGGCGGGTCCAAGGTCACATGCACCGAGCTCGCGTACCAGGTGGCGGACGAGGCGCTGCAGCTGCTCGGCGGCTACGGCCTGTCTCGCGAGTACCCCATGGAGAAACTCTTCCGCGACGCCCGGGCGGCCCTCATCGAAGACGGCGAGAACCACCTGCTCAACATGAAGTTCGGCTACCTGACCTCGCTGCTTTACCGCAGCGGACGACTCGGCTCGTGAGAAAGAAAGGAACCATTATGGCTGTGACCGACTTCTTCGACCGGGGCTGGCGCGCCAACCCGGACGGGGTGGCTTTCATCGCGGGCGAGCGGACCTTCACCTACAACGAGATCGGTGAGCTCTCGTGCCGCGTCGGTAACGCGCTGCTCGCCCGTGGAGTCGAGCGCGAGGCCAAGGGCGCGGTGCTTGCGGGTAACGACCCCACCGCCTGGGCGTGCGTCCTTGGAATGTGGCGGGCCGGAATGGCCTGGGTTCCGGTCAACCCCGCGTACTCGCCGGAGGAGATCCAGCGCCTGCTGGGCGGCTTCGACTGCGAAGTGCTGTTCTGCCACGAGCAGTTCCTCCCGGTCGTGGAGAAGCTCCGCCCCGACCTGGACCAGCTGCACACCGTGATCTCGCTGGGCTCGAACACCGAAGCTGCGTCGACAGCGGACGCTGTCACCCTCGAGTCGCTCATCGAGGGGGCGTCCAGCGCGCTTCCCGACTACATCCCGGAGTCGGAATCCCTGGCCGGGATCATGCCGACCGGCGGGACCACCGGGGCGCCGAAAGGCGCGATGAACACGCACCGGAGCCTGTCCGTCAGCGCGCTGCACCAGATGTTCGCCGCTCCCTACTCCTCGGACGAGCCGATCGTGAACCTGGTCGCCGCGCCGATGACGCACGCGGCGGGCACTCTCACGCTGCCGGTCACGGCTCGCGGTGGCACGGTGGTGGTGATGAACCGCCCTGATCCGCTCCAGCTGCTCGACCTGATCGAGAAGCACCGGGTCACGGAGCTGTACCTGCCGCCGACGGTGATCTACCGGCTCTTGGAGATTCCCGGCATCGAGGACAGGGACTTCTCGTCGCTGAAGTACTTCATCTACGGCGCGGCGCCTATGTCGACTGAGAAGCTGTGCCGCGCGATCGAGGTGTTCGGCCCCGTGATGTTCCAGGGGTACGGGCAAGCCGAGGCGCCCTCCGCGATCGCCTTCCTGCGCCCCGAGGAGCACTTCCGCGACGGCAAGATCGCCGACGGCTCGCGACTGTCGGCGGCGGGGCGGCCCGCGCCGCTGGTGCGGGTCGAGATCCTCGACGAGAACGGGAAGATCCTCCCTGTCGGCGAGACCGGCGAGATCTGCGTGCGCGGCGACCTGGTGATGAAGGGTTATTACAAGGCCCTGGACAAGACCGCTGAGACCATCATCGACGGGTGGCTGCACACCGGGGACATCGGTTACCTCGACACCGAGGGCTTCCTGCACATCACCGACCGCAAGAAAGACATGATCATCTCGGGTGGGTTCAACGTCTACCCCAGTGAGGTCGAGCAGGTCATCTGGGCGCACCCGGCGGTGCAGGACTGTGCCGTGATCGGCACCCCGCACCCCGACTGGGGCGAGGCCGTCACCGCCGTGGTCGAGCTGAACCAAGGTGCGCAGGCGACCGAGGAGGAGCTCATCGCGTACTGCCGGCCCGTGCTCGGCGGGATCAAGACGCCGAAGAAGGTCCTGTTCGTCGACGCCCTTCCGCGCAGCGCCAACGGAAAGGTGCTGAAGAAGGACGTGCGGGAGCCGTTCTGGCGCGACCACCAGCGAAGGATCTGAGGACATGCGGCGCACGATCTTCCACGAGGACCACGATGCCTTCCGCGGCACTCTCCGCCAGTTCGTGGACCGCACCCTCAAGCCCCGCTACGAGCGTCACCCTCCACACCGACGCCTGCCCGCTGTACATCGTCGAGTTCGGCACCGAGGAATCGAATACACGAAAGAGCGTCGGGCGTTCGGGCAACCCATCGGGTCCTTCCAGCACAACAAATTCAAACTGGCCGAGCTGGTGACCAAGATCGAGGTGACCCAGGCCTTTGCGGGACGCCCGCGTCACCGAGATCTGGGCCGGCTCCAAGGAAATCATGAAAGAACTCATCGGCTGTGATCTCGGTTTGTAAGCGAATCAGTCCTCCGGACTCGCCCCGAATTTTCCGCTGGCAGAAGGAGAAATCATGCCATTGCCCGTCGCAGTGATCACCGGCGCCGCTAACGGCATCGGGCTGGAGACAGCCCGACGCCTCGCCCGAGCGCACCGGGTCGCCCTGCTGGACATCGATGGCGAGGCGGCCAAGAAGGCTGCTGCGGAGGTGGACAGCACCGCCGCCGCGTTCGGGTGCGACATCACGGATCCTGCCTCGGTTGCGGCGGCGGTGACCGGCGTCATCGACCGCTTCGGTGCGATCGACGTGGCCGTCTCCAATGCGGGAATCGGCACGATTGGCGCAGCACGCCACCTCGACCCGGACGTCCTCGCAGCTCAGCTCAACGTCAACGTGACCGGGAACTGGCGCTTCATCCACGCCTGCCTGCCACATCTGGTCGAGAGCCGCGGCTACCTGCTGGGCGTGGCCTCGGCCGCGGCGATCTTCTGCCCTCCGGGTGAGTCGATGTACGCCGCGAGCAAGGCGGGCTTGGAAGCGCTGCTCGACGTGGTCCGCGTGGAGGTCGCGCACCTCGGCGTCGATGTCGGCGTGGCGTACCTGATGTTCATCAACACCCCTATGGTTCGCGACGGCGACCGGGAACACGCCGACTTCGCGCGGATGCGCGCAATGCTGCGTGGCCCTGCCGGGAAGACCTACGCGGCGTCGATAGCAGCTGACGCGTTGGTGCGCGGCATCGAGCGTCGCTCTCGGCAGGTGTTCGTGCCCGGCACGCTGAAGTACCAGCATCTCCTGCGGGGGGTCATCAAGCCGGTCGTGGATCGGGAGTTCCGGCGCATCGCGCCTGAGGTGGATCGCCTGACCGAGGAGAAGGTACGGGAGCGGGGAAGCTTTGCCGCGGCGTTCAACCGGGGGGCGTTGGCCGCGCACGAGCGCCGAGCCGCAGACGGGGGAACCCATGAGGTTCTCTGACCCCGGGTCGCCGCGTGTCCTTCGACCCCCCGTCTACCGCCCGCGGGCTTGGGCCTGGGCCTGGGAGCGTGCGCTGCAACTGCCCAAGGCGACGACGCCAGACGTCGAGGTGCGCCGCGGAATCCGAGTGCCCATGCCCGACGGCGTCACACTCCTCGCGGACCTCTACCGCCCGCGGGGCGCCGGGCCGTTGCCGACCGTGCTGGTCCGCACACCCTACGGACGGCGCGGGCCGGTGGCGATCGTCAGTTCCCGTCTGCTGGCGAGGGGAGGCCTGCAGGTTCTGCTGCAAAGCTGCCGTGGCACCTTCGGCTCAGGCGGCGTGCTCGATCCGTTCCGGGAACGCGACGACGGGCTTGCGACCCTCGCCTGGATTCGTGAGCAATCGTGGCACGCGGGACCACTCGCCACGGCGGGGGCGAGCTACCTGGGCATCGCACAGTGGGCGATCGCCGCGGATGCCGGCCCCGATCTCGCCGCGGTCGTCGTCACCGTGTCCTCGTCCGATCCGCGGAGCCTGATGTACCTGGGCGACAGCTTCTCACTCGAGGCGGCGCTGGGCTGGGCCTACATCGCCGCGGTGCAGGAGCTGCCATTGGGTCAGCTCCGCATGCTGCTCATGCGGCGGCGGCTGCGGCGGGCGCTCGATGCCTGGCCGCTTGCCGTCGCCGACCGCAGGCTGCTCGGAAAGGCTCTGCCCTATTACCAGGAATGGCTCGCGAATGCTGACCCGGCCCATCCGTACTGGGACGACCGGGTCTTCAGCGCCCGCGTCGAGGATGTCGAGGCGGTCGTCGATCTCGTCACCGGGTGGCACGACATCTTCCTGCCAGGCCAGCTTCGGGACTTCCGCCGTCTGCGGGACGCCGGCCGGAGGGTCCACCTGACCATCGGCCCGTGGACCCACGTCGCCCACGGTTTGACTGCGGAGGCGACCCGACGAGCGATCGAGGTACTGCGCCGCCACCTCATCGACGGTGCCGACACCCGATCCGGTGCGCCGGTGCGCGTGTACGTCACCGGCGCCGAGGAGTGGCGCAACCTGCCGGACTGGCCGCCGCCCGGCACGCTCACCCAGCCCTGGTACCTGCACCGGGACCGCGGCCTGTCGCCCACACCGCCCGGACCGTCCCGCCCGGATGCCTACCGGTACGACCCGGCGGACCCGACCCCCGCGCTGGGCGGCCCTGTCCTGTGGGGCAGCGCACGGCGCGACAACGCGCAGCTCGAGGCCCGATCGGACGTCCTGACGTACACGAGCGCGCCGCTCGATCGGCCCCTCGAGGTCATCGGACCGGTCTCGGCGCTGGTGCACCTTGCTTCGAGCCGCAGACACACCGATGTGTTCGTGCGGCTGTGCGACGTCGACGCGCGCGGCGTGTCCAGGAACGTCTGCGACGGACTGCAGCGCCTGTCTGCCGATCACCCGCCCACGGCCGCAGATGGGATCCGCCGCGCGGACGTGGAGCTGTGGCCGACCGCGCATCGCTTCGCCCCCGGTCACCGCGTGCGGGTGCAGATCTCGTCCGGAGCCCACCCACGGTTCGCCCGCAACCCTGGCACGGGACGCGGCATGCACGAGCACTCACCGCTCCTCCCCGCCGACCAGCGGATCTTCCACGACCCAGAGCACCCCTCGGCGATCCTCCTGCCGGTGCTACAGACCAGACGATAACGGGACACACATGAGGCAAAGAGGCAATACGAAATGAGTTCGACCGGAGAAGCGACCACCGGGCTGAAAGTCGCCGTCACAGGTGCCACCGGTGAGATCGGGCGCCCGTTCGTCCGACATCTCGAAAAGACCCCGGGCGTCGGCTCGATCCTCGCAATGGCCCGCCGGCCCATCGCCCCGAGCGAGCACGGCTGGACGCGGACGGAATTCGTCCAAGGGGACGTGACCAACCCCGACGACGTGGCCAAGCTCGTCGACGGAGCAGACGTCGTGGTCCACCTGGCATTCCTGATCCTCGGCGACCGGCGTTCGACACGCGTGACGAACCTCGAAGGGTCGCGGAGCGTCTTCGAAGCAGCGGTAGCGGCCGGATGCCGCCGCATCGTGTACACATCAAGCGCCGCGGCCTACGGGTTTCACGCCGATCACCCGTCCCGGCTGACCGAGGAGACACCGCCTGCGGGCACGGAGCATTTCTACTATTCAGCCCAGAAAGTAGAGCTCGAAGCGGCACTGGAAACGGCCGCCGAGGGAACCGGAACCGAGACGTTCATCTTCCGCCCACCGAGCGTGGGTGGCCCCGGCGCCCATGCCTGGTTGCAGATCCTGCCCTATGTGCAGATGGCCGAGAGACTGCCGGCGCCGTGGCCCCTCAATTGGCTACCCCAGACAGCTCGGATACTTCCCGACTTCGGCGTGCCACTTCAGCTCGTGCATGTCGAGGACGTGGCGGCTGCCTTGTGCGCAGGGGTGGTCGGGGCGGGGCGACCGGGCGTGTACAACCTCGCCGCGCCGGGGCAGTTGACCATGGCCGACATCGCTCACGCGCTCGGCTGGCGCACCGTGCGTCTGCCTCGGGCCGTGATCGGCGCCGCCGCTGGGGTCCAGCGGCGTGTCCCAGCGGCCCCTGTCTTGTCCGACTGGGTCCAGGCCCTTTCGGCCCCGGTCTTCATATCGACGGAAAAGGCCGAGCGTGAACTCAGGTGGTGCGCTACACGCGACGCCCAGACGACCCTGCGCGAGGCAGTCGCCAGCGCCCGTGCGGCGGGGCTGGCGGGACTCGGTTGAGCGTCGACCGGCTGGAGTCGGGGCTGGGGTTTCTCCTGATCGGCTGCCAAAAGTGAGTACTGACGGTTTGACGCAGGATCGAGATTCGATTCGTCGCCTTATCGAAATCCCGCTCACAGCCCCTGACGGTTTTTTCGGTTCCGTTGTCCGGCACACGGTGACGTCATGTAAAGACCGAGACGCGCATGGTGAAAGTGCATTGGACGCGCGGTCCTCGCGCATATTTCCCGATCGGGTCGGTCCAGACGGCCCACTGGTCGTACAGAGGCTACGGAGAGGTCAAATCATCATGAAACAACTGTCCATGATCGACGCGTTCATGCTCTCGGTGGAGAACGAAAAGCAGAAGCTTCAGATGGCGTCCGTGTCGATCCTCGAGCCTCCATCGGAGGGACAGCAGCGCGTGACCCGGCAGGTGTTGCGCGACCTGGTCGCCAAACGGATCCACCTCGCACCGGCGCTGTGCCGGAAGCTCGTGCACGTCCCGCTGCACCTCGACTACCCCTACTGGGTCGATGACGCCGAGCTCGACCTCGACTACCACGTACGCGCCTTCACGCTGCCGGGACCAGGTGACGACCACCAGCTTTCGGAAGCGGTTGGGCAGCTCGTCTCGCAGCCGTTTGATCACTCACGCCCGCTGTGGGAGCTCTACGTCATCGACGGGCTGAAGGGCGGCCGCGTCGCGGTCGTGTTCAAACTGCACCATGCGTTCGTGGACGGGATCTCGGCGCTCGAGCTCCATACGATGCTCTTCGACCGGTCACCAGAGGGGCGTGAGGTGCCGCGGCCGATCAGGCCGTTGGGCGAACCGGCGCCGTCGCGGTGGGAGATGCTCGCTCGGGGCGTAGCGGGCCTGCCCCATCAGCCGGTCCGAGCGGTTCTCGGCGGCGCTCGCGCTGTGCCCTACCTCGATCACCTCATGCCGTTTCGTGTCACCCCCGGAGTGAAGACCATCTCCGGCGCCACGCGGCGTCTGGCCCGGCTGGTCGGCCTGGGCGGCGACGGCATGCTGCTCCAAGGCGAGAACCTCCGCGTCCCGAAGACCGTGCTCGACCGGCCTCTCACCACGCCGCATCGCCGCTGGGCTTTCACGCGCGTGCTGCTCGATGACGCCAAGCGCGTGAAGAACCATTTCGGTGTCACCCTGAACGACGTCGTCGTGGCCACTACGGCCGGTGCCGTCCGCAGTTGGCTGCTCGAGCTTGGCGAGCTGCCCGACGAGCCACTCGTCACCCTTGTCCCTGTCTCGGTGCGCACGGAGGACGCCGAGTCGGGCGGCAACCTGGTCCAGGTGATGCTCGTCGAGTTGCCCACCGATGAAGAGGACCCCGAGCGGCGTCTCATGTGCACACACGAGGCGCTCCGCGCCGCCAAGGAACGCCACAAAGCCGTACCAGCCACCGCGATGCGAGGCGCAGACGGACTCCTCATGCCCGCGCTGTTCATCCGGGCCTCACGCGCCGCGACGCTGCTCTCGGGCCTCATCGGCGCGACGGCCAACATCATAATCTCGAACGTTCCCGGGCCTCCGACGGAGGTGTACATCGCGGGCGCCCGCGTCGAGGCGCTCTATCCCGTCGGAGGCGTGCTCGAGGGGTTCGGCTTCAGCACCATCGTCTTCAGCTACTGCGGTGGCCTCGATCTCGGGTTCACGGTCGCCCAGGACAGCCCGGCCGACCCGTGGCGACTCGCCGAAGCCTACGACCGCAGTCAGCGTGAGTTGCTCGCGCTCTTGCCGACGGGACCGGAGCCGAGCGTCCTCGAGGATGTGCGAGCTGACGGTGCGACCGGTTGACGCCATGACAGACGCCGCAAGCGGGCCTCAGCCGTCCTCGCCGGTGCCGGGGTAGATAGCGTCGAGCTGGTCCATCAGGGCCGCCAGGTCCCACGCGCCGAGGGTGGTCTGGGTGCCGTCGCCGGGGAACAGGCCGGGCGGGACGACCGCGCGCCACCGGCCCGCGGCTGGCGGCAGGATCACCGCCTCGGGGTGGGCTTGCTCGAACCGGCGCCGGCGGACCACCGCGTCCTCCGGTGCGCCGCCGTTGACGAGGCGCATGCCCGGCCGTCCGGTGGTCATCGCATTGCCTGCCAGTGCGCCCGGATGGCCTGGTTCAGCTCGTCCGGAGTCCGGCCGGTGAGTACCTGCCCGGCGCTGCTGATCGCGCACCAGGTGCCGCCGTCCCCGCTGAACCCGTGGTAGCCGCCGTAGGCCCACGCCTGCTCAAGCTCGGCCAGCGCCTGGTCCGCGTCGACCGCGAACACATCACGCCGGGCGGCCATCACGCTTATCTCCGCACATGCCGACCGGGGCGCCTGCGCGGCAATGGACGACCCGCCAGCGTCGCGGCTCCCGCGGGCTCCAGCATTGACATCCCGGCGGGCAGCTGCCGCGTCAGGGCTTCGCTGACCCGGGTAAGGGTCGCGGGATCGGTCGCCCAGTCCCGCTCCGGTACTCCGCGTCGCTGGCTTCCAGTCGCCTGCCGAGCCGCCATCACACCGTCCTCTCCGGCTTGCCGCTGCTCGTCGTCGCTCACCTGGCCGAACCCTGCCGATTCTGGCCGCGGGCTGGGTCGCGAGAACCACGTGCTGTACGTGACGGTATGAGCCGCGGCCTGAACGCGGAAGGGAGTGTGCGCGAGTGTGCACACCGATTAGCCGAACGCGGCGCCCGCGGTGCTGATCAGTTGGCGGGCGTGACTTCCGTACACGGCCATCTGCCCCATCTCGGTGAATGCCCGGACGTACAGGTCGATCTCACCCGGCCGGGTCACGGTCACCCTGGCAGACAGCAGTTCCACCTAGACGGCCGCGTCATCGAAGATGAGGGAGCCTTCCAGCGGCCACATGCGCCGGCGCGCCTGAGCGGGGATCACCCCAAGAGTGACGGAGGGCAGCGACAGCGCCTCGGCGAGGTGGCGCAGCTGGCCCGCCATGACGTCGTTATCGCCGATGCGGCACCGCAGGACGGGTTCCTCGATCAGGAACGTGAACTCTCTCCCTCCCTCATAGAGCAGTCGCTGGCGGTCCACGCGGGCTTCGGACGCCTCACGCGAGTCGTCGGGTGCACGGTGCGCGGCGGCGATGCTCCCCAGCAGCGCGGCCGCATAACCGGGCGTCTGAAGCATGCCGGGAACCACGGCGGGCTGGTACCCGCGGAACCGCCGGGTGCGCTCGTACAGCGGCACGTAGCTCTGCTGCAAGTGCTTCAGGCCGGTGACCTGGAGCCGCCGCCATTCGACGTACGCGCTACGGCCTTCTCTGCTGCGACGGTCATCCCCGCACCACCGCCCCAGCGATGGCCTGGAGCGATTCCACGATGAACGGCTGCGGCCTGGTGCCGGGGTGGTGGACGACCCGGCCGAACACCTGGCCCGTCGCCCTGTTCCTCAGCGGCCAGGGCCCCGTGCGACGTGATGACGTGCGGCGGCGTGCCGTTGTTACGTAGAGCGCATAGTCGGCGGTGGGTCCGATGATGTACCCGCCGTCCGGATCGCGGAGCCATGCTTGAGGCTGGCGCGGGTGCCGCTGGCGATCCGGTGCGTGCCGCGCTGCGGTAATTCAGTCAGCAGGGCCGGGTCCGGCCAGGGCCGGACCCGTTGTCGCTGTCCGTGACGAGCGACCGACGCGGCATGCCAAACTCGCTGCTCGTCACATCAACAACTTTGGTTCACGTGGCCGGATGTCCCGCTGACGTGAGTCACGGCGCAGTTCGCGTCATCGTGGTAGAAGTGATCGCCGCCGCCAGTTCGGCTGGTGTCCCGTGTCAGCGAACTTTCCTTTTTGTCATTTAATCGTCCTCATCGGCCATCATCTGCCACTCAACTTTCCTCGCACTCACCGTCAGCCCGACGGCGTGTGCGCCGCGGTGCAGCATACGGGCCGAACGGGTGATGTCGGCCGGGCTTCTGCCTGAGCAATCTTCACTGGCACAAGCGACTCCCGCGCGGCGGAAGAACCGGGCAAATCGGGCATCGTGGCCGGAGTGCCTTGTCATCGAAGATTCCTCACCGCAGGTCACAGGCCCGAG
>DATJXC010000093.1:0-49072 GCA_035500495.1 Gemmatimonadales bacterium
CTACGCGCAGGATCCGGCGGTCAACCACAGCTGTCCGCCGGCGGACAGCACCGCCACTTCGCCCTGAATTCCCGTGGCGGCGGAGGCGCTGTTCGGCGGGTCGTTCGACCCGGTGCACCTGGGACATCTCGTGGCGGCGGAAACGATCGCAGACACCCTCGGGTGCCGCATCCGGCTGCTCCCCGCGCGGGAACAGCCCTTCAAACGGGCCGCGCATGGGGCCTCGGCGGCACAGCGAGCCGAGATGTGCGACCTGGCCGTAGCCGGGAACCCCCGGTTGGCCGTTGAGCGGATCGAGCTCGAGCTTCCCGCGCCGTCCTACACCGTGCGCACCCTGGAGGCTCTCGCGGCGCGCGAGCCGGGGAACCGGTTCACGTTACTGCTGGGGGCGGACGCTGCGCGTGAGCTGCCGGAGTGGTGGCACGTGGAATCGCTGGGCGCGCTGGCCGACGTCGTGGTCTTCACGCGGCCGGGTTCGACGGCGCCGGCGCACCCGTTGATCCGGCGAGTGGTCCTAGTCCCGGCCGTCGACATCTCCGCGACCGCGGTGCGAAGCCGGATCGCGGCGGGCCGCTCGATTCGTTACCTCGTACCTGACGCCGTGCAGGCGTACATCGCCCGGCACGGCCTGTACCGATAGGGGAGCGCAGGTGAAGCAGCTGTTCACGAAGGTCTTCGGTACTCGGTTCAAACGCGAGATGCGGCGCATCCGGCCGCTCGTCGATGCCATTCATCGGCACGAGGAGCGGTTGCGCGAGCTGCCGGTGACTGAGGTGCAGGCGCAGACCGCCAAGTTCCGGAACGTCATCGCCGAGCGCACCGGCGCCCTGGCCGAAGACGTGCGGCGCCTGAAGCAGGCCAAGCACGACTGTCCCGACGTCGAGGAGCGCGCCCGCCTTTCGGATCAGCTGGGGCGGGCGGAGCAGGCGTACGGCGCGGCCCTGCAGGCGGTCCTCGACGATCTGCTCCCCGAAGCCTACGCCACGGTCCGCGAAGCCTGCCGGCGCCTGGTCGGGTCCAAGGTGGTGGTCACCGGGCACGAGCTGACCTGGGAGATGGTGCCCTACGACGTGCAGCTGATCGGCGGCATCGTCCTGCATCAGGGGAAGATCGCGGAAATGGCGACCGGCGAGGGCAAGACCCTCGTCGCGACGCTGCCGCTGTATCTGAACGCGCTGGCGGGGCAGGGCGCGCATCTCGTCACGGTCAACAACTACCTGGCCCGGCGCGATTCGCAGTGGATGGGGCACCTGTACACCTGGCTGGGCCTCACCGTCGGGTGCATTGACGATACCCAGCCACAGACGCCCGAGCGTCGCGCTGCCTACCTCTGCGACCTCACCTACGGCACCAACAATGAATTCGGCTTCGACTACCTGCGGGACAACATGGTGTTCGCGGCGGAGCAGCGGGTGCAGCGGCGACACCACTATGCCATCATCGACGAGGTGGATTCGATCCTCATCGACGAGGCGCGGACCCCCCTCATCATCTCGGGGCCCGTGGGCACCGAGTCGGACGAGAAGTACGCCCAGTACAACGCGCAGGTCGTGCAGCTCGTACGCCGCCAGACGGCGGTGGTCAATGACCTGATCGGCAAGGCGGAGCCGCTCGTCGCCGACGAGAAGACGCAGTACGACGGCGCCATGTTGCTGTACCAGGCGCAGCTGGGCATGCCGAAGAACAAGCGGTTGCTGAAGCTATTGAACGAGCAAGGGGTCAAATCGCTCGTCCAGCGCGTCGAGCTCGACCGCCTGGCCGACCGGAAACTCCCCGCCCGCGAGCAGAAGATGCGGGACATCGAAGACGATCTT
Organism: Gemmatimonadales bacterium; assembly: GCA_035500495.1. GTDB lineage: Bacteria > Gemmatimonadota > Gemmatimonadetes > Gemmatimonadales > GWC2-71-9 > DASTHG01. The sequence continues at coordinate 1,815 of DATJXC010000093.1, forward strand.
TACTTCGTGATGGATGAGCGCGGGCACTCGGTCCACCTGACCGACAAGGGCGTCGAGACGATGTCGCCGCAGGATCCGCAGCTCTTCGTCGTGCCCGACATCTCGAACGCCGTCCATGAGATCGAGCGGGACCCCGACCTGTCTGCGCCGCAGAAGATCGAGCGGCGCCGGGTGGTCGAGTCGGAGTACGCGGCCAAGAGCGAGATCCTGCACATCATCCACAAGCTGCTCCAGGCCCACGCCCTGTACGAAAAGGATGTCGAGTATGTCGTGCAGGAGGGCCAGGTCTTCATCGTGGACGAGTTCACGGGACGGCTCATGCCGGGCCGGCGCTGGTCGGAAGGGCTGCATCAGGCGGTCGAGGCCAAGGAGGGCGTGACGGTGCGCGAGGAGAGCCAGACCCTCGCCACGATCACCATCCAGAACTACTTCCGCATGTACGGCAAGCTCGCCGGCATGACCGGCACAGCCGAGACGGAAGAGACCGAGTTCTACCAGATCTACAAGCTCGAGGTGATGGTCATCCCGACCAACCGGCCGGTCCGGCGGGTGGACAAGCACGACCTCATCTACAAGACCCGCCGCGAGAAATACAACGCGATCGTGGACGAAGTGGAGCGCCAGCACAAGCGCGGCCTGCCGGTGCTGGTCGGGACGGTCAGCGTGGACGTGTCGGAGACGCTGTCGCGGATGCTGAAGCGGCGGGGGCTGAAGCACGAGGTGCTGAACGCCAAGTACCACCAGCGGGAGGCCGAAATCGTCGCGCAGGCCGGCCAGCCCGGCTCCATCACGATCGCGACCAACATGGCGGGCCGGGGTACCGACATCAAACTCGGACCCGGGGTCAAGCGGTGTCAGGTCTGCGGCATCCGCGCCCGGGGCGAGCCCGCGTTCGGCCAGGTCGCCGAGCGCGCCGATCTCTCCGCCGCCGAGATCACCAAGCTCGACTGCAACGACGATCCGCCCTGCGGCCTCGTCATCGTGGGCACGGAGCGCCACGAGTCACGCCGCATCGACCGCCAGCTGCGGGGCCGCTCGGGACGCCAGGGCGACCCGGGGCAGAGCGTGTTCTATCTCTCGCTCGAAGACGATCTGATGCGCCTGTTCGGTTCCGACCGCATCGCGCGCTGGATGGACCGGTCGGGGGGCACGCAATACCGCTGCAGCGAATGCGGGCACACCCAGGACAAGCTCACCCCCAAGTGCGGCAGCTGCGGCCGCGCGGGCACCCTGCTGGAAGAGAGCGAAGTCATCACGCATCCGCTCGTGACCGGGGCCATCGGGCAGGCGCAGAAGCGCGTCGAGCTGCAGAACTTCCAGGCCCGGAAACGCCTGCTGGAATACGACGACGTGAAGAACCAGCAGCGCGACGTGATCTACTCGTTGCGTCTCTTCGCCTTGGAAGGCGGGGAAGAGCTGAAGGCCGAGGCCCAGCGCATGATCGACGCGGCGTGCGCGCATCTGGTGACCGAGCTGACGGCGACCTACAAGGATCCGGGGCAGTGGGACCGTCCCCTGATCGAAGCGGAGTTCCTGCAGAAGTTCCTGCTCTCGATCCCGGACGTCACCGACCCGGGCAAGATCCGGCACGGCGGCGAGCTGACCGCCGCGGCTCAGGCGGCCGGGCGCGCGGCGTTCGCGGCCAAGCTCGACTATTTCCATGAAATCGAGCGCCAGGCGGGAGCGGTCCGGTTGGGCGAGCAGGCGCTGGCGCACGTGATGCTGACGGTGATCGACGAGAAGTGGAAGGATCACCTCTACGACCTCGATCAGGTGCAGGCGGCGATCCAGTTCCGTGGCTGGGGACAGAAGGATCCGCTGGTGGAGTACAAGCAGGAGGCCTACGACATGTTCGTGGGGCTGATGCACGACATCCACCGCACCTTCACCGAACGGTGGCTGCGGTTGCAGATCCAAATCGGCCCTCCGCCTCCGGCCGGAACCGCCAGCGGTCCTGCCGGCGGTCGTCCGCCGCGCGCCGGGGCCGGCCCCACGTCGGGGCTGGTGACCGGTCCTCCCCGCCGCGCCACCCCGATGGTCGCCCGCAAGGCGGACGCCGACGGGCTCGTCTCTCCGAGCACCGCCACGGGGCCGGGTGGATCACCCACGCCTCCCGGTCAGGCCGTGCCGGTGTCCAACCCGTATGCCGGAGTGGGCCGCAACGATCCCTGTCCGTGCGGCAGCGGGAAGAAGTTCAAGAAGTGCCACGGAGCCGGCGTGTAAGAGCGTGTGCCGACGTTTCGCCCCACCGCGCGTTTCTCTGATACCAGTGTAGCGATTCAGCCATCCTAACTTGGGTGGCGATGTCCCTGCGCCTGGCCGAACACCCCATCCACGATCGGCCCCGCGAGCGCCTCTGGTCGCACGGGCCTGCGGCCCTGACGGGCCTGGAGCTGCTGGCGGTCGTGCTGGGGACTGGATGCTCCGGGCGCGACGCCCTGGCCGTCGCGGCCGAGCTGCTCGCGGTCGCGGATGGATCGCTGCGGCGCCTCGCGGCGCGCCCCGCGGCCGAGGTGGCGCGCGTAGGGGGCATCGGCCGTGCCAAGGCTGCGCGCTTGGCCGCCGCGCTCGAGCTGGGCCGCCGGGTGGTGATCGAGGCGGACCCACCCCCCGACCGGATCCGCGGGCCGGCCGACGTACAACGGCTGTGCGGACCACGCCTGCGCGACCTCCAGGTCGAGGAATTCCATGTCCTCGCTCTGGGGAGCCAGAGCCAGGTGCTCGCGGATCTGTGTATCACGCGTGGCATTCTGAACAGCTCTCTCGTGCACCCCCGCGAGGTGTTCCGCGCCGCCATCGCTGAGGCGGCCGCGGGGATCATCGTCGTCCATAACCACCCGAGCGGTGACCCCACCCCATCGACCGACGACCGGGCCGTGACGCGGCAGCTCGTCGACGCGGGGCGGCTCCTCGACCTCCCCGTGTACGACCACGTCGTCGTGGGCGGCGAGCGCTACGTCAGTTTCGCCGAAGCCGGGCTCCTGTGATCGGCGATTGGCCTTGTGGCGTCTGGCTTTTCTCGCGCCCACCGGCTGGCTGCGTTGACGCGCAGGAAGAGTGTAGCGATTCTCCAACAGGGGGGACTGCATGCTCTTTTCGGAGACCCGCGGCGCGTGACCAGCACGGCCCCGGCACTCGCACCGGCCCTGGCCAAGGCGATCGAGCCGCAGCGCGACCGCCTCGACCTGGACCTGCTGACGCGCGCCTACCAGGTGAGCGAGCGCGCGCACCGGGGTCAGAAGCGTCAGTCGGGGGAGGACTTCGTCTTCCACAGCGTCGCCGTCGCGACGATTCTGGCGGAGCAGCAGATGGACTCCACCACCATTGCCGCGGCGCTCCTGCACGACGTGGTCGAAGACTCGGACGTGCCGATCGAAGAGATCCGGCGCGAGTTCGGGCTCGAGGTGGCGACCCTGGTCGACGGTCTCACCAAGATTTCGAACCTCACCTTCCGCTCCGCCGTCGAGGAACAAGCCGAGAATTATCGCAAGCTGCTGCTGTCGGTGGCGCGCGATGTGCGGGTCCTCATCATCAAGCTCGCCGACCGGCTGCACAACATGCGAACGCTCGAGCATCTCCCGGTGGAGAAGCGCGAGCGCATCGCCTTGGAGACGAGGGAGATCTACGCGCCGCTGGCGCATCGCTTCGGTATGGCCGGGATCAAGGCGGAGCTCGAGGACCTGGCGTTCAAGTTCCTCGAGCCCGACGACTACCGCGCGCTGATCAAGAAGGTCCAGCAGCGGCGCACCGAGCGGGAGCAGACGATCGAGCGCCTCCGGGTGCCGTTGAGCCAGGAGCTGCAGCGCGCCGGCCTCACCGATTTCGAGATCACCGGCCGTCCCAAGAATCTCTGGTCCATCCAGAAGAAGATGCGCAAGCGCGAGAAACCGTTCGAGGAGATCTACGACCTGCTCGCGGTCCGCGTGCTCGTGGAAACCGTAGCGGACTGCTACCACGCGCTCGGGGTGATCCATCACACCTGGACGCCGTTGCAGGAGCGGATCAAGGACTACATCGCCAGTCCAAAATCAAACGGGTATCAGTCGCTGCACACCACGATCTTCGGCCCCGGGGGCCAGCTCTACGAGATTCAGATCCGCACGCGGGCGATGCATCGCACGGCGGAGTACGGCATCGCCGCCCACTGGCGTTTCAAGGAAGGCGGCGGTCCCGACGAGCTCGACCGGCATCTCACCTGGTTCCGCCAGCTACTCGAGCTGCAGCAGGATGCCCACTCTCCCGAGGAGTTCCTGGAGTTCCTGAAGGTCGATCTGTACCAGGACGAGATCTTCGTGTTCACCCCGCGCGGCGACGTGAAGCGACTCCCCAAGGACGCCACGCCGCTCGACTTTGCCTTCACGGTGCACACCGAGGTGGGGTATCACTGCCATGGAGCCCGGATCAACGGCCGCATCGCGCCGCTGCATCGCGCGCTCAAGAACGGGGACACCGTCGAGGTCCTGACGTCTCCGCAGGCGCGGCCCTCCCGGGATTGGCTGGCGCACGTTCAGACCGCCCGCGCCCGCCACAAGATCCGTCAGTGGATCCAGAAGGAAGAGCTGACCCGAAGCCTCGAGCTGGGACGGGAGATTCTGGACCGCGAGATCCGCCGGCGCGGCCTCGCCGTCCCCAACGCCGACCAGCTGCAGCGGGCGGCTGTGACCCTGTCGATCGGCAGCGCCGACCAGCTGCAGGCCGTGCTGGGCCGCGGCGACGTGGCATTGGGACAGGTGATGCGCGCCCTCTATCCCGACCTCGCCGCCGACGAGCTGCAGCCCCCCAAGCCCACCGCCTTCGGGCGGGTGTTCCAACGCTTCCGCCTGGGCCGCGGGATCAAGATCCAGGGCGTGGATGGATTGATGGTGCGCTACGCCCAATGCTGCCAGCCCGTGCCCGGCGATGCCGTGGTCGGCTACGTCACCCAGGGACGAGGGATCTCGATCCACCGCAGCGACTGCCCCAACCTGCTGACGATCTCCGCCGAACCCGAGCGGCGGGTCGAGATCGATTGGCAGGAGTCGCGGGGCGAGACCTTCGTGGTTCGCCTCGCCATTGTGGGGGAGGATCGGCGCGGGCTGTACGCCGACATCTGTGAGGCGGTGAGCCAGACCGGCACCAACATGCGGCGGGCGGACCTGACCTCACGGGACGGGGCGGTCTTCGGCAGTCTCCTGGTGGAAGTCGAAAACCAGACGCACCTGAACAAAGTGCTGCGCGCCGTCCGGAAGGTGAAAGGCGTCGCCGAAGCCACCCGCCGCGACTCCGGCGTCCACGCCGACCCGCTCCTCGGTTAGCTTTCGCTCATGCATTTTGATCTCGTCTCCGCCTTCACACCGGCGGGGGATCAGCCGCGCGCCATCGCCGAGCTGACCGCCGGGCTGCGCCGAGACACGCGGTACCAGACGCTGCTCGGCGTGACCGGGTCCGGCAAGACGCTCACCATGGCGCACGTGCTGGCGGCGTGGAACCGGCCGACGCTGGTGCTGTCCCACAACAAGACGCTCGCCGCGCAGCTGTATGGGGAGCTGAAGGCGTTCTTTCCGCGCAACGCCGTCGAATTCTTCATCTCCTACTACGACTACTACCAGCCCGAAGCGTACGTCCCGCAGACCGACACCTACATCGCCAAGGACTCGTCGATCAACGACGACATCGACGCCCTGCGCCTGCGCGCCACCTCCAGTCTCATGGAGCGCGAGGACGTGGTGATCGTGTCGAGCGTCTCGGCCATCTACGGCCTCGGTGACCCGGAGATGTACCGGCACCTGATGGTCACGATCGCGGTCGGCGAGGAGCGGGGGCGGGACGCGATCCTCCAGTCGCTGGTGGAGATTCAGTACCAGCGGAACGACGTCTCGCTCGACCGCGGGACCTTCCGCGTCCGCGGCGACACCATCGAGATCCTCCCCGCCTACGACGAGCAGGGGGTCCGCATCGAGCTGTGGGGCGACACGGTGGAGCGGATCTCGAAGATCGACCCGCTGACCGGATCGGTGATCGTGGATCTGCCCCGCTGCGCCGTCTATCCCGCCACGCACTTCGTCACGGAGCGGCCCACCATCGAGCGCGCCGTCTCGGCGATCCGGGCGGAGCTGGGGGAGCGCCTGACGGAGCTGCGGGCCCAGAACAAGCTCGTCGAAGCGCAGCGGCTCGAGTCGCGCACCCGGTTCGACATCGACATGCTCCTCGAAGTGGGGCGCTGCACCGGGATCGAGAACTACTCGCGGCATCTCACCGGCCGCGCCCCCGGGGAACGCCCCGCCTGCCTGCTCGATTATTTCCCCGATGACTTCCTCGTCATCGTCGACGAATCGCATCAGACGCTGCCGCAGGTCGGGGGAATGTTCGAGGGCGACCGCTCGCGCAAGCAGACGTTGGTGGACTACGGATTCCGGCTGCCTTCCGCCCTGGACAACCGGCCACTGCGCTACGACGAGTTCATGCGACTGGTGCCGCGCATGCTGTTCGTTTCGGCGACCCCCGGCCCGGAGGAGCTGCGCCTCTCCGAGGGCGTGGTCGTCGAGCAGATCATTCGACCCACCGGTCTCGTGGATCCCGTGGTGGACGTGCGGCCGGTCGCCGGACAGGTGGACGACCTGCTGGGTGAAATCCGGCTGCGCGAGCAGCGGGGCGAGCGCGTCCTCGTGACGACCCTGACCAAGCGGATGTCCGAGGACCTCACCGACTACCTGCAGCAGCACGGGGTTCGGGTGCGCTACCTGCACTCGGAAATCGACGCCATCGAACGGGTCGAGATCATTCGGGCCCTGCGGCTCGGGGAGTTCGACGTGCTCGTGGGCATAAACCTCCTCCGGGAAGGCCTCGATCTCCCGGAGGTCTCGCTCGTGGCCATCCTCGACGCCGATCAGGAAGGCTTCCTCCGCTCCGACCGCTCCCTGATCCAGACCGTCGGCCGGGCTGCCCGCCACCTTCAGGGCCAGGCCATTCTGTATGCGGATCGCATGACGGGCTCGATGCAACGCGCGCTGGACGAAATGTCTCGCCGCCGCGGAATCCAACAGGCCTACAACGTCGAGCACGGCGTCATCCCACGGTCGATCGTCAAGTCCGTGGGCGATATCCGGTTCGTGACCCGAGTGGCCGACGCCCGCGGCCAGCGCCCGGCGGCGGCCGCGAGCCGCCCGGCCGACGCCAAGGAGCGGGAAGGGTTGATGCGACTCTTGGAGTCCCAGATGCAGGCGGCGGCGGAGGCACTCGACTTCGAGCAGGCCGCCCTGCTGCGCGACCAGCTGCTCGAGCTCAAGGCGGAGCTCGAACCACAGGGAGGACGACGTGCGCCTGCGCGCGGACGAGCTCAATCAGTTCGGTGAGGCCCTGGGCCGGGCGCTGCGCGGTCCGGCGGTGCTGGGCTTCTCCGGGGACCTGGGAACCGGGAAAACCACGTTGGTCCAGGCCGTCTGCCGCGGCCTGGGCGCTACCGACCCCGTGACCAGTCCGACCTACGCGCTGGTGCACCGCTACCGCTCTCCGGTCGGCCCCGTGTATCACGTCGACTGCTATCGGCTGCGATCCTCGGCCGAGGCCCGAGACCTGGGCCTCGAGGAAATGATCGGGGAAGGGGCGATCGTGTTGGTCGAGTGGCCGGAGCGGGCTGGGCATCTCATGCCGCCGCTCGATCGCTACTTCCATCTGCAATACGACGCCGACCCCGATCACCGGGTGCTGGAGGAGCGGTGACCGACGGGGGGGGGAGATGGCTGGCGATCGACACCGCGCTCGAAACCGCGAGCGTGGCGGTCGGTTCACCGCCGCTCACGGCGAGTGCGACGTGGGTGCGTGGCGCCCGGCAGCACGCCGCGCAGGTGATCGATCTCGTCGATCGCTGTCTGGCCGCCGACGGGGAGGGGCGCTCGAGCCGCGACCTCGAGGGAATCGTGGTAGGAGACGGCCCCGGGAGCTTCACGGGATTGCGCATCGGGTGGGCGGCCGCGAAGGGGCTGATGCAGGATCGTGATCTGCCGCTCGTCGCAATTCCCTCCCTGCTCGCCGCGGCGGCGTCCGCGGCGGCGGTGCTGGGGGCGGTACCGGTGGCGGCATGCTACGACGCGCTGCGGGGACAGGTGTATGGAGCGGTGTACATCGTGCACCCTGATCGAGTCGAGATCCTCGTCGCGCCCGACGTGTACACGGTCGCGCAGCTCGCCGAGCGCACGCCGGTCCGACCCCGGCTCGCGGTGGGGGATGGCGCCATCCGCTACGCATCCGACATCACCCGCTGGGTCGGGAACGCGCCGCTCGGCCTCGAATCGCTAACCCCAACGGCGGCGTCGCTGCTTGCCCTCGTTCACCGCGCTGGAGCGGAACGCGCGATCACCGATCCCGCGACGGCCGAGCCGGTGTATGGCCGGCCCGCGGAAGCCCAGGTCAAGTGGGAGGCACGTCACGGCCGCCCCCTTCCCGATTCGCCCGGCACAACTCGCTGACGTTGCCCGGATTCACGCGATCGAGCGCGACGCGTTCGGCGATCCATGGTCGCCGCGCGATTTCCGGGATTGCCTCGAGGGAGGCCTGCCGATCTTCGTGGTGGAAATCGACGGGAGTGTGGCCGGGTACGTCGTCGGCATGAGCGGGGCCGACGAGGGGGAGATCCTGAATGTCAGCGTGGCGCTCGAGTGGCGTCGCCGGGGCCTCGGGCGGGCCCTGATCCAGGCGATGCTGACCGAGCTGGCGGCCCGAGGGGCTCGAACGGCCTACCTCGAAGTCCGCGAGTCGAACCGCTCGGCTCGGGCGCTGTACGCGGACCTGGGATTCCACGACGTCGGCCGCCGCAAGGGGTACTACCGGGAGCCGACGGAGGACGCCGTCGTCTTGAAACGGCGGCTGGCTCCTGTCGGGGGACCTGCGGTGGAATGATACAAGTGGCGTATCTTTGATTGACAGAATGACTTGCGATTCATATACTGTGGGGCGTCCTTGGGCCCCCACCCGCCTAAGTCTGGGAGGTATGTGTGAGCCGGAGCCTCAATAAAGTCATGCTGATCGGCAACTTGGGGGCCGATCCAGAAGTGCGTAGCACCTCCAACGGTGGACGCGTGGCGAATCTCTCCCTCGCGACGAGCCGGCAGTGGTCGGCCCAGGGCGGGGAGAAGCAGGAAAAGACGGAGTGGCATCGAGTTATCTGCTGGAACAACAAGGGTTCCCAGCTGGCGGACCTGGCCGAGAAGTTCATGAAGAAGGGCGACAAGATCTACGTCGAGGGGCGGATCGAATACCGCACCTGGGAAGATCGCGAAAAGCAGACCCGCTACGTCACCGAAATCATTGCGCGGGAAGTGATTCTGCTCTCACCCAAGGGCGGCGGCGCCGGCTCCGGGGAGTTTGCCCGGGCCAAAGCGGGCGCGGCGGTTGCCCCAGAAGGGAAGGCAGACTCCCTGGACGCGTTCCCGGAGGCGCTGGATGAGGAGGACGACGATCTGCCGTTCTAGGTTGGCCGCGGCGGTTCTGGCGGTCGCGTTGTCCGTCACGGGTGGTGTTCTGCGGGCGCAGGACACCACCCAGGCGCAGCGGCCCGACACTACGCTCGCCGGTCAGGCGCCGTCGACCCACACCGTGGTCCGGGGCGAAACGCTCTGGGGGATTGCTCAGCAATACTACGGTGATCCGCTGCTCTGGCCCGAAGTGTACCGGCTGAACACCGCCGTCGTCGAAGATCCCCACTGGATCTATCCCGGCGAGGTGCTGAGCCTGTCCTCAGTGCTGGCCGCTGCGCCCACCGACACAGGTCCGCAGACCGTTCCGCAGGGAGCCGTCGCCGACACCACCAAGAAAGTGGATACCACGGGCGTCGCCAACGCGGACACCGTCAAGAAGGATACGACGGCCGCTGCTGCTGCCGCCGCTGCGGTTGCCGCGGCCCCTGCCGAGACCGCCGCCGCCGCACCACCGCCGCCTCCGCCACCGCCGCCGGCCGAGGCGACGCAGAGCATTTTCGAGCAACGGTCGACGCCCCAGCAGGAGGTCAACAACGAGCTGCGCTCCTACGCGGAGCAGAACTACCGTCCGGTCCGTCGCGGCGAGTTCTATAGTTCGGGATGGCTGACCGAGGGTGAGAAGCTCCCCTGGGCCGACGTGTTGGGCAACACCCTCAGGCCGGCGATCGCTCTGGAGAGTCAGCGAACCACCGCTCGCCCCAATGAGGAGATCGCCATTGTGCCGCCGTCCCAGGCGTCCTACCACGTCGGGGACTCGCTGCTCATCGTCCTGCTGGATCGAGAGCTGTCGTCGTATGGCTGGGTGGTGATCCCGCACGGAATCGCGCGGGTCACGGCGGTGGAGGAGAAACAGGTCCTGGCGCAAATCGTGGCGCAGTACGGATTCATCGGCAAGACGCTGAATGCGTTGCCGCTCGAGCCCTACAAGGATCCGGGTAAGGTGCGGCCCGCACCCGTGGAGCATGGACTCGAGGCCAAGGTCATTGCGACTCGCGACCTGCATCCACTCACCTTGAATGGGCAGGTCGTCTTCCTCGACAAGGGACGGGCCGACGGGGTGACGCCGGGAGACATGTTCCAGGTCTATCGCCCGACGAGCACCGAGGTCGGCCAGCCGTCCGAGCAGCCAATCATGGACCTGCTCATCGTCCACACGCGTGAGCACACGGCCTCCGGACTGATCGTCGGCGTCATGAGCCCCGATATGGAACTCGGCCTCCCGGCGCGGCTCATCAAGAAGATGCCTTCCTGACGGGCGCACCGGTCTTCGGAGTTCTTCCACCATTCCGCGCCGGGGCGCAGCGGCACTGCCACGGCGCGGTTCCTTTTCTAAGGACGTTGGAGCGGGGATGACGCGACGGGTTTTGGTGACAGGTGGGGCGGGCTTCATCGGGTCGCACGTGGTGGCGGCGCATGTCGCGGCGGGGGACGATGTCACCGTCCTGGACGATCTCTCATCCGGTCGGGCAGCAAACCTCCCTCCGGGCCTGCGCCTCGAGCAATTGGACGTGCGCTCGCCCGAGGCCCGGCGGGTCGTGGCGCAGGGCGGATTCAGCGTCCTGAACCACCACGCCGCGCAGATGGACGTGCGGCGCTCGGTCGAAGATCCCCTGCACGACGCGCAGATCAACGTCCTCGGGTTGTTGAATTTGCTGGAGGGCGCCCGGGCCGGCGGAGTCCGGCGAGTGGTATTCGCTTCCTCCGGGGGCACGGTTTATGGCGATGGCGCGGAGACACCCACCGGGGAGACGGCTGCCAAACTCCCCGCGTCGCCCTACGGGACCGCCAAGCTGACCTCGGAGTATTATCTCGCGACTTATACGCGCCTGTACGGACTGGACGCCGTCGCGCTGCGCTACAGCAACGTGTACGGCCCGCGGCAAGATCCTCATGGTGAGGCGGGTGTGGTGGCCATCTTCGGCCGGCGCGTGCTCGCCGGCGAGCCGATCACGATATTCGGCGACGGCCGGCAGACCCGGGACATGGTGTTCGTGGGGGACGTGGCGGCCGCGAACCTGGTAGCCGCCGGTTGCCCGCTCCCGCCGCTCGAGACGCTCGACAGCCGGGCGTTCAACATCGGGACCGGTCGCGAGATCTCGGTGTTGGAGCTGGCGGCCCTGATCGGAGAAGCCGCCGGGCGCCGTCCCGAGATCCGGAAAGCCCCGGCGCGGGCCGGGGAGATTCAGCGCAGCGCGCTGTCGGTCGAGAAAGCCGCCCGCGAGCTCGGGTGGCAACCCCGGGTCTCGTTGCGGGACGGACTGGCCCAGACCATTCGCTGGATCGCGGAGGCATAGGCGTGGTGCTGCCGCAAATCGGACGGGCCCTGCCCACGACGCCGTGGGAGCTGGTGCTCACCTCGAGCCGAGAGACGAAGATCGTGCTCGCCGTGCTCGTGGTGTTCTCGCTCGTGGCCTGGTACCTGATCGTCCTCAAGTGGTGGCAGTTCCGTGGCCTGCGCCGGCATGCCGATCGCTTCGGCCGGGAGATCGAGAAGGCGCCCCGTTTGGAGGACGCCTATCACGCGGCGATGCGCCTGCCCTCGTCGCCCTATAACCGGCTGCTCCGGGCGGGCGTCCAGTTCTTCTCTACCGTGAAACCGGGCACGCTCAAGGAGACCACGGGCGCCGGTCACGCGCCGGCGACCCTCACGCCATCGCAGCTCGAGGCGCTCCGGATGGTGCTGGCCAAGGAGATCGCGTCGGAGCGCGACGCCGCCGCCCGGTTCCTGCCCTGGCTCGCCACCTTCGGCTCGGTGAGCCCCTTGCTCGGACTGCTGGGGACGGTGCTCGGCGTGATGGATGCGTTCATCGGGATCGCGGCGGGCGGGTCGGGGAACATCGCCGCCGTCGCCCCCGGGGTCGCCGAGGCGCTCGTCACCACGGTCGCTGGCCTCGCGGTCGCGGTTCCCTCGGTGATGGCGTACAACATCTACGTCAGTCGACTGGGGCTCTTCGCGGGAGAGCTGGAGGGGTTCGCGATGGAGATCATCGGAACCCTGGCTCGCGAGGGACGGCTCTAGCATGGCCGGGGGGCTGCTGGGCGGCGGCGGTGGGCTGCGGGGGCACGGGGAACTTCCCCTGAACGCCGATATCAATGTCACCTCGCTGGTGGACGTCGCGTTCGTGCTGCTCATCATATTCATGATTACCGCGCCGATCATGCAGGGCGGGGTGGACGTGCGGCTGCCCCGCGCCGAAGCGAAGCCGATCGAGCCGAAATCGGGGCTCGTCATCACGGTCGATCGGACCGGCCGGATCTTCCTCGATCAGACGGGGCTCTCGTACGAAGATTTTCGTTCCACGTTCCCCGCGTTCGTGCGGACCAAACGGCCCACCGGCGTGTATCTGCGGGCCGACGGTCGCGTCGACTACGCTACCGTGGTCCGTGTCCTCGCCGTGATGCGGGCCTCCGGGGTTTCGGACATCGGGCTCGTCGCGGAGCCGGAGGAAGTGGGAGGGCCGTGAGAGGCCGACCGCGCGTGCGCGACAATGTGACGCTGGGGCTGCTCGGCACCACCCTGATCCACGCGGTCGCGGTGACGTTCCTCGTGGCATCGGCGTCGACGGCCCGCGCAACTTTGCCACCCACCTACCGGGTCCGGCTCATCGCGGCACCCGCGGCGGATCTGGAGACCAAGAAGGCGCCTGAGGCGATCGAACGCGAGGCGGCGACGCCCACGCCGCCGGCCCCGGCCAAGAAGCCGCCGCCCAAGAGTACGGTGTCCAAGGCGGCACCGCCGCCGGTGGCCGACAATCGCAAGCGCGAGGCCGCGCCGCGCACCACTCCCAAGGCGCAACCGCTTCCCGGGGAGACGCCCAGCACCGGCAGCGATGTCGCCACGGTCAGCACGGAGGGCATCGAATTCCCCTACCCGGAGTACCTCCAGAACATCGTGGAGCAGGTGTTGCGACGCTGGCAGCGGCCGCAGGAGAGCACGCCCCTCGAGGCTGAGGTGTCGTTCATGGTGCATCGCGATGGCCAGATCACCGACCTCCAGTTCATCAAGCGTTCGGGGAACTTCGCGTTCGATCTCGAGGCGCAGGGCGCAGTCGAGGAAGCCGGTCGCTTCAAGGCGTTCGGGGCGCTCCCCGACGGGTGGGTGCCCGACGTGCTGTTCGTGCGCTTCTATTTTTCGGGCAAGCGGCAGTGACGCGGGCCACGCTCCTGTGCGGGCTGGTGTTGATCGCCGCTCCCGCCGTCGCGCTGGCCCAGGATACCAGCGCCATCGACCGCGGCGTGCGCATCGGGATCGTGTACCGCCCCGGGGTGCGGCCGGGACTCGTCATTCTCCCGGGCCGCCCGGCTACGCTCGATTCGGTGCGCGCGATCCTGTCGCGGGATCTCGATTATAGCGACCGCTTCGAGCTGATCACGCTGCCCGGCGCGGACTCGCTCCACTTCGGCCCGGCGGCGGTCGCGACGACCACCGGATCCTCCGCCACCCGGCCGGGGTCGCGCCACTCGACGGGCGGCCCCAAGGCCACGGGACTCAACTACCCCCTGTTCCAGGCGCTCGGCGCCGATTTCGCGGTCGAGACCGGGCAGAAGGGCGACACGACCCAGGTCGTGGTCCACGATGTCGGTGCTGGCTCGGTGCGCCGCACCCTCACTACCCGCCTGCCGCCGCTCGGCGATCCGGACTTCCGGATGGACGTGCATCGCCTGGCCGATCAAATCCTCCTGGTCACACTCGGCAATACGGGGATCGCCGCCTCGCGTGTGCTGTTCGTCCGGGAAGGGAAGGTGTATCGCATCGATCAGGACGGGGCGGCGACCACGCTGGTCTCCTCGAGCGATCGCGAGGCGATGTCGCCCGCGTGGGCGCCCGACGGCACCCACTTCTCCTACATGGAGTTCGCGGCCGGACACGGCGAGTTGTTCGTTCAGGACGTGCGGACGGGGAAGCGGGTGCCGGTCTACACCACCGGGAGCGCGCTCGATTTCACGCCGGCTTTTTCGCCCGACGGCAAGATCCTGGCGTTCAGCCGGGCGATCGAGGAAGGTACCGACATCTACACGGTCAACATCAAGGATAACTGCTGCTTGCAGCGCTTGACCGTGGGGCGCTTTTCAGACAACTTGTCACCGACCTACAGCCCCGACGGTCAGCGGATCGCGTTCGTCTCCACGCGACCGGGGCTGCCGCAGATTTACGTCATGGCGGCCGACGGGACGGACCAGCAGCTGTTCGCCCCGTTCGACTACGGCGTCACCGGCTCCTCCAATGCGCCGGAGTGGTCCCCAGACGGGCAGTCGGTCGCGTTTCACCGTGACGTAGGGGGCACGCTACAGGTCTTCGTGCTGGATGTCCGCAGCCGGACTGTGCGCCAGTTGACCTCCGTCGGGCGGAACGAAGACCCCACCTGGGCGCCGGACAGTCGTCACCTGGCGTTCGTGTCGGACCGCACTGGGTACCGGCAGCTGTGGGTCATCGATCTGGAAACCGGACGGATCCGGCCGCTGCTGCAGCAGAGCGGCGCGAGGCTACCGGCTTGGTCTCCGCGCATACCGGAGGCCGCTGCTGTCAACCCATAACTGTGGAGAATCGTCGCCAATGAAACCGTCTCATCTCATCCTCATCGGGCTGGCCACGGCGGCGTTCGCCGTGGCGTGCGGCAAGAAGCAGCCCGAGACGGCCCCGGCGCCCCAGCCGAACGCCGATTCGATCGCCGCCGCCGAGCGTGCGCACGCGGACTCGCTGGCCCGGGCCCAGGCGGATTCCGCCCGCCGGGCGCAGGAAGAGGCGGAGCGGGTCGCCCGGCAGCGCGCGGCGGACTCGGCTGCGGCGGTGGCCGCCGCGGCTGCGGAAGTCCGCAACATGTTCGCCGCGATGATCCACTTTGATTTCGACAAGGCCGTCATCAAGGCGGATGATCAGGGCTCGCTCGACCAGAAGGTCGCCATCCTCCAGGCGAACCCGGCCGTCCATATCCGCATCAGCGGCCATTGCGATGAGCGCGGTTCGGACGAGTACAACCTGGCCCTCGGCAACCGCCGGGCGACCGCGGCCAAGAAGTATCTGGTGGATCACGGGATCGATGCCAGCCGCATCGAGACCGCGTCCTACGGCGAGGAGCGCCCGATCGCGACGGGCCACGACGAAGCGTCGTGGTCGCAGAACCGGCGCGACGAGTTCGAGATCACCGCAGGCGGCGACGTTCTCAAGAAGCCGTAGGCTGGCTTTGCGAGGGCTCGCGCGCGCACCGCTCGTCCTCGGCCTGGGGCTCGCGGCCGGCTGTGCCCTTCGGGGTGACGTCCGGAAAGTCGAGCTGCAGGTCGAGGGCCTGCGGGGTGAAATGGCCCGTTCCGACACGGCGCGGCGGGCGGATCGCGATTCGATCGTGCGGCTGGTGGCTGCGGTCCAGGCCAGTCTCGCCGCGCAGCAGACGGCTCTCACTCAGCTGCGTGGTGATCTGCTGACCAACGTCCAATCGGTGCAGCAGCAGCTCGCGACGCTGCAGGAGCTGACCGGCCAGAGCCAGCGGGGCCTCTCGGAATTGCGCAACCGGTTCACCGCCCCCCCGGCGGCGGCCGCCCCGGCCGACACCGGGCGCGCCGGGGTGCCGGTGGGCCCGTCGGGGAACCCCGCGGGCCCCGCGCCCGGGCAGATGTACGACGTGTCCCTGCAGCAATACCGGCGCGGCAGTTTCGCCACCGCCCGCCAGGGGTTCCAGGAATTCCTGCGGGTCTATCCGACCGACGACCGGGCCGCCGATGCCCTCTTCTACGTGGGGGAGACGTTCGCGGCGGAGAACTCCGATTCCGCGACGGCGGTGTATCAAACCGTGGTGAAGACCTACCCCAGCTCACCGCGGGCACCGTCGGGGCTGTACAAGCTGGGCCTCATCGCCGAACAGCGTGGCGACAAGCAGGCGGCGCGGACCTACTACTCGCGCGTCGTCAGCACGTATCCGCGCTCCGATGAGGCCAATCTCGCCCGCGACAAGCTGCTCCGGCTCGGACACTAGGCCGAGCTCCGTCTCCCCGTCGCCGTGACCGAACCCCACACCCGCGGCGAGATGCCGTTCCTCGACCATCTCGAGGAGCTGCGGTGGCGTCTCCTGTACAGCCTCCTGGCGATCGTGCTCTGCACGTTTGCCGGGTGGTTCATCGTGGATCGGATCGACATCATCGGCGTCCTCATCCGGCCGATCGAGCCGCTCATTCCGGGAGGCCGGCTGGCGTTCACCAGCCCCTTCGACCCGCTGATGATCCAGTTGAAGTTCGCCTTCCTGGTGGGTCTGCTCCTCGCCTCCCCGATCGTCGGATACCAGATCTGGGCGTTTCTCGCACCGGCGCTGTATGACCGGGAGAAGCGCTTCATTGTCCCCACGCTCGTCTTCGGCGCCTTGCTCTTCCTGGCCGGCGCATTCGTCTGCTACTGGTTCGTCCTGCCCCGCGGTCTCACCGTCGGCATGGGATTCCAAAGCCGGCACCTGACCCCGGTCATCACCGCGGACCGCTACTTCGGCGTCGCGTTCCTCCTGCTCGTGGCATTCGGGTTGGTCATGGAGCTGCCCCTGGTCGTGACCATCCTTGCCTCGCTCGGCCTCGTCACCCCGGGGTTCCTCCGGCGCAACCGGCGCTATGCCCTGGTGATCGCCGCGGCCCTGGCGGCGTTCCTCACGCCGCCGGACGCCATCTCGATGCTGATGATGATGGTCCCGCTCCTGCTCCTCTACGAGGTCGGGATTGTCTGCGCCTGGGTCGTCACCCGGCGACGCGCGCGGGAGGACCGGGCCGGGCAGGATGCGGTGAAGGTCGGCATCGTGTTGTTGGCGCTGGGACTGGCACAACCGCTGCTCGGAACGAGGGGCGGCGGGCTCTCCGCCCAGGGGGTGGGCGGACAGCCGCCTCCCACGGACACGACGCAACGGGCGGGCCTGGCCGGGCAGGGCACGGGCGCTCCGGCGCACCCGCTGGACACCGCCGCCGCCCGCAAGCTGGGATTGCCCAGCGCGCCCACGCGGAGCTTCCCGGCCTCGGATGCGATCATCGATTCCCTGCTGCGCATGAAAGGGTACCGGACGACGCAGTATGTCGCCGATACGCTGCTGCTGCTCGGCGACAGCCAGACCATCTTCCTGCGCGGCGCCGCGTTCGTCGATCGCGAGGGCACCAAGCTCCAGGCGGACTCCGTCCGGTATCGCGAATCCGATTGCCGCCTCGACGCGTCCGGGTCGCCGCAGCTGTTCGACCAGGGGTCCGTGATGGTGGGGGACGGGATGCGGTACGACACCTGCGAGAAGCGTGGGACCATTCGCTCGGCGCTCACCGACTTCCAGAACGGCGGCGCAACCTGGCTGATGCGCGGCAACCTGGCCGTCGACTCCGGCTCCACGCGTCTCTACGGGGCGAAGAGCAACATCACCTCTTCCGATCTGCCCGTGCCGGACTACCATTTCGAGGCGCGCCAGGTGAAATGGGTGAACAAGACCGTGATGGTCGCCCGCCCGGCGATCCTGTACGTCCGCGACGTGCCCGTCATGTGGCTCCCCTTCATTTTTCAGGACATCCGGCCCGGCCGGCGCAGCGGGATCCTGATCCCGCGCTTCGGCCTGAACGACATCGTGCGGCCGACCCGCAACTACCATCGGCACATCGCCAACCTCGGCTACTACTGGGTCGTCAACGACTATGTCGACGCGCTCGCCTCGGCCGATTGGTTCGCCGGGACGAGCTTCACCGTGCGCGCCCAGACCCGGTACCGCTGGCTCACGCAGTTCGTGAACGGCGGTTTTTCGTTTTCCCATCTGGGCCAGCTCGACACGCCGGCGACGTCGGACCAGATCATGTGGACCCACGACCAGCAGTTCTCCAGCCGGACACGATTCGCCGCCTCGGTGAACTACGCGACCAACGGCCATGTGGTGCAGAGCAACACCGTAGATCCCTGGCTCACCACCGCGCAGCTCAGCTCGCAGGTGAACTTCGACAAGCGCTTCGACTGGGGGACGTTCAATGCCGGAGCCACGCTGACCCAGAACCTGTCGACCAAGCTGACCACCCAGAACTTTCCCCGGGTGACCCTCACGCCCGCGCCGATCGACATCGGCCGCAACGTCACCTGGTCGCCCGCCTTCTCCTTCAACAACTCCCAGACGCTCCACAACGGCCCGACCCTGCTGATCACCGGAAACGGGACCGGCGCCACCGACACGACGGCGTATTTCTTCGACAACCACGCCACGGACATCGCGTTCCGCACGCCCTTCCGGATCGGCCGGTGGAATTGGGACAACTCGATCGCCATCGCCGACCGCTCCAGCAACCAGCGGTTCGAGCTGACGGTCCCGGACTCGAGTGATCCGTCCCGCCTCACCACCATCGTGTACGGGCGGACGTTCGCCACCGCGCTCGACTGGACGACCGGGATCAACCTGCCCCAGCTGTTCAGCGGTACCTGGCACTTCCAGCCGGGGCTGGCGATCATCAATACCACGAGCGCCGGCCCGTTCCTGATCCGCAACCAATTTTCGGGCGGCCGGTTCGTGGCTCAGGGCAAACGGCTGCAATTCAGCCTCGGTTTGGCACCGACCTTTTTCGGGTTTTTCCCCGGGTTCGGGCCGCTCGCGCGCATCCGGCACTCGATTTCGCCGCTCGTGAGCTACCAGATAGCCCCCGGAGCGACGGTGCCCCAGGACTACGCCCACGCGATCGACCCGACCGGCCGGTTGTTGAACTCCCGCAGCGATCCGCAGCAAACCATGAACGTCGGTCTGCAGCAGAACTTCGAGGCCAAGTTCAAGCCACCCGACGGCGACACGACGACCGCGTCCGCCTCGCGTAAGATCCGGCTGCTCAGCTGGAGCACCTCCCCGATGTCCTACAACTTCCAGCAGGCGAAGCAGCCCGGACGCTCCGGATGGCAGACGCAGACCATGACCAACACCTTCGCATCGGATCTGCTGCGGGGGTTTTCGTTTCAGGTGACGCACGACCTCTGGACCGGGCAAGCCGGGCTCGCCTCGTCGCGGTTCTCCCCGTTCCTCACCAACATGGCCGCGTCGTTCACCATCACGGCGCGGACTTTCGAAGGGCTCGGAGCCCTGGTCGGGTTGGGACATGGCGGGACCCAGCAGGGCCCGCTCCCGCCCCAGCCGGTGCCCGGGGCTCCCCCCCCTGGTGGTCTGCCGGCGCAGGGACCAGGACCGCGTGGGCGGGTCGACCTGCAAGGTCCGTACATCCCCGGCGCCAGCGCCGGCGGCGGATTCTCCATGTCGTTGCAGTTCACCAGCACCAGGACGCGGGTCTACGAGACCGTGGTCCCCCCGCCGACGGACATCGGACTCGGCCCACCCCCGCCGCCCCCCATCCCTCCGCCCAGCTCCGGGCTCTCCGGAGGACGCAGCCAGCTCTCGATGAACACGCATTTCAATCCGACGGTGAACTGGTCGGTCTCCTGGAACACGATCTACGATTTCGATCTGAGACAGTTCGGCCAGCAGTACATCCGGCTGGAACGCAACCTGCGGCGCTGGCACGCGAGCTTCGTGTTCAGCCGCACCGCCAGCGGCAATTTCGCGTTCAACTTCTACGTCGCTCTCCTGGACGAGCCCGACATCAAGTTCGACTACGACCAGCAGACCTTCACGAAATAGGGTGTCTCTGTCCTCCGGTGGGGACATGGTCCGGGCCGGAGCCTCCCGCTAACCTTCGACAGGACCGCCGGTTGGCGTTGGGCACGAGCCCTGCTTAACGAGGCGGGCGAGTCCCACTCAAACGAGAGATCGCCATGCGCCCCCTGCTTCGGGTGATACTGCTCTCCACGTTGGCCGGCGTCGCCGGCTGCACGTCCAATAATCCCGTCTACGTGCCGGTCACGACGATCGCCACGCCGGACAGCTTCGGGTACCAACTCGAGCCGAGTGGGGATCCGAACCAGCCGGCGGGGATTCTCCTGTTCTGGAGTGCCGTCACGGATCCGTCGCTCGCCGGGTATCGCATCTACTCGCGCGGCAGCACCACGGCGGCGTACGGGCTCCGTGGGGAAACGAGCTCCATCACCTTTCACGACAACGGCGTCCCTGACCTCCAGTACTACGTGACCGCGTTCGATGGGTCCGGCAATGAAAGCGCGCCCAGTCCCGCGATCACCGTCGATGAGCGGCTGCAGCTTCAAGCGCCCGCCTCGTTGACGTCCATTTCCCTAAACGGCGCCATCCACCTGCAGTGGGCGGACAACGCGTATCTCGCCGACCCCGCCCGGTTCTGGTGGTATCGCGTTTACAGCGCGCCTTACGATCGGAATTCGGGGCTGTGCCAGCTCCCTTGGGCGTTGGAAGGGACGACGGTCGCGCCGGAGTTCCTGGCATCGGCACTTCCGAACGGGGTCCCGATGTGTTTCGGGGTCTCCGCCCTCAGCGTGGAAGGCTACGAGAGTCTCTGGTCGCCCCTGTGGCAGGACACCCCGCGTCCGGACGCGCGTAACCTCCTCGTCTACTCCCTGGACCAGGACTCCGCGGCAGCGGGCTTCCGGTTCTGGAATGACGTCAACGGTGACGGAGTGGCGCAGACCTCGGAGCTCGGCCTGGTCCAGAGCGGCAACCTGAGCAGCATCGACTTCTCCGTGTACCGCAAACCGGCCGACTCCACGCTGTGGATCGTGCCGGCCTTCAGCGGGACCAGCGTGCAGCTCTATTCCGCGAATCCGATCGGTGACCTGACCGATATCGATTTCGCTCCGGCGAGCGGCTACTCCCGCAACATGCTCCAGGCGCAGATCGGCTACGGCTACGTCTTCCAGATTGTGGAGGGCGCGACCGTGCGGTACGCCGGGTTGCGCGTGACCGCGCTCGGCCCCGGATACATCATCTTCGATTGGAGCTTCCAGACCGACCCCGGCAATCCGGAGCTGCTGCGCGCCGGCGGCCAGTCGGTGGCGTTGCAGTCGGGGAGCGCGGTAAGGAAATAAGTCGAAGTGGGGCTAGGTGGGGCGAGGTGGGTTGAGGTGAAAGGCCTTGACCCACCTCGACCACTTTGACCCACCTCGACCCGCCTCGTAGCTTCCCCCTCCACCATGTCATCCCCCATCACGCTGGACGGTCGCTCCCTCACCCTCGGGGACGTCGTGGCCGCGGCGCGGGGGCGCGCCCGCGTGGCCATCGCCCCGGCCGCGCTGGAGCGGACCGCCGCTTCGCGGGCGGCGGTGATGGCCGCCGTCGCGCGCGGCGATACCATGTACGGAGTCAACACCGGGTTCGGCAAGCTGGCCCACGTCCGGATCCCTCCCGATCAGCTCCAGACGCTGCAGCTGAACCTGATCCGGAGTCACGCGTCAGGGGTGGGGGACCCACTTCCCGTCGAAGCGGTGCGGGCGATGATGCTGCTGCGGGCGAACGTCCTGCTGATGGGGACGAGCGGCGTGCGTCCGGTGCTCCCCGAGCTGATCGTCGCGATGCTGAACGCCGGCGTCCACCCACCGGTCCCCTCCCAGGGCAGTGTCGGGGCCTCGGGTGATCTGGCGCCCCTCTCGCACCTGGCGCTGGCGCTGATCGGTGAAGGCGCCGGGGGCGAGGCGTTACGCCGGGCTGGTCTCTCGGCCGTGGTCCTCGAGGCCAAGGAAGGCCTGGCGTTCATCAACGGCACGCAGGCGCAGACGGGGCTCGCGGCGCTGCTGGTCCGGGATGCCCAGGTGCTCTGGCGCACGGCGCACGCCGCCGCCGCGCTGAGCCTCGAGGCGGTCCGGGGAACTCCGGTGCCCTTCGATGCGCGGATTCACGAGGCACGGCCCCACGCCGAGCAGCGCCGCTCCGCGGCGTTGCTGCGCGACCTGCTCGAGGGCAGCGCGATCCGGGAATCCCACCGCCACCACGACCCGCGCGTCCAGGACGCGTACTCGTTGCGCTGCACGCCGCAGGTGCTCGGCGCGGTCGGGGAGGCATTCGGGTTCGCGGAGCGCCTCGTGACGACCGAGCTGAATGCGGCGACGGACAATCCGCTCGTATTCGGCGACGAAATCCTCTCCGGCGGCAACTTCCACGGGCAGCCGATCGCGCTGGCATTGGATGTCCTCGGTATCGGGCTCTCGACCCTGGCCGGATTGTCCGAGCGGCGACTCGAGCGCGTGGTGAACCCCGATCTCTCCTCCGGGCTGCCGGCGTTTCTCGCGCATGCACCGGGTCTCGAGTCCGGATTCATGACCGCCCAGATCGTGGCGGCCGCGCTCGTGGCGGAAACCCGCGTGCTCGCCACCCCGGCGAGCGTGCAGTCGATCCCCACCGAGGGGAACCAGGAGGATTTCGTTCCCATGGGGATGAGCGCCGCCTGGAAGGCCGAGCGCATGCTCGCCGATGCGACGCGCGTGGTGGCGATCGAGCTGCTTGCCGGGGCGCAGGGGCTCGAGTTCCTGAAACCGCTCACGCCGGGGCGCGGCGTGGCGCGGGTCGTCGCGGCGTTGCGCCGCGACGTGCCGCCGCTCGTGGGAGACCGGCCGATGCAGGACGACATCGAGCGGATCGCCGTCGGCATCCGGGATGGGCGCTTCGATCCGGAGGGGATGGCATGAGCGGCCCCCGGGTCGTGCGAGCCCCGCGGGGCGGCACCCGAACCTGCCGGGGGTGGATTCAGGAGGCGGCGCTCCGGATGCTGATGAACAACCTCGACCCCGAGGTGGCGGAGCGGCCGCAGGATCTCGTCGTCTACGGCGGGACCGGCCGCGCCGCCCGCAACTGGGCCGCGTTCGATGCGATCGTCGCCACGCTGCGTACCCTGGGCGATGACGAGACCCTGCTCGTCCAGTCGGGGAAGCCGGTGGGGGTGTTCACCACCCACCCCGACGCCCCTCGCGTCTTGATCGCCAACGCCAACCTGGTCGGCCGGTTCGCGACCTGGGAAGTGTTCCGCGAGCTGGAGCGGAAGGGTCTGATCATGTACGGCCAGATGACGGCCGGGTCGTGGATCTATATCGGGACCCAGGGGATCCTGCAGGGAACCTATGAGACCTTCGGCGCCGTGGCCCAGCGGCATTTTGGAGGGGGGGGGTCGCTGCGCGGTCGCCTCGTCGTCACGGGCGGCCTGGGTGGCATGGGGGGGGCGCAGCCGCTCGCCGCGACCATGAATGACGGGGTTTGCCTCGCGATCGAGGTGGACCCCTCGCGCGTGCAGCGGCGCCTGGAAACCCGCTACCTCGACCGGTCCACCGCCTCGCTCGACGAGGCGCTGGAATGGTGCCAGGCGGCCCGGCGCGGCGGGCAGGCGCTTTCGGTCGGGCTGGTGGGCAATTGCGCGGAGGTACTACCCGAGCTGGTGCGCCGCGGCGTTGTGCCCGACGTGCTGACCGATCAGACCTCCGCTCACGACACCTTGAACGGGTACGTCCCCGCCGGGATCCCGCTCGCCGACGCCCTCGCGTTGCGCGCCGCCGATCCGGAAGAGTACGTGCGCCGCGCCGTCGCGAGCATCGCGGCCCACGTACGGGCCATGTTGGCCCTGCGGCAGCGTGGCGCGGTGACCTTCGACTATGGCAACAACATCCGCACCGTCGCCCTCGATGCGGGGGTCGCCGACGCCTTCGAGATCCCGGGGTTTGTTCCGGAGTACATTCGGCCGTTGTTCTGCGAAGGAAAGGGGCCATTCCGCTGGGTCGCGCTGTCGGGCGACCCGAAGGACCTTCACCGCACCGATCGACTCGTTCGCGAGCTGTTTCCGGATAACGCGCATCTGAACCGCTGGATCACCCTCGCCGCGGAGCGGGTGGCCTTCCAGGGGCTGCCGGCGCGCATCTGCTGGCTGGGGCAGGGTGAGCGGGCGCGGTTCGGGATCGCGCTGAACCAGCTCGTGGCATCGGGCGAGGTGTCGGCCCCGATCGTGATCGGCCGCGATCACCTCGACACCGGCAGTGTGGCGTCGCCGTTCCGCGAGACCGAATCGATGCGCGACGGATCGGACGCCATCGCCGATTGGGCGATCCTGAACGCGCTCCTCAACACCGCCTCGGGGGCGTCCTGGGTCTCGTTCCATCACGGCGGCGGAGTCGGGATCGGCAATTCGCTGCATGCGGGACAGGTGATCGTCGCCGACGGAACCCCGGCGGCCGCCCGGCGCCTCGAGCGCGTGCTTACGAACGATCCGGGGATCGGGGTCGCGCGCCACGCCGACGCGGGGTACCCCGAGGCGATCGCCACGGCGCGGGAGCACCATCTGCGACTCCCGATGCTTGAGGCGGAAGACTGAGCACGCTCCTCGCCGGAGCCAGCGCCGTGGTCACCTGTCGCGGGCCCGCCCGGCTTCGGCGCGGCCCGGAGCAGGCCGAGGTGGAGGTGCTCCGGGACACCGCCGTGCTGATCGACGGCAGTCCCCCCCGAATCGCCGCAGTGGGCCCCTACGCGGATCTGGCGCGACGATTCCCCCGCGCCACCGTGGAAGAAGTCTCCGGCGTCCTGTTCCCGGGATTCGTGGATTGCCACACCCATGCCGTATTCGGCGCTCCGCGGATCGACGACCACGAGCGGCGGGCGCTCGGCGCTTCCTACCAGGCCATCGCCGCGGCCGGCGGCGGAATCCTGCAGTCCGTCCGGGACCTGCGCGGGCGCGGCGAGGATGAGCTCGAGCGGCTCACCCGGGCGCGGCTCGCGGCGCTGCTCGCGCATGGCAGTACGACGGTCGAGGTGAAATCCGGCTACGGGCTGGACCGCGACAACGAGCTGAAACAGCTCCGCGTGATTCAACGGCTCGCGAGATCCGAGCGCCTGACTCTCGTCCCGACCTTTCTCGGAGCCCACGAGGTTCCTCCCGAATACCGCGAGGGCGGGGCCAAAGGCCGGGCTGCTTACGTCGAACGGTTGTGTGGAGAGATCATCCCGGTCGTGGCCAAGGAGGGTCTCGCCCGCTTCTGCGACGTTTTCTGCGAGCCGGGCGTGTTTGACCCGGCGGAAACTCGGCGGATCCTCCTCGCCGCGCGTGGCCATGGTTTGCTCCTGAAGCTGCACGCCGACGAGCTGGAGGGGTCGGGCGGAGCGGAGCTGGCGGCGGAGCTGGGGGCGGTGTCTGCCGATCACCTGGCCGGTATCTCCGAGGCGGGGATTCGGGCGCTCGCCGCGAGCGACACCGTGGCGGTCTTGCTGCCGGCCACGATGAGCTTCCTCGGGAAGGCCCGCCAGGCGCCGGCGCGCCGACTCCTGGATGCCGGGGCAGGGGTCGCTCTGGCTACCGATTTCAACCCTGGTAGCTCACCAACCGTCAGCTTGCCGTTCGTAATGAGCCTCGGGGTCTCCCAGCTGGGGTTGCGGCATGCCGAGGCCGTGATTGCGGTAACGGTAAATGCCGCCGCTGCCCTCGGGATGGCATCGGACCACGGTCAGATTGCGCCCGGATTCGTCGCCGATCTGGTGTCGTGCGCCATGGATGATTGGCGGGAGGTGGCCTACTGGGTGGCCACCAATCGCGTAACCGCCGTGTGGACAGGGGGTTTAGCTTGTCCCCTCCCGCCGGCGCCGGTATCTTTGGGTTTCCATGTCGAAACTTGAAAAGCTGAAAGACAGGGCCAAGTCGCTCGAAGCCAAGGATCCCAAGGGCGCGATCGAGGCCTGGGTGGAAGTGTTGAAGGTGCAAGACGAGGAAGGGGATCCCAACCCCGACCTAAGCATCTTCAACCGTATCGGCGACCTCTACTTGAAGGTCAAGGATCCGGGCGGCGCGGCGGACTACTACGACCGCTCCGTGGACCGCTACGCCGAGTTGGGCTTTCACAACAACGCGATCGCGATGTGCAACAAGGTGCTGCGCAACGCACCGGGTCGTCCGAACACCTATCTCAAGCTCGCCAAGCTTTACGCCGCCAAAGGTTTCACCGCCGAAGCGAAGCAGAATTTCGTCGAGTACGCCGACCGGATGCAGAAGGCCGGCGCGATTCAGCAGGCGTTCGTCGCGCTCAAGGAGTTCACCGATCTGTCTCCGGAGGGCGAGCACCTGCGCCAGATGCTGGAGGAGCACCTCCGCATGTACGGCGGTCCGGAGCTGCAGGCCCGGGTGTCGGCCGCGGCGCAGCGACGCTCCAGTATCGGCGTGGAGCCGCCCAAGTCGCCGAAGCGCAAGACCTCGAGCCTCGTCTTCCTCGATCTGGATGCACCGTCGCCCACCCGCAAGTCGGGCGGGTCGGCGGTCAAGTCGGGTGCCTCAGCCGTCGCGCCACCCAAGCCGGCCCCGCACACCCCGGCTGCCCCACCGAAACCTGCCGCTCCACCGACACCCGCAGTGGCGGCGGCTCAGGTACAGGCTCCACCTCAGCCACCTGCTCCGCAGGAGGAGGCGCTGGAAATCGAAGGCACCAGCCTCGCCGAGCCGGAGGAAGTCGAAACCGCCGGCGGCGGACAGCTGGAAGGTCTCGAGACCACCAGTGCCGATTTCCAACAGACTCGAGCCACCACATCCGGCATCCCCTCCATCCGGGAAGAGGTCACGCCGGAGGCGGTGGAGGTGCCGGAGTTCGAGCCGACCGTTCCGGAAGAGGCGGAAGCAGCGGCGGAGGAAGTGCCGCTGGTCGAAGGGATCGAAGCCGAAGTCGTGGAAGAGCCTGAGGCTCTGGCTGAGCCGGAGCTGGAAGAGCTCGAGGTCGAGGCTCCGCCGCCCGCTCCACCGCCCGCCCCCCCGCGGGCTGCTCCCCGAGCCCCGGCAACGCCACCCCCGAAAGGGGCACCTCCGAAGCCAGCGCCTCCTGAGCCGGTGCCTCCCGAGCCTCCGGCTCCCGAGCCGCCTCCGGTTCGAGAGTCCAAACGTCGTCCCGTCGTGGACCTGCCGCCGATCGAGCTCGAGGCCGATTTCGAGACTGCGGCAACCGAGGCGCAGCACGAAGTGGACGATGAGCCGCTTGTGATCGAGGAAGGCACGGCCGCGGCGTGGTTGCAGACTGAAGGCACGGCCTCGCTTGGGGGAGGCCCCGTGGGGCCGCCGCTCGATCTCGGGGTCGAGGACGTCGTGAATCAGGGGAGCGAGTCCGCGGCGCTGGTGTTCGAGGACATCGAGGCGGCGCCCGCCCCGGCGACGATCGACGAACTCGAGGCCCGCGTGGCCGACAACCCCGACGACCCCGAAGCGCATCAGGCGTTGGGGGAGGTGCTGATCGAGGAAGGGGAACGGGAGCGCGGCTTTGAGGAGTTGGACCTCGCCGTCTCGGGCTTCGAATCCGTCGGTGAACGCGCGCGCGCCGAATCACTCGTAGACGAGCTGCTGCGCCTCGATCCCAACAGCGTCCGGCACCGTCAGAAAGTGGTGGAATTCGCCTTCAAGTCCGGGGATAAGGCCCGGCTGATCGATGCATACCTGGAGCTGGCCGATACGCTGTTGCGGACCGACCTCGGCGACAAAGCCCGCTCGGTGTACGAGCGCGTCGTGGAGCACGATCCGAAAAACGTCCGGGCGCGCGCCGCCCTCCAGATGCTCGCCCCCGCGCCGGCGCCCGAGCCCGAGAAGAAGGTCGCGGCCAAGGACGCCAGGATGAAGGTGCGCGACGAGGCGGCGGTGGACGGCGACTTCATCGATCTGGGCGCGATGGTCCTGGAAGAGGAAGAAGGGCCTCGCGACACCCGGATGAAGGTCGAGGACGAGGAGCCGACGGGAGACGAAGAGAAGGACTTCCAGGAAATGCTCACCCGATTCCGCCAGGGGATCGACGAGAATATCGACGAGACCGACTTCCAGTCGCACTACGACTTGGGGGTGGCGTTCAAGGAGATGGGACTGTTGGACGAGGCCATCGCCGAGTTCCAGAAAGCGCTGCGCGCTCCCGAGGGGAAGCCCCGGGCGTCGGAGGCCCTCGGTGCCTGCTTCTTCGAGAAGGGCGCCTTCGGGGTGGCGGAATCGATTCTACGACGGGCCGTGGACCTGCCCGCCAACGGCGATCAGGAGCGCCTCGGCATCCTCTACTGGCTGGCTCGCGCGCTGGAGGAGCAAGGGCGCAAGAGCGACGCGCGCGAGCTCTACGGGCGCGTGTTCGCGGTGGACATCCGCTTCCTCGACGTGGGCGAGCGCGTGAAGGCGCTCGGCCGGACCTGACGTGGGCGGACAGGCCACCGACGTTTCCCTGCAGGACATCCAGCGGCCCGTCGCCCCGCAGCTCGACCTGGTCGTGGCCGAGCTGCGGCGGATCGTCGCAGCGGACTTCCCCGTCATCGCCAACGCCAACGATCACCTGCTGCGGATGAAGGGGAAGTTGTTCCGGCCCACCTTGCTGC
The DNA here is from genome assembly GCA_035500495.1 of Gemmatimonadales bacterium. GTDB lineage: Bacteria > Gemmatimonadota > Gemmatimonadetes > Gemmatimonadales > GWC2-71-9 > DASTHG01. The sequence continues at coordinate 30,436 of DATJXC010000093.1, forward strand.
TGCTGTCCCATCAGGCCACGGGCGGCGCCGACCAGCGCATCGTCCGGTTGGCGGCGGTGGTGGAGCTGATTCATCTGGCCACCCTGGTGCACGACGACTCGGTCGACCACTCCGCGTTGCGCCGGGGCATGCCGACCCTCAACGCGCTGTTTTCCCACCAGGTCGCCGTCATCATGGGCGACTACCTCTATTCGCGGGCGATCATCGAGCTGGTGAAACTCGAAGACCTGGTGCCGTTGCAGATCTTCGCCCGCGTCACGAACGAGATGACGATCGGCGAGATGCGGCAGCTCGAGGCCCACGACAAGCTGGCCTACACCGAAGAGCAATACGACCTGCTGATCCGCGCCAAGACCGCGTCGCTGTTGTCGGGCGCGTGCGAAACCGGAGGCCTCCTGGCCGGGGGGCAAATGCGCGCCGCGCTCGCCCGCTACGGGCTGTTTCTCGGGATGGCGTTCCAGATCACCGACGACCTGTTGGACTACACCCAGACGGAGGCCATCACCGGCAAGCCGTCGGGGCTCGACCTGCGGGAACACAAGGTCACGCTGCCGCTGATCGCGGCCCTGCCGCGCCTCGCCCCCGCGGAACGGCGCATCGTCGCGCAGCTGATGGACACTCCCGAGCCCCCCGACGCGATGGTGGCGGAAGTCGTGCGGTTCGTGGAGACGGCGGGCGGCCTGGCCTACGCCCGCGAGCGCGCCTTGACGCTCGCGCAGCAAGCGGAAGCCGCCGTGGACGAATTGCCGCCGACGGCCGCGCGCGAAGCGTTGCGCGACAGCATCGTTTACGCCGTGGAACGGCGGAGTTGACGCCGTGGCGCAAGGGCCAAGGCGTCCGCTATTTTATCTGGTGGTCCTGGCGGTCGGCTTCATCGGCGGCGGGTTCCTGCAGGCGCTGTTGCGCCGCTTCCTGCCGGCCGGCGCAGCCAAGGAGTTTTTCACCACGGCCGTGACCCCGACGTTCGGGCCGGTGCACATCGACCTGCTCGTCTTGTCGATTACGCTGGGTCCGATCGGGCTCGACGTGTCGCTGCTGTCGGTGGTGGGCGTCGCGGTCGCGTACTTCGTCGCCCGGTCGTTGTTCTAACGAGAGGTGGGGGTTATGGAAGGCCTGTCTTTTGTTCACATTCTGCTGCTGATGTTGGTGCTGCTGCTCGTGTTCGGCGCCAAACGCATTCCGGAGATGGGGAAGTCCCTGGGGCAGGGGATCAAGGAGTTCAAGAAGAGTCTGAAAGAAGCCGGCTCCGATGAGCCGGCCCAGCCGCTGCCGCCGCCCCCGCCGGCGCAATCCAGCACCCTCCCTTCCGGCGGCGAGCCCAAGCGCCTGTCGCAGTAGCTGCGGCGGGACCATGGGCAATCTGAGTCTCGGGGAGATCCTCATACTCCTCGTGATCGCCCTCTTGGTGTTCGGGTCGAAAGGCCTGCCGGACGCGGGGAAGGCGGTGGGGAAGGGGCTGCGCGAGTTCAAGCGCGCCATGAATGAAGCGCAGGACGCCATCAATCACCCCGACGACCCCCCCTCGGCCGCGCCGCGCGCGCGACCGCCGGCGGAATCCCCGACCGAACGCCCGAAACGCCTGCTCGAGTAGCTAGCTGCCCGCCGTGCTCTGGTCCTGGGGCTTGAACAAGTCCTTCCGGCGGTCCACCACCTTGGCCCTGGCCCGTAGCCCGTCGATGTAGGACCGTACCCGCGCCTGACGCGCCGCCTGGAGAATGGTCTCGCGTTCCGTGGCGCGTTGAGCGAGCCAGGCTGAGGAATCCGCGAGCTTCCGGCTCAGCGATTGCAAGATGTACGAAGCGCGCTCCCCCACGATCAAATCGCTCCGCTCCGCGACCCCGAGCCCGAATGCGGCGCCGAGCACGGCCGGCTCCCCTTGCAACGACACCGGTGGTGACAACCGGGTAAAGGGCCCCAGCCGCTGGGCGGCGAGCCCGCGGGCGCCGGCTGCCTGGATCAGGTCCGGTGCACGTTTCAGGTCGGCGGCGATCTGGCGTGCGCGTGCGGTGGCGAGGGTGCGCTTCTTGTCGAGCCGCGCCCGATACGACACCTGATCCCGCACCTCGTTCAAGGGCGGGAGGCCGGCGGGGATCAGGGAATCCAAGCGGAACACGTAGAACGCCGGCTCGGCGTCATAGACGGGACTCGTCTGGCCGGGCCGGGCTTCGAAGGCCCACACGCCGACGTTGGGAATTACCCACCGGCCGAGCTGCAACCGATCGCCTTCCACGATCCGCGGCGCCCGCGCCAGCGGGAGATTGAGGTGCTTCGCCGCCGTATCGAGCGCCGCGCCGTCGTCATGCTCGGCGGCCAGCCGCTCCAGGGTGTCGGCGCGTGCTTCGACCGAGTCGCGGTGCGCGCCCGCCAGCTCGATCGGCACGAGGATGTGACGCACGTGCAACGAGTCGCCCTTGGCGGCATCGATGCGGATCAGGTGGAGGCCGAACTGCGTCAGAACCGGTTTGGACACCTGCCCCACGGCCAACCCCTTGAGACCGGCCATGAACCTCGTGTCGAAGTTCTGGTCATTACGCTTGAGCCAGCCCAGGTCTCCGCCGCGGGAGCCGCTCACCGTGTCCGAGGACTCACGCTTGGCCGCGGCTTCGAACGCGGGCTGACCGCCCGCGACGACCTCCGCGCGCAGTCGGGTGGCGCGCGCCATGGCCGCCGCGCTGTCGCTCCCATTGGGGCGCCGCGGGAGAGCCACAAAACTGACGTACGCCGTGGCGGGTCGTTTGAATTCGTCCTGGTGCGCCGTGTAATACTGGTTCAACTCGGCGTCACTGATCGGGACCGCCGAGTCGGGCACCACTTCCGGTCCGATGGCCACCAGGGCGACCGTGACCGAGTCGTGCTCGTCCCGGTAAATGCGCCACAACTTGGCATCGGAGACATACACGTCGGCCGTGACGTACTGCAGCAGCTTGAATTGCGGGATCTGATCGCGATACCTGGCTTCCAGCTGCAGGAGAAACTCGGGGTTCGTTCCGGAGGCCAGGAAGCGCTGCCACTTCTGAATGTCGAATTGCCCGTTGGTCTGGAAGTCCTTGATCTGGAGCACCTCGGCCGGGGGTGAGGTGCGGGCAGCATCGCGGATCTCTTCGTCTGAGACGGTGATCCCCAGCCGGGCATACTCCTGCTGCATTAACGCGTCGCGGATCAGCTGCTCGACGGTCTGGTCCTCCAGCTGCTTCTCTTCCTCGCGAGTCAGCTGGCTTTCGTGGTTCTGCGTGCGGTACTGCTCGTTCGCCGCGCGCAGCTGTTCCTGGTAGAGCGGATAGTGGATCGAGGTGCCGTTGACCCTCAGGACCACGTCGGCGCCGCCGTACTTCCCGGCCCCGGTGACCCCCATACCGACATCGAAAACGAGCCACCCGACAAAGGCGAGGGCCAGGATGTAAAAGATGTACTTCGATTTTTCGCGCAGCGCGCGCAACATACCGGCCGATACTCCTGCAAGGGGGGGTGAGGGGGCATAAGTCTAGAGGCGACAACGAGCAAACTCAAGCGAGACCGCGGGTTTTGCATTGACAGCCGGACCCGCCAAACACTATCTTCGTTCAATTCCGACAAAGACTTAGCCCGTGGCCTACACCAGCGAGATCGAAAAGCTCGAGCGCCGTTGGGCCGAGAACCCTAAGGGGCGCAATTTTGCGCCCCTGGCGGACGCCTATCGTAAAGCAGGAGAACTAGATAGGGCCATCGAGCTTTGCCAGTCGGGACTGGAGCTCCATCCCGACTACGTGAGCGCCCACATCGTCCTGGGACGCTGCCTGGTCGACATGAAGAACGACCCGGGAGCCGAGGGGGTGTTCCGGAAGGTCCTGGAGCTCGATCCCGAGAATATCCTGGCGTTGCGGATGCTGTCGGAATTGGCCGAGCGGAACGACCGGTATGACGAGGCCGTGCAATGGCTGGGCAAGCTGTTGTCAGCCGACCCCATGAACGGGGATGCCGCCGAGTCGATCAATCGGGTCAAGAGCAAAGCCGCTCAGGCCGCCAGCAAGTCGACCGCTCCCGTCGAGCCGGTGCCGGCCACCGCAGCACCGGAGGCAGCGGCACCGGAGCCTCCCGCTGAGCCGGAGCCTCCTCCCGTCCAGATCGAGCATCTCGAGATCGAGCAGACGGCCCTGGCCGAACAGCCGACCACCGCCATGGACACGCCGGAATTCCAGGTGGAACGGTCATCCGGGAGCCATCCATCCCCGGAAGCGGCCTCACCCTCCCCGGAACTCGAGGTGTTCGACGGAGCCTTGGACTTCGGGACGGTCAGTGGGGCGACTCCGGCCACCGAGGGATTGGTGCTGGAGGAGCCGGTGACCCTGTCCGAGGCCGACGTGCCCCATGCCCAATTGGAGGGCCTCGCGCGTACCCAGTACGAGGGCAGTGGGGTGTTCAAGGTGGACGACGCGGCCATGCCGCCGGAGCCTCCACCCGAACCGGCCGAAACGTTGATGATGAGCTCTCCCCCGACGCCCGAGATCGACGCCGAGTTCGACCTCGAGCCACCGGCGAGTCCAATGTCGGACCTTCCGCTCATCATGCCGGAGGACGTCGAGCCACCGCAGCCACCGGCGCGACGCACGCCGCCGCCGCAGCCCAGGGCCAGTGCGCCACGCACATCAGTCCCGGCGGCCGTGCAGCTCTCGGACGACGACGGTGCGGCGGATACGGCGGCGTTGTCGCAAGCCGAGCCGGTGCTCACCGAGACGATGGCCGAGCTCTACCTCCAGCAAGGCCACCACGACGACGCACTCCGGGTCTACGAGGCTCTCCTCGCCGAACGCCCTGGCGATCGCCGGCTGCGGGCCAGGGTGAACCAGTTGATGGGTGTCGAAACTGCGGCAGGAGAGGAACCAGGCGACGTGGGCGGGACCGAGGTCTCGGACCAGAGGCCGGCGGCGAGTGGCCAGAAGGTCGCCGATTTCCTGCGCGGCATTCTGCGGGCCAAGCCGGGAAGCGCGGCCCCATCCCTCACGATGGACGCTTCGGGCACGAGCACACTGGATCACGTATTTGCCCAGGTCCCCGAGGAGGAGCAGGCCGCCGAAGCGCCGGTGAGCGTACCCGGATCGAGCCCTGGCGCTCCGACTCGCGCGGCGAGCGACGCGATTTCGCTCGATTCGGTCTTCGGCGACGAGACCGGCACGCATGCGACTCCACGGGCTGCGGCGACGGAACAGGCGGCAGCTTCGCGTTCCGCACCCGCCGCGGCTGCCTCCGCCAAGCCCGCCTCGGGCGGCGCGGGTGGGGGTTTCTCGTTCGACGAGTTTTTTAGCTCTTCCCCGGCGCCTGCCTCCGGGGGAGCCGAGCCGGCCGCGACGGCGCCGGCGTCATCCCAGGCGCCAGGCGCTGCCACTCCCGCACCGCGTCCCTCCGGGCGGACTCCGCGGTCCCAGGAAGACGAACAGGACCTGGATCACTTCCAGGAATGGCTCAAGGGTCTTAAAGCCTAGTGCGCATCGCCGTCCTCAACGGCCCGAATCTCAATCTCCTGGGTGAGCGCGAACCTGAGTTGTACGGCCGGGCCACGCTCGCCGACATCGAGCACTCCCTGCGGGACCGCGCTCGGTCCCTGGGGGTCGACCTCGACTGGTTCCAGACCAACCATGAAGGGGAGCTGGTGGACGCGATTCAACGGCTGCGCGGCGCGGCGGACGGCGCGCTGGTGAACGCCGCGGCGTTCACGCACACGAGCCTGGCCGTCCGCGACGCGCTCCTGGCCGCCCGGGTCCCGTTCGTGGAGGTACATCTGTCCAATATCTTCGCGCGGGAGCCGGAGCGCCGGCGTTCGATGTTCGCCGACCTGGCCGTCGGGGTGGTGACAGGATTCGGACCGGAGAGCTACCGCCTGGCCCTCGAAGGTCTGGTTGCCCGACTGCAGGCGCCGTGAGCGCAGACCGCAGACAGGAGCGCCGGCTGGCGCTCGTTCAGATCCTGGAGGCGGAAGGCCTCGACGCCCTGCTCGTGACCGGCCTCTCCAATATTCGCTACCTGACGGGGTTCAGCGGCTCGGCGGCCTTCGCCGTCGTGACGCACAGCGACCTGCTCCTGGTCACGGACTTTCGCTATGAAGAGCAGGCCCGGGCCGAAGTCGGCGGCATCGCCCGCGTCGAGATCGAGCGCTCCAGCGTCTGGGAACGGCTGTTTCAGGAGATGAGCACGCTCGGCCCTCTGAGCACGGTCGGCTTCGAATCCCACGTGCTGACGGTACGGGACGGCGAGCGGCTCACCGCGGCCGGCAAGCCCTGGCGGTGGAAACCGGCCGGTGAGCTGATCGAGCGCTTGCGGGTGCGCAAGTCGCCGGAGGAGATCGCGTCGATTCGGGTGGCCGCGGCGCTCGCCCGCGCCGCTCTGCGCGAGACCCTGGTCACCGTGCGGGCGGGACAATCCGAGCGCCTCATCGCCGGCGTGCTGGAAGGCCACTTGCGGCGCCTGGGAAGCGAGGCACATCCGTTTCCCACGATCGTCGCGTCGGGACCGAGAACGGCCTGGCCCCATGCCCGTACATCCCTGCGTCCGGTGGCGGCCGGGGACTGGCTGCTGCTAGACTTCGGCGCCCAGGTGGACGGTTATTGCGCCGACATCTCGCGGACCGTGGTCGTGGGGGCGCGGGCCTCGGAACGCCAGCGCGTGATGTACGACCTGGTGCGGACCGCCCAGCTGCGGGCTCGGGAGGGGCTGCGGGCGGGGATGACGGGCCGCGAAGCCGATGCCCTGGCACGCGACGTGATCGAAGCCCGGGGCTTTGGGGAGGCGTTTGGCCACTCCCTGGGACATGGAATCGGGCTCGAAGTGCATGAGGCGCCGCGTCTTGCCAAGACCAATGGGGACGCGCTGCCGCAGGATGCGGTCGTCACCGTCGAGCCGGGGATCTACCTGTCGGGGCAGGGCGGAGTCCGGATCGAGGACGACGTACACCTGGTCGAGGATGGAGCGGAATTGCTGTCGGATGGGGAGACAGAACTGCTCGAGTTGACCTGATTTGACGGGCCCATCTCCGGTGATTGACGGATCGCTTCTCCGGGTAGTCTATTTTGGACTCTCTAGTCCCTGACGAGCCATGAACCTCGACTTTATCGCCCGGCTGGTCCAGACGTTGAAGGACAATCCCGAGCTCGGGGCGATCGAAGTGCGCCGCGGCCTGTTCGGGTTCTGGTCCTCGGTCCGGGTATCCAAAGCCGGGCATCCGACGGCCATGCCTTCCGGGTCAGCGGTGACGGTGGCTGCCGCTCCGCCCCCGGTATATCTGGCGCATCCCGGGGTCTCGCCCGCGCCGGCTCACGGGGGGGCAGGCGGAGCAGCGCCGGCCGCGGCCGGGCCGAGCCTCCTCGAGATCAAGTCTCCGATGGTCGGTACATTCTATAAGTCGCCGGAGCCGGGGGCGGAGCCGTACGTCAAGGTGGGGAGCCGGGTGGCGGGGGGGCAGGTGGTGTGCATCATCGAGGCAATGAAGATCATGAACGAGATCGAATCCGAGGTCCAAGGGGTCGTCAGGGAAGTGTGCGTCGAGAACGCACAGCCCGTGGAGTTCGGTCAGGTCCTCTTCCGGGTGGATCCTAATGGCTGAGACGCCGCAGGGCGGCCAGGCGCCGCCGTTCAACTTCAAAGCGGCCATCACGCAGATGGTGCAGCGCAACGGCTCCGATCTGTTGCTCAAGGTCGGGCGCCCCGCGACCGTGCGGGTCAACGGTGACCTCGAGCCCCTGAAGACGCAGCCCCTGAAGCCCGAGGAGCTGAAGTCCCTCGCCGAGCAGATCATGACGCCGCGGCAGGTGAAGGAGTTCGCCGAGCACAAGGAGGCGGACTTCGCGATCGGCGTGCCGGGCGTGGGCCGGTTCCGGACCAACGTATACCAGCAGCGCGGCACGGTGGCGTTCGCGTTCCGGGCGATCCCCTACGAGGTGAGGACCATCAAGGACCTGAACCTCCCGCCGGTGTTGGAGGAGATCGCGCTGAAGCCGCGCGGACTCGTGCTGGTCACCGGGGTGACGGGCTCGGGGAAGTCCACCGCGCTCGCGGCGATGCTGAACCACATCAACCTGAGCCGTCGGGTCAACATCATCACCATCGAGGACCCGATCGAGTTCCTGCATCGCGACAACTTCGCCAACATTTCCCAGCGCGAGGTGGGCAGCGACACGCTGTCCTTCAACTCGGCGCTGCGCCACGTCCTCCGCCAGGATCCGGACGTCATCCTGATCGGCGAGATCCGCGACATGGAGACGCTGGATACGGCGCTCAAGGCGGCCGATACCGGGCACATGGTGTTCTCCACGCTGCATACGACCGACGCGACGCAGACGATCAACCGCGTGATCTCGTTCTTCCCGCCGCACCAGCACGAAGAGGTGCGCCACCTGCTGTCCACGGCGCTTCAGGCGGTGGTGAGCTTGCGGTTGGTTCCGCGCAAGGACGGCAAGGGCCGGGTGCCGGCGTCCGAGGTCCTGATCAACACCGCCGCCGTGCAGGACAACATCCGGGATCTGTCCAAGCTGCTCAACATTCCGGACCTGATCGCCGAGGGGTCGATTCAGTACGGGATGCAGAGCTTCGACCAGTCGCTGTTCGGGTGGTATCAGCAGGGCATGATCAGTTACGAGAGCGCGATCTTCTACGCGTCCAACCCGAGCGAGTTCGCCCTCAAAGTGTCCGGGGTCGACGCGTCGGGCAGCAAACTCGCCGGGCCCGGCGCGGCGGCGGCCGGCGTCGGAGACGCGATCGGGCTCACCCCCTGATGTTCCAGAAGGTCCTGATCGCGAACCGCGGGGAGATCGCCCTGCGGGTCATTCGTGCCTGCAAGGAGCTCGGGGTCGAAACCGTCGCCGTCTATTCCGAGGCGGACCGGGAGTGCCTGCACGTCCGCTTCGCCGACGACGACGTGTGCATCGGGCGCGCGCCGTCGCGCGAGAGCTACCTCAACATCCCACGGATCATCGCCGCCGCCGAGATCACCGGCGCCGACGCCATCCACCCCGGGTACGGCTTCCTGGCCGAAAACGCCGAGTTCGCCGAGATCGTGAAGGCATCGGGGATCACCTTCATCGGCCCCACTTCGCTGCAGATCCGGCAGATGGGCGACAAAGCGGCCGCCCGGGCCCTGGCGCAGCAGCAGGGGGTGGCGACGATCCCGGGCTCCCCGGGGCCGGTCGAATCCCTCGAGGCGGCGGTCCCGATCGCCGAGCAGATCGGGTTCCCCGTGATCGTCAAGGCCGCGGCGGGGGGCGGCGGCAAGGGAATGCGCGTCGCGGCCTCCCCCGATCAGTTCGTCCAGTCCTACAACCTCGCCCGGCAGGAAGCCCTGGCGGCGTTCGGATCGGATCAGGTCTACATCGAGAAGTACCTGGCGCGGCCGCGCCACATCGAGATCCAGATCATGGGCGACCAGCAGGGCAAAGTGATGCACCTGTGCGAGCGGGACTGCTCGGTGCAGCGCCGCCACCAGAAGCTGATCGAGGAAGCGCCCAGCCCGGCGGTGGACCAGAGCCTGCGCGATCACATCGGCGGGTCGGCGGTACGCTTGGCCGAGGCGATCCACTACGTCGGCGCGGGCACGATCGAGTTCCTGCTCGACGAGGACGGGTCTTTCTACTTCATGGAGATGAACACCCGGATTCAGGTCGAGCACCCCGTGACCGAGATGTGCACCAGCGCGGACCTCGTCAAGGAGCAGATCCGGGTCGCCGCCGGTGAGCCGCTCTCGATCGTGCTGCACGGCAGCCGGCTGCGGGGGCACGCGATCGAATGCCGCGTGAACGCGGAAGACCCCGCGCGCAATTTCCAGCCCTCGCCCGGGCTCATTACCGCCTATCACCCGCCCGGAGGGCCGGGGGTCCGCGTGGACACGCACATCTACGCCGGATACACCGTCCCGCCGTACTACGATTCATTGCTGGCCAAGGTGATCGTGCATGGGAATGACCGTACCGAGGCGCTGGCCCGCATGCGGCAGGCCCTCGACTCGTTTATCATTGAGGGCGTGACCACGACGATCCCATTCCTCCGGCGAGTCATGGACCACCCGGACTTCATCGCCGGCAACGTGGACACCAAGTTCCTCGAGCGCGAATCGCAGCTGCTGAGAGACCCGCCCGCGTCGCCCGCATGAGGATCGACGTCCACTACACCCCGACGGGCTTCGCCGCGGGGGACCTCGCCGGCCGGGGGGTCGTCGTCATCGACGTCCTCCGGGCCACCAGCACCATCATCACGGCGCTCGCCAACGGCGCCAAAGCGGTGGTCCCGACCGCCACGTCCGAGGAAGCGGTGAAGTTCACCGCCAATCTCGAGAAGGACGGGTTCGTGCTCGCGGGCGAGCGACGCTTCCTCAAGATCCCGGGGTTCGCCCTCGGCAACTCGCCGCTCGAGATGACGCCGGACGCGGTGAAGGGCCGCACCGTGTACCTCGCCACCACCAATGGGACGCCGGCGCTCGTCGCCGCCCAGGGCGGCGGGCCGGTGCTGGTGGGGGCCGCGGTGAATTTCTCCGCCCTGACGGCTCGCGCCCGGGCCGAGTGCCTCGAGCGTGGGGGCCTCGTCATCATCTGCGCCGGACATGAGAAGCAGTTCGCGCTGGAGGACGCCTACGTGGCCGGACGCCTGGTGAAGGCCGTCAAGCGCGGCAACAAGGGCCTCGAGCTGAACGATGCGGCCTCCGTGGCGGTCGACCTGGCCGGTCGCTACCCGGTGTGGCTCGACGCGCTGAGGGCGTGCCAGTCCTCGCGACAACTCGAGGAGCTGGATCTCGGCGCCGACGTGACCTTCTGTGCCAAGGCCAACCGCTTCGATCTCGTTCCGGTGTACGCCGACCGGCAAATCACTGCCTAATCCGTGACCCCGAAGGCCCGCCAAGAACTGATCGGTATCGGGGCGCTCGTCGTGGGGCTGTTCCTCGGTCTCACCCTGCTCCCCTGGCACCTGACGGGGGGTGTCGGAGACCACGTCGGAGCCTTCCTCGCCCACGGGGTCGGTGTCGGGGCGGTGCTGTTCCCCGTCCTGGGGATCGGATGGGCCCTCGCCGCGTTCGAGCGCCTCGGGGCGCTCTCGACGGGGCGAGCCGCTGCCCTCCTCGCGGGGCTCGTCGTGCTCGTCCCCTATTCGATCGGCATCGTGGGCGGCAACCAGGTCGATCTCACCTTTCCCGCCGACTATGCCCAGTGGACCACCTCGCAGCGCCTCGTCGGCATTCTCCCCGGCTGGATCGCGAGCGGTGTTCACGGTGCCGTCGGTACGGCGGGAGGGGTTCTCCTGGGCCTGTTCGCGGTTTCGGCGCTGGGCGTGTTTACGGTGGGGTGGCACCCCCTGGTGGTGCTGAGACGGGATACGGGAGAGGGGAGAGGGGAGAGGGAAAGCGGTGCGCGCAAGTCGAAGGCGGTCTCGGGAGTTCCCTTTGAGGAGGATGAGGCCCTCTCCCCTCTCCCGAAGAGTCCGAAACCCAAGACGAACCGGGCTTCGGCCACCAAGCCGGCCCCCCCTGCGGCTCCGCCACCCAAGCCTCCCGAAGGCGTCCTCATCCCACCGATCGACCTGCTGACCGAGCCCCCGCCCGACGTCACCGACGCCGACGCGGCGCAGATCGATCAGATGGGCCAGCGCCTCGTCGCCACGCTCGAAACGTTCCGCGTTGGTGGACAGATCGCCGACAAGACGGTGGGACCGGTGGTGACGCGCTTCGAGCTGGCCCCGGGGCCGGGGGTGAAAGTCGGCCGCATCGCCGCGCTCGCCGACGACCTGGCGCTCGCCATGAAAGCGCAATCGCTGCGCATCGTGGCTCCCATTCCCGGGAAGGCGGCGGTCGGGATCGAAGTCCCCAATCCCACTCCGCGTATCGTGCACGTGCGGGAGCTGATCGACTCGGACGAGTTCCGCCGCCCGGGTCGCATCCTGCCGGTGTCGCTGGGTCGCAATCTCGAAGGCGAGGAGGTGGTGGACGACCTCGCCAAGATGCCGCACCTCCTGATCGCGGGAGCGACGGGATCGGGCAAATCGGTGTGCATCAACACCATGATCACGAGCCTGGTGTACGCGTATCCGCCTGAGCGGCTGCAGATGCTGATGATCGATCCGAAGATGGTCGAGCTGTCGATGTACGCCGCGCTGCCGCATCTGCGGCTCCCGGTGGTGACGAGTCACCACAAGGCCGCCACCGTGCTCAAGTGGGCCCAGGCCGAGATGGAGCGACGCTACCGCTTGCTGCACGCCAACGGCGCGCGCAATATCTCCGACTTCAACAAGAAGGTGCAGGACGGCAAGCCCCTGAAGGGCCAGCGGGAGACCCTCGCCACGCAGGCGGGGATTCAGAAAGAGCTGCCGCTCGACGGTGAGTACAAGGAAGGCATCCTCCCCTACATCATCCTGATCGTCGACGAGCTGGCCGACCTGATGCTCACCGTGCAGGGGGAGATCGAGACGCCGCTCGCGAGTCTCGCCCAGAAGGCGCGCGCCATCGGCATCCACCTGATCCTCGCCACCCAGCGGCCGTCGGTGAACGTCATCACGGGCCTCATCAAGGCGAACTTCCCGTGCCGGGTCGCCTTCCGCGTGTCGGCCAAGGTGGACAGCCGGACCATCCTCGATCAGAACGGCGCCGAGACGCTGCTGGGCAACGGCGACATGCTGTTCCTCCCGCCCGGCAAGAGCGAACCGGTACGCGTGCAGGGTGCCTACATCTCGACCGACGAGACCGAGCGGCTCATGGAGTGGTATCGCGAGCGCAAGGCGGCGGAGACCACGGCGCCCCTGCGGGCGGCCATGGAAGAGCAGCTCGCGGCCATCGAGGCGGCGGAGAAACAGGAGGGTGGGGAAGGGGGCGAGGGGATGGAACCCGGCGAGCGCGACCCGCTGTTCCGTCAGGCCGCCGAGGTCTGCATCCAGAACCAGCTCGGCTCCACCTCGCTGTTGCAGCGCCGCATGAGCATCGGCTACGGTCGCGCGGCGCGGATCATCGACCAGCTCGAGATGGCGGGGATCCTGGGGCCCGCCAACGGGTCGAAGCCGCGGGATGTGCTGGTGGGGCTGGAGGATCTGGAGGAGATTTGTGGGGAGGGATGAGCAGTTGCGGATTGTCTGATTGCAGATTGGGAAGGATTGCGGATTGTCGATTGCGGATTGCGGATTAACCAATTGCGGATTGTCGATTGCGGATTGCGGATTGTAAATGCAAGGTCGATCCAACGGCTGGCGCTTGAGCATCGACGGTGGTTCGAGCAATCCGCAATCCGCAATTCGCAATCCACAATCCGCAATGCGAGAGAAGGGTACCGTCCGCAAAATTCTGGTTACGCATCCCCGTCGGCACGCCCTAGTTTCCCTCGCGTGAAGAGCGGCTTGCGCAGCGATCCGGTCGATTGGACCGATCCGCGCCACCGAGACGGGCTCGCCGCCGAAGAACAGGCGATTCGTTACCTGGTGAGCCAGGGCTGGGCCGTGGCCGCGCACCGGTTCCGGGTCGGCCATACCGAGATCGACCTCGTGGCGCGGCGCGGGCATGTGGTGGCGTTTGTCGAAGTGAAGTCGCGGCGGGGGGAGGGGTTCGGGAGTCCGTTCGAAGCGGTGACAGGGTCCAAGCGGCGCGAAATCGTGAAGGCCGCCCGCGCGTGGATGGACCGGCACGGCCGCCCCGGGGACGTCTATCGCTTCGACTGCATCGGCATCCTGCGCGATAAACTGGAGCACCTGGAAGACGCGTTTCGGCCGGGCTGGCGATAATTCCGGCTTCGGTATATATTCGGGTCCTCACCAGCCAAGGCCCGAGCACCCATGTCGAGGATACCCATGGCGTCCGAAGATCGTGATACCACAAGGCTTTCCGAAGACCGTAAGAAGGCCCTGAATCTGGCCATTTCCCAGATCGAGAAGACCTGCGGGAAGGGCGCCATCATGCGCATGGGATCGGACTCTCCCCGCGTGCGGGTGGATGCCATTTCCACCGGGGCGATCAACCTGGACGCCGCCATCGGGGTGGGCGGCATCCCGCGCGGCCGGGTCACCGAGATCTTCGGCCCCGAATCGAGCGGCAAGACCACCCTCGCCTTGCACGTCGTGGGGAACGCCCAGCGCATGGGCGGCGCCGCGGCCTACATCGACGCCGAGCACGCGCTCGACGTCGAGTACGCCAAGAAGCTGGGCGTCGACATCGACAACCTGCTGGTCTCGCAACCCGACACCGGGGAGCAGGCGCTCGAGATCACCGAGATCCTGGTGCGCTCCGGGGCGGTGGACGTCGTCGTGGTGGACTCGGTCGCGGCGCTCGTCCCCAAGGCCGAAATCGAAGGCGAGATGGGCGACTCGCACATGGGGCTGCAGGCGCGGCTCATGAGTCAGGCGCTGCGCAAGCTCGCCGGCGCCATCAACCGCTCGCGCACCTCGGTGATTTTCATCAACCAGCTGCGCGAGAAGATCGGCGTGATGTTCGGCAACCCCGAGACCACCACCGGTGGCCGGGCGCTCAAGTTCTATGCCTCGGTGCGGCTCGACATGCGCCGCATCACCTCGGTCAAGGAGCGCGAGGTGGTGATCGGCAACCACGTGCGGGTCAAGGTGGTCAAGAACAAGGTGGCGCCGCCGTTCCGCCAGGCGGAATTCGACATCATGTTCGACGAGGGGATCAGCCGCGAGTCGCTGCTCGTCGACATCGCCGCGGAGGCCGGGATCATCGAGAAGTCGGGCGCCTGGTACGCCTACGGCAAGGATCGCATCGGCCAGGGTCGTGAAAACGCCAAGCTCTACCTCAAGGACCACACCGATCTGGCCGCCGAGATCGAAACCAAGGTCAAGGAGCTGCTCGGGATGCGTCCGCTCGTCGTGGACGACGAGGAGGCCCCCGGGGGGGGCGGCGAGGAGTAGTGCCCGGCCCCGAATTGACGGGCAACGCCCCCGATCCGCTGCGCCCAGGGTACCGGCTCCTGGAGGTGGATCGGGGGCGGTTTGCATCGCTCCCGGAGGAGCGCGTCGCCCCGCTCGGACTCGTGGTTGGCGCCGAGATTGCTGAACCCATCTTCGCACAGCTCACCCAGCTGGCCGATGCGGAATCGGCGTACCGTGCCGCGCTGCGGCTGGAGACGCTGCGGCCCCATGCGCGGCTCGATCTGGTCCGGCGATTGCGCCAGAGGCAGCATCCCCCAACCGCTATCGAATCCGCCCTCGATCGCCTCCAGGCGGAAGGGGCCTTGGACGACCGCCGCTTCGCCGAGCACTACGCCGCCACGCGGGCCGCGCGGGGTCGAGGGCCCGCCCGGCTGATCCGCGATCTGCAGCAGCAGGGGATCGAGCGGCCGCTGGCCGAAGCGACGGTGCGTCGGGTCCTGGCCGAGGAGGGCATCGACCCAACGGAGCACGTCCGCCGCCTGGCCGAGCGACGGGCGGCTCACTTCGCCGAGCTGCCGACTTCGGTGCGGCGGCGTCGGCTGCTCGCATACCTGCAGCGGCGTGGGTACGAGGGGGGGGACATCAGGAAGGTGGTGGAAGAGGTGTGCCAGTGACCCTGGGGCTTCGCGGCAGGAAAATCGACCTCATTTCTGTAACCTGAGGTGCGGACGTGGATGGTAGGCGGGAGGCGGGCTGCCGATGGGGAAGAAGATCCCGGCGCCCGATGATCGCGGGCGCCGGGATCGTCCTAAGTCGCTCTAGCACTTATTGTTACAGGCTCGATCAACTGCCGCCGTTCTCACCGCTACCATTACCCCACCCCTTGGGGTGGTGGCCATGGGGTCCGGAAAACGTACAGTCGGCGATCCGACCGTAGGTAACCAGCTTCGGCGATTCGTACGGCTTCTTCATTCGAGCCTCCACAGGGACTAGAGGGGTTGCGCCTTGCCCTGGCTCCCTGGACGGCAGGGAAGGGCCTCAGAATCTGCTGAGGTTCCCTAGCAATTTATTTGCCAAAGAAACGTCAACCTCGCCAATCCGGTAAAACCGATAATACCGTCGCTCCATCGCAACAATGTGGAACATGCCCTGTGGGATTTGCACGACGACTACGCTAGGGCCTGTCGACATGCTCGACAATCCTGGCCACGGTGGCTTCCAGGGTGTCCTGGCGCAGGGGTCGATACAAGTTCCAAACAGGCAGCGCCCCAGCCAGACGGGTTAACTGCTGGAACGATTGGGCCCGACCCTCGTCGGTCTGCAGGCGGAAGTTGAGCGCCCACAGGTCGGCCAGCGCGACCGTTCCCTGCGCCGCCTCCATCCTCACGTCGCCCGCTGATTCCCGCAGGAACACGATCCCGGCGATGGGGACGGGGGCGCAGCCGCCCTTACGGTCGTCGTCCAGTCCCAGGAAGACCCGATCTGGCCGGCTCGCCACGACGTGCGTCCCGGGCGGTGCTTGACCGTGATACACGTCCGGCCGGATCCGCAGCAACGCCGGCCCGGGGAGCAGCTGGAGTGTAGGGCTGAGGCGACAGCAAGCGATATCCTCGCTCAGCACACGGTAGCCCTGCTGGTGGAAGGCCAGGGCGAGGGTGGTCTTGCCAAACCGCGGCGGTGCGGCGAGCAGAACGGCGCCGGCATTGATCTCTACGGCGGCTGAGTGCAGGGGGAGATCGCCGCGGCGCATGAAGGAGAGGATGGAGGGGACCCCCCACAGCCGCTGTTCTCGCAGGATCTCATCGCCGCTGTGCGGGATTTCAATGCGACCATTCTCCAGATCGATGCGATATCCGCCGATATCGCTGGCCCAGAACTCGTAGCCGCAATCCATCCGATACAAGGCGGCCCGAGTCCCCGGGGCTGCTCCCGCGAGCGGCCAGTCGGCAAGCGGTGGCCCTTTCGGATGCGCCCGCGGCTCCGGCGCCTCCGCGACCTCGAGCGGTTCCACCCCTCCTCCCGAGCGGAGAAACCGCAGGGGGGACTGGCTTTGTACCTGGAAGCCATACGAAGACAGAGCGCCACGCTCAGGAGGCATTTCAGGCCTTCGGCTCGGGAAGCGGTGGCAAGGGTGTGTAGGCGGCATGGCGCCGGTCCAGGTCCCCCACGACGATGCGTCCGGCACTTTCAACCCAGGCATGTGCCTCAAGGCGTCCCCGATCCGTCTTGACGACGCCGATTCGCAGCGCGACCGGATGGCGGTCCTGGGCGAGCAACGCTTCGCCGGCCAAGGCTTGTGGGAGGCACGTGGCCCTCGGCACCACGCGGCTGGCCACCGACACGGCCCAGCCGATTCGTTCCGCCGTCGCGGTCTGGACGGGATGTGGCTTGGTGAGCCATGCCAGCAAACGACGGGCTCCCGTGAGCGGGAGGAGCCAGAGGGCGAGCCGAGCCAGGGTGAGTACCAGACCCGACCGTATGAGAAGCGAGCGATCCGCGCCGGACAAGCGCAGGAACCTGGCCAGCGATCCGTCTCCGGTGCTCAACCAGTAACCTCGACCAGTCCTTCAGCCAGGAGCTGGCGGAGCAGGTCGAGGACATCACGCTCGCAGCGCTCCAGATCGACCTCGTATTCGCTGGCGATTGCGTCCCTGACGTCCGCCACCAGAGTGGGTTGCTGGACCAGCTCCCAGATCCGCTGACCGACCTGATCGAGGCCATAGTACCGGGCGGTCCGCAGGCTGAGGAGGATGGCCTCGCCCGCGAGGTCCGAGGAAACCTGATCCTTGGCGGCCACCACGACCGACCTGGTGGTGATATCGCCGGGAGAGGTGGGGGATGTCACGCCGCGCTCCGCGGAAGCGAGAGCCGTTGGATGCGCCGCAGGTACCGCCACCCCGCGGCCAAGCGTCCGAACCGGGCCCAGCGCGGCCGGGCCAGCTGAGCAGGGGGCTTCGCGGCGCCTGCGGCCCATCGTTCGTCCACCTGCCATGGCCGTGCCGAACCATGGCCGCTCCATCGGGGCAGAATCCCGGCCTCCCACAGCAGGTTGCTCAGCAAGACCGAGGGGCACCCGGCCTCGGACGAAAAGAAGTTCAACACGTAGTGTCGCTCCAATCGATCCAAGATCACCTCGGGGCGTGGCGGCCGTAGCGCGTCGAGGACGTCGTCGGGCACCGGGGCTTCCGTCAACCGCCTGGCCAGCCGGAGCGTCCAGTAGCAGCATGTCTCGGCCCGGCTTTCACGCGCCAGCTCCACAAACGGCATCCAGGCGACATCGGCGCCCGCGAGAATCGTTCCAACGTCCCGCAGGGACCGCCATGCGCCCCACCGCATGCCGTGCGACCAGGCGAAGTGGACGCACACGTGCCACAGACGATGCAGGGCGTGCGGGACCAGGACGACGCGATCGCCTCGGGACACACGCTGGGCCTGCGTCCAGACCTCATCTGCCGACAGGCGGAATGGATGTCCACCGGGGAGGAGGTCGCTATGGACCTCGAGACGAAACTCCTCTCCCGCCCCTCCCGCTGGAGGCCGTTGGATGAGCGGCGGGAGATGGTGAAGAGTCGTGTACCGGGCCCGTTCCCATCGCTCCGACGGCCACGTCCAGCCTCGTGTCTGCAACCAGGTCCATGCGGCCTCCGACTGGTCCGGCGGGCGGAT
Organism: Gemmatimonadales bacterium; assembly: GCA_035500495.1. Lineage (GTDB taxonomy): Bacteria > Gemmatimonadota > Gemmatimonadetes > Gemmatimonadales > GWC2-71-9 > DASTHG01. The sequence continues at coordinate 48,907 of DATJXC010000093.1, forward strand.
CAGCAGATCGAGGTCCGACATCGGCCGGTCGGCGAACGAGGGATAGGCGGTGGACGCGAGGGCGGCGCCCTTGAGGAGCATGACCTCGATTCCCCGTCCGGCGAGAGCGTCGATTGTCTGGTGGAGAAGCTGCTCAAGCTGCAGCATCCGCATTACGGAAAGCATC
>DATJXC010000094.1:0-7109 GCA_035500495.1 Gemmatimonadales bacterium
GCCGCTAAGCAGAATCACGGTGTTCAATCGCTGAATGTGCCGCACAAGGAGTGCTCCCGGAGAACGGTCCGCATGAGGAACGCGCTGTCTGCCGCCCGTGCCCCATGTCCCGGTGTGCCGTGACTGTCTCGGCGCCCAAGAGATGTAAGAGGGTTTGGGCCCGGGACGCAAGCCGGGGGCGGAAACCCCGGAAGAACCGCGCGACCGGATGTTCCGCTGGCCGAAGCACGTTCGTCACCCTACTATTCCGTCCGCCCCTCGTTCTCCACCATTTGGTGCCCTAGGATGACCTCTGGATCGCGCTTCGCCGCCGGGTTGCTCCTCATTACCACCACGGCGTGTTCCGAGCACACCAGCCCTCCTACGGCGGAGTGCCGCTCCCGCGGCCGAGCTCCATGGGCCCGCCGTCTGATGCGAATGGCTGGACTGTGAGCGTGACCTGCGCCACGAGTCTCGAGGTGGGCTGCCGCCGCGTCGTGGCCGGCACCGACATCACCCATTGGTGGGACAACGGCGCCAACGCCATCGCCTTCTCCCGTGGCGATAAGGGGTTCGTGGCAATCAACCGGGAGACCGTGGCGCTCGACACGACGGTGGCCACCGGGCTGGCGCCAGGTACCTATTGTGACCTCCTGACCGGTGGGGTGGCCGGGGCGACCTGCGCCGGGACCTCCGTCGTGGTCGACTCGACCGGCGCCATCCGGCTCAACCTGAACCCGATGACGGCCATCGCCATCCACACCGGCACCCGCCTCTAGACCCGGAGATCGATATGCTGCGCGGCCCACGCCTCCTCGTGCTCGGCCTTACCGCCGTCTTGCTCGCCCCGGTACCTGCCGGGGGGCAGGTCCGCGTCGCCTCACCCGACGGCCGCAACGTCGTCACGGTGGGGGTGCTGGAGGGCCGGCTCACCTACAGCCTGGCCCGCGACAACCATCCGTTGATCCTCCCTTCCCGCCTGGGCATCGCCTTCCAGGGACTGGTCCCGCTGCGGGACAGCCTGCGCATCGAGGACTCGAGTCGGGCTACGCACGATGAGACCTGGACGCAGCCGTGGGGGGAGGTGGCCCGCGTGCGCGAGCATTACAACGAGCTGGCGACGGCAGTACGCGAAGTGGCAGCGCCGAACCGGTGGTTCACCCTCCGGGTTCGGGTCTTCAACGATGGCGTCGGCTTTCGCTACGAGCTCCCGCAGCAACCTGGCCTCGGAGAGTTCGCGATCCAGGATGAGCTCACCGAATTCGCCCTCGCCGACAATCCCCGCGCCTGGTGGATCCCCTCCAACCGGCCCCGCATGGATCGCTCCGAGGAGCTGTTCTCCGCGGCGCCGCTGAGCTCCCTGGACAGCGTCCAGACGCCGCTGACGCTGGAGCTGACCGACGGCCACACCTGTCTCGTGATTCACGAGGCGAACCTCGTGGACTATGCGCGGATGTTCCTCGCCGGGCCGCGCATGGAGGGCCGCACGCTGCGCGCCGCCCTGCAACCGATGGCGGACGGGATCAAAGTGCGCGGGCGCACGCCGTTCGTGACGCCCTGGCGCACCATTCAGGTGGCCGACCGCGTCGAGGATCTCGCCCCGTCGGTCCTCGGTCTGAACCTCAATCCGCCCAACGTGCTCCCCAGCACCGCCTGGATCAAACCCATGAAGTACGTGGGGATCTGGTGGGGGATGCACATCGGCGCCATGACCTGGAGCTCAGGCCCGAAGCACGGCGCCACCACCGCGCGGGCCAAACAGTACATCGATTTCGCCGCGGCGAACGGCTTTGGAGGCGTGCTGGTCGAGGGATGGAACGTCGGCTGGGACGGAGACTGGATCAAGAACCGCAACGCCTTCTCATTTACCCAGGCGTACCCCGATTACGACATCGCGGAGGTCGTCCGCTACGCCAAGTCGAAGGGGATCCGGCTCATCGTCCACAACGAAACGTCGGGGGGCATCGAGAACTACGAGCGCCAGCTGGACAGCGCCTTCACGCTGTACCAGTCCCTGGGCGTCGATGCGATCAAGACCGGCTACGTCACGGACTTCGTGGGCCCGGGAGACTCCCATTACTCCCAGACCATGGTGCGGCACTACCGCCACGTGGTCGAGGAGGCTGCCAAACACGGCATTACGGTGGACGTCCACGAGCCGATGCACGACACCGGCGAGCGGCGCACCTATCCCAACATGCTCACCCGCGAGGGGGCGCGAGGCCAGGAATACAACGCCTGGAGCGGCGACGGGGGCAATCCGCCGGAGCACGAAACGATTCTGTTCTTCACCCGCTTCCTCGATGGGCCGATGGACTTCACCCCCGGGATCTTCGATCTCCTGGAGCGGAGCAGCGGCCACGCCCATACCAATGAGGAGCCCCGCGTACGGTCGACGCTGGCCAAGCAGCTGGCGCTCTATGTGGTGATCTATTCGCCGTTGCAGATGGCGGCCGATCTGCCGGAGAACTACGCCGGGCAGCCCGCCTTCCAGTTCATTCGCGACGTCGCCGTGGACTGGGATACCACGGTGGTGCTGAAGGGCCGGATCGGGGATTACGTGATCGTCGCCCGCCGGCAGCGCGATGCCGCGACCTGGTTTCTCGGTGCCATCACCGACGAGGCGGCGCGGACCTTCGACGTCCCGCTCACGTTCCTGACCCCCGGGCGGAAGTATGTGGCCGAGGTGTACGCGGACGGGAAAGGGGCCAACTGGCGGGACAACCCCTTCCCCGTCGCGATCAGCAAGCGCACGGTGACCTCCCGGTCCACGCTCCACATCGCCATGGCGCCAGGGGGCGGCCAGGCGGTCCGAATCCGTCCGGCGGGCGCCGGGGACCAATGAGACCCGTCTGGGCGGTCGCCATCGGTGGTTTCGCACTTGCCACCTTCGCGGCCCCGGCGCCGGCGCAGCGCTGGACCCGGGGCGGGGTCTGCTACGAAGTGTTCGTGCGATCGTTCTACGACAGTGACGGCGACGGCATCGGCGACTTGCAGGGCCTGATCCAGAAGCTCGACTACATCAACGATGGGAATCCGGCCAGCCGGAGCGATTTGGGCGCCGATTGCATCTGGCTCATGCCGGTCACTGCCTCGCCCAGCTATCACGGTTATGACGTCAGCGACTATTACCGCGTGGAGCCCGCCTACGGCACCAACGAGGACTTCAAGCGGCTAGTCGTGGAGGCCCACCGCCGCGGGATCGCGGTGCTCGTCGACATGGTGTTAAACCATACCTCGAGCGAGCACCCGAATTTCCAGATGGCCCTGCGGGACACGACCTCGCCGTACCGGCACTGGTATCGCTTCTCCCCTACGCCCCTTGGGAAGGGCCCCTGGGGCACGGAAGCCTGGCACCGCTCTCCCCAACGCGAGGAGTACTACTACGGGGCGTTCTCGTCGCGCATGCCGGACCTCGATTATCACACCCCGGCCGTGCGTGCGGAGGCGATGCGGATCGCCGATTTCTGGCTGCGCGAAATGGGGGTCGATGGGTTCCGGCTGGACGCGGTGCCATACCTGATCGAGGAAGGCAGCTGCCTCGCCGGCTGCCCCGGCACCCATGCGTTCCTGCACGAGTACGCCGAGCATATCAGGAGCGTGAAGCCGGATGCCTATACCGTCGGCGAGGCCTGGGGCAACATCGGGGCGGTGATGCCGTATTATCCGGACCAGCTCACGTCCTACTTCGGATTCGAGCTGGCGGACTCTTTGCTGGCGGCGGTTCGCACCGGGTCCGCCGCAGGTCTCCTGACCGGCTTCTTGCGCCTGCAAGACACTCTGCCCCAAGCGCGCTGGTCGCCGTTTCTGTCGAACCATGACGGCACCCGATCGATGACCGCCCTGGGCGACGACGTCGCCCGGGCGAAGCTCGCCGCCACCCTGCTGCTGACGCTACCGGGGTTGCCCTTCGTTTACTACGGCGAGGAGCTCGGGATGACCGGCGACAAGCCCGATCCCAGGCTGCGGACGCCGATGCAGTGGACGGCGCGCCGAGGGTATGGCTTCACCGCGGGCACCCCATGGGAGAACGCGCAGCCGGATTCGATGTCCGTCACCGTCGCGGCGCAGGACAACGACCCGGAGTCGCTCCTGAATCGGTATCGCCGTTTGATTCACCTGAGACGGAGCAACGAGGCGCTGGCCGTGGGTACCGTCGTTCCCCTGTCGACAAACGACCCCCACGTCGCGGCCTACCTGCGCCGCTCCGGCGTCACAGCGGTATTGGTCGTGGCGAACCTGGGTAACGCACCAGCCAATCCGGCCACCCTCGCATCGCCAGATAGCATACTCCCACCCGGGAACTACGCGGCGAGAAATCTGCTAGATGGGGTTGCCGCCGCCGTCCTGCAGGTGAAGCCCGACGGACGTTTTGGTGGCTACGTGCCGCTCCCGGGGCCGATCGGGCCGTATGCGTGCCTTGTGGTCGTTCTCACACAGCGGTAGTCAGCAGTTTCCGACTGGTTGCACATTCGCGTCACTCGTCGCACAATTGTGCGACCCCATGGCCCGGGCCCCGCTTATCGTCGCCGCGCTCCTGGCAGTGTTGTGGACGGAGCCACTGCGTTCCCAGCAAGCCACGGGCACAATCCGCGGACGCGTCACCGACGAGGCGACGCAACAGCCTCTCTCGAGCGTCACGGTCTCGGTGGGTGACCGCAGTGCGCTGACCCAAACGGACGGCCGCTACATCCTCACTGCGGTGCCCGCAACCGCAGACAGCCTACGTGCACAGCTCCTCGGCTACGATCCGGCCAGCCAGGCCGTTGCAGTGACGCCCGACCAGACCCTAGTCCTCGATTTCGTCATGTCGGCCCACGTTCAGAGCCTCGCGCAAATGGTGGCGGTCGGCTACGGCCAGCGAAGCGCGGGTGCCATCACGGGGGCGGTAACGCAGGTCGACACGGAGAGCTTCAACACTGGCCGGATCATCGGCCCAGCCCAGCTCATCCACAACAAGATCCCCGGCGTCGAGATCGTGGACAACAATGAACCGGGTGGCGGTCTGTCGATCCGGATTCGCGGCACGACCTCGGTGAACGGTTCGACCGAGCCGCTCTACGTGGTGGACGGGATGCCGGTCAACGGCGTGGGTGGCGGAGTCTCGATCAACGGCCAGGACCCCCTCAACTCGCTGAACCCGGACGATATCCTGAGCATTAGCGTGCTGCGCGATGCGTCATCCGCAGCGATCTACGGGGGCAATGCCTCCAGCGGTGTGGTGCTCATTCAGACGAAATCCGGACGCCGAGGTACGCACTTCGAGTATTCCGGCAGCATGTCCGGGTCGACGATCAATGGCCTCCCTTCGATGCTGAACGCATCACAATTCCGGTCGGCGGTGATGCAATATGGCGATTCCTCCTCGCAGGCGCAGCTGTTGAACGCGAATACCGATTGGTTCAGGGTCGTGGATCGGAACGCCATAGGTCAGGATCACAACCTCGCCGTTTCCGGCGCGGACGAGAACACCAACTGGCGCCTGTCGCTGGGTTACCTGAACCAGGAAGGCGTCCTGCAGGCCAACAACATACAGCGTCTTGCCCTCGGTGTGCATCTGGAGCAGGCACTGTTCAACGATCGACTGGAGTTGCGCACCGACCTCAGGGGCTCGCACGAGGATGACCAGTTCACCCCCGACGACGTCCTGAGCAATGCGCTGGTGATGGGCCCGACACAGCCGGTATACTCCGATACGACCGCTACCGGCTATTACAACTATTCAGGGCTCATTGCTCCCTCCAATCCGGTGGAGATCCTGAATTTGGCCTGGAACAAGGGCTCGACATCTCGCGGGATCGGCATTGTGCAAGCCGACTACCGTGTGCCATTCCTCGAATCGCTGCGCCTCAGCCTGAACGTCGGCTACGATGCCGCCCGAGGTCACCAGGAGCTCTTGTACCCCAGCACCGTCAACTCCCAGATCAAGACCGGCGTGAACGGCTCGGATTATCAGCAGGATCCCAGCTCTCGGCAGTCGTTGCTCGAACCATACCTGACATATGCGGCACTCTTGAGGTTCGTGCCAGGGACGATCCATCTGACCGGCGGCTATTCACGCCAAAAGTCACGTGCCGAGTACCGCTATTGTTCGGCTGTCGGCTTCGGCACCAGCGTGCCAGGACCCGACTGCGCGGTGTCGCCAACGGTGATCACGACTTCCCAGCACATAATAGAGGAAGACACGCTCACCTCCTTTTTCGGCCGGGTCAACTACGACTGGGACGGTCGCTACCTCATCGCGATGAGCCTCCGCCGTGATAAGTCCTCGCGCTTCGCCCCCGGGAACGCCGCGGTCAGCTTCCCTTCAGTCGCCGGGGCCTGGCGCGTTTCGGGCGAGCGGTTCCTGCAAGGCGTGTCGTGGCTGTCCGACCTGAAATTGCGGGCTTCCTGGGCCAAGACCGGGAATCAGAATCTTGCCGGTGCCCAGTCCTCACCGACCTATCAAGTCGGCAGCGTACTCGACCCCAATATCAAATGGGAGACCACTTCATCCACGAACTTCGGGGCTGATGTCGCGGTTCTGGACAATCGCCTCACCGCCGCCGTCGACATCTACAACAAGATCACCAACGACATGTATGCGGTCATCCCGATCGCCGCCGGTGTGAATTTCTCGAACTTTGTGTTGACCAATTTCGGCAGCATGACCAACAAGGGCGTGGAGTTCAGCCTCGGCTGGCGCGCGCTCCAGGGCGGGGGCAACCATCTTGGATGGACTCTCGGCTTCTCCGGCTCCCACAACACGAACCAGATCACCAGCCTCGGTCCGATCACCGGTATCACTCAGATCCCGGTCGGCGCTATCGCCGGCGGCGTAGGCACCACGATTCAAGTGCTCGAGGCCGGCCAGGCGGCCAACTCATTCTTCGTGTGCCGGCAGGCCTACCAGACCGGCAAGCCTCTCGAAGGACAGTATTACAACCTGGCCGGTGACAGCGTCGTCTCGGGTTGCAGCAACAATCTCCGAGCCTATCATGACCCGGCGCCTCAATGGATCCTCACCCACACGTCCTATCTGACCTATGGGAAGTTCGACCTCAGCTTCACCCTGCGGGCTTCTCTGGGGAACTACGTGTACAACAACGTAGCTTCGGTCCTGGGTGACTACCAGGAGCTCAACTATGGAT
>DATJXC010000095.1:0-2507 GCA_035500495.1 Gemmatimonadales bacterium
GCCGTAGGAGCGCGCGATCGCCTCTTTGATCTTGGCGATCGCCTGCTCGCCGGGGAGCACCCCCGACAGGGCAAAGAAGCAGGTCTGCATCACCGTGTTGATGCGGCCACCCAGTCCCGCCTCCTTGGCCACCCGGGCGGCGTCGATCGCGAACAGCCGCATTTGCTTCCCGACCAAGGTCTCCTGCACCTCCCGCGGCAGCCGGTCCCAGACCTGGTCCGCTGGGATGGGAGCGTTCAGCAGCAGCGTCGCCCCCGGCGCAGCGGTCGCCAGCACGTCGTACTTGTTCAGGAAATCGAACTGGTGGCAGGCGATGAAGGTCGCGGTGGAGATCAGGTACGGCGCATGGATCGGCCGGGGTCCGAAGCGGAGGTGCGACTCGGTCACCGCGCCCGCCTTCTTGGAATCGTAGACGGAGTACCCCTGGGCGTAGAGCGGCGTCTCCTCGCCGATGATCTTGATCGTGTTCTTGGTGGCGCCGACGGTGCCGTCCGAGCCCAGTCCCCAGAAGACCGCCCGCACTTCGTCGTCGGCCTCGATCGTGAAGGTGGGATCCCACTTGAGCGACAGGCCGCTGACGTCGTCCACGATCCCGACGGTGAAGCGCCGCCGCGGCTCGGGGCGCGCCAGCTCATCGAACACCGCGCGAGCCATCGCCGGCGTGAATTCCTTGGAGGAGAGACCGTAGCGGCCGCCGATGACGAGCGGCGGCGTGGTCCCGGGCGCGCGCCGGGCCCACCCTTCGGTGATCGCGGCCATGACGTCCAGGAACAGCGGCTCGCCCAACGCCCCGGGCTCCTTAGTGCGATCGAGCACGGCGATGCGGCGGACCGAGGACGGCAGCGCCGCGAGCAGTGCCGCGGCGTCGAACGGCCGATACAGCCGCACCTTCACGACTCCCACCCGGTCCGTTCCGCGGGACAGCTGCCGCGCGGTCTGCTCCAGGGTCTCGACACCGGACCCCATCGCGATGATCACCCGGTCGGGTTCGGGATGCCCCGCGTACTCGAACAGCGAGTAGCGGCGGCCGGTGCGGTTACCGAGGCGGTCCATCATCTCCTGCACTACACCGGCACAGGCATCGTAGAAGGGATTGCAGGCTTCACGCGCCTGGAAGAAGGTGTCGGGGTTCTGAGCCGTGCCGCGCAGCACCGGGTGCTCGGGATCGAGGGCGCGGCGCCGATGCTGGGCGATCAGGCCGTCGTCGAGCAGGGCGTGAAGGTCGGCGTCGTCCAGGAGCGAGATCTTCTGCAGCTCATGCGAGGTGCGGAAGCCGTCGAAGAAGTGCAGCATCGGAATGCGGGACCGGAGCGTCGCGGCCTGGGCCACGAGCGCCAGGTCGTGGGCTTCCTGCACCGACGCCGAGGCGAGCAACGCGACGCCGGTCTGGCGCACCGCCATGACGTCCGAGTGATCACCGAATATCGAAAGCGCGTGCGTGGCGATCGTGCGGGCGGCCACGTGCAGCGCCAGCGGGGTCAATTCCCCCGCGATCTTGTAGAGATTGGGGATCATCAGCAGCAGGCCCTGCGACGCCGTGAAGGTCGTCGCCAGAGCCCCACCCTGCAGCGCCCCGTGGATCGCTCCCGCCGCGCCGCCCTCGGATTGCATCTCGACCACGGCGGGGACGCTGCCCCAGAGGTTGGTCTTCCCCTCCGCGGACCACTGGTCGGCCAGCTCACCCATGGCGGACGAGGGGGTGATCGGGTAAACCGCGATCACTTCGTTGCTGCGGTGGGCGACGAGGGCGGTGGCCTCGTTGCCGTCGACGGTAGCGATGCGAGGGCTCATGGGGGCGAACGTAGACCGCGCCCAGTGAAGAAGAGATGAAAAACTGGACTTGCTTCCTCCCCTTTCCGCCGCGCTTTCAGGAAGCCCTCACGCGGCATTAATAGTCCCTCCTCCCCGCCTCAAACCCGCTTCACGCGTTCCCGGCGAGTGTCCCCTGTAGCCATTCCGAGGCAGGCGGAGACTACGCCCTGTGGGGGAACCGAGTGCAAGTCATCGAGCGTGAAGGTCTTGCAGCCCTGGTCCGCGTCCTCGCGGATCAGGGCTACACGGTCTTGGGCCCCACCGTGCGGGACCACGCGATCGTTTACGACCGCCTGGCGGCGGAGACGGACCTGCCTCGAGGTTGGACCGCTGTGCAGGAGGGGGGGCGCTACACCCTGCAACGTCGGAAGGACGGCGCGGCTTTCGGCTACGCTGTGGGACCGCACTCCTGGAAAGCCTGGCTGTACCCACCCGACGTGAAGCTCTGGAGTGCCAAACGGAACGGGAAGTCGTTCGCGGCGACTCCCGAACCGCCCCCCGCCGAGCGGTATGCGCTGATCGGCGTGCGCCCCTGTGAGCTGCACGCGATCCGGATTCAGGATCGGGTGTTTCTGGGCGGCGCATATGTCGATCCGACCTACCAGCCGCTCCGCGGTCGCGCCTTCGTCGTGGCGGTCAACTGCGGCGAGCCCGGCGGCACCTGCTTCTGCGCCTCGATGGGTACCGGTCCGTTC
>DATJXC010000096.1:0-4777 GCA_035500495.1 Gemmatimonadales bacterium
GGGCGCCTCGGTCGGTCGCCACTCGACCGAGGGCAACGAGGAGGTCGTTGTGGTGCTCGGCGGCGTGGGGGAACTACGTCTGGCCAGGCAGGCGCCGCTGCCGCTGCGGGAGGGCACGGTGGCCTACAATCCGCCGCATACCGAGCACGACGTGGCGAACACGGGAACGGCGCCGCTGCGCTACCTCTACGTGGTGGCGCCAGCGGCCCACTAGGGCAGGGGAGACCGCGCCACTGTCTCACCAGCGCCTGCAGCGGCGGGCACGGCCGCGTGACGCCCGCCTAACGCTCCGGGACTAGGCTGGTTGGTGGTTCGTGGCGGGCCCCGCGGCCGGCCCGTCCCGGCCTGAGCGGGATCTGGAACGGAGTGCGACATGAGCGTGCACGCGCAGATCAGCGACTACCTCGCCGCTCAGCCGGAGCCGAAGCGCCGTGACATGCAAGCGCTGCACGACATCATCCTGAGGTTGATGCCGGACTGCCGGTTGTGGTTCCTGGACGGCAAGGACGAGCGCGGTCGAACGGTCTCGAACCCGAACATCGGGTACGGACTCCAGACGATGACGTACGCCGATGGGCGAACCCGCGAGTTCTACCAGATCGGCATGAGTGCGAACACCACCGGGATCTCCGTCTACATCATGGGACTCGAAGACAAGACGTACCTGGCCAAGGCCTACGGACGTCGCCTCGGGAAAGCGAGCGTGTCGGGGTACTGCATCAAGTTCAGCACGCTACGCAACATCGACGTCGACATCCTCGAAGCGGCGATGCGAGATGGTGTTGCCCGGACCAGCCCATGACGTCACGCGGCGCTGGTGTTCACGACGACGTACGCCGCGTTCGCCACCGCCAACTACGTCGGGCAGCTCACCCAGGAAGGGCCGCACGTCCGCGGCAGGGGAACACTCGCCGGCCACCACGCGTATGAGTAGCACCGCGTTCTCGTGAGGCCGCATGCGGGCTACGGTCGACCCGGCGGAGCAATCCAGTCGCAGCCTGAACGCCCTCGCCCGTCTGGTCGAGTGGATCACGCCGTGGCTCGTCGAAGTCGGCAGCTGGGCGTTCGGGGGTTTGATCGCGCTGAACCTCGTGGTGATCGCCGCCCTCATCACCGTCGGACCGGTTGATGCCGCGGTCCTGATCTCCGTCGTCGCGTTCGCCTGCGCCCTGCCTCTCGACGTGGCGGGAATCGTGCTGCTGCGGCTCATCAAGGACGCGCACGACATTCACATCGACGCCCTCACGCTGAAGGCCTTCAAGGAGGCCCGCTTCCCCCACATCGAGGCGTACTTCCCTCCCCGGCGCTACCGGGGGGATTTCACGAAGCGACGGGCGCGGATCGCGCTGGCGTACGCCCTCGCGATCGCCGGGCTGAGCGCCGGTCTGACCCTCGCGGGGATCCTGGCGTCGCTGTGGCACATGGCGCCGTGGGTGGCCGAGGTGTTCGCCGCCACCGTCGTTCTCAGTGGGCTCATCCTCATGGCGGTCGTCGTGCACTCTCTGCCGCCGCTATCCGAAGCGGAGAAGGAGCTGCGCGGCGCGCCGCAGGAGGTGGCGAAATGACGGAGCCGGCCATCACGCGGGCGCGGGGCGTCTTCTTCCTGTTCTGTCGCGTCGAGATCGCGGTGCGGGCATCCGCCGAGCGGATCTGGGCGCTGCTCACGGACGCGCAGAACTTCCCGCGCTGGAACACCACCGTGACCCGCATCGAGGGTGAGATTCGCCAGGGTGCGAGGCTCCGCGTGCACGTCCCCGGCACCGACCGGGTCTTCGCCCCACGCATATCGGGAGTCGTGCCCAACCAGCGCATGACCTGGACCGGCGGAGTCAGCCCGGTCTTCAAGGGCGTCCGCACCTTCGAACTGCGTCCCCACGGCGACGGTACGACCGACTTCACGATGGCCGAGCGGTTTTCCGGCTTGATGATCCCGCTGGTCAGCCGGTCGATGCCGGACTTCGGACCGGTCTTTGCGCGCTATGCGGATGATCTGCGGCGCGAAGCCGAGCGCCTCCGGTAGCGCCGCTGCGCGCCGGCCGGCGATGGCGCCCTACCGTGTCGTGGGCGGCCCGAACCACGTCGTCAGCGCTTCCGTCAGGCCCTGCGCCGTCGTGTCGCCGACCCAGGCGACATAGCCGTCCGGTCGGATCAACACCGCGGCGGGCGCAGTGACCTCGCCGAGCACCGGCAGCTCCCATTTGCCAGCGTAGGTCGCGTCGACGTACTGAACGCGGTCCGACCACGGCGTGATGTCGATGGCGCGCGGCGCGGCGAGGTCGAGCAGCACCGGCCGAGCCGCGTGAAGGAAACCGAACACGCGGCGCGGGCCCCTGGCGGTGACCAACTCCAGATCAGGCATGCGACGTCCCAGCAGCGGATGCCCCTGCCCAAGCTCGTATCGAATGTCCAAGCCGGACATCAACCCGGCGATGTGCTTGCGCGCCTCCTCCAGCTTGAGGAGGTCGCCCACGATCTCGCGCGCGGCCAGGGTGCGAGCGTCTTCGCGGTGCAGCGCAACCTGGGCCATCGTGGCCTTGAGCACACGCGCACCAACCGGGTGACGTTCGGCGTGATACGTGTCGAGCAGACTGTCCGGTGACGTGCCCTTGACCACCTGCGCCAGCTTCCATCCGAGGTTCACCGCATCCTGCACGCCGGTGCCGAGTCCCAGCCCGCCGATCGGCGAGTGAACGTGGGCGGCATCGCCGGCGAGCAACACGCGCCCTCTGCGATACTGCGCGGCCTGCCGCGTCATGTCGGTGAACCTGGTGATCCAGGTCGGGCTGTGGGCGCCGTAGTCGGTGCCGCACGCGGCGACGAGCAGCTTCTTGAGATCGTGCAGCGTCGGCTCGGCGGTGGCATTCGTGTTCGGTTCGGTGACCATGACGCCAATGGGGCCCACATCCTTGTATAGGATTTCGCTGCCTTTGATCTCGTACTCGGACCGGCCGAAGGCATAGGTGCCGGCGGCCGAACGATGCACCCCGTACGGCGGCTTCTCCGTCATCTCCACTTCCGCGAGGATGTTGCTCGTCGTCGGATCCCAACCGGGGAAGTCGATGCCCGCGGTCTTGCGTACGAGACTGCGTCCACCGTCGCAGCCGACGAGGTACCGCGCGCGCAGTGACTGACCGTCGCCGAGGGCGACGTCGACACCAGCATCGTGCTGCGCGAATCCCGTGACGTCGCGGTCGTAGAGGATCGGCACCTCGAGTTCGGTGAGCCAGCCGGCGAGGATGCGCTCGATGTGCTTCTGCCGCAGCGCGAGCCCATAGTTGTGGCGGGTCGGGAAGTCGCCGATGTCCAGGCGGGTGAGGGCAAAGCCCGCGATCTGCGCGGTTTGTCCCGCCGTCAGGAATCGGTCCGCGATGCCGCGCTGGTCGAATACTTCGATGGTGCGCGAGGAGATGCCCTGGGCACGCGCGCCGGAGAGTTCCTGATTGGGCCGGCGCTCGACGACGACGACGTCTACCCCCGCCAGCGCCAATTCGCCTGCGAGCATGAGCCCAGTCGGTCCGGCGCCCGCGACCACGACCGCATGATCGGCCACCGCGACTCCCGGTCAGTATGTGGAGCGAAGTATCACCCTGCGCGACCGCCGGTGTTCCCCCGGATGGAGCCGCTCGTGGAGGCGAGTATTCCGTGGAGACCTCCCCAATTGGTCCGGGGCCGCGAACGGCGTTCGTGCTCCATCGGCTCCGGTCGAACGCGCCACCCAACCAAGCCCTGCGGCGGCGGGCTGTTGAGGTGGCGTCTTGCCGTTTGAGTCGATCTGAGGTAGTGCAGGTGTTGTGTGCCCGGTGGGCCGGTCTGCCCGCCGCTGAGGCGCGATGCGTCAGGCGGAGCGCCGTCCGCTTCCTCCATCTGAGGTGCCAATGGCCAAGGCCAGCGCGACCGATCGAGTCACGGGACCGGCGGCGGAAAAGCGACTCAGGGCCTTCATCGCGAAGTTCTCCTTGACCGACCAAGCTCGGATTCGGGCCGCGCGGCGGGAGCTCCGCCGCCGACTGGCCGGGGCGTTCGAGTTGGTGTACGACAACTACAACTTCTTTGTCATCGGCTACAGCCCCACCGAGCGACCGTCGGAGGCAGTTCTCTCGCTCGCTGCGCAGGCCGACCGGCTGGCGTTGTGCTTCCTGCAGGGCGCCCGGCTGCCGGACCCCGCCCGCATTCTCAAGGGCAGCGGGCGCCAGGTGCGTTCCGTCCGCCTCGAATCGGCGCGGGACCTCCAGCGCCCGGAGATCGCGCAACTGATCAGGTTGGCCGTTGAGCGTGGACCCGCACCGATGCCGAGAGGGCGTACGACACTGGTCATCCGGTCGGTATCCGCCAAGCAACGCCCGCGTCGCAAGTCGGTCCGGCGCGCCGTCTGACCCGCGCCTGCAGCGGCGGGCGTCCTCGGCAGGTACTGGCTGGTGAGTGCAACCGAGGTAGTGCAGGTGTTGTGTGGCTGGCGGGTTGCGGCCCGCGGCGGAGGCGCACTTCGTTAGACGGCGCAAATCATCGTTCCACCTGCATGGAGAGCAGGAACAATGACAGCCAACCTCCGCACAATCACGGTCAGGAAGCCACGATAGGTGGTTCGAGGATGAGGGAGCCGGTCATCAACGTCTCGGAGCTGACCCGCCGCTTTGGGGCCACGACGGCCCTCGACGCCGTGACCCTGTCGCTGCCACGCGGAGCCGTATACGGCCTCGTCGGCGCGAATGGCGCGGGCAAGACGACGCTCATCAAGCACATCTTGGGCCTGCTCCGGGCGGAAAGCGGCTCGGTGCGC
>DATJXC010000097.1:0-12977 GCA_035500495.1 Gemmatimonadales bacterium
GACTACCAGGAGCTCAACCGTGGATCACCCTATAACCTGCAGACCTCCGTACTGCAGACGGGGTTCCAGAATCCGCAGTATCTGTCGGATTACTACGTCGAGAACGCGTCGTTCCTGCGCATGGACAACATCACGCTGTCCTACACCTTCCACTGGGGCAGGACGCCTCTGCGAATCTTCGGCAGCCTGCAGAATGCGTTTACGCTCACCGGCTACTCCGGCGCCGATCCGGCTGCCGGGTTGAGCGGCATCGATTACAACCTCTACCCACCGTCGAGGACCTTTGCCGCGGGGCTGAACGTCCGGCTGTGAGCCTCCAGCCGAGTGCTCTGGCCTGCCACAACGGTAGCCACCCCAAGTTGGGATTCGCTACCGCCTCACCAGCACCATCGTTCCGTACGACGCCAATGTGATGGTGTCTCCCGGCACCTTACGATTGGACATGAGGTCCCGCCAGCCGTCAATGGACAAGCCCGTCACCGCGACGCGGACTTCGCGGGAGCGAGCGTTGACGAGGACGACCGCGTCACCGCGCCGGTAGGCGATGACGTCGGCATGCGCGCTGGTCAGCACCGGCCCCACGTCCCGCCCGGCGAACGCCCGGTCCGCGCGTACCAGGCCGAGCACCTTCCGGTAGAACGCTCGCGCCGCGGGCGCCTCGGGTTGGTCCCAGGCGACCGCCTCTCGGGTGAAAAGCGCCAGTTTCTGGGGGCTTTCGACCTCCTGCCCATCGTAGATGAGCGGGCGTCCTGGCAGGAGCGCGATGGCGAGGAACGCCGCTCGGGCCCCTGCGGCACCGCCGAAAAGCGTCACGGGAGGATTGTCCCAGGCCGTTTCGTCGTGATTGGTGGTGAAACGCATCCGCATCCCGCCTGGAGGCATCGCCTGCAGATCCGGCAGCTCGGATTTCACCAGCGTATCGGCCGGCGCACCCCGCCACACCGCCTTGAGACGGCTGTAGGTATCCCACCCGTAGGTCAGGTCAAAACCCAACCGGTGCATCCGTAGATCTCCCCACTCGGCGAGGAGGAGAATGGGGCGGTGAGCCGCGGCCCGGAGCTCCGGAATCGCTTCGCGCCAAAAGCCGTCCGGGACAAATCCGGCGGCGTCCACCCGGAAGCCGTCGATGCCGAACTCATCCAGCCAATAGCGCATGGCGGCGATCATGGCGCGCCGCAGCGCGGGGTTCGCGTAATCGAGTTGCACCACGTCGTCCCAACCGGTCGGCTTGCCCTGTGGGTCGCGCGGCACGGTCAGCCGGCCGCTGTCGGAGTGGACGTAGTACTCGGGGTGCTCGCTCACCCACACGTGGTCCCAGGCGGTGTGATCGGGGACCCAATCGATGATCAGCTTCATTCCGCGGGTGTGGACCGCCTGCACGAGATTCCGGAAATCCCGCGCGGTGCCGAAGGCGGGATCGATCGCGCGGTAGTCACGCGGCGCGTAGGGCGAGCCGAGGGGCCCCTTGCGGTTCTTGATCCCGACCGGGTGAATCGGCATGAGCCACACGACATCCGCGCCGATCGCCTGGACCCGGTCCAGGCCGGCCGTGACCCCCTGGAGGTCGCCCCCGGATGAGAAGTCCCGGATATTGACCTCGTAGAGCGCACTGCGAGCCACCCACGAGGTGTCGGGCGCCTGGGCGTGCCACGACGGCACGGGCCGGACGGCGGCTGCGCCGACCGATGACAGGAGGCACGTGAGGACGAGGGCGAAATGACTGCGGATCTGCTTCATTCCAGCTCTCCTTCGATCGACCTCTGAAAGCATCTGGCTGATGACCTGCCCTTCATGCGCGGCTGAAGCCGCGGCTCGGCCCCTTCCGCTAAAGCGGGGCGACGGCACTCAATGTACCTACCACAAATTCAGTGGCCTAGTTGCTCACGGGCTGTCGGGCATTCTTGCGGTCTGACGGCACCGCCGTAACATATCGCCCAGCCTGAACCCTAAGGAAACCACGACATGCGCAGCGTTCGCCCCGCCCCGACGCTCCTGTACGGCTTGCTGATGCTGTTGGTGGTGAATCCCGCCGCCGCCCAGCGTCAGCGGTATTCCATGGACCCCGGCTGGCGCTTTTTCCTGGGCGATCCGGCCGGTGCCGAACGCACCGATTTCAAGGACAACCTGTGGCGGCGGGTGGAACTGCCGCATGATTGGAGCATCGAGGGGACCCCGACCCAGAACGCGCCCGGAGGCGGCCGCGTCGGCTACTTCCCCACGGGCATCGGCTGGTACCGCAAGGCGTTCCGCATGCCGGACGGGTCCAGCGGCCGGGAAGCCTGGCTCGAGTTCGACGGCGTGTACATGAACTCGGACATCTGGATCAACGGCGTGCACCTGGGGAAGCGGCCGTTCGGCTACATCGGACTGACCTACGACATCAGCAAGCACCTCGTGTCGGGAGTCAACGTAGTCGCGGTCCGCGTGGACAATTCCGCGCAACCCAATTCCCGTTGGTATTCGGGGAGCGGGATCTACCGCCACGTCTGGCTGACCCTCGTCGATCCCCTGCACGTCGGCCATTGGGGCACCTACGTGACGACGCCGCGCGCCGATTCCGCCGGCGCCGATCTGGTCGTCCGCACCCGGGTCGATAATGATGCGACCACCTCGCGCCAGGGGACGCTCCGCTCCGTCGTCCTGGACGCCGCGGGGCACGAGGTCGCGCGCGCTGATACGTCGTTTACTCTTGCAGCCGGTCAGCACGCGGACATCGAGCAGCGTTTCCAGGTTGCCGCACCGCGGCTCTGGTCCGTCGAGACCCCGAACCTGTACTCACTCCGATCCGAGATTCTCAATGGCAAGCGCTCGGCCGATGGCCTCACCACGTCCTTCGGTATCCGCACCATTGCCTACGACAAGGATCGAGGCTTCCTGCTCAACGGCCGGCACGTCAAGATGCGAGGGGTCAACCTGCACGAGGACGGTGGTGCCGTCGGCAGTGCCATCCCCGAGCGCATCTGGGGGATGCGGTTGGAGCGGCTGAAGGCCATGGGCGCGAACGCGATCCGGACCTCCCACAATCCGCCGGCCCCCGAGTTTCTCGATCTGTGCGACCGGCTGGGGTTCCTCGTCATGGCCGAGGCCTTTGACGAGTGGACCATCGGCAAGGTGCCGGAAGGCTATCACAAGTATTTCGCGGAATGGTCGGAACGGGATGTCACCGACTTCATCCACCGCGACCGGAACCATCCCTCGATCGTGCTCTGGAGCGCCGGGAACGAAATCGGTGAGCAGACTACCCCGGACGGAGCCGACGTGCTGCGGCGACTGGTCGGGTTCTTCCACCGTGAAGATCCGACGCGACCCGTTACGACTGGCAACGACCAGATCTATGCCGACGGCCACCCGGCCACCCTGGCGTTCCTCGAAGCGGAAGACATTGTCGGCTACAACTACGTCGACCGCTGGCACGAGCGACGGGAGTTGTTCGCCGAGCAGGACCGGCACGATCACCCGGACTGGAAGATGGTCGGGACCGAGAGCGGCACATTGTTCCAGAGTCTGGACGAGCGGTACTCGCTGGGAAGCGACTCCACCGTCGTGCGACCCAACTATGCCGCCGGGATGATGGAGGCCGAGCGCTTGTGGAAATGGATCACCCTGCATGACTACTTCGCGGGCAATTTCATGTGGACCGGGGTCGACTATCTGGGCGAGAGTTTCTGGCCGTTCAAGGGGTTCGGCTCCGGCGCGGTCGATATCATCGGCCACCCCAAGGACTCCTATTACCTGTATCAGAGCCTGTGGACCGATCGGCCGGTGCTGCATCTCCTCCCGCACTGGAACTGGCCGGGGCGGAAAGGCCAGGTAATTCCCGTCCTGGCCTACACCAACTGCAACAGCGTGGAGCTGTTCCTGAACGGGCGCTCACTCGGAGAGAAGCGCCTCGAGTTCCCAGCGCAGGGGACGTCGGGCGGGTGGAACAGCTACGCCCTCCCCGTCGTCAATGCGACCACCAATGACCTGCACCTCAGCTGGGACGTGCCCTACGAGCCGGGGGAGCTGAAAGCCGTGGGAAAGAAGCGCGACGGAACCGTGGCCTGCCAGGCGGAGACTCGCACCGCCGGTACCCCGAGCGCCATCCGGTTCTCCGTGGATCAGGACACGATTGCCGCCGACCCGGGAGACGTGGCGCTCGTGACCTTCGAGATCGCGGACTCGAACGGCACCGTCAACCCGACGGCCGATAACCTCGTCCACGTCAGCGTGAGCGGCGGTTTCATCCTGGCGCTCGACAACGCCGACATGCAGAACCACGATCCCTACCGTTCCGACCGGCGCCGGGCGTTCAACGGCCGGTTGCTCGCCATCGTGCGGGCCGCCCAGCCGAAGGACGGGGTGCTCCACATCAGCGCCAGCGCGGACGGCCTGCGGGGGGCGAGCGTAACCATCCACGTGCGACCCGGCAAAGCGCCGGTGGCCGTACTCGCCGCACCCTGATCATGATCCGCACAAGCCTTTGCCTCGCAGCCGTCCTTGGTGCCGCTTGCCCCATCTCGAGTGCGCGGGCCCAGGTCGCCAACCGCGTCGTCTACCTGGATGAACAGGGTGTGATCCGGTGGAAAGACAACCGCCAGGAGGTCACCCTCTTCGGCGCGAACTACGTGCTGCCCACGGCCTCCGACTATCGCGCCGCCGGCTACGTCCACGCCGACCGCAAAAAGATGATCGACGAAGACATGGCGCAGTTCGCCCGCATGGGATGGGACGGCATGCGGCTCACCTTCTGGGGCGATTGGGAGGCCTCCGACTCGGCCGGCAACCTGATCGCGAACGAGCATCTGGATCTGCTCGACTACCTCATCGCCAAGGGGCGAGAGCGCGGGATCTACATGCTGTTCAGCCCGATCCAGCTCTACGGGGCCAACTGGCCGGACGCTATCAGTGACACCACCGATCCGGGGTTCGGCCGCCGCTATGGCCGGGACCGAATGGGCACCGACCCGGCCGCCATCGCCGCGCAAGTGAACTACCTGCACCAAATCCTCAACCATGTGAACCCCTACACTCACGTCGCCTTGAAAGACGAGCCGGCCATTCTGTTCATCGAGCTGGTGAACGAGCCCTGGCATCACGCCGATGACATTCCGGGCTCGATTCGCTACATCAACGCCCTCACCGATGCGGTGCGCGCGACCGGATGTCAGAAACTCGTCTTCTACAACGTGAGCCAGGACTTCAAGATCGGCGAAGCGATCCGGCGGTCGAAGGCCCAGGGGGTGACCTTCGGCTGGTATCCCACCGGCCTCGTGGCGGGCCATGAGCTGCTCGGGAACTACCTCCGCGGCACCGACGCCTATCCCGACATGCTCCGCCCCGAGCTGGCACGGATGCCGCGCATCGTCTACGAGTTCGACAGCCCGGATCTGCGCACCGGCACGATGTATCCGGCCATGGCGCGGACCTATCGGGCCGTCGGCACGCAATTCGCCGCTATGTTCGCCTACGACATGCTGGCAACCGCCTCCCGCAACCTCGGCTGGCAGACCCACTACCTGAACCTGGTCTATACGCCCCGCAAGGCGATGAGCGCCATCATCGCCGCCGAGGCCATGCATCGCCTGCCCCGGATGCAGTCGTACGGGCCCTACCCCACGAACACCCAATTCGGCGATTTCCATATCGCCGCCGACAGCAATCGCAGTGAATTGGTCGCGCGCGACGCTTTTCTCTACGCCGGCTCGACCAGGGCTCAGCCCAAGGACCCCGCCGCACTGCTGCGGATCGCGGGCTACGGCTCCTCTCCCACCGTGGCCTACGCGGGTGAGGGGATCTATTTCCTGGACAAGGTGCGCGCCGGAGTGTGGCGACTCGAGCTGTACCCGGACGCCGTGCCCGTGCGGGACCCTTTCGAGCCGCCGAGCCCGGACAAGATCGTAACCCGCGCGATCAGCCGCGCCTGGCCGATGACCATCACCTTGCCCGACCTCGGCGCCACTTTCACGGTGCAACCGGTGGTCCCGGGGCCCGGGAAAACCACCCAGGCTGTGGCCGGACGGTTCACCGTCACCCCCGGTGTGTATGTCCTGAGCGCCGCTGGCCCCGTGGACGCGTCGCAACTGCCTCCATCCATTGGCCGTGTCGGGTTCACCGAGTACCACGCGCCGCCCCCTGATTCCCTGCCGTTGTCGGTGCAGTCCCTGGCGGCGCCCCAGGCTCTCACCGGGAGAGACGCCCAGCTCGAAGCGCGGGTCGTCGACGTATCCCCTCCCGATTCGCTCACACTCTACATCCGGCCGATGGCCGGAGGCTTCTACCGGGGCTACCCGATGCACCCGGGCGGAGCCTATGTCTATGCCGCCACCATTCCATCGACGGCACTGCGCGCGGGACCCTACGAGTTTCTGATCACGAGTTTCCACGACGGGAAGGCGATGACCTTCCCCGGCGGCCACCAGGGATCACCGTGGAGCTGGGGCTACAGCAGCGCTGACTCCTGGAAGATCGACGTAGTCGACCCCGGGACGGCGCTGGTCCTGTTTGACCCGCGCGCCGACGCACCGCACCTCGCGTTCAGCCGCGTAGGCGACGCGGGACGCCGCGGCCTGTTTCGCCTGGGGATGTCCGGAATCACCGGTCAGCCGGTGTTCCATTTCGAGCTGCCCCAGCAGGCGAGCGGGCCGGACCGCGACGACTATACGGCATCCCTCGTGATCCTGGAGCGGGTCCGGGCAAGACAGGAAACGATCACCGGCGCCGATGCGTTGCGGATCAGGCTCAAGGGCGTTGGGGCCCGACAGACGCTGCACCTCACGCTGATGGAAGACGACGGCACGAGCTGGACCGCGCCGGTCACCGTAGACAGCGCCTGGAGTGAGCGTTCCCTCCCGCTCGCGAGCTTCACTCTCGGCCGGGGCGTTCTCCTTCCGCAAGGATTCCCGGGCGAGTGGAACTACTGGGTCGGTCCCGCGGCCGACCGCGGTGGCCACAACGACCATCCACGGCTCGAGCACCTGGAGCGGCTGCAACTGTCGCTGCGGCGTGACACGGATGTCCCAGCCGGCTCGGTGAGCGGTGTTGAGGTGGAGTGGGTCGTGCTGAGCTTCGGTTCGGCCGACGCGAAGTGACTGTCACCCGTTGGCACCGGCGTGCCGGGGCGGCGCTGGCGCTCGTCCTGGCTGCGTCCTGCAGCAGCTCCGCGCCCCCCGAGTCTCAGGCCACCCCGCCGACCCCGCCCCCGTTCCGCGGTGGCGATATCTCGG
This sequence comes from Gemmatimonadales bacterium, assembly GCA_035500495.1. Classification (GTDB taxonomy): domain Bacteria; phylum Gemmatimonadota; class Gemmatimonadetes; order Gemmatimonadales; family GWC2-71-9; genus DASTHG01. The sequence goes on from DATJXC010000097.1 coordinate 7,206, forward strand.
CCCTGGAGAAGATCGAGCAGGCCGGCGGCGTGTTCCGCAACAATGGGCAGCCCGGAGACGCCATCGCCATCCTGAAGGCAAACGGCGCCACGGGGTTCCGTCTGCGGCTGTTCGTGAACCCCAACGGCCAGGACGTGCAGGTCAACGACCTCGCCTACACCGTGCGGATGGCAGGCCGGATCAAGGCAGCCGGCGCGCAGCTGCTGCTCGATTTCCATTACTCCGACACCTGGGCCGATCCCGGCCATCAGACGACCCCCGCCGCGTGGGACAGCCTCCCGTTCGACTCCCTGGAGCAGCAGGTGGAGACCTATACGGCCGGCGTCATCATCCAGCTCAAACGGGCCGGGGCGTTGCCGGACATCGTGCAGGTTGGGAACGAGATCGATGCCGGTATCCTCTGGCCGCTCGGCCAATTGAGCTGGGGCAGCGATTCGTCCGCTCAGTGGGACCATTTCGTCCGCCTGCTCAAGGCGGGGATCCGTGGTGTGCGTGACTCGCTGGGTCCGGGGGACACCGTCCGCATCATGCTGCACTACTCACTGGGCGGAAATACCGGCGGCACGCAGTGGTTCTTCGACCACATCGCCACCTATGGGGTGCCGTATGACCTCATCGGCCTGAGCTACTACCCCTGGTGGCACGGCACGCTGGGGGAGCTGAAGGCCAATCTGCAGGCCACGGCCCAACGCTACAACCGAGATGTGATGGTAGTGGAAACGTCCTACCCGTGGCGGGCAGGAGGCTGGGAAAGCATGGTGACCGATACCGCGGCCATGACGTGGCCCGCCTCGACCCAGGGGCAGACCCGGTTCCTGAAGGACGTGGTCGATGCGGTCGCCACGGTGCCCGGCGGGCACGGCGCCGGCGTGGTGTGGTGGTACCCGGAATCGATACCGGTCTCCGGGCTCTTCATCTGGGCCGGTGGCTCGCTGGCGCTGTTCGACTCCACCGGCAATGTCCTTCCCGCGGCGAGCGCCTTCGCGCCCTGAACCGCGATCTCCGCCGCTAGCATCAGCCGCTCACCCCGAAGGCAAAGACGGTCCTGGACCGGTACTCCGCTCCGGGCCGCAAGATGGTGGAAGGAAAACCCGGTTGGTTCGGGGAGTCCGGGTAGTGCTGCGTCTCCAGGCACAACCCGGCGCGGGGGCCATACGTCAAGCCGCTCTTACCGGACACCCTGCTCAGGAAGTTGCCCGAATAGAACTGCACCCCCGGCTCCGTGGTCGAAACATCGAGGGTTCGCCCCGAGCCGGGGTCCACCACCCGCGCGGCATGCACCAGACCGGTTCCGCCTCCCCGCAGGACGAAGTTGTGATCGTAGCCCCCGCCGCGGATGAGCTGGGGGTCGTCCGTCGCGATCCGGCTGCCGATGGTCGTGAGGGAACGGAAGTCGAAGGGCGTCCCGGCAATCGGAACGATGGCCCCGGTGGGGATCAGGTGCTCGTCGACCGGTGTCATCGCATCGGCATCGATCAGTATGCGGTGGCCCAGGATGTCCCCATTTCCGGCCCCCGCCAGATTGAAGTAGCTGTGCTGGGTGAGGTTCACCGGCGTCGCCTTGGTGGTGGTCGCGCGGTATTCGACGATCAGCTCGTTGCGATCGGTCACCCCGTAGGTGACCTGCACCTCCAGCCGGCCTGGGTATCCCTCCTCCCCGTCCTGGCTCGTGTAGAGCAGCTCGACACCGGACGTGTCGTCGGAGCCGAATGGCGCCGCCTCCCACACCACCTTGTCGAATCCCCGGAGGCCCCCGTGTAGATGGTTCGGCCCGTTGTTCGCGGCCAGCCGATACGTTCGGCCGTCGATCGTGAAGCGGGCGTGGGCGATCCGATTGGCATAGCGCCCGATCACGCCCCCGAAGTGGTGGCTATCGTGCAGGTATCCGTCGAGCGAGTCGTAGCCGAGGACCACGTCCGCGAGCCGTCCCGCCCGGTCCGGAGCCAGCAGGGACACGATAATCCCGCCATAGGTCGTTACGCGGACTTGGAGGCCCTGCTGGTTGGTCAGCGTGAAGACTTCGACGGATTCCCCGCCGGGCGTGGTGCCGAACGGGGCTCGCGTCATTGAACGGCTGCTGCCGGATGGTGGCCGATGTCCCTGCTCTTCGTGATCACCGCCGTCCTCACCGTTAGGCCGTCAGCTCGATGTCGTTCCCCTCAGGGTCCAGGATGACAGCCTCGTAATATCCGTCACCGGTGGTCCTGGGGCCGGACTGGACCTTGATTCCAGACTGGCGCAGAACGTCCACGGCCGCATCGACGGCATCTCGCCCGCCAAGTGACAGGGCAATGTGCGTATAGCCGGCCGTTCGTCCGACGGGCGAGGCTCCGGCATTCGGTCCCTGCATCAGCTCGATGGCGCATCCATTGTCGAACGTGATGAAATAGGAGCGGAGTTCAGTCCGAGGGTTGTGATAGAGCGGTCCACTCCGGCCGCCGAGATGTGTGACGTAGAAGGTCCGCATGCGCTCGATGTCCAGCACCCACAGTGCCACGTGGTGAACCCGAGGGCTCATCGCCCGGGATCACGCGCCGGCTCGCTCAACAGCACCGTGCCATATCGCGTCGTGAGCGTGACGGTCCCGTGCCGCACGGTCCCGCGCACTCCTGAGTAGCTGTCCACCAGCTCCGTCCCGTCGGCAAAGACGTCGGCGACAGGTATCGTTTTCGCTCCATTGCCCTGGTCGAGTCCCACCACGACGCGATCGCTGCGCCCGTTCAGCTGGAGGGTCCGGCTGAAGACGTAGGGGGAAGCCTGAATCTGTCTGTGGTCTCCCGCTCCGATGGCCGGGTGCGCCCGGCGGAACTGCCCGAGGCGGCGCCAATGGCGCAGGATCTCGCGGATCCCGGGGCCCAGCTCCACGTCGCTCCAGTTCATCTTCCCGCGCAGGTTCGCGTCGGCAGCCGCCCCAGTCACTTGAAGGGGCCGGGCCGTCTCGTCGCCGTAGTAGATCTGCGCGCCGCCCGGCGCGAGGAGGAGCCGTGTCCCCGCCCCGAATGGGTCCTTGCGATCACGGTCGTACGGGCTTCCATCGTCATGCGAGCTGACGTAGTTCAAGACCGCTGCTCCCCGAAGGCTGCCGTGCAACATGCTGGCGTACCCGCGAAACAGACTGTCCAGCGGCCAGGTGGCGTCGCTCTTGAACGCGAAGTTGATGAGGGCGTCGTAGCCGTAATTGAAGAAGTCGACGGTCCGGTCGCCGTAGTTGTAGTCGCGCCCCTGCTCGGGGGCCCAGCCGTACACCTCTCCCACCATGTAAAACGGGAGGCTGTCCAACACCTGCCGTGGATGTGCCTGTTTCCAATCCTGGAAGGCTCGTTCGGCTTCTTTCTTCAGCTCCGCACTCACGGTCTTCCCGAAGTGCTTCGCCGTGTCCACCCGGTAGCCGTCGAAGCCGAATTCTCTCACCCAATCAGTGAGCCATTTGATGATGTAGTAGCGTGGGGCGCGAGGATACCCCGTGCGCCTGAAGAACGTGTCCAGAGAGGCGCGCTCCCGATCGAGGCGCCCTTCCACCTGCCACTTCGCGATCAGCTCCGAGGGGAGGTCCACCGGAGCATCCGCTTCGGTTCGCACGTCCAACAGGGTCCCAGCCAGATTGCAGTCCACCGTCGTGGCGTAAGTGCGGTAGGTGCAGGCGGGCTCCGTGCGGACCCAGTCGGAAGGCCAGGCCGGATCCTTGGCGGTCACAGGCCCGGTATGGTTGATCACGGCATCCATCAGGACCCGAATCCGATGCCGGTGCGCCGCGTCGATCAAATCGTGCAGATCCGCCTTGGTTCCGAACGCGGGATCGACGGCGGTCCAGTCACGGGTCCAGTAGCCGTGGTACCCGTAGGTTTTCCCCGTCCCCTCGTCGACACTGCCATGGATCTGCTCGACGAACGGGGTCAGCCAGATGGCGGTCACCCCCAGGCTGTCGAAGTATCCGGCATCGACCTTCTGGCGCACACCGCGGAGATCGCCGCCCTCGAAGCTGCGCAGCACCGCCCCATCGTGCGCTCGCCCCAGCGCGTGATCGTTCGTGGAATCCCCGTCGACAAAGCGATCCGTCAGGAGAAAGTAGATCGTCGCGTTGTTCCAGTAGGCGGCGGTCTGCTCGGTCTGAGCACTGGCAGCGTGCGTGGCACCCGCCAGCAGTCCAAACATGAGAAGCGCCCGCCTCATGCGGCGGCCTTGCTATCGTCCCGATCATCCACGCGGAGCATCAGCGCAGCCGCAAGCAGAAGGGACACGCCGCCGACGAGGAGGGCGTAAATGGCCTCGTCGTGGAAAAGGTGCTTCACAAAGAAGCCCAATACGGCAGCAGCGACAATCTGAGGGATCACGATGAAGAAATTGAACACCCCCATGTAGTAGCCCAGCTTCGACGGCGGCAGTGATCCGGTCAGGATCGCGTATGGCATGGCCAGAATGCTCGCCCATGCAATCCCCACACCCACCATCGAGCCCAGGAGGTAGTGTGGGACGGGGACGAAGTATATCGAGAAGAGGCCAATGGCTCCGCAGACGAGACACATGATATGCGCAGCTTTGGGGCTGGCCCAGCGTGCCAATGGCGGAATGAGGAACGCCACAACTGCTGCTATTCCGTTGTAGACGGCGAAACAGATCCCTACCCAGTTGGCGCCTTCATTGTACTCTGCAGAAGTTGTGCCGGTGGCATGGTAGACGTGGCTGGTCACCGCAGGGGTCGTGGAGATCCACATCGCAACCAACGCAAACCACGAAAAGAACTGCGCCCAGGCCAGCTGTTTCATGGTCCGGGGCATGTCGAGGAAGTCGTTGAGGATGGTGACGAAGGCGTTCTCGTGGTAATCGTGCTGCTGGAGCAGCCCGCTGATGACGAGGAGGACACCCACGGCGCCGAGCCCGGCGGACAAGATGATTACCTGGTAGGCCTCCACATGAGCGAGCCACAAAGTGGCAGCCACACCGACGAGGATGAGTCCAAGCCCGATCCTGACCTCTCGCCGGCCGTTGGCGATGAACTCTTCCGTCGTGCGCCGCGTCACTGCGAAATGCTCCCTGGCCTGGTTCTCAGCAAATGATGCCATCTCCTCCGGCGGGTACTCGTGGGAGCGCAGCACGGTCCACAGAACGGCGGCAAAGAAAAAGACGGCTGTGAGGTAGTAGGACACCCGGACGGAAGGGGGGATCTGGCCTTCGGGCGCCGTGTTGGCCGCACCGAACACATTGGTGAGGATCCACGGAAGCAGCGAGCCCACCACAGCACCTGTACCGATGAAAAAACTCTGCATCGCGAAGCCTGTTGTCCGCTGGGTCGAAGGCAAGTTGTCGCCAACGAACGCCCGGAAAGGCTCCATCGAGATGTTGATGCTGGCGTCCTGAATCCAGAGCAGTCCCGCCGCCACCCATAGTACAGGGGAGTTCGGCATAGCAATGAGCGCCAGCGAAGCGAGGATCGCGCCGGTGAAGAAATAGGGCCGGCGCCGCCCGAGTCGGTTCCAGGTGCGATCGCTGAAGTAGCCGACGATGGGCTGCACAATAAGGCCCGTTACCGGCGCAGCGATCCACAAGAGAGCGATATCTTCGACCTTCGCGCCTAAGGTCTGGAAGATTCGGCTCTGACTGGTGTTCTGGAGCGCGAAGCCGAATTGTATCCCAAGGAACCCGACACTCATGTTCCAGATCTCCCAGAACGAGAGCAACGGCTTGGGGCGCAGGTGGCTCGGGGATGCTGCCGGTGTTCCCATGGGAGAGGCCCTAGGAGGGATTGCGGGCGTGGTGGAGGCGACGGACCAGCAC
>DATJXC010000098.1:0-6515 GCA_035500495.1 Gemmatimonadales bacterium
ACGGTGGCCCCCGTCGAGATCATGTCGTCCACGATCACCGGCACCCGGCCCCGCACGTCGCCCGTGACGCCGCGGGCGACGACCTCCGTGCCGCCGAGCCGTGTCTTGAGCACCATTGCGACGGGGAGCTCGAGCGCCCGCGCGTAGCGATCCGCGAGACGGGCTGCTCCGAGGTCGGGCGCGACCACGACCCCCCGCTCGTTCACCTCGGGTAGGGCCAGCCGCTCGACCAACACCCCGAGCGCGGTGAGGTGCTCGATCGGGACACTGAAGAACCCTTCCAGCGCGGGCATGTGGAGATCGACGGCGACGACGCGCTCCAGCCCGCTGCCGAGCAGGTCCGCCATTACCCGCGCGCCAAGGGCTTCGCGTCCTCCCGCCCGGCGGTCCTGCCGGGCATACCCGAGATAGGGGACGATGCCGGTGATCCGCGCGGCTCCCGCGCGGCGGGCGGCGTCCGCGAGCAGCATCAGCTCGAACGCATGCGTCTCGACCGGCGGCGAGGTCGGCTGGAGCAGATACACATCCTGCCCCCGCACGCTGTCCCCCAGCGCCACGTGCAGCTCGCCGTCGGGGAAACGGTGAATCGCCGTCCGGGCGAGCGGCGCTCCGGCGGCGGTCGATACGGCAGTGGCGAGCTGGGGATTCGCGGATCCCGCAATCAACATGAGCGACACGGCGAAGGTCTTTCGGTTTCTTCAGACTGGTCGAGCGTGGCACAAGACATGATGAAATGAGTGTGAGGAGCGGTCTCCTGCCGCGTGCTTAACGCGGACCTCAGCGGCACTTAAGGCAGGGGGTGTCATGTTTCGCCGGAGTAAACGCGCAGGGGGTTGTATGGCCCACAAGCAAATGATCTTCGAAGCCGCCGCTCGGGAGAAGGTGCTGCGAGGGGCGACGGCGCTGGCCGACGCTGTCCGCGTCACGCTGGGTCCAAAGTCCAAGTGTGTCCTCATCGAGCGCCCGTGGGGGGCCCCCCAGGTCTGCAACGACGGTGTGACCATCGCGAAAGAGGTGGATCTCAAGGACCCCGAGGAGAACCTCGGCGCCCAGGTGCTGCGCGAGGCCGCCGCCCGGACCGGCGATGCCGTCGGCGATGGCACGACGACGGCGACCTTGTTGGCCCACGCAATTTTCGCGGAAGGCTTGAAGAACGTGGCCGCCGGGGCGAGCGCGATCGATCTCAAACGCGGACTCGAGCGCGCGCTCAAGGCCGCGACCGAGGCGCTGCACGCCCAATCACGCCCGGTGCGAAGCAAGAAGGAAAAGGCCCAGGTCGCGACCATCTCCGCCCATAACGACGCCACCATCGGCGGCATGGTCGCCGACGCTGTGGAGCGGGTCGGACCCGAAGGCGCTATCACCGTCGAAGAAGCCAAAGGGATGGAGACCACGCTGGAAGTGGTGGAAGGCATGCAGTTCGACCGCGGTTTTCTCTCACCGTACTTCGTGACCGATCCCGCGCGGATGGAAGCGGCGCTCGAAGAGCCGCTGATCCTGCTGCACGAGAAACGGATCACCGGGATGAAGGATCTGCTGCCGTTGCTCGAGCAGGTCGCCAAGCTGGGCAAGCCGTTGCTGGTCGTGGCCGAGGACGTGGAGGGGGAGGCCCTGGCCACCCTGGTCGTGAACAAGATCCGGGGGACGCTCGTCTCGGTGGCGGTCAAAGCGCCCGGGTTTGGGGACCGCCGCAAGGCGATGCTCGAGGACCTCGCCATCCTCACCGGCGGCCGCGTGCTGGCCGAAGAAGTGGGCGTCAAGCTGGAGCACGTGACCCCCGCCGAGCTGGGTAAGGCCAAGCGGGTGGTCGTGGACAAAGACAACACGACCGTCGTGGGGGGTGCGGGAGACCGCACCGCGATCGAAGGTCGGTGCCGCGATCTACGTCACCAGATCGAGCGGGCGACCTCGGACTACGACAAAGAGAAGCTGGAAGAACGCCTCGCCAAGCTGTCGGGGGGCGTGGCGGTGATCCGGGTCGGCGCGCCGTCCGAAACCGAGCTGAAGAGCCGCAAGGAAGGTTTCGACGACGCGATCAGTGCGACCAAGGCGGCCGTGGCCGAAGGGATCGTTCCCGGCGGCGGGTTGGCCTTGCTGCGGGCGATCGACGCCGTGCAGGCGGAGGCCGATCGCTGCACCCGCGACGAGCACACCGGGGCGCTGATCCTGCGGCACGCGCTCGAGACGCCGACCCGGCAGATCGCGGAGAACTCGGCGGTGGATGGTGGAGTGGTGGTCGACCGCATGCGGGCAGGCAAAGGGAACTACGGTTTCGACGCGGCCCGCGGAGAGTATGTGGACCTCGTAGAAGCGGGGATCGTCGATCCGACCAAGGTCGTGCGGGTCGCGCTGGAGAACGCCGTTTCGGTGGCGAGCGTGCTGCTGCTCACCGAAGCGACCCTGACGCGGATTCCGGAGCCCAAGGCCGTTCCGGAGCCGCGAGAAGAGGAGCTGTAAGGTGATCGCGGACACGTTGCAGGCCGTCACGTCCGCCCGGGTGGAGCCGCTGCTGGGGGTGGTGCTGGACCACGCCCATGCCCGTTTCTTCGAAGTGACCGACGCCGGCGCGACCGAGCTTACGGGACTGCGGTCACCGCGGATGCGGGGCGGCAAGTTCCACAGTGACCGCCAGGGTGGACCTGGTTGGGGCGAAAAGGGCTTTCACCAGCGCCGGCGCGAAGAAGAGCGCCGGCACTACCGGGCGATTGCCCGTCGCCTGGCGATTCTCGATCGCTCGCGGCACGCCCGGGGGTTCGTCGTGGCGGGGCCCGGCCGCGCGGCGACCGCGTTCCGGCACTGCCTCCCGCCGGCGCTGGCCGAGCGCGTGGTCTCGACGGCTCGGCTGAACCCGCTGGAAGTGAGCGCGCTGGCGGTCCACCTCGCGACCCGTGGGGCGCGTCGGGCGGCCCAGCTGGCGCGCGAACAGGCGCTCGTGGCGGCGGCGATCGAAGGCGTGGGCCGGGGCGTGGCGGTGATCGGCATCCGGGAGGTGCTGGCCGCGCTGGACCGGCGGCAGGTGCGCACGCTCCTCGTCGCGCGCGATTTTGCGCGGGCCGGATTCCGCTGTGCGGGCTCGGGTCGTCTGGTGCTCGGGAAGGCCGAGTGCGCCGAGGCGGGCGGGATCATCCGGGAGCCGGATGTCGTCGTGGCCGCGATGGCCGAGGCCCGGCGGCAGGACGCCGATGTGGTGGTGGTGGGGGATTCGCGTCTGGCAGAGCGAATCGATCGCGTCGCCGCGCTGCTGCGCTACCCGGTATGAAGTGGGGCGTTGGATCCAGGTGAGGAGGACTTCCATGACCGTAGCGAAAGTCACCGAGATTACCTCGTCGTCGACGAAGGATTTCGAGGACGCGATTCAGTCGGGCATCACCCGGGCGGCGAAGACGCTGGAAAACATCCGTGGCGCATGGATCAAGGACATGAAAGTGAATGTGGCCGATGGGCGTGTGACGGAGTACCGGGTGCGGATGAAGATCACGTTCGTGCTGAAGGATTGAGCCGAGGTTTGCCGGGATTCCGCTGCATCCGGAAGATCTCGAGCACCTCGCGCTCGGTCGTCGCGTCCTCAGGTTTCTTGTCCGACCGGACGCCGAGCATACGAGGGAACCGTAGGGCGTAGCCCGCTTTGCCATCCGAGCGGCCGCAGGTGTGGCGCGGCGAGCGGGTGATCTCGTCGGCCAGGACCTCGACGACGACCTTGGGCTCGACCCAGACGTCGGGCGTGATGAGCGACTCCACTCGACGCGGCGGCTTCGAAGTTGCCTCCCGGTCGAGCAGGGTCCGCAGCGACTTCCATTCTTCTTCGGAAGGTCCCGAGCCGATCTTGGCGATGGTACGAAATCGATCGGCACCGGGATCATATACGGCTGCGAGGAGGGATCCGATGCCCAGCGCCGCGCGCGCCCCACGCCCCGCCAGGTACCCCACGAGGACCACGTCCACAGTGTCGCGCAACCTGGATTGGTAGGCGCGCTTTAGCTTGACCCAGTCGAAACCACGGGCCCCCGCGCGGTAGGGAGCATCCGGACGCTTGGCGATGATTCCCTCGAGCCCCCGCGCGATCATCTTGTCGAAGTAATCCTGCAGGTCCGTCGCGCTGCGCGCCGTGAAGACCTCGGTCACCGCGACGGGATCCCCGGGGGTGGAGCGGAGCAAGGCTGCCAGATGGCGGTGGCGCTCCCGTTGAGGCAGCGTGAGGCAGTCGTGCCCGTTTGCGTACAAGAGGTCGAAAGCGAAGAGGCGGAGCGGATGCCGGGCGGCGGCCTCGGCGATCCCGTATTTGCGCTTCCGGGTGATTGTGACCTGGAAAGGCAGGAATCGGCCGGTGCGGGGGTCGTACACGACCGCTTCACCCTCTATGATGGCACGCCGCGCCTTGAGCTGGCGTCGAGCACCCGCCGCGAGCTCGGGGAACATGGCGCTCACGTTCTCGAGGCGGCGGCTGAACGCCCACACCCGAGCGCCGTCGCGGTGCAGCTGAAGACGGAAGCCGTCATACTTCGGCTCCACGTCCACGTGACCAAGGCGTTTCAGGATCGCCTCGGCCGACCCCAGGCGCTGGGCGAGCGCGGGCCGAACGGGGACGCCGATCTCCGGGCTCACCCGCGCCAGTGCGCGCCCCCCGGTCGCATAGGCCAGACGTACGACGGCACCCAGATCGGAGCGGACGTTGTAGGCGTGCTCCACCACGGGTTTCTTGCGGCGATCCCCGAGCGCGCCGGCGGCGGTTGCCTCGATGATGGTCGCATCGCCCAGCCCGAGCCGCAGACGACCTTGCACGATCCGGACCAGGTAGCGCCCTTCGATCGGGGCAGCGCGTCGCAGGAGCGCGACGAGGAGGCGGATCTTTCCCTCTACGGCACCCGCGCCGCTCGTCCGGGCGATCTCGAGGAGTGCCTCGTGCGCCTCCCGGACGCTGAGCCGGCGACGCGGCGCGGCCCCCGCCAGCGACTCGGCCACGAGCCCCAGATCGCCCCTGCGCTTGTAGTGCCGTGTGACGGCGGTTTCACTCGCGTCATACGCTCGGGCGATGGCCCGGACGAGCAGCCGGTCCCCCACCCCGACCTCGACGCCTTCATATGCGGGGCGGAGCTGCCCTTGCAGCAGATAGACGAGGGGCGCCAGCTCCGATGGCGCGGCCCGATCGAACAGCCGAGCGAGGATATCGATCGCCGCCAACCGGCCCCCGGTCTCTTCCAATCGAGCGAAGGTCACCGCCAGTGCCTTCAGGTCCACGAGTCACTCCATGGCCATGAATCTGCAAGAGGGTCCTTCAGCGTAACGAGCACCACCGCGCGAGCGTCGTCGATGCTGGCGGCGTCGTGTCTCCAACGAGCACGGATTGCGGGAGCGGATCCCGCAGATCGCGCCGACTCTGCCGGCTCGTGGCTCCCACCAGAATACGCAGTCGCACCCAATCGCCCCCGTACGGCGCGGGACGACACAAGGAATCCTGCGGTGCGACAACCCCGACGAGCTTCTCGGGGAACCCCTCCATCTGCATCCACACCCGCACGGTATCCGCGCTACGGTTCCGGATGAACACCTTGACGCCCGCCCCGATTGCTTCCCACCTGCGATTCCCGAAGCACGCCAGCGCCAACGAGGCCGCCATCCAGAGTCGATGCAACCATCCACGCACGGATGGGGGCTCGTAAGGCCGCCCGCCGGTGACCTCACGACCGGCGAGCGGTGTTTCCATCAGTCCACCTCTTGACCTGGCTCGAATCGAGCGGGACTAGGTCTCGACCCTGATCTCGCGAACCTTCGGCGTGGGCGCTTCAGGCAGCGTGATGGTGAGCACACCTTGGGCACACGTCGCCGTGATCCCGCTGGCGGCAGGATCGACTTCCTTCGGGAGGTCCACCACGCGCAGGATATCGTCCGAGCAGCGTTCGGTGTAGAGCGTCTTGCCGGTCTTCTTCTCTTCATGCGTCTCGCGCTTGCCGGCGATCGTCAGACGATGAGGCTCCACGCTGATTTTGAGATCCCTCTCGGTAAAGCCGGGGACCTCAGCCTTCACCGTGAGGGTGTTGTCGGTTTCGGCGATATCGAGGTGCACTGGATGAAACAGCTCGGCCTCGGCCTTGAACCAGTCTTCGACGTCGTGCCCCAGTTGGTGGCCATTGTACTCGAAGAGCTCGAATGCCCGGCGAGCAATCGCGTCGAACTTCTTGCCTGCCTCCTGGAGGAACTCCTCGGGTGGGATGAGCCGGATACTGCCCGGTTGGTTCCTCTGCGTGACCGCGGTCGTGGTCTTCATACGACTTCCTCCCTCTTCGTCGTCCACGTGGACAGACCCTCTACGCCAATTAAGCATTGATTGGCCTGAATGAGGCTGCGTTGAATTGGTTGTGAATGCGAACCGCCCGGTCGAGCGGAGGTCTACCGGCAGCCTCAGGTCCACAGGTCACTGCTGCGGCTTGCCGGAGAGGACCTGCAGAAGCTCGGAGATGATCGGCTGCTGAGCAGGCAGGATCTTGCGGAGGGCCAGCGGAATCCGAAACCACGCCGCG
>DATJXC010000099.1:0-10026 GCA_035500495.1 Gemmatimonadales bacterium
CTACTCCAGCTTCAGCCGATACCCCACCCCGCTTTCGGTGGTCAGGAGTCTCGGCCGGGCCGGATCCCGCTCCAGCTTGTGCCGCAGCTGGGTCATGTAGACCCGTAACGTGGGGGTCTGCTCGATGGCGTTGGGCCCCCACACCTCCCGCAACAGCTGCCGGTGCGTGCGCACGCGTCCCGCGTGCCGCACCAGCGTCGCGAGAAGCTTGTACTCGGTCGGCGTGAGATGCACCGCTTCCTCGCGCACGAACACCTGACGATTTCCGATGTCGACCCGGACGTCGCCTGCGGTGAACATCTCCTCGACCGGGGCCCCCTCGCGCGACCCGGCGTGCCGCAAGGCGACCCGCAGCCGCGCGAGCAGCTCCTCGATCCCGAAGGGCTTGGTGAGATAGTCGTCCGCCCCGGCATCGAGCGCGGCGACTTTGTCCTGCTCCCGCCCCCGCGCGGAGATCACGATGATCGGCGTGCGAGACCACTGGCGGATCTGGCGGGTGACATCGATACCGTCGCCGTCGGGGAGTCCAAGATCGAGCAGAATCACGTCGGGATTACGCCCCGACGCCTGGGCCAACCCCTCGCGGGCGGTGCCCACCTCGACCGGGCGGTAGTGATGCGACTCCAGCGCCGTACGGAGAAAGCGGCGCAACTGGGGCTCATCCTCGATGACCAGCACGACCGGAAGCGGCTCGGCCATGGGGCCGAAGCTACGCTAAGCGGCCTTGACCCGCTGCACCCGCTCGAGGGCCAGGGCGGCCTGGCCGGCGAAGGTCTGAAGGAGCCACCGCACCGCCGCGTCTTCGAACCGGGCCGGATCGTCGGGGCGGACGCCCAGGACGCCGAGCCGTCCGGACGTGCCGACCAGCGGGAGATAGATCGCGCGGGTGTCGGGGAAATTGCTCGTCCCGAGGCCCGCCGGCTGCCACATCTGGAACGCCCACTGGGCGACGTCCCGGTCGGGCTCAGCACCAGCGGTGCCGGCAGTACCACCACCCGCTGGCTCGAGCCGCCCCTGGGCGCCGCGCAACAGGACCTGCGCTTCGGCGCCGAACGCGGCGCGCATATGCCGTGCGATCACCGCGGTCACCTGCCCCAGGTCGGTCGCCGTGAGCAGCTCCCCGCTCATCGGGTACAGCGCCGCGGTCCCGCGCTCCCGCTGCTCGGTGGCCACCGCGTCGGCCCGAACCCGCTCGGTGAGCCAGCTGATCACGAGCGCGCACGTGAGCATCACGCCGAAAGTGAACACATAGTGCAGGTCCGATACCGCGAAGGTGAATCGCGGCGGCACGAAGAAGAAGTCGAACAGGGCGACGGAGAGCAGCGCCCCGAAGACCGAAGGCCCGCGCTCCGACCGTGAGGCGACGAACCCTACGGCCAGCAGATACAGCATGGCGACGTCGGTCACCGAGAGCAGCGACAGCAGCAGTGTGCCGAGGCCTGTGCACGCCGCCATCACGAGTGCCGCCTCGAGGTACCCCCGCCCGGCTCGAGTGGAGTAGGATGTCATGCGGCCACCGTCTCATTGTCCGGTGGCGCCGCCACGAGCGGTGGGCCCACCAAGGGAAGTGTGAATCGAAACACGGCCCCTCCTTCCGGTCGGTTCTCGGCCCAGATGCGCCCGCCATGCGCCGCGATGATGCCCCGGCAGATCGTGAGGCCGAGCCCTACGCCTCCGCCCGGCGGCGCTCCCGCCCCGCGGTAGAACTTGTCGAACACCCTCGCCTCCTCGCCCGCCGGCAGTCCGGGCCCGCGGTCGGCTACCTCCACCCGCACCACGCTCCCCTCGACACTCGCCGCGATCTCGACGGGGGTGCCCGGCGGTGTGTATTTCACGGCGTTTTCCAACAGGTTCAGGAACACTTGCTCGATCAGCACCCCGTCGACCGGCACCAGTAGATCCGGGGGGAGCCGCACCGTCACCGGATGGTCGCGCAACCGGTCTTCCAACCGGATCAAGGCTACCCCGACCGGCTCCTCCAGCGGCTGCCATTCCTTTTGCACCTGCAACGCCCCGCTTTCGACCCGGATCATGTCGAGCAGGTTTCCGATGAGGCGGTTCATCCGCTGTGATTCATCGAGAATGGACTGCAGCAGGTCGCGTCGTGCGGCCTCGGACTTGGGCCCCTCGGGCTCGAGCAGACTGCTGGCCGCTCCGGTGATGGCGCCGAGCGGCGTGCGCAGGTCGTGGGAAAGGGACGAGAGCAGGGATGTCCGGAGTCGCTCCGCCTCGACCTCGACCTGCTCCTGCTGAGCCCGATCCGCCAGCATCGCCCGCTCGAGCGCCAGGGCGGTCTGTGCGGCGAACGCCTCCAGCAGCTGTCGGGTGGTCGGGTCCTTGAGGGACGAGGCGTCGAGTGGCCGTATCCCCAGCACGCCGACCGTGCCGCTCGCCGCGACGAGCGGCAGGTACAGCGCCTGAGCCGCCGGGAGGGTGTCCGTCCCCACGCCGGCAGGCTGACTCCGGTCGAATACCCACTGCGCCACACTCCGCTCCTTGTCGTCGATGGGGAAGGCGGGCGCGGCACCCACTGGTACCGTGAGGCGGCCCTCGTGCGGGATGAGGATCTGGACCTGGGCGCCGAAGCTCACTGCGATATGCCGCGAGGCGACCCCCATCAGCTCCGCCTCCCCGCGTGTGGCGGCCAGTTCCCGGCTCATGGCGTACAACGCGGCCGTGCGTCGTTCGCGACCGCGGGCGGTCTCCGCCTGAGCGCGGATGCGCAACGTCATCCCACTGATGAGCAGGGCGATGCCGAGCATCACGGCGAAAGTGAGCAGGTACCCGACGTCGGACACCGCGAACGTGAAGCGGGGCGGCACAAAGAAGAAATCGAACGAGAGGATGCACAACAGCGAGGCCACAAGGGTCGGACCTCGGCTATAGCGCGACGCGACGAGGGCCACAGCGAGCAGCAGGACCATGGCGACGTCTGTGACCGACAGCATCCGGTAGATGGCGAAGCCGACCAGGGTGGCAATCCCCACGACCCCTGCCGCCCTGCCGTATTCGGCAAGCGGCGCCTGGCGACCCGGGATTGGAGCACGCCGGGCTGCGCCCTCTTCCACGTCGCCGCTGATGACGTAGACATCGACGTCGCCCGAGCCGCGGACCAGCTCGTCGAGCATGGAGCCGAAGACCTTGTCGCGCCATTGCGCGTGAGTCGGCTTTCCCACGACGATCTTCGTTGCGTTGTGGGTCCGCGCGTAGGCGAGCACTTCCTCGGCGGGACTCAAGCCCGCGAGCGTCACCGTTTGCGCTCCGAGCTCCTCAGCCAGTTGCAGGTTCTGCACGAGCGCCTGCCGGTCTTCGTCCGAAATCCGCTGTCCCGGCGCTTCGATGTACAGCACGACCCAGTCGCACCTGAGACTCGTCGCCATCCGCTTGCCCGCCCGCACGAGGCGGGCTCCGGCCGGATTGGGCCCGATACACACCAGCACCCGCTCGCCGGCGGGCCAGGTCTCCCGGATGCCGTGCTCCTGCATGTAGCCGCGCATCTGGGCGTCGACGCGCTGGGCGGTCCGCCGTAGCGCCAGCTCCCGCAGCGCGATGAGGTTCCCCTTCCGGAAGAACTGATCGATCGCCCGAGTCGCCTGCTCGGGGACGTAGACCTTGCCTTCCCGCAGTCGGGTCAGGAGGTCTTCCGCCGAGAGATCGGCCAGCTCCAGCTCATCGGCTTCGTCGAGGATCGAATCGGGGACGGTTTCGCGCACCTGCACGCCGGTGATCTGGGCGACGACGTCGTTCAGGCTTTCCAGATGCTGGACATTCAGCGTCGTGGCAACGTTGATTCCCGCGGCAAGCAGCTCCTCGACGTCCTGGAAGCGCCGGGCGTGGCGGGAGCCGGGAGCGTTGGTGTGGGCCAGCTCGTCGACCAGAATCAGGGTGGGGTGACGCGCGAGGGCCGCGTCCAGATCGAACTCGCTGAGGGTGATGCCGCGGTACTCGATGTGGCGGCGAGGCAAGACGTCCAACCCGTCCAGGAGCTGGGCCGTTTCGGCGCGTCCGTGGGTCTCGACCACCCCCACGACGACATCCAGGCCCTCGCGACGTTTCGCCCTGGCCTCCTCCAACATGGCGTACGTCTTTCCCACCCCGGGGGAGGCCCCGAAGAAGATCTTCAGCCGCCCGCGGCCTTCTTTCGCCTCGGCGGCGCGAAGGCGGGCGAGCAACGCTTCAGGATCGGGGCGGCGCTCGGTCATGACTCCACTAACGTAGCACGGAGCGCCGCTCAATGCTCAGAACATGTACGACAGCGCGAGACCGAGAGTCACCTGCGTTGCACTCAGGCTGCCGGGATTGCCGAAGTCCTGCTGGCTCGAATGCTCCACGCGCACCTCGGGCCGCACCAGGGCGTGCGCCCAAGACTTCACGTTCAGAGTCGCCGTGCCGCTGCCGATCTTCCGGCTGGGGACGGTCGGAAAACCCAGCACGCCCGATGTCCGCACGCCATCACCGTCGTCCATGTAGTCGCCGCGCAGCGCAAGCGTGACCTTGGGAGTGAGGTCGAACACCCCCCAGACACCCGCGCCCCACCACGACGCGTTGCCGCCGCCCGCCGCAATCCCCTGCTCACCGCCGGCGTCGAACTGCGTGTAAATCGTCGTCGTAGAGGCCGGCTTGAACGTGCCAACGAACTCCCCCCCGTAACGCTTATTGGCGACGTTCCCGGTCTGCTCTGGACCGTAGTAGCCGAGGAACGCGAGGGCCACGCGATCCGAGGACGTGATGCCGACCCGACCCATGAACGACTTGGCCGCGTTGTTGTCTTCGACCACGTCCCACCCGTTGATCAACCGGAACTCGGCGTCGACTTTCGCCGAGAACTTCGCGTCGACGCCGAGACCGGTGTTCGTGAAGTTCGTCAGGTAGATGTACTCGTAACCGTGGGAGAAGTTGGGGTTCAAGACCTCGTCAACGACCTCGACGTCGAGGAGGGTCCACATCTTCCCGCCCTTGAATTGGACGTAGTTTCCGCCGCCGGTGGGGACATTGAGGGTCACGAAGGCCTGGGGAAGGTCGCCCTGATCGCCGAGCTTGAGGCCGAGGGACTGGAGCGGCGCGGCATTCTGGCCGAACAGGGCGTCGACCTGGAATCCCGCGTCCAGTTTGTCCGTCGCGACCGCCTTCACGAGGCTCAGGCGGAAGGCGTTCATGGTGAACTGGTCATGGAACCGGTCGTACAGCCGGCCCACGATCGCTCGGCCCGTTGGCTTTGCGGCGTAAAAGTAGGACGTAGTGACGTACCCCGTCAGCTTCACCGCAGCCTGGGTTGTATCAGGAGCCTGGGCTGCGAGGCCGCACGGAACTGCGAGCGTGAAGGCGGCAGCCATCCATCGGAGCGAATTCACTGCGACCTCCTGGGGAGACTGTCGAGGGCCAGATTCAAGAGCAGCACGTTGACGCGCGGCTCGCCGAGGAACCCGAACTGGCGTCCCTCGATGCGCCGCTCCACCAGGCCACGCACCACCGTGGTATCGAGACCACGCGCCCGGGCCACCCGGGCGACCTGCAGCAGGGCGCTCGCCGGCGAGATATGCGGATCGAGGCCCGAACCCGACGAGGTCGCGAGGTCTGCGGGTACCTGCCCCTTCGTGGCGCCTTCGAGCTTCACCGCGCTGTCCACCGCCTGGGCGACGAGGGTGTCGGCCAGCTTGAGATCGGTGGGGCCTTTATTCGTGCCGCTGGACAGCGTGTCGTCGTACCCTGCCCCGGCGGCTGACGGGCGCGAATGGAAGTAGCGGGCGCCGGCGAACGTCTGCCCGATCAGCTCGCTGCCGACCACTTGACCATTGACCATGACGAGTGAGCCGTTGGCCTGACGCGGGAACAGCAGTTGCGCGATCGCCGTGACGACCCCGGGATAGACCAGACCGGTCATCACCATCAGGACGATGGTCACGACGATGGCGGGGCGGAGTTGGTTCTTGAGCATGGTCACACCAAGTGTCCGAGAACGAGCAGCACGTCGATGAGCTTGATCCCGGCAAACGGGACGAGGATGCCGCCGACCCCGTAGATCCAGAGATTGCGCCGCAGAATGGCCACGGCCGGCGCGGGACGCCACTGCACGCCGCGCAGGGCCAGCGGGATCAGCGCGATGATGATGAGCGCGTTGAAGATCACGCTCGCGAGGATAGCCGATTGCGCCGAGTGCAGCCGCATGATGTTAAGCGCCTGCAGCGCGGGGTAGGTGGCGACGAACATCGCGGGGATGATGGCGAAGTACTTGGCGACGTCGTTGGCGATGGAGAACGTGGTCAGGGCCCCCCGCGTGATCAACAGCTGCTTCCCGATCTCCACGACCTCGATCAGCTTCGTGGGGTTCGAGTCGAGGTCGATCAGGTTCCCCGCTTCTTTCGCCGCCTGGGTTCCCGTGTTCATGGCCACGGCCACGTCCGCCTGAGCCAGCGCCGGGGCGTCATTCGTCCCGTCGCCGGTCATCGCCACGAGCCTCCCCCCGGCCTGCTCGTGCTTGATGAGCGTCATTTTGTCTTCGGGCGTCGCTTCCGCCAGGAAGTCGTCGACCCCCGCCTCGGCCGCGATCGCCGCGGCGGTGAGCGGGTTGTCACCCGTGATCATCACGGTGCGGATGCCCATGCTGCGGAGCTGAGCGAACCGCTCGCGCATCCCGCCTTTCACGACATCCTTCAGGTAGATGACCCCCAGGGCGCGGGCCACGCCGCCGTCGCGCTCGGCCACGACCAGCGGCGTGCCTCCCGCCCGCGCGATCCGCTCGACTTCGGCGGTGAGCGCCGCGGGGGTCTCGCCCCCCTGCTCCCGCACCCACCGGGCGACGGCCTCGGCCGCGCCTTTGCGGAGCTGCAGGCCACCCACGTTGACGCCGCTCATCCGCGTCGCGGCGGAGAACGGCACCAGCTCCATGCCGTTGCCTTCGGCCAGGGTGCGCCCACGCAGGCCGAATTGCTTGGCGAGGACCACGATGCTGCGACCTTCCGGCGTCTCATCCGGCAATGAGGCGAGCTGCGCCCGGTCGGCCAGATGCTCCTTGGTCACGCCCGGGGCCGGCACGAACTCCACCGCCTGCCGGTTGCCCAGGGTGATCGTCCCCGTCTTGTCGAGCAGCAGCGTGTTGACGTCGCCCGCCGCCTCGACCGCGCGCCCGCTCATCGCGATCACGTTGTGCTGGATCATCCGGTCCATCCCGGCGATGCCGATGGCGGAGAGCAGCCCGCCGATCGTCGTCGGGATCAGGCACACGAGCAGCGCCACGAGGATCGGCACCGCCACTGCGCTCCCGGAATACACGGCGAACGGCTGCAACGTCACGACCGCGAACAAGAAGACGATGGTCAGACCCGAGAGCAGGATGATCAGCGCGATCTCGTTCGGCGTCTTCTGGCGTTTGGCGCCCTCCACGAGTCCGATCATGCGATCGAGGAAGGTCTCACCCGGATTGGCGGTGATGCGGATGACGAGGAAGTCCGAGAGGACCCGCGTCCCGCCCGTGACCGCCGACCGGTCGCCGCCCGACTCTCGGATCACCGGCGCCGATTCCCCCGTGATCGCCGATTCATCCACCGAGGCGACCCCCTCGATCACCTCGCCGTCGCCGGGGATCATGTCGCCCGGCTGGCATAGCACGACGTCACCCTTGCGGAGAACCTCGGCCGCCACCGACTCGGTTGCAGCCCGGTTGCGCGGGTCGCGCAGCCGCTTCGCCGTCGTTTGTGTCCGGGACTTGCGCAGCGTCTCCGCCTGGGCCTTGCCTCGCCCCTCGGCCATCGCCTCGGCAAAGTTCGCGAAGACGACCGTGAACCACAGCCACAGCGCCAGCTGCAAGGTGAATCCGACATCCCCATGGCCCTGCACGATGTCGCGGATCAGAACGGCCGTGGTCAGCACGCTCCCGATCAGCACGACGAACATCACCGGGTTCCGCACCATGTGACGGAGGTTCAGGGTCTTGCCGAACGCGTCGCGGGCTGCGCGCCGGACGATCGGCGGATCGAACAGCGGCCGTTTGGTGAGCGCCATATTAGAACAGCCTCCCCGCGTGCATGAGCAAATGCTCGACGATCGGGCCGAGGGAGAGCGCCGGGAAGAACGTGAGGGCGCCGACGATGACAATCACGCCGACGAGCAGCACCACGAAGAGCGGCGTCGTGACGGGGAACGTCCCCGCCGACTCGGGCACGGTCTTGCGCTCCGCCAGGAAGCCCGCGAGTGCCAGCATCGGCACCATCATCGCGAAACGCCCGAACAGCGTCCCCAGCCCGAGCAGGGTGTTGTAGTAGTAGCTGCCGCCCGTGAGCCCGGCGAAGGCGCTGCCGTTGTTGCCGGTCACGGAGCTGAAGGCGTACAACATTTCGGACAAGCCGTGGGGCCCGGCATTGTTGAGCCCCGCGAGCCCGGCCGGCAGCACCGACGATGCGGCCGTGAGGACGAGGATGACGGCGGGGAAGATCAGCACGTACAGCATGGCCATGCGGACTTCCCGGCTCTGGATCTTCTTGCCGAGGTACTCCGGGGTGCGGCCTACCATGAGCCCGGCGATGAACACCGTGAGGATCGCCATCACGATCATGCCGTAGAGTCCCGAGCCTACGCCGCCGAAGATCAGCTCCCCGAGCTGGATGTTGACGAGCGGCACCATCCCACCGAGCGGCGTGAAGGAGTCGTGCATGCTGTTGACCGCGCCGCAGGAAGCGTCGGTCGTGACGGTCGCGTAGAGGGCGGAGTTGGCGATCCCGAAGCGCACCTCCTTGCCTTCCATGTTGCCGCCGGGGTTCGTGGCCGACGCCACGATATCCACCCCGCGAGCCGCGTGGATCGGGTTGCCGCGTGCCTCCGCCCAATACGCGGTCGAGACGCCGCCCGCGAACAGCACGAACATCGCCGCCCACAGCGCCCACCCGTGGCGCTGGTTCTTCACCATCCGGCCGAAGGTGTAGGTCAACCCCGCCGGAACAACGAAGATGGCGAACATCGAAAGGAAGTTCGTCCACGGCGTGGGGTTCTCGAACGGATGCGCCGCGTTGGCGTTGAAGAAGCCGCCGCCGTTCGTCCCGAGCTGCTTGATCGCCGATTGGCTCGCCACCGGTCCCATGGCGAGAACTTGTTTGGCGCCTTCGACCGTCGTGGCGGTGACATAGTGGGCGAAGTTCTGGATCGCCCCCTGTTGCACGAACAACAAGGCCAAAACGAAGGACAAGGGGAGAAAGAGGTACAGGATCCCGCGCACCAGATCGACCCAGAAGTTGCCGATGTGACCGGCGGAGTGCCGGGCGATCCCGCGCGCCAGCGCGACGGCGGCGGCCACGCCGCACGCCGCCGACGTGAAGTTGTGGAACGCGAGCTGCATCATCTGGGAGAGATAGGACATCATCGTCTCGCCCGAGTACGACTGCCAGTTCGTATTGGTCGTGAACGAAGCGGCGGTCTCGAACGCCTGGCGGTCGGGCACGGCGCCGCGGGCGAAGGGATTGAGCGGCAGCGAACCCTGAAGCCGGAGCGCCACGTAGGTCACGAGCATCGACACGGCGCTGAAGAGCAGCAGCCCGGCCGCGTAGCGCGTCCAGTGCTGGTCCTCGTCGGGATCGACGCCGCACAGCCTGTAGATGCCCCGCTCCAGCGGTGCCAGCCAGCGAAGCGAGCCGTCGTACACCCGGAGGATGTACACACCCATCGGCTTGGTGATGGCCAGCACCACCACCGCGTAGAAGAAGATCTGGAACCAGCCGTTGGCCGTCATGGATTCGCCTCAGAACTTCTCGGGGCGGAGCAGCGTGTAGACCAGATACGCGAGTATCAGGAGCGACACGAAGCCGGCGATGATCGTCTCGGCGCTCATGAACGCTCCTCCCCGTCGATCGAGCCGCGCCCCAAGTGCTCGCAAGCCCGGACGTACAGGACCATCAGGCTAAAGAAGACCAGGGTGACGACCACGTAGACGATGTCGAGCATCAGAACCTCGGACCGCGAAATGACGGAACCAGGAGTATCAGCGGTGCAATGTAGGAAGCGCCGCGTTAGGAGAGTATTAGGATTCGATTACCGGGTAGA
>DATJXC010000100.1:0-7947 GCA_035500495.1 Gemmatimonadales bacterium
GCCGAGGCCTGCGGCTGCCGCGCGATCGCCTCGACCGCCTGGCCGCCGATCCGGCCGATGCCGATCCCCGCCCCGATGATGGCGAGCCCGAGCCCGATCCCGGCACCGAACAGGGCGTTGGTGTTCTTGGCGACTTCCGCCGAGGCCGCGGCTTGATCCTGAAGCAACATGAGCATGTTCACCATGGAACCCTCAAAGTGGGTGGATGCAATCGTCCGACCTACCGTCTTAGCGTCGTCTCTCCTACCGTCGTCTTTCTCTAGCGTCGCCTCATCCTAACGTCGCCTCACCCTAATGCTCGTGCTGCATCAAGCCAATGAATACCGATGTGAGCAGGGCAAAGATATAGGCCTGCAGGAACGCCACCAGCAACTCGAGCAGCATCATGAACAGGGTGAACGCCACCGCCGCAATGGTCACACCCGCGACGACCGCCGTCCCCGCGGTGCCGAAGACGAAGATCAGGCCGAGCAGGGCGAGGATCACGAAATGCCCGGCGGTCATGTTGGCGAACAACCGCAACGTCAGCGCGAACGGCTTCACCACTTTGGAGATCAGCTCGACCGGGGTCATGATCAGCGCCATGGCGACGGCGCCGGCCCCCGTCATCCCGGGAGGCACCATCACGATCGTCTTGATGTAGCCCTTGGGCCCGAGCGCCAGCATGCCGGAGATCTCGATCGTCAGGAACGCCGTCAACGCGAGCGCGCCCGTGACGGCGATGTTGCCGGTCGGCGTGGCACACCAGGGAATGAGCCCCAGCAGATTGCAGTACAGAATGAAGAAGAAGAGCGTCAGGATGTAGGGGGCGAATTTCTCGCCGCCATGACCGATGTTGGCGATGGCGACGTCGTTGCGGACGAACAGCACCAGCGCTTCGATCGCGGCCCCGAATCCGTGCGGCGCCTTCCCTTCCTGATGCCGGCGGCGGATCTGCCGCCCGGCGGCCCAGATGGTGAGAAACACCAGCACCGCGGCGAGGATCATGAAGACGACGTGCTTCGTGGGTGAGACGTCGATCCCGAACAGCTGCCATCCTGTGGGCAGGTGCCATTCCCCGAGGCCGAAGGGCAGCTCGACAACGTGGCTGTCCGACGTGTGCTCGAAGATGAGCCCGCCGATGTTCGGGACCTGCGCCTGCTGGATCATCTCAGGAATTTCGTCTCCAAGAACAGAAGCGGTAAGAGCACGCCCAGGAATCCCAGCGTCGTCGCGAGCGGCGGCAGCAGGTCACGCCGCGTGATCACCGCCAAGAGCAGCAGTCCGAGCGCCAGCGCCCGGATTCCCATCCCGCTGGCCCAGCGCGCAAAGAACAGCGGTTGTGGCGCTTGCATCGCTGGCCTGAGCAGGGCCACCGCGGCGAGCTGCGCCGCGAGCGCCACAAGCCCACCGACCGCCGCCGCGCTGCCTCCCACCCATGCCCCCAACCCCGCCAGACCAAGGCCGATCAAGCCCAGCATGGCAAAGGACTTCACTGCTCCTTGCTCCGTGCTCCCTGCTCTTTCTTCTCGGCCTCGATCTCGCCCTGCACCTGATAGTAGATGCGCAGGAACCCCGCCGTCCCTCCCACGAAGCCGCCGATGATGGCGAAGAGCGGGCGAGTGTGCAACCAGCCGTCCACGAGCCAGCCGAGCGCGCCGAAGGCGAGGATCGCGAAGGCAAAGGTGAACCCGGTCGCGACGTACTCGTAGCCCTGGCCGTAGCCCTGGGCTTCCTTGTTCGGTCCGTCAGCTGGCATCGCGCCGGCAGGAAGCTATGCGCTTGTGAAAATTTTCGCAAGCAAAATCGAGCAGACGCAACCTTTTGTAGCGCATGGGAGTAGGATGTAGTAACCTATTCGTCCGCCATGACCACGAATCCTTCGCTCGTCCCCCGACCCGCGTCGCCCGCACAGCCGAGCGGCGACCCCGAACTGCTGGAGCGGCTCGCCGCCGCGCGCGCCGACCTACTCGCCCAGGTTGGGCGCCGCATCGTGGGGCAGAAGGACGTGGTGGACGGGATCCTGAACGCCGTCTTTGCCGGCGGTCACGCCTTAATCGTCGGCGTGCCGGGGCTCGCAAAGACCCTGATGGTACAAACGGTGGCGCAGGCGCTCGATCTCAAGTTCTCGCGGATCCAGTTCACCCCCGATCTCATGCCCGCCGACATCACCGGCACCGAGATCATTGAGGAGGACGCGGCCACTGGGAAGCGGGGGTTCCGTTTCGTCCGTGGCCCGGTATTCGCGAACATCGTGCTGGCCGACGAGGTGAACCGCACACCGCCCAAGACCCAGGCCGCGCTGCTCCAGGCGATGCAGGAGCATCAGGTGACGGTGGGCGGGGTGACGCATCCCCTCCCCTCCCCGTTCTTCGTCCTTGCCACCCAGAACCCGATCGAGCAGGAGGGAACCTATCCGTTGCCCGAGGCCCAGCTCGACCGGTTCATGTATGAGCTGCGGATCGGCTATCCCTCGCGGGGAGACGAAGAAGCGATCGTCGAGGCGACGACCGCCGATGCCGGCGTGACGATCACGCCCGTGCTGGGCGCCGAGGACATTCTCGCGTTGCAGCACCTGGTGCGGCGGATTCCCGCGCCGCGGGCGCTCGTCGGCGCGGCGGTGGCGCTGGTGCGGATGACGCGCCCCGCAGAGGAGAACGCACCGGCGGCGGTCAGAGAGTACGTCACCTGGGGCGCCGGTCCCCGCGCCTCGCAGTATCTGGTACTGGGTGCCAAGGCGCAGGCGGCCCTTGAGGGTCGGCCGTTGCCGGACTACGAGGACCTGGAGCGCGTGGCGCCGTTGGTGCTGACGCACCGGCTGGTGGTGAACTTCGCGGCCGAGGCCGCCGGCAAGACGGCGGCGGATGTGGTGGCCGAGGTGGTGGCGCAGCGCGGGTGGCGACAGGCCTAGTCCCGGCCGTGCCTCCCCAAAGTGAACGCGGGCCCCGCTTCCGGGGCCCGCATCGTTTTCGCATTTCCAGCGTCGATCACTTGGCCGGTGGTCTTAACTGGATTGTCACGGTGTTGACGGTGCCGGTGAAGGGGAAAGGAGCCTGGTACGACTCGTCCGCCGGCGCGCCCGAGTCCATCCCGATGTCCAGCGTGCCCCCCAAGCCGAGCGACAGCGCTTGAGTCTGCGCCATGCGCGCCTCTCCGACCTTCTGATCGTTCACGAAGAGCGACAGCGTCGCGCCCTTCCCCATACCTCCGCCATCGTACACGAATTCGCCGCGCAGTACGACGTGTCCTTGCGGCAGGGGCTTCGTTCCGGCGGCCCGTGAGTACGTGCGGCCGAGGAAGTTGCCGGTGAAGGTCGGTTTGCCGTTCTTCACGAAGAGCGAGAACCCGCCATCGAGTGCCCCCATGTCCCACACCACCCCGTTGACAGCGCCTTTCGGGACCTGAATGTCGGCCGTGACCGTCCACGACTTGTTCAGCAGGTTCGGCGCGCTGCCAGCCGGCAGCGCCGCGACGCCGGGGTAATACGAGAAGCTGGTGCGTCCCGCCGTCGGCGAGGGACGGCCCTGGAGCTCTGCGTTGAGCCGTTCGGCCTTGCGCGGGTCGAGCGGCAGCACGTTGTTGCGTGACGCCTCCGCCCACCACAGGTCCTGCAGGTGGCGCAACCGAGCCGGCTCCTGAGCCGCCAGGTCGTGGGCCTGGCTGAAGTCCTGGTCGAGGTTGTACAACTCCCACTTCAGCGTGTCCGGGTCGAGGGGGGCGGGCGAGGACTCCCACGGAATGCCGGCCCGGGACGCCGCCCACCAACCATCATTGTAGATGCCGCGGTTGATGAACATCTCGAAGTACTGGGTGCGATGACGGCCCACGGCCTGAGCCGAATCGAAGGTGTACATCATCGACACGCCCTGTATCGGCTGCTGCGGCGTGCCGTTCAAGTCGGTCGGGGGCTCGATCCCCACGGCCTCGTAGATCGTCGGCGCAATGTCGATGACATGCCCGAACTGCGACCGGACGCCGCCCCGGTCCTTGATGCGTTTCGGCCACGCAACGACCAGCGGATTGCGCACGCCGCCCAGGTGCGAGGCGATCTGCTTGGTCCACTGAAAGGGCGTATCCATCGCCCAGGCCCAGCCGGCCGGGAAATGATTGAAGTGCTTCGGCCCGCCGATCTCGTCGATCGCCTTGAGGTTGTCCGCCAGCGCTTCCGGCACCCCGTTGAAGAACGAGTTCTCGTTGAGCAGACCCACCAGCCCGCCTTCGGCCGATGCGCCATTGTCCCCCACGATGTAGAAGATGAGGGTGTTGTCGGCGTCGGGCTGTGAATGGATCGCGTCCAGGAGTCGCCCCATCTCGTAGTCGGTCTGCGCCGTGAAGGCGGCAAAGACCTCCATCATGCGCGCGAACAGCCGCCGCTGGTCCGCCGACAGCGACTCCCACGCCGGCAGCGAGGCCGGCCGCGGCGTCAACTCGGTATTCGCGGGGACGACACCGAGGCGCTTCTGCCGTTCCAGCGTCTGCTGACGGTACACGTCCCATCCCTGGTCGAACTTGCCGCGGAACTTGGCGATCCACCCGGCCGGCACATGATGGGGAGCATGCGTGGCGCCCGGGGCCATATAAAGGAAGTACGGCTTGGTCGGATCGATCGACCGCACGCGCCGCAGCCACTGGATGGCGTGATCCGTGAGGTCAGTGGTGAGGATGTAGTTCGGATCGCTCGAGTGCGGCACCAGATTGTGATTCTCATAGAGCGTGGGCTGCCACTGGTCCACATCACCGCCGTTGAACCCGTAGAAGTAGTCGAAGCCGTAGCCGCTCGGCCAATGGTCGAAGGGGCCGTTGAGGCTCGTCTCCCAGTCGGGGGTGTTGTGGTTCTTGCCGAACCAGGAGGTAGCATAGCCGTACTGGCGCAACACCTCGGCCACCGTCCCGGCGCTGCGCGGGATCATGCCGGTGTAGCCGTCGTAGCCGGTGGCGGCCTCGGTGATGACACCCGTGCTCACCATGTGGTGGTTGCGTCCAGTGAGCAGCGCGGCGCGCGTCGGTGAGCAGAGCGCCGTGGTGTGAAACCGCGTGTAGCGCAGCCCCTGGGCCGCGAGGCTGTCGAGCGCCGGGGTCGGGGTCTGACCGCCGAAGGTCCCGAACTGCCCGTAGCCGACGTCGTCGATCAGGATGATGACGATGTTCGGCGCGCCGGCAGGGGGCCGGACCATCTGCGGAAACTGCGCCGGATCGCTCTCGGCGATCGTGCGGCCCACGTTGCCTTGGTAATGGAAATCGGGCCGCGGCAGGACAACGTTATTGCCGGGGGGCGCCTGGCGCGCGGGTGCCGGCTGCTGCTGTTGGGCGACGAGCGCTGCCGGCACGGCGGCAAGCAAGCCGAACACAAGGTTCCTGATTGTCATTCCGTATTTCCTTAATTCGATGATGGTTGGAGGGGCCCGGAAAAGATGGAAGCTGCCGGCGAGGAGATGAAAGCTATATGAAGCCGAGGGGAAGATCGTCAGGCCCGGCACGCCGTAGGAGCGTCCCACGACGGCCGGGCCCTTTTCCCGGACGTGAAGCCGCCAGTCCGTCTACGGCGTCGGTAGCATCACCGCCGGAAGGCCAGCTGATTTTCGTTTGGCGTTCAGGCCGGCGAGCCCGCTCGTCTTCAAAGTGCCCCACTGTCCCATGACCAGACGGGCCCGCGCCCGAGCACTGTCGCACGCCGCGACCTGACCCGCGGTGGGGGTGACGTCGGCATCCTGCATCGCCATCGCCGCCTGCAGCATCGTGGCCGGCAGCGACTGCAGCGTGGGCGGACGTGCGGGGCCGCCCGGGCGACCGAATCCACGCGCCGGTGGTGCCGGCGCCGGTGCCAGCGATTCGACCCGCGCCCTGAAGGCACCGGCATCGGTGCCGCCCGCGCTGTCGAGCCACGCCACGAGCGCCCGCGCCTGCGTGTAGGCGGCATGGGCACTGACGGCCCCCTGGTACATCTCGCGTGAGAGCGCGGCAAGCTGCTGCAGTCCCACCGCCGGGGTCTTCACGCGCGGGTCGAGCCGCAGCGTGAGCGGTTGCGTGTACGGCTTGCCGTTGACGGTCAGCCGCACCGTGTAACGACCCGGAGGAGCCCACGGCGCGTTGACGGACGGGTAAGTCCGACCCGGAACGGCACCGGTGGCATCGCCGTCCCCTCCCCGGTCACGTTCGATCGGATCGAGGTGCAGGTCCCAGCCGACCCGGTGCATCCCCGCTTTGGTGGAAATCACCATTTGTGGAGCCGGCCAGTACAGCGGCAACCCGCAATGCGTCGCGCGCGGATCACGCCGGCAGACCTGGTCGTAGCCCGCCGGATCGAGCGCCGGATCAGGGGTGAGCATCGAATCAGCGCTCGAGTAAGCCCGCACTACCACGCCTGCCGCATTGAGGATCTCGATCTTTACAGGGCCCGTCGCGTCAGCCGCGAGGTAGTAATCGATGATCCCGCCGGGGGGCGGGTTCTCCCCGGCCGGCAGCTCCGGAGGCCAGGGGGTCGGCTCGTTGGTGCCGAACCGCACGCGCAAAGCTGTGATCGGTTTGAAGAGATAGGCCTCCTTCGCGGCACGGGCCGCGGCCACCTGCCGCAGCGGCGTCACGTCGTCCAGGATCCAAAAGCCGCGTCCGTGGGTTCCCGCGACGAGATCGGCGCAGAAGCAGGTGCTGTCGTCCTTCACCTGGATGTCGCGGACCGAGATGGCGGGCATGTTGAGCCGCAACGACTGCCAGTGGTCGCCGTCGTCGAACGAGACCCAGACTTGGGTGTCGGTCGAGCCGTACAGCAGGCCGGGCTGACGCGGATCTTCGCGGATCGAGTTGACCACCACGCCCGGGACGATGCCGTTGTCGATCTCGGTCCAGGTGCCGCCGCCGTCGTGGGTCCGAAAGAAGTGCGGGTTATTGTCGTCGATGCGTAGGGTGTTGGCGGCGGCGTAGGCGGTCCGCGTGTCGAAGTGGCCCGCCTCGATGTTGTAGATCCTGGTCCACGGCTTGATCGCGGCCGGTGTGACGTTGGCCCATTTCACCCCACCGTCCAGCGTCACCTGGATCGTCCCGTCGTCGGTGCCGGCCCAGAGCACAGCCAGACTCCGCGGTGAAGCCGACAGTGCGGTGATCGCCCCCTGAGGACTCGGGGTCACGCCGGCGGCATACTTGCCGGTGCTCGCAGGAACGCTCCAGGTCTTCCGCGTCAGATCGGGACTGATGCGCGTCCAGCGGTGCCCCTTGTCGGTCGTTTTCCAGACGGCGTTCGAGGTATAGAAGAGGGTCCGGTGATCCACGGGTGACCAGATGAGCGGCATGGTGCGGACGTTGCGGCCGAAATCGGTACCGCGCTGCGTGCTCGAGGGGCCGACGTTCGTGGTCTGCCCGGTCTTCCGATTGTAGAGGGAGACGCCGGTGCGCGCGCTCCCGTACACCATGTCGGGATCGCTCGGATCCGGGGCAGCCATCCCGTATTCCTGGATGTTGGCGGGATGCCAGTCGTGGAAGGTGATCTCCCCGTCATCGGAGCGGCTATCCACGCATCCCGACCCTGAATCCTGCTGGCCGCTGCAGACGCGATAGGGGAACGCGAAGTCCGTCGTCACGTGATACATCGCGGCGGTCGGCTGACTGTACCAGTTGCTCCACGACGCCCCGCGATTGGCCGAGACGACGGCGCCCTGGTCGGAGACGACGAGCAGGATGTCCGGGTTGTTCGGGTTGATCCAGGTCTTCTGGTAGTCGTCGCCCCCAGGGGCGCCCCGGACGGCAGACCAGGTGCGGCCCCCATCCTCCGTGCGCCACAGCACGATCGTGGTGCTGTAAACGACGTTCGGATTCTTGGGATCGACGGCGAGCGTTGCGAGGTCGCCGCCGCCGATGCGGACGAGCGGCCGGGGATCGCGGGGGCGCGCGGTCGTGTCCATGGCGAGCTGCCAGTGGGCACCCTTGTCGGTGGACTTGTAGAGATTGACGATCCCGGTGGTGGAACGGGTCTGCTCT
>DATJXC010000101.1:0-3158 GCA_035500495.1 Gemmatimonadales bacterium
GTGGTCGCGGGCACCGTCAGGAGCGTCAGAGTCTTCGAAGAGGCCCGCACACGTTCCCCCGTGTCCGAGCACTCCGCGGACTGGTGGCTGGCGGAAGTCGCGGTGACGCGCACGTTGAAGGGTGAGGCGCCCAAGGGCGGCGTCCTGATCGCATTCCCGACCAGCAAGGATGTGATGTGGGCGGAATCACCGCGGTTCAAAGCCGGTGAGGAGGGCATCTGGATCCTCCATCGGCCGAAGAGCCTCGCCGGTATCTTCGAGAACTCCCAGGGCCCGGTCTACACGGCCATCAATCGGCGCGACTTCCAGGGGAGCAAGGACATCGAGCACGTGGCGGGGCTGCTGCGACAGCCGTCCCCGAGTCCCGCGGCGCGTCCCTGAGTCAGGAGGAAAGCGACCATGAACATTCACCCGATGCTCCGCCTGGCGTTGACCGTCGCGGTGCTTTGCGTGGCGGCGGTCGGTCGGGGACAGACCGTGACCGTCGTGAACATGATCCCGAGCAGCTCGAGCGGCGAGACCAACCACGACAGTGAGCCGAACCTCGCCGTCAATCCCTCGAATCCGCTGCAGCTCGCGGCGACCGCATTCACTCCCGACCCCATGGGCACGGCGGGCGTGGCGCCGATCTATCTTTCCTCCGACGGCGGCAACACCTGGTCGCTGAATTCGATTCTCTCCATTCCCACCATGAATCAGTGCGTCGGCAACTCGACCTGCGACATCACACCGCGCTTTGCACAGGTGTCGGGGAATCTCTACCTCAGCTGGCTGACCGCCGATGCCTCGTTCAACGTTCCGCTCCTCATCGGACGCACCCAGCCGTTCCCGGGGCCCGTCGCGGCGCCGACCAACCTGCAGACCATCAACACGACCTACCCGAAGTCCATCGACCAACCGTTCACGGAGGCCTGGACTGCCCTGAGCGGCGCCAACTCCGGCGATGACCGTGTCTACGTCGGCGCGAACGACCTGCGCGGCGGAACGAGCGGCCATACGGCGAGTCTCGATGCCTCGCAGGCCGCCGAGGGCGCGGCGCCCGCCGGATTCGGCGCGCTGCAGGGGATCGAGGTTCGCTCGACCTGCAATCAGGACGGCCCCCAGATACGGCCCGCGGTGCACCCGAGCGGCGTCGTCTACGCCGCCTTCTATCGCTGGACGGCGGGCTGCTCCAGCACCGTGACCGCGGACATCGTCGTGGTCCGCGATGACAGCTGGGGTTCGGGCTCGACGCCCTACCAGGCGCTGAAGGACACCGACGGTCTCGCCGGAAAGATTGTCGCGAGCGCGATCTCGCTGCCGCCGTGCAACTCCCTGGTCGGTAACCAGCGGGTTTGCGGCTCACTCTCGATCGCGGTCGACCCTAATGACAATCAGACGGTATGGCTGGCGTACGCGACGGGGACGAGCGCCACGAACTACACGCTGCACGTGCGGCGCTCCTCCGATGGCGGCGCCACCTGGGGGTCCGACCTCACGACCGTCTCGCCCGCAGTGAATGCGGCGCTCGCGATCACGACCGACAGCAAGGTCGGCTTTCTCTACCAGGAGCTGGTGACCCCGGGTACCTGCACAGGAGGATCGCCGTGCTGGGAGACGCATCTCGAGATCACGACGCACGGCACGGCGTGGACGAACGTCACGCTCGCCAACACACCGGACACGCTGACCACGAGCATCAACAATATCCTCGGGGACTACGAATACCTGGCCGCGGTGGGCAAGAATTTCTATGGGGTCTTCTCGGCTAACAACCTGCCGAACGCGACGAACTTCCCGCAGGGCGTGACCTACCAGCGCTATGCCGATCTCACCACCGCCCACCAGCTCTACGCCGACGCCGCTCACACCATGACCGTGGCCGCCTCCGTCGATCCCTTCTTCTTCAGCGCGGTGAACGTACCGGCGGCTGAGGACTACTACGTGCGGGACTGGACGGACTCGCCGACCTCTCACGACAATGGCGAGGAGCCCTCCACCAATCCGGTCTGGTGGACGACGAGCGACGTCTGGAACCGCCTGACGAACACCGCGGGCGCCTTCAATGCCAACGATCAGCCTGCCCACCAGGTGGCCCAGGACGCGATCAGCGGACACAACTACGCCTTCGTGCGCATTCATCGCAAGGCGGCGGCGGCGACCGGCTCCCCGGCCGAGCAGGTCTCGGCGAGCTTCATGTTCGCCGACTACGGTCTCGGGGTCCCCTACCAGTACGTCACCGGCGCGCCCCTGAGCTCGACTGCATCGCTCACCTTTGCGGCGGGCGACACCGAGCACACGCTGGCGGATGGAGCCGGCGTGCAATGGGATCTGCCCGCGGAACGCTCGACCCACGTCTGCATGGCGGTCGAGATCGCCGGCCCCCAGGATCCGTACTCCCCCGAGCTCCTCGGGCGGGCGCCGGGCTGGCCGACCGATCTCTTGATCACGACGGACAACAACAAGGCGCAGATCAACATGGATCTGCCGCCCGTCGCCCAGGGCGGCGGCCAGTGGCAGTCCTTTGGCCTGGCGCACAACGCCGCCCTGTTCAACCGTGACATGACGATCCGCTACCAGGTCGCACCGGCCGTTCTCAGGCGCCTCGGCGCCGGCTCCTTCATCGTCGCCTCCGGTGGCCGACGGATTCCGCTGCGCACGAGCGGCGTCTTCAGGCTCGCGAACATGAGCCCCGGGGAGAGTCGCTGGATCGGCGCGGTCATCGAGCCGGCGGCGGGCACGCCCGCCGGAGAGATGCTGCCGGTGACCTTCGAGGAAATGGCGGGCCCGAACGCGCTGAATGGATTCACGATCGCCGCGCGGGTCACCGATGCCCTCGAGGTGGCCCGGCGCAACCTGGCGCTCCATCGCGCGACTTTCCATCGCCTGATGGCGGCGTTCGAGGTCGAGGAGGGCGAGCGGCAGAGTGCCGCGGCGGACAAGCTCCTGAAGGAGGGCGGGCTGTCGGGGCAGAACTATCTTCAGTTCCTCGTGGCGAATGAGGCCGGCATGAGCAAGGCGATCGCCGAGCTCACCGCCAGGACGAAGGCCGCCTCGGAGTTTCAACTGGAGACCTCGCTCGCCGCCCTGACCCGGGCTGCGGGCGCGGGGCAGGCGGCGGTGGCGGCGAACGCGCACGGCACGCTGCTCAATGAGCTCGATTTCGGTCAGACGATCGC
>DATJXC010000102.1:0-86951 GCA_035500495.1 Gemmatimonadales bacterium
CCTCGTCCCGACGCGCGAGCTGGCGGAGCAGGTGCTCCAGAGCGCCAAAGCCTATGGACGGCATTTGCACCTAACCGCGGCGGCCATTTACGGCGGCGTCGGGATGGAGCCGCAGACCAAGGCCCTGGCACGCGGGGTGGACATCGTCGTCGCTACGCCGGGCCGCCTG
Organism: Gemmatimonadales bacterium; assembly: GCA_035500495.1. GTDB lineage: Bacteria > Gemmatimonadota > Gemmatimonadetes > Gemmatimonadales > GWC2-71-9 > DASTHG01. The sequence goes on from DATJXC010000102.1 coordinate 170, forward strand.
CTCGATCACATGGAGCGCGGCCATGTGGACTTCACCAAGCTGCAGATCCTGGTGCTCGACGAGGCCGACCGCATGCTCGACATGGGGTTTGCCCCCGACGTGCGCCGCATCCTCAGCGCGCTCCCCGACGAACGTCAAACGCTGCTCTTCTCGGCCACGATTTCGCCCGAAGTGGATGCCCTGGCGCGCAAGGCGTTGTCGGGACACGCGTCCGTGGAAATCGGCCGGCGAGCCCAGGCCGCTGATGGCATCGAGCACGTCATCGTCGCCGTGGACAAACTGCAGAAGAAGGGCGCCCTCGCCTCGATTCTCAAGGCGAAGCCCGCGGGGCAGACGTTGATCTTCACCCGCACCAAGTACGGCGCCGACAAGCTCACCACCTATCTGAAGCGTGAGGGGATCCCGGCCAACGCGATTCACGGCGACAAGGCGCAAAGCCATCGCACCCGGACGCTCGATGCCTTCCGAGAAGGGACCGCCGAGGTCCTCGTCGCGACCGACATTGCCGCGCGGGGGATCGACGTGGATGGGATCCGGATGGTGGTGAACTTCGACGTGCCGCAGGATCCGGAGAATTACGTGCACCGGGTGGGCCGGACGGCCCGCGCCGGCGCCCGCGGGCTCGCCCTTACCCTGTTGTCACCCGACGAGTGGCTGATGATGGGGGACATCGAAAAGCTGATCGGTCAGATCTTCCCGCGAGAGGTGATCCCGGGGTTCGAGCCTTCGGTCGCGCCGTTGCAGCCGAAACATGCGACCGCGGCGGTGGCGAAGCGGTCGCTCACGGTGCGGGGACGGAGTGGGGGGAGGCGGCGGTAAACAAGACTCGAAAGTTCCTACGCCTTATCTCTTCTCGATCGGCACGTAATTCCTTACGCCAGCTCCGGTGTAAACCTGCCGGGGGCGCGAGATCTTCTGGTCCTTATCCAGCAACATCTCCTGCCATTGCGCGAGCCAGCCGGGAGTCCGGCCGATGGCGAACAGCACCGGGTAGATCTCCACCGGGAACCGCATCGCCTCGTAGATGATCCCCGAATAGAAGTCGACGTTGGGATAGAGCTTGCGGGACACGAAGTAGTCGTCCTGAAGGGCGATCCGCTCGAGCTCCAAGGCCATATCGATGAGCGGGTTCTTCCCGGTCACCTCGAACACCTGGTCGGCGATCTGCTTGATGATCCGGGCGCGCGGGTCGTAGTTCTTGTACACGCGGTGCCCGAATCCCATGAGCCGCAGCTCGCCCTTTTTGACCCGCGCGATGTAGGCCGGGATGTTCGCCTTGGCGCCGATCTCCCGGAGCATCTTCAGCACTTCCTCGTTGGCGCCGCCGTGCAGCGGGCCGTACAGCGCCGCGGCCGCGGCGGCCATGCACGAATAGGGATCCGAATGCGAGGAGCCCACGCTGCGCATGGCGCTGGTGGAGCAGTTCTGCTCGTGATCGGCGTGGAGGATGAACAGGACGTCCAACGCCCGCTCCAGCACCGGGTGCGGCTGGTATTTCACTTCCGTCGCCTTGAACATCATGTTGAGGAAGTTGCCCGCGTAGCTGAGATCATTGTCGGGGTACGCATACGGCATCCCGACCCGGTGCCGGTAGGCGAACGCCGCGATCGTGGGGCTCTTCGCGATCAGCCGGAAGATCTGACTGCGCCGCGACCCCTCGTCCTGGATGTGTTTGGCTTCCGGGTAGAAGGTGGACAGGGCCGCCACCGCGCTCACGAACACCCCCATCGGGTGCGCGTCGTAGTGAAACCCGTCGATGAACTTCTTGATGTTCTCGTGGATCATCGTGTGGTGCGTCACGCCGAACACCCAGTCGTTCAACGCCGACGCACTCGGCAGCTCTCCGTTCAACAGCAGGTACGCCGTTTCGAGGAAGGTGCTCTTCTCAGCGAGCTGCTCGATCGGGAATCCACGGTAGCGCAGGATCCCGGCATCGCCGTCGATATAGGTGATCGCACTCTTGCAGGCCGCGGTGTTCATGAACGCCGGGTCGTAGCTCATCAGGCCGAAATCGTCGGCGCCGGTCTTGATCTGGCGCAGGTCGGCCGCGCGGATCGTGCCGTCCTGGATCGGGACGTCGTACGTCTTGCCGGTGCGATTGTCGGTGATGGAGAGCGAATTGGCGGGCACGCGAAAGATCCTGAGTGGTGGCTGCGGGAAGATAATCGAGCGGTGGGTCCAGGTGGGTCGAAGTGGGACAAGGTGGGTCGAAGTCGGCCTACAGGGACCCACCTCGCCCCACCTTGACCCACCTCGACCGTCTACTTCACCGGCGCCACCACCACCAGTTTCTGCTTCAAGCTCTTCCCGGCGGCCGTCAAGGTGACCGTGTAGGTCCCCGGCGCGACGTACTCCGTCGGATCCTCCGGCGCCGCCGTGCGGAGCGACGCCTTGGGTCGCAGATCCCAAACCACGCGGTTCAGCCCGGGATTCCCGGTGCCCGTGACCGTGGCGACCTCACGCCCCGTGGAGTCGGTGATCGCGATTGCCGGCGCGTCCACCGCGTAGGTCTTGAGGTAGTAATCGATGGTGGCGCCGAATTGGGGGTTCGCCGCCTGGTAAATGGCATGCCCCCAGAGGCCGTTCTCTTCGAGCCTCCAGAACGGCTGCACCGCCCGCAACGAGAACAGCCAGGCGACCGAGTCCAGGACCGCCGGGGTCAGCTCCTCCAGCGGGATGATGTCGTCCAGAACGTAGAAGCTCCGCCCGTGCGTCGCGATGATGAGATCGCGGTCACGCGGGTGGATCTTGATGTCGTCGTAGGCCACCGTCGGGAGCCCACCGGAGAACCGATTCCAGCTCTTGCCCCGGTCGATCGAGAAGTACAATCCGAACTCGGTGCCGGCGAACAGGAGGTCGCGGTTCTTCGGGTCCTCCCGGAACGCCTTCAGCGGGCCTGCCGGGGGGAGATTGCCGGCGATCGCGGTCCAGGTCTTCCCGAAGTCCGTGGTCTGATAGAGCAGGGGAGCGAACACGTCGCTGCGGTGGCCGTCGATGGCGACATACGCCGTGGCGGAGTCGAAATGCGAGGCCTCGATCCGCGCGACGTACAGGTTCGTCCGCGGCAGCCCCTTCAGGTTGGCGCCCACGTTGGTCCAGGTCGCGCCACCGTCGCGCGTGAGCTGGATGTTGCCGTCGTCCGTTCCCGCCCACAGGATCTTGGCGGAGAGCGGCGACTCCGACAGGGTGACGATCGTGTTATAGGTCTCGGCCCCCGACCCCGCGGCGGTCATCGTCTGCGGATTCATGGTCGAGAGATCGGGAGAGATCGCCTGCCACTCGTCCCCCCGGGCGGTGAGGCGGAACAACTGATTGCCGCCGAAATACAGCACGGTCGGGTCGAAGTGTGAAATGACGAACGGCGTGTTCCAGTTGAACCGGAACGCCGGCGTCCCCTCCTTGGCCTGCGGCCGGATGCCCTTATGAGCCCCGTTGCGCAGATTCACCCGGAACGCGAACCCTCCCTGGCACTCGGCATAGACGATGTCGGGATCAGTCGAGTCCACCTGGACGTAATACCCGTCGCAGTCGCCGACCCGGTACCAGTCACCGTTCCATACCCCGTCCTCCGCGCGCTTCTGCGACGGGCCACACCACGAGCCGTTGTCCTGCAGTCCCCCGCAGATGCGGTACGGGGTGCGGTAGTCGTAGGTGACTTCGTAGAACTCCCCGGTGGCGACGTTGTTCACGAAGTTCCACGTCTTGGTCCGGTCCCACGTGAAGTAGATCCCGCCGTCGGTGCCGAGGATCATGTGGTCCGCGTTCTGCGGGTCGATCCAGAGGGCGTGGAGATCGCCGTGGATCTTGTCGGCCCCATCGTCGCGGAAGGTGACGCCGCTGTCGTCGGAGACGTGCAGGCCGAATCCCAGCACGTAGACGTGCGCCGCGTTGGTGGGATCGACCTGGATCTTGGTGAAGTAGAAGCCCCGCGGCACGAGGTTCGACACCCGCCGCCAGTGCGCCCCGGCGTCATCGGTCCGGAACACGCCCCCGTTGCGGCTGCGCACGTTGTCGACGTCCTGGGAGCCGCCCACGTCCGACTCCACGACCGCGAAGACGGTCTGGGGATTCTTCTGATACACGTTGAGACCGATGCGGCCGGTCTGCGTGGGGAGACCGGCGGTGAGTTTGGTCCACGTTTTCCCGCCGTCCGCCGTCTTGTAGATCCCCCCGACGGGGCCCCCGCTCCTCATCGAGTACGGCGTCCGCAGCCGCTGATACATCGCCGCGTACGCGACGTCCGAGTTCGACGGATCGAGGGCCAGGTCGATGGCGCCGACGGAGTCACCGAGCTGCAGCGCCGCCACCCAGGTCTTGCCACCATCCGTGGTCTTGTAGACGCCCCGCTCGGGGTTCTTGCCCCACAGGTGCCCCAGGGCGGCGACCCATACGACGTCGGCGTTCCTGGGATCGATCGCGATCGCCGGGATGTCGTGGGTGTTGTCGAGTCCCACGTGCGTCCACTTGCCGCCGCCGTCGCTGGACTTGTAGACGCCATTGCCCCAGGACGAGCTGTTGCGGCCGTTGCCTTCCCCGGTCCCGACCCACACGAGATTGGAATCACCAGCGGTGACGGCGACCGCGCCGATCGACGCGACGGCCTCGTGCTCGAACACCGCCTGCCAGGTGGTGCCCAGATTGGTCGTCTTGAAGAGCCCGCCGGTCCCGGCGGCGGCGAAAATGACCGACGGATTTCCCGGACGCACGGCGAAGGCGGCCATCCGGCCTCCCATGACCGCGGGGCCCAGGGCCCGGAAGTGCAGGGAACGATAGAGCATGGTATCGAGCACGCCGGCCGTTGCCGCGGGTCCAGCCGGCGGAGCCTTATCGGCCTTGCGTTGGGAGGCGAGGGGGCCGGCCAGGAGGCCGGCGAGACCGAGCGAGAGGAGTGTGCGCATGGCGAGAGAAAATGCCCGCTTGGTTGCCTTCCTTCAATCCCCTTATCTTGGAGTCGTGACGGCTTCCTCGCCTCCGCGTCCCCCCCGCGCTCCGCGGCCGAGTCTCTACCCGACGCGCTCCTCCGCCGGCGCCGCGCTGGGGGAACTGCTGGCCCGCCGTGGCATCCTGTCCGCCGTGCTCCTGGGAGTCACTCCGGAAGGGGTGGAAATCGCGGCCAACGCCTCCCGGGCCATGGGGGCGGCGTTCGACGTCCTCGTGGCATCGTTCATCCGCCTCGGCTCGAATCTCGCCCCCATCGGAGCGATGGCAGAGAACGCGCCCGCGGAGATGGACCCTGATTTCCAACCGGGGATGAGCCTCCTCGAAAAGCTGGAAACGGCGATCGAGGAATCACGCGCCCGGGTTCGCCAGGACATCGTGCTGTACCGCACCCAGCGCCCGATCAAGAAGTTCGAGGGCCGACAGGTCGTGGTGATCGACGGCCAGGTGATCTACCCCTGGCGGGTGCTGGCCGGCGTACGGGCGGTGGAAGAACTCGGTGCCACGCGGGTGGCCATCGCGACGCCGGTCGCGACCAAGTCGGCCATCGAGCGGATTGAGGCGCGCCGGTATCAGATCGTCTGCGCGAACGTCGTGGAGGAGGAGGCGGGACACCCCTCTCCGTACGCGGATGCGTCGGGCGAAACGCCGGAGCGTCTCAAGAGCATCATGATCGCGCATCAGGCGGCGTGATAGAACGGCTGCAACTCTTCTGAAACCTGAGCCCCTAATACTTGACGCTGACCATTCCCCCTTCTAGCCAGACGTGCTCTCCCTTGAGAACATCCTGCGCCACTTTGTAAGTGGGCACATCCTCGTTGCGCCAGAGCCCGCCGAATTTCGATTTGACCCTTCCCCTGGCTTGGCGGCAGAACACGTCCGCCAGGCGAACGGCGTGCGCCCCATCGGCTGGATTCGCACCGAGCATTCGCTGCGCCCGGCTGCAGACGGCGGCCATGGCAAACAGCTCGGCGCACACGTCGACCAGCCGGAACAACACGCTCTGGCGCAGCTCGAGCTTGGGGCCGAAGCGAAGCATCGAGTGGAACGCGCCGCGGGCGAGCCGCCGCGCCGAGCGCTCGACGAAGCGCACGTGCGGAGCAAGGGCCCCGAATTCGCCGTACTTGGGCCAGAAGCCCCAGCCGAGCCAGCGCGAGGGATACCACCAGCCGTAGAACAGCGCGGCGCGCACCAGCCCCGCCAGCCGCTGACCGGCGGTCTTGCCCGGCATCACCACGTCACCCGCGACCTGCAGGTGCTTGTCCACCGCCTCGCGGGCGATGAACAGGTGCATGATCTCGCTTGACCCTTCGAAGATCAAATTGATCCGGAAGTCGCGCATGATGCGCTCGACCGGCATCGCGGCCTCGCCCCGCGCGCGGAGCGAGTCCGCGGTCTCGTAGCCCCGGCCCCCGCGGATTTGCACGGTGTCGTCAATGATGCGCCAGCCGACCTCCGAGTTGTACAACTTCGCGATCGCGGCCTCGAGGCGGATGTCGTAGCCGCCGCGATCGGCCATCGCGCCGCACAGCTCCGCTACGGCCTCCATCGCGAACGTGTTGGCCGCCATGCCGCCGAGTTTCTGCGCGATGGCGTCGTGCTGCCCGATCTTGCGGCCCCACTGCACCCGCTCGTTGGCCCAGAGGCGGGAGATCTCGAGGCAGCGCTTCCCCGCCGCGACGGCGGAGATGGGGAGGGTGAGCCGGCCGGTGTTCAGCGTGATCAGCGCGAGCTTCAGCCCTCTCCCCTCGCCCCACAGGACGTTGTCCTTGGGAACGCGGACGTTGGTGAATGAGATCACGCCGTTGTAGATCGCCTTGAGGCCCATGAAATGGCAGCGGTGCTCCAGCTTCACCCCTGGGGCGTTCGCTTCGACGATGAAGGCGGTGATCTGCTTCCGCTCTTTCCCGTTGACGAACTTCGACGGGGTCCGGGCCATCACGACCATCAGCTCGGAGCGGGTACCGTTGGTGCACCACAGCTTTTCGCCGTTCAACACCCACGTCGCGCCATCTTCGCTCAGCACCGCGGTGGTCTCCATCGCCGCCGGGTCGGATCCGACGTTCGGCTCGGTCAGCGCGAACGCGGAGATGGCGCCCGCCGCGAGCCGGGGGAGGAACCGTTTCTTCTGCTCCTCGGTGCCGAACATCTTCAGGGGCTGCGGGACCCCGATGGATTGGTGCGCGGAGAGCAAGGCGGTGATCGAGCCGTCGACCGACGACACCATTTCGATCGCCTTCATATAGGAGAGCTGCGACAGGCCGAGACCGCCGTACTCGCGCGGGATCTTGATCCCGAACGCGCCGATGCGGCGCAGTTCCTGCACGATGTCCTCGGGAATCTCGCCCTCGCGGTCGATCCGGTCGGAGTCGACGCCCTCCAGGATCTGCTTCAGCTGGTTCAGGAACGGCCCGGCCCGAGCGGCTTCCTCGGGCGTCTGGAAGGGGTAGGGATGGACCAGGTCCATCCGCAGCTTGCCCAGGAACAGCTCACGCACGAAGCTGGGCGCGGCCCATTCCTGTTCCCGCGCGGCTTCGGCAACGGCGCGCGCCTCGTCGGCGCTGACTTTGGGCTTGGGCTCGGTAGCAATCGCGGTCATGGTCGGTGTCTCCTCTGCTCTTGGGAATGTACACCGCTTGACAGCGCCGGAGGCAGGGGGAGATTCGCCTCGCCACCCACAAAGAGCTCTCATGCGATCCTTGACCTTGCCTCTTCTGATCCTGAGCGGGATCAGCTCCCTCCCGGCGCAGCGACCCGCCGCGCCGAATCCCGAGCGCGTTTTCATCAAAGCCGGCCACCTGATCGACGGCCGGTCCGACCAGGTGCAAACCAACGTCGGCATTCTGATCGAAGGGGAGCGGATCACCGCCGTGGGCCCGCTCGCCCAGGTGCAAGGGAAGGCCGGTAACGCCCGGGTGATCGATCTGTCGCAGATGACCGTGCTCCCGGGCTTCATCGACGCCCACACCCACCTGCTGCTTCAGGGCGACCCGACCGAGGAGTCGTACGACGAGCAGCTGCTGTTCCAGTCCACGGCTTACCGGGCGATTCTCGCGGCCCGGAACGCGAGACTGGCGCTCGAGCACGGGTTCACGGCCCTGCGGGACCTGGAGACCGAAGGAGCGATGTATGCCGACGTCGACCTGAAGCGGGCGGTGAATCGGGGCGAGGTGCCGGGTCCGCGGATCTTCGCGTCGACCCGCGCGATGGCGCCCACGGGGATGTACCCCATCGTTTCGAGCAACTGGGAGCTGGAGCTGCCGCACGGCGTCCAGCCCGTGGACGGGGTGGACAATGCCCGGCTGGCGGTGCGGGAGCAGGTGGCCCACGGCGCCGACTGGATCAAATTCTACGCCGACCGGCGCTACTACTTCACCGCCGACAGCGTGCTGCACAGCTGGCCGAACTTCACCGATGAAGAGGCGGCGGCGATCGTCGCCGAGGCGCACCGGATCGGCCATCGCGTGGCGGCTCACGCGATCGGCGCGGATGGGATCGCGGCGGCCCTGCGGGCCGGGGTGAACTCGATCGAGCACGGCGACGGCATGACCGATTCCCTGATCGACGTGTTGGTGCGCAACAACGTGTATTGGGTGCCGACCGTCACGGTTTCCCACTACGTCGCCGACCCGCGCGGCGGCATCTGGAAGCCGATGGTGGACCACCAGCGCGCGGCGCTGCAGCGGGCGGTCAAGAAGGGCGTCAAGATCGTCCTGGGCACCGACGCCGGCGGATTTCCCTGGACCGAAGTCAACGAGGCGCAGGAGTTCGATTGGTACGTCAAGGCGGGGATGACGCCGATGCAGGCCATCAAGTCCGGCACCTCGGTCGCGGCCGAGCTGCTCGACCAGCAGGCGAACATCGGGGCCGTGGCGCCCGGACTGTATGCGGACCTCGTCGCCGTGGCGGGGGATCCGCTCAAGGACATCACGGAACTTCAGCGCGTCAAGTTCGTTATGAAGGGTGGAGTGACCTATCTTTCCCAATAGTGCGACGCGCGCTCTGGTGTAGTCTCTTCCTCTTCAGTGGCGCCGCCGGCACCGCCCGGGGTCAGCAGTTGGCTCCGGCCGGTACCGGCGGCGTCGCGGCGTTGGCCACGGCGCTGCAACACCTCGGGGCCAACAAGCGCGTGCTGGTGATCGGCGCGCACCCCGACGACGAGAACAATCTCCTGATGACCTGGCTGTCGCTCGCGGCCGGCGCGGATGTCGCGTACCTGTCCCTGAATCGGGGCGAAGGCGGTCAGAACATCATCGGGCCCGAGCTGGGGCCCGAGCTGGGGTTGATCCGTTCGGAGGAGCTGCTGGCCGCGCGGTCCGTGGACGGTACCCGGCAATTTTTCACGCGGGTGTATGACTTCGGGTTTTCCAAGTCGATGGACGAAGCGTTCCGATTCTGGCCGCGGGACACGGTGCTCGCGGACGTCGTCGCCATCATGCGTCGATTCCGGCCTCAGGTCGTGGTGTCCATTTTCTCCGGCACTCCCAGCGACGGGCATGGTCAGCATCAGGTGGCGGGTGCCGTGGCGCGTCAGGCGTTCGATCTGCTCAAAGACTCGACCTGGGGTCCAGTGAAATTCTATCGGTCGACCTTCTTCGACACGACCGCGACGACGTTGCGGATTCCCAGCGGCGCGATCGACCCGCTCTACGGCAAGTCCTACTCCCAGATCGCCGTGATCAGCCGCAGCCTGCACCGCTCGCAGAATCAGGGAGGGCTGCAGCGCCCCGGCCCGAGCATGATCCGGCTGGCGCTGGTGGCCACGCGGGCGCGGAGCGGCGGACCGGACGGCCTGTTCTCCGGCGTGGATACCGCCCTCGCCGGCCACGAGCGGTACGTCGCCCTCATCGACTCCGCGCGGCGTGCGTTGAACCCGTACCACCCGGCCGACGTGGTGCCGTACCTCGCGCGCGCCCTGGAGGCGTTGACGCCGGCGGACTCGGCGCAACGTACGATTCTCGAAGCGGCGCTCGCCAACGCGGCGAGCGTCGTGGTGGACGGGACGGCGGACGACGGATTGGTGGTGCCGGGGGAGCGGCTGCAGATCGAGGCCACGGTGTGGAACGCCGGCGCGACCCCCGTCGCGGTCGAAGGCGTCGACGTGCAGGCACCGGCGGGGTGGACGGTCGAGACCGTCGGGGCGCCGGGAGCTGAGGTCGCGAGCGGCACCCTCATGACCGGCCGGTTCGCCGTCACCGTGGCGGCCGCGGCCCCGGGAACTCAGCCCTACTTTCTGCGGCACCCCTTGATGGCGGGGGGCGGGATGTACGATTGGGCAGGCGTCCCCGCAGGCCTGCGAGGGGAGCCGTTTGAGCCGCCGCCCGTAGTCGTGCGGGCGCGATTGAGGATCGCGGGCGCGTCGGTGACCCTCACGCGCGAGGTCACCTATCGCTATCGCGACGAAGCGACGGGTGAGGTGCGCCGGCCGATCTTCGTGACCCGCGACTTCGACCTCGCCGTCACGCCCGGCCTCGTCGTCTGGCCGACCGACGGCCAGACCGCCACACCGCGGACCTTCACGGCCCAGGTTACGAACCGGACCCGAGGCGCGGCCAGCGCCGCGGTGCGGATGACCGTCCCGGCGGGGTGGGGGAGCGTTGCGGCGGAATCACTCACCTTTCGACGTGAGGATGAATCCAAGAGCGTCACCTTCACCGTGACGCCACCGGCGGGAGTGACGCCCGGCACGTTCACCCTGCGCGCCACGGTGACCGGGTCGGACGGCCGGATCAGCGAGGGCGCGCTGACCACGATCGACTACCCCCACATCCGGCCTCGCGCCCTGCGGCACCCGTCCACCGTGGATGTCCGCGTGGCCAATTTGGTGTTGCCGAGTCTGGCGCGGGTTGGCTACGTGCGCGGCGCCTCGGATCGAGTGCCGGAGGCCCTCGCGGCGGTGGGGGTGCCGATCGTGCTGCTCGACGCCGATATGCTAGCCCGCGGGGACCTCTCCCGCTATGACGCGATCGTGATCGGCAGCCGGGCCTACGAAACCGATCCGGCGCTCGTCGCCAACAACGGCCGCCTGCTCGACTACGCCCGCGAGGGCGGTCTCGTGATCGTGCAGTACCAGCAGTATCCGTTCGTTCAGGGCGGCTTCGCGCCGTTCCGGTTCTCGATCGCCCAGCCCCACGATCGGGTGACGGATGAGACCGCGCCGGTGACGGAGCTCGTGCCCGGCAGTCCCGTGTTTCACGTCCCGAATGCCATCGCCGAGGACGATTGGCGCGGGTGGGTGCAGGAACGGGGATTGTACTTCGCGCACGACTGGGATTCGACCTACACCCCGCTGCTCGAATCCCACGACGCGGGCGGACCTCCGCTCTCGGGCGGCCTCCTGGTCGCCCCACTCGGCCGGGGCACGTACGTGTATACCGGGCTCAGCTTCTTCCGCCAGCTGCCGGGCGGGGTGGTGGGGGCGTATCGGCTCTTCGCCAATCTCCTGGCGCTGAAGCGGGGGGTGGTGCCGTAATGCGAAGCGCGAAGTGCGAAGTGCGAAGTGTTCATGGGAGGTCGAAGACCAATCGACCTCTCATTGCTATTTCGCACTTCGCCCTTCGCACTTCGCACTTCTTCGCCTGTCTCCTCCTGCTCGGATGTGGCCCGAGCGGGCGAACGCCGCTGGTGATCTACAGTCCGCACGGGCGGGATCTCCTCACCCTGCTCCAGCACCGCTTCGAGCAGCTGCACCCCGACGTCCAAGTCCAGTGGCTCGACATGGGCTCACAGGAGGTCTACGATCGCGTCAGCTCGGAGCGCGCCAATCCCCAGGGGGACGTGTGGTTCGGAGGGCCGGGGACGATCCTCGCACGAGCCGCGGAAGACTCCCTGCTGCAGGCGTTCCGGCCGACCTGGGCCGACGCGATTCCGGCCGGGGAGCGGGCCCCGGGAGATCTGTACTTCTCCGCGTACCGGACGCCGGTCGTGCTGATCTACCCCGAACAGGCGCTGCAACCCGCCCAGGCGCCGCACGACTGGGATGACCTGCTCGCGCCGCAATGGAAAGGGAAGGTGGTGATCCGGGACCCGATCGCCTCCGGGACCATGCGGGCGGTGTGGGGCATGATCATCGAGCGCGGCCTCGCCGCCACCGGCGATACGGCGGCCGGGTTCGCCTGGCTGCGGCGGCTGGATGCCCAGACCCGGGAATACGTCATCAACGAGACGATCCTGGAACAGAAGTTGATCCGGCGAGAGGGGCTCGTCAGCATTTGGGACCTCCCCGACATCCTGCTCAACCGCCGGGACGGGATGCAGATGGGCTACACCTTCCCGACGAGCGGAACGCCGGTCATTCAGGACGCCATCGCCGTGATCCGCGGGGCGCGCCACCCGGAGTTGGCCCGGACGTTCGTCGAGTGGGTGGGCTCGATGGAAGCCCAGCTGCTGGCCACGCGCCAGGCGTTCCGGCTCCCCGCGCGCACCGACATCCCCGCCGACTCCCTGCCGTCCTGGGCCCAGGAAGTGAATCGCCGGATGACGGCCGCGCCCATGGACTGGGCGCAGCTCGCGAAACACCAGGCGGAGTGGATGCGGTATTGGGATGAGCACGTGCGCGCGCATGGCGGTGAGGCCCGATGAACCAGTTCCTCGAGGTTCAGGGTCTCACCAAGCGCTGGTCCGCGGACGTCGCCGTCGGTCCGGTTTCGCTGCAGATCAATCGGGGGGAGATCCTGGCGCTGCTGGGTCCGTCGGGCAGCGGCAAGACGACGCTGCTGCGACTCTTGGCGGGGTTCGAGATCCCGGACGCCGGGAGCGTGGCCGTGGAAGCGGAGGCGGTGACGGGGTTGCCGCCCGCGCGGCGCCGCTTCGGGATGGTGTTTCAGCACTATGCGCTGTTTCCCCATCTCGATGTGGGGGAGAATGTCGCCTTCGGGTTGGAGGGGCGCGGGAGGGGCGATAAAGGAACAGTGGCGCGGAAGGTGGCACAGGTGCTCAGCCTGGTCGACCTCGCGGGCTTCGAGCGGCGCAAGGTGCAAGAGCTGTCGGGTGGCCAACAGCAGCGGGTGGCGCTCGCCCGGGCCCTGGCGCCGGAGCCGCGGGTGTTGCTGCTCGACGAGCCGCTCTCGAACCTTGATCCCTCGCTGCGAGAACGGACGCGGCGCGAGCTGCGGGCGCTGATTCAGCGGCTCGGGATCACCACGGTCTTCGTCACCCACGAGCAGGAGGAGGCGTTCGCGCTGGCCGATCGCATCGCGGTCCTCTCTCGCGGGCATCTGGACCAGCTCGGCACCGCCGAGGACCTCTACGAGCGACCGGCGACGCTCTTCACGGCGACGTTTGTGGGTCGGGCCAACGTCTTGCGGGGCGCCGCGGCGCGGACGTTAGGCGCGTCCAACGGCGAGACGGTCGTGGTGCGTCCCGAGCGCCTGCGGTTTGCCACCGGTGGATCGGGGAATGGGCTCGGGGGGACGGTGGTCGAGCGCCGCTACGTCGGGGCGGCGGCCTTCTTTCTCGTGGAGACGGAGCAGGGCGACCGAATTGAAGTTCAAGCGGCGCCTGGCGAGGCGCGCCCCGGCGAGCGGGTGCTGCTCGTGGCTGACGCGGTGCATCGGTTCCGAGAGGGAATGGGAGCGTGACCCCGGTCGCCCGGCGGCGCGCGACGCTCGCGAGCGTGGGTCTGACCCTCGTGCTCGTCTGGATCGTGGTCTACCCCATCGTGCTCGTCGCGGGCCAGGCCGCGAGTCGAGCCGCGCTCGCCGACTTCGCCGGCCGGGCGGCGGAGTGGCGGGCCCTGTGGGCCAGCCTGTGGATCTCGCTCGCCAGTGTCGGGCTCGCGGCCGCGGTCGGCGTTCCCCTCGCGTTCCTGTTCGAGTGGTTCGAATTCCCCGGCCGGAAGACGCTGGGCTCGCTGATCGCCCTCCCGGCCGTGCTGCCGCCCTTCGTCGGCGTGATCGCGTTTCTGTTCCTGTACGGCGAATCCGGGTTCGCGGCGCGAGCCGTCCAGTGGACGTTCGGGCTCGCGGAGTCACCGTGGCGGCTCCAGGGGCCGGGGGCGATTCTGCTGGTGCACGCGTACTCGATGTACGTGTACTTCTACCTCTTGACCCGCGCCGGACTGGCGAAGCTCGATTGGTCGATGCTCGAAGCGGCGCAGGCCCTGGGCGCGGGACGCTGGAGGACGTTGGTTCGCGTGACGGGACCGTTGCTGCGCCCGTCGCTGGGCGGAGCCGCTCTGCTCACGTTCATGACCGCCCTCGGCTCGTTCAGCGCGCCATACGTGTTCGGGGGCGGATTCCGCGTGATGACGACGCAGATCGTTTCCTCGAAACTGAACGGGGAGATGCGCCTCGCCATGGTGGAGACGATTGCGCTCGCCCTCGTGGCGCTCGCTGGTCTCGCCGTACTGCGACGGGTGGAGGGAACCGACCTGCTCGTGGCGCTCGGGAAGGGGACCGCGCCCCGGCGCCGCGTGCTGCGGGGGAGCACGTCACGGGCGTCCGCCACGATCGCCGGCTGGGCGCTCGCCGTCGTGCTCCTGCTGCCCCATCTCACATTGCTGCTGGTGTCGCTCGTGCCGTACGGCACCTGGACGACCGAAACGCTCCCGCCGGTGCTCTCCCTCGCCAACTACGCCCGGCTCGTCGCCGAGCCGGAGCGGCTGTGGCCGCTGCTCAATTCGACTTGGATGGCGGCGGCCAGCACGGGCGTCGCCGTGGCCCTGGCGGTCGCCGCAGCCTGGCTCGCGGTGCGAGGCCGAGTGCGTCTCCGGCCGGCGATCGAAGCGCTGCTGGCGCTGCCGTGGGCGTTGCCCGGCACCGTGTTCGCGATCGCGCTGGCGACGGCGTTCAGCGTCCACGCCCCGCTGGCGCTGCGTTGGGTGCTGGTCGGCACCGTCGTGATTCTGCCGCTCGCCTATCTCGTGCGCGGATTGCCGCTGACCGGACGGGCGATCCTCGCCGGGTTCCGGCAGCTCGATCCCGCGCTCGACGAAGCGGCGGCGAGCCTCGGGGCGGGTCCCTGGGAGACGTTCCGCCGGGTGACCCTCCCCCAGTTGAAACCCGCGCTCGCCGCCGGCGCCAGCCTTGCCTTCGTCGCCGCGCTGGGAGACTTCGTCACCTCGATCGTGTTGTATACCTATAGCACCCGCCCCATCGCGATCGAGATCCTCTCGAGCCTGCGTCTCAACGAGCTGGGCGTGGCCGCGGCGTTCGGGGTCGTGCTGATGGTGGCCAGCGCGGCGGTGCTGGGGATCGGAGCCCGGCGGTGAACGGCATGCAGAATGAGGGGCTGAAGCGCCTTTCGGTGTTGATCGCCGTGGCGTTCGTGGACATGGTCGGGCTGATGATCGTCGCCCCGCTGATGCCGTTCTACGCGCTGCGGTTCCACTCGCCGGAATGGATGGTGGGGCCGCTGATCAGCTCCTTCGCCGTGGCCCAGCTCGTCTCCTCGCCGATCTGGGGACGCGTGTCCGACCGGGTGGGACGCCGGCCGGCGCTGCTGATCGGACTCATCGGTTCCGGGCTGGCCTACATCGTCTTCGGGTTCGCGAACACGCTGTGGCTGTTGTTCGCGTCCCGCATCGTGCAGGGTCTCGGCGGGGGCACGACGGGCGTGGCTCAGGCGTATGTCGCCGACGCCATGGCCCCGGAAGAGCGCGCCAAGGCGCTGGGCTGGCTCTCGGCGGGGACGAGCCTCGGGGTCATCATCGGCCCGCCGCTGGGGTCATTCGCCGCGCGGTTCGGGCCGGAGATGCCGGGCCTGGTCGCGGCCGCCCTGGTCTTCATCAATGTCCTCGGGGCCTATCGCTGGCTGCCGGAGTCGCGCCACCGGTATTCCACCGCCCCGGCCACCCCGCCGCCGCCGCCGCGCTCGGTGTCGCACACGCTGTGGGAAATCCTGCTCCACCCCACACGCCCCGCTCCGCGCGTCATCTGGATCTACGTCACGGGGATGCTGGCGCTCAACGTCCTGATCGGGGTGATGGCGCTCTATCTGAAAGACACCTTCGGGGTGACCGAGCGCTCCATCGGCAACGTGTTTCTGGTGTTCGGCGCGGTGGGGGTCGTGATGCGGACGGCACCCGTGGGGTGGGTGAACGGCAGGCTCGGCGAGGTGCGGACCATGCGCCTGGGGGCGATGCTCATGGCCATCGGCCTCCTGCTGATGCCGTTCCCCAACCAGCTGTGGCTCTGGGTGCTGTGTCTGATGCTCGTCCCCACGGGAACCGCGCTGCTCTTCCCGGCGAGCACCTCCCTCGTGAGCCAACGCACGGAGCGCCACGAGCTGGGACAGGTGATGGGCGCCCAGCAGACTTTCCGCGGCATCATGAGCATCATCGGCCCGATCGGCGCCACGGTGGCGTTCGACAAGCTCGGACACCACGTGCCGTTCTACGCCGCCGCGGCCGTCATGGCGGTCGCCTGGAGTCTCGCGGCCCGCGAGCCCCACCCGCACCCCGCTGCCGCCTCGACCGTCCCTGCATCGGCGGGGTAGCCGTTCGCTTCAAGGGCATCCCGGCGTAGCTTACGGCCATGTCGAAAGTCGCCATGCTGCTCGCACTGCTCGGGGTACCCGGTGCGCCTCGCCGCACGGACCCGGCCCCGGCACCACCCAAGCCCAAGCTCGTCCTCGTCATCACGGTGGACCAGCTGCGGGCCGATTATCTGACGCGATGGAAGCCCCAGCTCACCAGCGGCTTTGCCGTGCTCGACCAGGGTGGCGCGGTGTTCACCAGCGCCTACCAGGATCACGGCGTGACGGAAACGGCGCCGGGTCATGCGGCGATTCTGTCGGGACGCTGGCCGGCCCACACGGAAGTGCTCACCAATGTGCTCGGCGTGTCCGATTCCACCGCGCCGTTGATCGGCGCCACGGGCCCCGGCGCCTCGCCGCGGCGATTCCGGGGGACCGCGTTCTTCGACTGGCTGCACGCGGCCGATACCAGCAGCCGCGCCCTTTCGGTGTCGCGCAAGGATCGCGGTGCCATCCTGCCGATCGGTCAGGCGCGCCAGGCGGTGTACTGGTACGCCGCGTCGAGCGGCATCTTCACCACGAGCCGCTACTATGCCGACTCGCTGCCGACGTGGGTAACGGCGTTCAATGCCCAGCGGCTGCCGTTCAAGATGGCGGGACGGCGCGTGACCCTGTTGCTGCCGGATTCGGCGTACCGCGAACCCGACAGCGTGCCGTGGGAGAACGGGGGACACGGGTTCACCTTCCCGTACGCGCTCCCCTCCGACAGCCTGAAGGCGGCGCAGCAGCTCCCGAACTTTTCACTCATGGACTCGCTGACCCTGGCGTTCGCGCTGACCGGGATGGAGGCGCTGAAGCTCGGTCGCCGATCCGCGACCGATCTCCTGGCGGTGAGTCTGTCCACGACGGACGCCATCGGGCATGCCTTCGGTCCCGACTCCCGGGAAATCCATGAGCAGGTCCTGCGTCTCGACCGGTACCTGGGGTGGTTCCTGGACCGCGTGTTCGACAAGGTGGGAAAGACCAACGTGGTGGTGGTTCTGACCGCCGATCATGGCGTGACGCCGTTCATCGAGAGCTCGCTACGCGCCGGCCACGCCGAGGCGCGGGTGGTGAACATCGACACCCTGTTGACCGCGGTCAACGCGCGGCTCGACACGATGAGCGGCGATACGACGCACCGCCGCTGGTTTGAGATCGACCCCGGAATCGTATTTCTCCGGGACAACGGCAAGCTGGCCGCGCGCGGGTTCAACGTCGATAGCATCGTCCGCGCGCTGGCGACCCGGATCCGCGCCGTGCGCGGGGTGGCCCGGGCGGACCTGCCTGGTGACCTCGCGCAGGCGGACACGGTGGCCGATCCCACCGCGCGTCGCTGGCTGCACACCGTGCCGGCCAGCTCCAGCGTGGCCGTCGTCGTGACGCTGGCCGATTGGTGCGCCTGGGGGTGGCCGGGAGTGCCCGAAACCGCCGTGCACGACGAGCCGTCCGAGTCGGACACCCACGTGCCGCTGATCCTGTGGGGCAAAGGCGTAAAACCAGGACACTACACGGCCCGGGCCAATACGGTGGATATCGCGCCGACGCTGGCTCGACTGACCGGGGTATCCGCCCTGTCTCTGCTCGACGGGCGGGTGCTCGTCGAAGCACTGGAGCCGTAACCGTGGCCCCTCCCAAGCTGAGTGCCAACCAGCTCCGGCGCATCGAAGAGATCCAGACCTATTTGAAGACGGTCGCTCACATCAAGTCACTCGTGGGGGAGCTGGAGAACAGTCGCGCCGCCCGGCCGCAGATCATCCAGAATCTGGCGAGCCAGATCTCTCGGGAGCTCACCCGCCTGCGCCAGCGTGCCCTGACGGCGAATGTCGGCACCGTTTCGGACGTCGCGGGGCAGCTCTCGGTCGTCGCGGGCCGCTCAACTGGTCTGCAGATGCGGATCCGCACATTGAACGACGGCGTCGCCAGCCTGAACATCCAGCTCGATCAGGCGATGAAGGCGGCCATGCAGCCCGAAGAGGAGAAGACCAGGCCCTCGAGCGGCGGAGCGGCGCCGGCGTGAGCGAGCGCCGGCCGGCGATCCGCTGCGCCGGGCTCGTCAAGCGATATGGCGACGTCACCGCGGTGGCCGGGCTCGACCTCACGGTGTCCGCCGGGGAGTGTTTCGGGCTGTTGGGTCCGAACGGAGCGGGCAAAACCACCACCATCGAGATCCTCGAAGGTCTGACGGCGCCCGACGCCGGGGACGTCGAGGTCCTGGGACTGCGCTGGGACGGTCACGAGGCGCGGGCGCTGCGCGAGCGTCTCGGCATCCAACTCCAGGAAACGAAGCTGCCGGACAAGCTGACGGTGGAGGAGATCGTGCGTCTGTTCCGGAGCTTCTACCGGCGGACGCATGACGTCGACGAAGTGCTCGAGCTGGTCGAGTTGGGCGAGAAACGCCGGGCGTGGGTGAGCAAGCTCTCCGGCGGCCAGCGGCAACGGCTCGCCGTCGCCTGTGCGCTGGTTTCGCGACCCGAGCTGCTGTTCCTCGACGAGCCGACGACGGGGCTCGACCCGCAATCGCGCCGCCAGCTCTGGGACGTCATCGCCCGGTTCCGGACGGCGGGGAACACGGTCCTGCTCACGACCCATTACATGGAGGAAGCGGAGCGGCTGTGCGACCGCGTCGCGATCCTCGATCACGGGAAGGTCATCGCGCTCGGGACGCCCCGCGAGCTCGTGGCCTCGCTCGGCGCGGCGCACGTGCTCGAGTTCACGGTCGGGGAGTCCGCCGACGCCGCCGTCCTGGAGCCCGAGGTCGCGACGCTGCCGGGGGTGCACGCGGTGCGCCGGGTGGACGCGACGCTGGCCTTGACCGTGGCCGAGCTGCACGGGACCGTTCCGGCGCTCGTCGGTTTGCTGGGACGCCGCGGCATCGCCCTGGCGTCCCTCCGCACCCACCACGCAACCCTCGAAGATCTGTTCGTGTCGCTGACCGGGCGGTCGATCCGCGATGCGTGACCGGGCCATCGTTCAACTGACGCTCGCGCGCATGCGCGAGTTCTATCGCGAACCCGAGGCGATCTTCTGGGTGTTCGGGTTCCCCCTGGTACTCGCCTTCGCCCTGGGCATCGCCTTTCGCAACCGCGGGCCCGGGACGCTGACGGTGGGGATCGCGAGTGGAACCGGGGATTCGAGCCTGGCCGCCGCCGTGGCCACAGAGCCTGGTCTGCGTCCGACCATCCTGGACTCGGGCGAGGCGCGGCAGCGGCTCCGCACGGGCAGTATCGCCCTCCTCGTGGTCCCCGGCGCGCCCATCGTCTACCGCTATGACTCGACGCGAACCGAAAGCCGGCTCGCCCGGCTCACCGCCGACGCGGCGATCCAGCGGGCGCGGGGCCGCACCGACCCGACCCTGGTCGCGGACGACCGGGTGACGGCCCCCGGATCGCGCTATATCGACTTCCTGATCCCCGGGTTGCTGGGGATGAACCTGATGGGGAGCGGGTTGTGGGGCGTCGGGTTCTCGGTGGTGCAGGCACGCACCAAGGGTTTGCTGAAACGCTTCATGGCGACCCCGATGCGCCGGGGCGATTTCCTGTTGTCGTACATGCTGTCGCGGCTTGCGTTCCTCGTGCTCGAGGTCGCCGGGCTGGTCGGGTTCGGGTGGGTGCTGTTCGACGTCGGGGTACGGGGGTCCCTGCTCACCCTCGCGTTCCTCTCGATGCTCGGCGCGTTCTCGTTCGGCGGGCTCGGCCTCCTGGTGGCTTCACGCGCCAAGACGATCGAAGCCGTCTCGGGGTTGATGAACCTGGTGATGCTGCCGATGTGGATCCTCTCGGGGACCTTCTTCTCCTACGCGAGGTTCCCCGAGACCGTGCAGCCGTTCGTGAGAGTACTGCCTCTGACGGCGCTGAACGACGCGTTGCGGGCGGTGATGATCGACGGGGCCCCGCTCTTCCAGCTCGGAGCCCCGATGGCGATCGTGGCCGGGTGGGGCCTGGTCAGCTTCGCGGTGGCGCTGCGGATTTTCCGGTGGCGCTGAGCGACCCGGCTGGCTCACCTTGATCACGCCGTGCATCGCGCTACGAATGCTGCGGTGGGAGGTGAACGTCCCCGGCATGGAGAAGGTACGACTGAAGCTCTGGCCGGGTTCTAGACCGAGAAGTAGCCGAACAGCCGCCGCCAGATGCCACCCGTCGCCCGGTGGACGGCTTCGCGGAACGCGACGGCTGTGGGAAAGCGCCGGGCGGGGTCGCTGGCCACGGCCTGCCGTAACGCGGCTTCCAGCTCGCGGGGCACGTCGGGGCGGGTGTCCGTGATGGAGGGGAGGCGGTCGGTCGTCTGCTGCGCGAGGATCGCCTCCGGGGTGATCCCCTGGAACGGGGGCTGTCCGAGCAGTGCGAAATACGACACCGCCCCGAGTGAGTAGAGGTCGGTTCTCGGGTCGACCTTCTCGCCGAGCAGCTGTTCCGGCGAAGCGAACTGGGGTGTCCCGCTGCGCGAGGTCGCGCCGCCGAATCGACCGTCGCCGCGTACGGCGAGCGCGAGCCCGAAGTCGGTGATGCGCAGCCGGCCATCGGCCTCGAGCAGCATGTTCTCCGGTTTCAGATCGCGGTGGATCAGCCCGCGGCCGTGCGCGTGCTCCAGAGCGGAAAGGGCTTCGGCCAGGAGGCGCACGGTCCGCTCCACGGACAGCGGCCCCTGTTGCGCCACCTCCTGACCCAGACTCAGACCCGGCACGAACTCCATGACGTACCATTGGAATCCGGCCCGGCCCTGAATGTCGTAGATGCTGACGATGTTCGGATGCTGCAACCGGGCCGCCAGTTGTGCCTCGCGGCGGAATCGCTCCGCCACCCCGGGATCGGCCGCCAGCGCCGGATGCAGGACCTTGATCGCTACGATCCGCTCGAGCCCGAGGTCGCGGGCGCGGAACACTCGTCCGAAGCCGCCCGCTCCGATCTCGTTCAGCAGCTCGTAGTCGTCGCCCAGCGCGCGCCGCAGGCGCCGTTCGAACCCCGACTCGATGAGCTGCGGCTCCGCCGCCGGCTCGTGGAACATGCCGGCATCGGCGACGAAGTCCTCGAGCATTTCAGTCGCCGTGAAGTACCGCTCGCGGGGACTGGCTTTCAGGGCGCGCTGGAGCACCCGTTCCACCGCGGCCGGAATGGCGGGTCGCACGGTGCGAGGCGGGATGATCATCTGGGGATCGGCGGGGGGCTCCTGGCCGGTGAGCGCGTAGTAGACGATCGCCCCCACGGTGTACACATCGCTCGACGGCTCGCCGGCCCCGCCCTCGCGGATCTCCGGTGCGACATAGGAGTCGCCGGACTGCCGTTCGTCGGGCGGGATGGCGTCCAGGCAACAATTCGCGTAGCGCAGGTCGGTCACGACCGGCCGCCCGGAGATGTCCAGCATCAGGGTGGTCGGGATGATCCGTCGCAGGATCACGGCCCGCGCATGCGCGTGTTCCAGTGCCGAGAGGAGATCACGCACCAGAGCCATGGCGGCGGGGATGGGGCGGGGGCCCCGGCGGAGCGCCTCAGCCAGACTCTCGCCCTCCACCCAATTGGCGGTGCGATACGCGAAGGGGCCGATCGTCGCCGCCGCATACACGTGGCGGATGGCCGGGTGATCGAGAGCCGCGAGGGTCTCGGTCTCGCGGAGGAACCAGGTCCGCCCCGGTGATCCAGGGATCAGGTGCGCGCGCAGCGCAAGGTGACGCTTCAGCAGCCGGTCCCAGGCCTTGTAGAGGGCCCGTTCCCGGGACAGCGCCACCAGGTCGTCGAGGCGGTACGCCGGCTCGAGCGCCGGAACCAGTCCCTTCAAGAGATCGACGGCGGGAGTATCTGGGGTCACCGGACTCGAATCTACTCTCTCGACGGGAGGGGGGCTGCCACTACGCCCCAGCCAAGGTGCGCGACTGGGGCGTATCGCGCGTCGCGCAGCAGGACCAGAGGTCCCCTCGGTCCGGAGGCGACATCCGCCGCCAGGAACCTGGCGAACTGTCCCATGGCTCGTCCTTCCGGAGTGTCGTGCAACGCGCGCTGCACGCGCGGATCCTGGAGGTTCCGCGCCACTGTCCAATCCGGTCCGGCCACGCTGTCGCTCGAGGCGAGCACCGGCTCCCATTGAAACGGGTGTCCGATGACCGTCAGCGCAGCCCATTGGGCCGACGCGCCGAACCGAGCCACCGCCGCGCGCTGAATCCCCGCCTTTTCAGGGATACTCACCAGGGCCTGCGCCGCCGCGTAGACCGCAACAACAGCCAGGCCAAACGCGGCGGCGCGCGAACGTTCCGTGACCCCCGCGCCGAACCAGTGACCGATCCAACCGACCATCCCGACCACGATCAGCAGGCCGGCGAGCCACGGGACCCAGGGGGCCACGGCGGCGTTGGTAAGGATCGGCCAGGAGATGAGGGCAAGGATCAGGAGATAGGGAATGGCGTCTCGCCAGTAGCGTCGCTCGCCCCAAGCGAGCGCCACCAAGGGTACCAGCCAGAAGAACGGGTCGACGATGGCGACCCAGTCGGCGTAGTACCATCGACCACTCCAGGGCAGGAATGGGCGCAGGCCATAGGACCCCTGCCAGTCCATGTAGAGATGGGAGAGGACGGCCAGCGTAACGGTCACCCCCACGGCGCTCCACGCGGGCAATGGCATCCCCTGGCGCCGGCACCACCTCCGCGTAGAAAACCCGAACACGAGCCCCAATGCCACGGCCTCCACCACCGCTCCGACCAGCGAGTGTGTGATGCCGCGGTGCAGGACGTAATAAGCGGGGCTGCCCCGGCCGGGGCGCAGCCCGATGAACAGCTCGGTCCAGTCCGGTGCGTTCGCCGCGATGGCGCCGATCCAGCCGGCGGCCGGTATCCGGCGCCCACCGATCGCGCGGCCGATCGCGGCTCCAACCAGGGCGTGGGCGAGGTTGTCCACAGTGAGGGAAGATATCCCTGCGTCTCCCTCGGAATTGGCGGCCGGATGGCGGTCTAGCCGACTTTCCGGGGGGCCCGTACCTTAGCCCTCCCATGCCCGATATGCGGGAGCGATCGATGCGCGCGACCCCCCCCTCCCAGAACCTCTTGGAACGCCGGCGTGATGCCGACCGCCGGTTGCTGAACGATCGGCGTGCTGGTGTGGACCGGCGCGGGTCCGAGCGGCGCCACGCGGCCCGTCTCGTGGCGGAGGAGCGGCGGGATTTCGCCGATCGCCGGGTGGTTGCGGAGCGTCGTCTCCAGCCGCGGCGGCTCCTCCTGGAACGACGTGCGGCTCTGCATCGACCCCCAGCCTTTTCGATGTAACGCTCGCCCGGGCGCACCCAGTCGGTGCCCTATCTCAAGCTCACCCTCGCCTCGGAGAACCGGGCGCTCGAATTCCGGAGCGCCCCGGTGCGGGTGGGTCGCGACCCGGCGGCAGAGGTCGTCATTGCGGGGGGGGGGGACGCCACCCGGGTAGTCTCCGGCCGGCATGCTGAATTCCGGCATGGGGGGGACGGGTGGCGGCTGGCCGACGTTGGGAGCACGAATGGCACGTTCCTGAACGGCCGTCGTCTCGCAGCGGAAGCGCCGGTGAAGGGAGGGGACGAGATCAGCCTCGGTCAACATGGTCCCCGGATAAAGATCCTGGCCACGGCCGAGGCGCCGGCAATCGAAGCCACCATCGCCGAGCATCCTGCATTCGATCCTTCGACCCCACCCCCTGGTGCACCGGCCGCCGCCGCCGCCCCTGCTCGCGAACCGGAGGTCCGTCCCTACGGCGTGACGTTGATCCACACCGCAAGCGGTAAGCGCTTTGAAGCGACCGGGTCTCGGATCCGGATCGGGCGCGGCTCCGAATGTGAAGTCCAGCCGGTGGCCGGGGACGACCAGACGGTGTCGCGGGTTCACGCTGAGCTGACGGTAGGGCCGAACGGAGGTCTCGCCCTCTGCGACGTCGGGAGTCGCAACGGCACCTTCTTGAATAACGAGGTGGTCAAAGCCCCGGTCCCGGTGCGGCTGGGCGATCGCATCATGCTGGGGCCTGATGGACCGGTTCTAGTGTTGGAGGGGATCGGGACGGCGCCCGCCACGCCGGCGGTACGGCCGGCGGGGGGCAGCGGTCTGGGGCAGCAGACGGTGATGGGCCTCATCAATAGCGCGCTGGTGCAGGCCAAGGCGGAGCGGCAACGCGGCGGTCGTGGGTCGACGGCGTTTCTCCGCGCGGTGGCGCAGGAAGTCGGGAAAGACTCAGGCCGCAAGATCCGCTGGCTCACGGCCGCCATCGTCGTCCTGGTCCTGCTCTCCGGGGGGGCCGTGTATGGGGTGTACTGGCTCCTGTCCGGGGAGGTCAAGCAGTCCGAGGCGCAACAACGGAGCAGCGCGGACTCCTCCAGATCGGAGGCCGAGCGGCTGAGGCAGGAGTTGGAGGCGGCTCGCTCCTCGGCAGCGCCCGCCGCCGTGGTCGACAGCCTGCGATCGCAGCTGGAGTCGGCCCAGTCGCGTACGACCGAGTTGCGGGCCGCGCTGGACCGGGCTCAGACCTCCCTGACCCAGCAGCTCGCGCAGGGAGAGAGCCGGCGGGTGGAGGCACAGCAGCAGGTCGATCGGCTGCGGCAGCAGCTCGCGGCGGCCCAGCAGAGCGCCCCCAGTGCCGCCGCACTGGACAGCCTCCGGCACGCGGTGGCGGCGGCGGAAACGCAAGCAGCCAGCCTGGACGCCAGGGTCCGCGCACTCCGCGGAACCGATTTCGCCGCCATCGCGCAACAGAGCCAGGGATCGGTCGGGCTGATCACGGTGAGCTTCGCCAACGATTACTACAACGGCACCGGGTTCGTGATCAGTCCCGACGGCTACATGCTGACCAACTGGCACGTCGTCGCGGACTCCGCCCACGAGCATCCGGATACGATCTGGGTGACGCTGGCCGATCAAACCCTGGCGCGATTCGCCGACGTCGTCGTGACTTCCCGGGATCGCGATATCGCCCTCATCAAGATCCGGAACTATCAGGGACCGCATCTCACGGCCATCGACTGGACCGGGGCGAAGGCCAGGCAGGGGGAGCCGGCGGGGTTGATCGGGTACCCGGCGGGGGCCGGCTTCGCCCGGCTGCGCTCGACGGTCATTCGCACGTCGATGACCGCCGGTATCATCTCGCGCGTGAACGAAGACGTGATCCAGTTCGACGGAATGACGATCGGTGGTTCTTCCGGGAGCCCGGTATTCAACGCGGATGGTGAAGTGATCTCGATTCACCGCGCCGGCCTGCCGCAGGCGCCGGGGTTCGCGCTCTCGGTCCCGATCCGGCACGCCATCCCGCTGTTGCCGGCGGCGCTGCGCCAGGAGCTGGGACTGCCCGCGGCGCCGACCCCGTGACGGGGCAGTTGCCTATCCCGCGGTAGGGGCTGCTCCGGGTCCGCGAGTGTCGGCGGTGCCCCGTCCGGCTCGGCGCGCGGCCGTTTCCCGAACCAACTGCTCCAGGGCGTCGAAATCGAACGGCTTGGTCAGACTGGCCACCCCGGCCTGGGCGATCAACTCCGACGTCTCGCCGTCGAAGGTGTCTCCGGTGGTGAAGATCACGGAGCTGACGAGCTCCGGATACCGCTCCCGCAGCAGCTTCAGGAACTCGCGCCCGTTGATCCCCGGCATCCGCACGTCGCAGAGGATCGCGTCGAAGGCCTGAGACTTCAGCACATGGAGTGCCTCGGCGCCTTCGCTGACGGCCCGCACCTGCATCCCACAACGGTTCAGAAACCGGGCCGCGGCCTGACGGATCCCTGGCTCATCGTCGATCACCAGCACGGCGACCTGGGTTTCGCTCTGTTCCTGATGGACGGCGGGGACCGGGGTCGGACGTGGCTCGGTACGCAGGTCGAGGGGGAGCAACACCGAAAAGGTGGCGCCCTTCCCGAGCTCGGATTCGGCCCAGATGCGGCCGCCGTGGTTCTGGACGATCCCGTAGCAGATCGACAGGCCGAGGCCGGTGCCGACCCCCTCGGGCTTGGTGGTGAAGAACGGGTCGAAGATCCGGGTCCGCACATCCGGATCGATGCCGGGGCCCGTATCGACAACGTCGAGGCGCACTTCGGTTCCGCTCACGGCCGTATTGATCGTGATGCGCCGGTTGCCGTCGTGCCCGGTTCCCAGGGCCTGCTCCGCGTTGATGATGAGGTTCAGCAGCATCTGCTGCAGCTCGGAGACGTTGCCCCACACCCGCGGTTCCGAGGGATCGAGGTTCGATGTGACCTGGATGTTGAGGGTACCGAGGTAGTAGGCGCGCAGGGCGTGCGTTCGCCGCACGATCTCATTCAGGTCCACCTGTGTGCGGTCCCGTGCCGTCATGCGGGCGAACGCCAGCAGGTTCGAGGTGATCTGGCCGATGCGCATCGCTTCGTCACGGATCATCTCGATCATCTCGCGCTGCTCGTCGGACAGGCGGTCGAGCATGAGTGTCTGCGCGAAGCCCGAGATGATGGCGGCGGGGTTGTTGATCTCGTGCGCCACACCGCTCACCAGCTGCCCCATGGCGGCCAGCTTGTCCGCCTGCTGCAGCTGTGCCTGGGTGCGCCGGGATTCCGTCGTGTCCCGGCTCATGGCGAGGACCCGGCTGATGACACCCCGTTCGCGAACCGGTGCGTAGAGGACGGCACTCATGCCCCGGCTCCCGTCCTCGCGTCTGAACGGCACTTCGAAGCGACGCACCTCTCCCGCGAACGCCGCGTCGAGATGATCGCGCACGGTTTGGTGCGCTTCTGGATCGAGAGAATCGAACACCAAGCGATCCCGTCCGCCGGCGCCGGGTGACGTCGCCATGGCGGGTGCGGCCGAGTTGAACGCGGTGACGTGCCCTTCGGGATCGACCAGCACGATCGGATCCGGGGAGGCCTCGACCACGAGCCGCAGGTTGTGCTCGGCCGCCGCAGCGGCCGCCAGCGAATTGGAGAGGGTGAGAGTCTGGCGCTCGACCTCCTGCTCCAGCAGGTCTTCATACCGCCGATCGGCCAACAGGGAATAGCCGATGCGCGTGGCCAGAATCGCGGCGCCCAGGGCGAGGAACGTCGTGTTCACCGGCCCCGTCTCGGCGTGGCGGATGCTATGCACGCTGAGCCAGCTGAGCCCCCCCAGACCGAGGAGCACGGACAGCAGGCGGGGAATCACGCTCTGCCGTCCTTCGGCCACCGGGGCCACCTTGGGCGCCGCCATCTCCATCACGGCGGAACTGAACAGCAGCAGGTTGGCGGTGTCCCAGCCGAGGTCCAGCAACCCGCCCGCGATCACCGGTGACGACAGCCCGATGGTGCCGAACGCCGTATCCGAGAACGCCCAGACCAGCAGCGCGAGAAGTGCCAGGGTCTCGCCTTTGGGCGGCAGGTGCGTCGCCCGGACACCGAGCGTGAACATCAGCCAGATCAGGGACATCCCCGCAACGTCGTAGGCCACGCGGCTGCGCAGGGCGCCTTCGGTCAACCCGTGGGCCAGCATCGGTTGGAGCAGGAAGTGGAACGCGAAGCCGGCAGCGGTGAATGTGAGGAGCGCCGTGTCGAGCACGATCTCCGGGTTGAACCGCCGCAACGGTCCGGTGGCGAGGACATACCAGGTCGCGGCGATGAACGCTGGATAGACGGCGATGAAAGCGGCCGTAGACACCCAGAGACTCGTGGGCGGCTGATGCAGGATCATGCTCTGAATCGTCCACACGATCTGCGCGGTCAGATTCAGGAACGCCCCGGCCGCGAGCCATCGCCACACGCTGCGTTTCCGCTCGTCGGTCGCGGTCCGCCAGGCCCAGACACTGCCGATGGCACCGAGGAACCCGGTCCACAACCAGGCAGCCGCCGGTCCGGTGGTCAGCGTGGGCGATGCCTTGGCACCCCCGAGCAGATAGAGCAGACCGATCGCCACGAGCGACACCATGGCGAGGCCGAAGCAGAGACGTGCGGAGCGGGGAGATAGAGTCATGGCACTCGACGGGAAAACTTAGTCATCCCGCCCCGGCCGGGCGAGGGCGCGTTAGCTTGGTGCCATCGCGCCATGACCACACCGGTATTTCATCTCATCTGCCACACCCACTGGGACCGGGAGTGGTACCTCCCGCGGGCGGCGTTCCACGTCCGCCTCGTGCAGCTGCTCGATGAGCTGGTCACGCGGCTGGCCGGGGGAGCCGAAGGTGTGTTTCTCCTCGACGGCCAGACGGTGTTGGTCGAGGATTACCTGAGGACCCGCCCCGATCTCGAGGCGCCGTTGCGCTTCCTGGTGCGCGAGGGACGGCTGCAGGTCGGCCCCTGGTACGTGCTTCCGGACGAGCTGATCCCCTCCGGCGAATCGCTGGTGCGCAATCTCCAGTTGGGCCGGGCCGACGCCGCCCGTTTGGGTCGGCGGCTCGACGTGCTGTATTCACCCGACGCGTTCGGCCACCCCGCCTGTCTTCCGGCCCTCGCGGCCGGGTTCGGGCTGTTCGCCATCGTGGCGTGGCGTGGGGTCGGATCTCCGGACGCCGTATTGGGCGGCAAGGACCTGGGACGCTGGCGCGGCTCGACCGGGCAGGCGGTGCACCTGTTTAGGCTCCCGATCTCCGGATACGAGGTCGGCGCCGCCCTGGCGGGCCCCGCGGACCGAGTCGCCTCCGCCTGGAACGAGATTCGTCGGTCGCTCGTGGCGCTAGCGGCCACGCGTCATGTGGCCGTCTTCATCGGGGCGGATCACCATGCTGCGCCGACCGATTTCGGCGCCCTTCGCGAGTGGGTGGTCGCCGCCGAGGGGAAGGGGACCGTCCGGTTCTCTCGGCTGGACGAGTTTTGCGCCGCCGCCGCCGCCGAGGCTCGCGATCTTGTGGAGATCGGTGGCGAGCTGCGTACCGCGAGCGGTGATCCCTGGATCCTCCAGGGAGTGCATGGGACGCGCGCCCCCGCGAAGCGCCGCAACGCGCTGCTCGAGCTCTGGCTGGAACGGGTGGCGGAGCCGCTGGCGGCGCTGGCCGGGACGCATGGCGGCCGCGACCGCCGGCCGCTGCTGGAACAGGCCTGGCGGACGCTCGTGCAGTGCCACTTCCACGATACGATCGGCGGCTGCACCAGCGACGCCGTCGCCGCGGCGGCCGCGGCCAGATGGGACGCGGTGGAGGCGTATGGGCGCGAGATCGCGAGCGCAGCCTGGCACGAGCTGGTGGGACATGATCCCGATGCGGCTCGGGAGGTGGCGGTTGACCACCTTCAGCCGACCCTGTTGTTGTGGAACCCCGCCGCGCGCGCCCGGGGCGGCGTGATCGTCGCCGATGTCACCTTTTTTCGACAGAGCGTGCTGGTCGGGCCGCCGGGAGGTCGCACCCCGCGCGTCGGGGAAGGCGTCCGCCCGTTCTCGCTGCGCACCGCCCTGGGCCATCCGGTCGCCCTCCAGATTCTGGACCGGCGCATCGGTCAGGAACGGCTCGAGGCGGCGCGCCACTACCCCGCCCAGGCGATGGTGGACGTCGTTCGGGTGGCACTCCGGGTCCCGACTCTCCCGGGGCTCGGGTTCGGCGCGCTGGTCCCCGGCCCGCCTGCAGAGACGAGCGCTCCGGAGGCGGTCGAAGTTCATGCGCGTTCGCTCGTCAACCGGTTCGTGGTCGTGACTCTCGACTCGTCCGGGGCGCTGACGCTGTTCGATCGCCGGACCGGCGAGCGGTGGCTGGATCTGCTGCGGTTGGAAAGCGGCGGTGATGCTGGTGACACGTATACCTATTGCCCGCCCGCCCGGGACCGCCCGACGCGGAGCCGGGGCCCCGTGCGGGTCCGGCGGCTGGCCGCGGGGCCATTGGTGGCCGCCCTGGAAGCCCGCTGGACGATGCGCGTGCCGCGTGGGGGACGGGTGGAAGTACGGCACACCATCAGTCTCCATGCCGACAGTCCCGTGGTGCGCTGCATACTCGACGTGGCCAACCAGGCGACCAACCACCGATTGCGCGCGAGACTGCCCACCGGGATCCGCACCATAGCGATCGCCGGGGCCGCCTTTGGATCGGAACGCCGGCGGCCGGTCACCGCCAGTCCCGGTGATTCTCCCAACGAGACACCGGTCCGCACCGCACCAGCGCACCGCTTCGTCGCCGTCGCACAGGCCGATCGCGGTTTGGCGTTGCTGGCACCGGGATTCTTCGAATACGAGTACACGCCGCGCGGTGACCTGCTCTTCACCGTTTTGCGTGCCGTTGGCCAGCTCTCACGTGACGACCTGCCGACCCGTCCCGGTCACGCCGGGTGGCCCACGCTTACACCCGGGGCGCAGTGCCTCGGTCCGACGCGGGTCGAGCTGGCGCTCGCTCCGCTGCGAGAACGCGATCTCTCCCGGGGGGACCTGCTGACCGCGCTCTGGGAGCACGCGTTCACGCCGATCCGTGGGTATTGGGTGCGCGACGCGATCGCGGGGGGACTCACTCTGCCGCCCGTGGATGTCACGCTGGAAGGTGGTGGATTGGTGCTCTCGAGCGTGGCACCAGCCGCGGACGGCATGGTGCTGCGCTGCTACAACGCGACGGATCGCCCGACGAGCGGGGCGTGGCGGTTTGGCGAGGCGGTCCGGGGGGCCCGGCGCACGCGCCTCGACGGTGAAGCCGCCGTCCCTCTGGTATTGGAAGAAGGTGGCCGGCGGGTACGCTTTACCGCCGCGGCGGGGGAGATCGTGACGGTGGCCGTGCAATGAACGAACACCATCTCACGGTTCCGCGCACCGCGCGGTACTACACGCTTGGCACTCCGGGGCGGCACATCCGTGAAGCCTGGGTCGTGCTGCACGGCTATGGCCAGCTGGCGGGTCGTTTCCTGCGCCACTTCGAGCCGCTGGACGACGGATTTCGACTGATTGTCGCTCCTGAGGGACTGTCCCGGTTCTATCTGGACGGCAATGCCAGCCGCAAAGTCGGCGCGGCATGGATGACGCGGGAGGATCGTCTCGCCGAAATCGCCGATTACGTGCGCTATTTGGATCAGGTGGCCGTCGCGGCCTGCGGGCCTCGCGACACCGCTGCCATGCCGCTGCACGTGGTCGGGTTCTCTCAAGGGACCGCGACCGCGGCCCGCTGGCTGGCCCAGGGAACCGCAACGGCCCGGGGACCCCGGCGCTTGATACTCTGGGGGGGAGAGGTGCCGCCCGACCTCGACCTCGGTGCAGCTCGCGCCCGTTGGGCTGATCTGGATCTCGTGCTCGTGGTGGGGTCGCGCGATGAATTCATCACACCCAAAGTGCTCGCCCGCGACGAAGCGCGGCTCGCCGAGGCGGGCGTCCGCTACCGCGTCGTCCCCTATGACGGGGGCCATGAGATCCTGCCTCAGGTGCTGCAGGGGTTGGCCCCGTCGTGACCGGGCGGCTGCGCTCGCTCGACGCATTTCGGGGCCTCACGATCGCGGGGATGCTGCTGGTCAACAACCCCGGGAGCTGGGCGCACGTCTACCCGCCGCTGGACCATGCGGCGTGGAACGGCTGGACCCCGACCGACCTCGTGTTTCCATTTTTCCTCTTCATCGTGGGGATCGCCGTCTCGCTCTCGCTGGGGCGGCGTGTCACGGAGGGCACCCCACGTGGGGAGCTGATTCGGAAGATCGTCGTGCGAGGCGCCATCATATTCCTTCTGGGCCTGTTGCTGAACGGGTTCCCTTTCTACCACCTCGCCACGATTCGCATCATGGGCGTGCTCCAGCGCATTGCCGTGGTGTACGTCGCGACGGCTCTGCTGTTCCTGACGACCACTCCGCGGGTGCAGCAATGGGTGTCGGTCGGCCTGCTGCTCGGCTATTGGGCTGCGCTGCGCTACATCCCCGTGCCGGGTGCCGGCGTCGGCATACTGGCTCCGGATGGGAACCTGCCTCAATACGTGGATCGAGTGGTCCTTGGCGCGCATCGCTGGAAGTTGGATTGGGATCCCGAGGGGATTCTCAGCACCCTCCCGGCGATCGTGACCTGCCTCCTTGGCGTGGCGTGCGGGCGTTGGCTCTTGTCCAACCGTTCCGGTGCCGCAAAGGTCGTGGGGCTGCTGACCTGGGGAAGCGGTGGGGTGATCTTGGGGACCCTTTGGGGGTTCTGGTTTCCGATCAACAAGAACCTCTGGACCAGCTCCTACGTGCTCTTGTCGGCAGGGTTCGCGAGCATAGTGCTGGGAGCCTGCTACTGGGTGATCGAGCTCAGGGGTTGGACGCGCTGGGCCTGGCCGTGGTTCGTGCTGGGCTCCAATGCGATTCTCGCGTTCGTGCTCTCGGGTCTCTTCACCCGCGGTCTCACGTTGTGGAAAGTGGCGGACCCCGCTGGCGCCAGGACCATGTACGATTGGATCTACACTCATGGGTTCGCCTCATGGGCCGGACCGCTGAACGGGTCGCTCGTTTTCGCCGGCGCCTATGTCCTCCTGTTCGTCGCGCTTCTGTGGCTTCCCTATCGAAGGGGATGGTTCCTCCGGATCTAGGGAGCGCGAAGTTCGAAGTGCGAAGCGCGAAATGTCACGTTGAGCTGGGGTTTTCACCTCGCATTTCGCACTTCGAACTTCGCACTCGGTCCCGCCGCCACATCCCGCACCGCATCGCCCAGCAGGGTACACGCCACGACGACGAGCACCAGGGCCACACCCGGCGCGATGGCGACCCAGGGCGCATTGACCAGCACGTCGCGTCCGGAGGCGATCATGTTTCCCCATGAGGGAGTTGGGGGCTGGACGCCGAGGCCGAGGTAGGAGAGGCCGGCTTCGAGCAGGATGGCATTCCCCACACCGAGCGCCGCCGCCACGATCACCGGAGTGACCGCATTGGGAAGAATGTGGTGCCATAGCACGTGCCGCCCTCGAGCGCCGCTTGCGAGGGCGGACTCGACGAATGGTCGGGCGGCCAGCGACCGCACTTCGCCGTGTACGAGCCGGGCCACCGGCATCCAGCCGGTCAGACCGAGCACGATCACGACGAGTGGGGCTCCGGGGCGCCACAGCGCCGCGAGCAGGAGCAACAGCACCACCCGTGGGAGGGCCAAGGCAAAATCGGTAAGCCCGAGGAGCGCGGTGCTCACGGGGCCCCGCCACCACCCCGCGACCGCGCCCACGATCGTCCCCAGCCAGACTGCCACCGCAACCGCGAGGGTCCCCACGGTCAGGGACACTCGCGCTCCGTAGACGAGGCGAGTCCAGACGTCTCGGCCGAATCGGTCGGTCCCCAGCGCATGAAACCGGCCGAACAGGTCGCGTGTGAGCGGCGCCACGAATCGCGTGGCCACGATATCGCGTGGGGTATCCGGGTCGCCGGAAGTCACGAGGGGGGCCAGGACGGCGAGCGCGATGAATACGCCGAGCACCGCCAAGCCGAAGCGCGCGCGTCGATCGGCCAGGATCGGGTTCACGCGGGTGGCGGGGTCGAGAATGCGGCCGTGCGGACACGCGGGTCGGTGAGCGTCAGGAGGACGTCCGCCAGGAGATTCCCCAACACCACGAGAATCGCGCTGATGGTCGTCGCCGCCATCACGACGGGGTAGTCGCGCGCCTGGACCGCCTCCACCAGCACGCGCCCCACGCCCGGCCAGGCGAACACCGCTTCGACGAACACCGTCCCCGAAAACACCGCCGGGAGCGACAGGCCGAGCAGCGTGACGAGCGGGATCGCGGCATTGCGCAGCAGGTGGCGCCGCGCCACTCGACTGGGCGTCAGCCCCTTCGCGTACGCGGCCTGCACGAACGCGGCGTCACGGATGTCGAGCATCGCCCCACGGGTGAATCGCGCCGCGCCGCCCACGCCGATCAGCGTCAGCGTCAGGAGCGGCAGCACCAGATGGCGGAGCGCATCGGCGGCGCGCTCCCAGCTCGTGAGATAGTCGGCGTCCAGCCCCGAGGCCCCGAAAGCCGGCAGCACCCGCAGCTCGTAGGTAAACACCATGACGAGCATCAAGCCCAACCAGTATCCCGGGACGGCCGTGAGGCTGACCGTGATCACCGAGAGCGTGGTGTCCAAGGCGGACCGGCTGCGCAGGGCTTGCAGGGCGCCCACCACGATCCCCACGCCGTAACTCAGCGCCAACGAGAGTACCACGAGGATCGCCGTGAACGGCCAGGCGCGCGCGAGCAAGCCAGCCACGGGGCGTCCGCTGACGAGGCTCGTCCCCCAATCGTTGCGCAGCGCGCGCGTGAGCCAGGCGGCGTACTGCGACACCAAGGGTCGATCCAGGCCGAGCAGGTGACGCTGTGCCTCGACCTGCGCCGCGGGCACGGCTGGGCCGAGCAGCCGCTCGATCGGATCGCCCGGGGCAACGTGGAGGAGCACGAAGGTGAGGGTCACCGCGCCGATCACGACCGCCAGTCCGCTGGCGAGGCGACGTCCCAGGTACCGCATCCCGCAATCTGCGAGCGTCGTCGTCCTGCCGCCAGCAGGCCGCTTCCCTTCTGAAGGCCCGCGCCGCGTGATAGAATCCACGGCGTGCGACGAGTGCGGCGGTTCTGGCTGATCGGGGTCCTCGCCGCGTGCAGTGGCTCCGCGGTGCATCGTGGGGCCACCGTGCTCTACGCCTCGGGTGCGGATCTCCAGAGCGCCAACCCGCTCCTCACCGTGCATCCCCTGGCCCGCCAGGTCCAGAAGTTCGTGCTCCTCACGACGCTCGCCCGCTACGATTCGGCGCTGCATCCGACGCCCTACCTGGCACGGCGCTGGGAGTGGTCCTCCGACCGCCGCACCCTCACCTGCCACCTCGTGCAGGGTCTGCGCTGGCACGATGGGCGGCCGACCACCGCCAGGGACGTCGTCTGGACCCTCGAAGCGGCGCGAGACACGGAGACGGGGTACCCTCGGTGGAGCGATCTGACGGCCATCCGCGCCGTTCGTGCCCTGGATGAGTCGACGGTCGCGATCGAATTCCGCTCAGGGGTGGCCGGGGCCGTCGCGTTCCCCGATGTACTCACCGATCTCGCCATCGCCCCGGCGCACCTGCTCGATACGGTGCCTCACGCGCGGCTCCGCCAGGCAGCCTGGAACGACGCGCCGGTCGGCAACGGCCCGTTCCGATTCGTGTCGCACGAGCCACACCGCCGCTGGGTATTCGAGCGCAATCCGGACTTCCCGGTGGCCATGGGCGGGCCGCCGTTGCTGCGGCGATTCATCGTCGTCGTCGTGGACGAGCCGACCACCAAGCTCGCGGCGTTGACCGCCGGAGAACTCGATTTCGCCGGGATATCCCCGGCTCACGCGGAATTCGTGCGCCGAGATCCCGCACTCGCCGTCGTGAGCTATCCGCTGATCTTCCCCTACGGCATTGTCCTCAACACTCGACGTTCGCCGTTCGACGACCTCGCGACGCGCCGGGCGGTGGCCTTGGCGATCGACCGGCGGGAAATCGTGGACGGCTTCCTGTTCGGTTTCGGAACCGCGGCGGACGGTCCGGTGCCCCCGGGAATGGTGGGGGCGGTGCCGCAGCCGTCCGTGCCATTCGCGCCTGATTCCGCCCGCGCGTTGCTGCGGGGGCGACGGATCCCCTTCGAGCTGCTCACCGTCGGCAGCGGGGAAGCGGCGTTGGAGCAGATGCTGCAGGCCCGTTTCGCCGCGGTGGGGTTCGAGGTCAGCATCCGTCAACTCGAGCTGACCGCGTTTCTCGACCGTGTCCACGGGCCGCGGCACGATTTCGACGCCGCCGTGATGGGCGTCCCCGGTGACTTGGGCCTGGGCTATCTTGCCCCGCTCGCGCAGGACGCCGGGCTGGTTGTGCCGAGCGATCCGGTGGCGGCGCAGCGTGCCTTCGCGACCGAGGTGCCGGTGGCGTGGCTCTATCACGGGCGTGGGGTTCAGGGGATGAACCGGCGAGTGCAGGGCGTGACCATGGACATGCGGGGCGAGCTCGTCAGCGTCGCCCGGTGGCGGGTGCCGTGAGGCGAA
Organism: Gemmatimonadales bacterium; assembly: GCA_035500495.1. Classification (GTDB taxonomy): domain Bacteria; phylum Gemmatimonadota; class Gemmatimonadetes; order Gemmatimonadales; family GWC2-71-9; genus DASTHG01. The sequence continues at coordinate 36,341 of DATJXC010000102.1, forward strand.
CCGACCTTCCCACCGAGTATCGCGCCAGGGCGCCCCTGCGCCTGGATTTCGCGGGTGGCTGGACCGACGTACCGCCGTTCTCAGCGCGCGAGGGCGGTGTCGTGGTCAACGCTGCCATCGGGCTTTCCGCGGAGGCGGAGCTGACCCTCGGGGGCGACCTGATCCGACTGGTTTCGCTCGATCTCGGCGAGACGGTGGAATGCGTGAACTCGGGCGGGCTGATCCTCGATGGCCGGCTGGATCTCCTCAAGGCGGGACTGCGGATGTTTCCGGTGGTCGGCAACCTGACACTACAAACTCGCTCCGATGCCCCGATCGGATCGGGACTCGGCAGCTCCGGGGCGATGGACGTCGCGTTGGTCGCCTGTCTCACGGCGGCCCGGCAGGAACGCCTGGAGCCCGCGGAGCTGGCCCATCACGCCTGGCACCTGGAAGCACGGGAGGCCGGAATCCCCGGCGGGCGCCAGGACCAGTTCGCCGCCGCGCTCGGTGGATTCCACCGGTTGAGCTTTCGGGATCCGGACGTCGGGGTGGAGCCGATCACCCTCGACCCAGCCTTCGCGCGGGCGCTGGAACGGCAGACCGTCCTGTGCTACACGGGACGCTCCCGCCTGTCGGGAGACACGATCAGCCGGGTGATGGCCGCCTATGAGCGCAAGGATCGGCACGTCGCCGGCGCTTTGCAGGAGATGAAGGACGTCGCGGAAGCCATGGCGGAGGCGCTGCGCGCCGGCGACCTGGGCCGGGTGGGCGCCCTGCTCTCGGACAACTGGCGCTGCCAACAGGCGCTGGATCCGACGATGCAGACAGCGGAGATGGCCACGCTGGAAGCGGCGATGCACGATGCCCGCGTGATCGGCGGGAAGGCAGCCGGGTCAGGGGCCGGTGGCTCGATGTTCTTCGTGGCGCGGGAAGGCGAAAGCGCGGTAACGGCGACCGCCGCGGCGGCGCGTGAAGCGGGTGCCACGGTGCTGCCGGTAGCGTGGGCGTCGCACGGAGGCCGGTCGTGGTGACCCCCGAGGTCCTGGCCGCGCGGAAGGCCGCGCTCGGCGGCTCGCCCGACCTCCGGGGCTTGCTGGCCCACGTCGCCGCGCGCAACGCACCGGTGGTGAGACAACGCCCGTCGATCCCCGATGTGAAAGCATTGCTGTCGGCCGACGGCGGGGTCTGTCCGGTGGACTCGAGTCCGTTGGTGTTCGATCCGTGGAGCCCGGACCAGCACCGTTGCCCGAAGTGCGGGAAGGTGTACTCGGGCGAGCGGCACCACCGGAACTGGGCGCGCTTCCAACATCTGTGGCTGGCCGAGCGCGCGGTCGAGCTGGCAGCCCTGGATGCGCTGGGTGATCAAGTGGAGGCGGGCGCCCGAGCGGCGGAACTGTTGCGGAGTTACGGGGAGCGGTATTTCCGCTACCCCAACCGCGACAACGTGCTCGGCCCCAGCCGACTGTTCTTCTCGACCTATCTCGAGTCCATTTGGGTTCTCAACTTCCTCGGCGCCGCAGCCTTGCTGCGCGCGGCCGGTCGACTGGACGAAGCGACGGCGAGAGCCGTCCACATCGTGGCCGAGGAGGCCGCGAATCTGATCGGGGAGTTCGACGAGGGGTTCTCGAACCGTCAGACATGGAACAACGCCGCGCTGACGGCCATCGCCGTTTGGTTCGAGGACGAGGATCTGGCGCGCCGCGCGATCGAGGGTCGGACAGGGTTGGTCCAGCACCTGCGCGGGTATCGCGAAGACGGAATGTGGTACGAGGGGGAGAACTATCATCTCTTCGCGCTGCGCGGTCTGTTGATCGGCGCACAATGGGCCGCCCAGGCCGGCCTCGATTTCTTCGCGGACGACGCTCTGGCGGCCCGGGTGGTTCGGGCGCTGGAGGCGCCGATCGTGACGGCGCTCCCCGACCTCACCTTCCCGGCCCGGAAAGACTCGCGTTTCGGGGTCTCTTTGAGCCAACCGATGTACGTGGAACTGTGGGAAGCGGGGCTCGGAGAAACAGGAAGAGGGGAGAGGGGAGAGGGTGGTACTCTCGCGGCGTGGCTGCGAGCGCTCTACGCTGCCTCTCCCGTCGGGCGCGAGGTATTCGAATCGTATCTGCACGATGCACCCCTCTCCCCTCTCCCTTCTCCCGTTTCTCGAACTGGGCTTTCGTGGTGGGCACTGTTGTACATGCCGCCCACGCTGGGACCAGAGGGAGAGCCGTGGGTTCCCAAGAGCGCGCTACTGGCTGACCAGGGGCTCGCCGTGCTCCGCGCCGGGAATCGCTACGCCAGCCTCGAGTGTGGGCGCTACGGTGGCGGACATGGGCACCCCGATCGCCTGCACCTGACGCTGCATGCCGACGGCGTGCATTGGCTGGCCGACCCGGGCACCGGATCCTACGTCTCCCCGTTGCTCGCCTGGTATCGCTCGACGCTGGCTCATAACGCGCCGCGATTGGACGGTGTCTCACAGGCGCCCGGGGACGCGACCTGCGAAGCGTTCTTCGCCGGCGAGCAGTGGTCCTGGATGCGCGGGCGCTTTGGGGATCTCGTCCGCACGGTTGTCATGGGGCCGACTTACCTCGTGGATCTCGTCGAGTTCAGCGGGCGCGAGGAGCGTACGCTCGAATTGCCGTGGCACCTGGCGGGGAGAGCCGAGGCCCGTGCCCCTGGCGGTGGCGGGCGGTGGGAGCCCGCCGACCTGGCCGATGCCTTCGCCACAGGCGCGGAGCGAATCGTCCTGGAGGCGAGGGGAGATGGCGGAGAGGCGATCCTGCTCGATTCGGGGGTGAGCGGGGCGGAGCTCGCCGTACGGCTGCTCTTTTCGGGGGGGGGATCGCTGCTCCGGGCTCTGGGGCCGGGACTGCCGGGGACCACGGACCGGCGACCGTTCTTTCTGCAGCGGGCCCGTGCGCGGAACGTCCGCTTCATCGCGGTCGTGGAATTCGGTGCGGCCGGCTCCGCGGTGCGGGAGGTCGTCGCTCGGGGTGACGCGATCGAAGTGCGGACGCCCACGGGCTCGGACCGCCACCAGCCGTCCGACCGCGGCTGGACGGTTGTGACCGGATCGACGCGAGTGACCCTCGGCGGAGTGCGAACCCCCGAGCCGACGGCTGACGTGCTGTTCAACCTCGAACGGCCGACGCGGCCGACCGGAGAGGCGGCGCGGGTCGTCGCGCCGCCGCCGCTGGACGGGACCTTGGCGGGGTTCGACACCCATGCCTCCCTCCCGCTCGATCTCGAGGATCAGTACCGTCGCAGTGAAGAGCCGTATTCCGGACCGGAGGACTTCCGTGCGGTCGCTCATGCCGGGTGGGACGACGCGGCGCTCTACCTTGCCGTGGACGTGATGAAAGCGAACCTCTGCTTCCGGCCCGGCGACGCTCCTCCGCTGCGCCTCGACAACGAGCCCGACGACATTCATTCGGACGGCATCCAGTTCTACCTGGCCGCGGATGGGGTCGGGGGTGGAGCGGCCGGCAGGCAGCCGCTGACCGGGTTCCTCGTCGTCCCGGATCCCCGCGGGACCGGACTTCGCGTGCGCACCGTGAGCGACGCCACGGGCGATGCGGCGGCCGTCCACGGGAGCTGGCGGCGTACCGACCACGGCTACTGCATCACCCTGGCGGTTCCCTGGCCCCAGGACTTGCTCGCGCACTCCGAACGGGCCGTGGCGTTCGACCTGATCGTCAATGAGATGCTCCCCGACCGCGAACGGCGGGCGGGACAGCTGGTGTGGAGCGGGGGGGGCGGGTGGGTCTGGCTGCAGGGGGATCGGCAGGACGTGGAGCGGCTCGGGGTGTTGGAGCTGGTGGGATGAGGCCTGGTGCGAAGTGCGAAGTGCGAAATGCGAAGTGCAGAGCGACACTTCGTGACCGTGATCGAACCTCGCTGGCCAAAATGAAGCTCCCTGTCGCCACTTCGCATTTCGCACTTCGCACTTCGCACTCGTTTCTATGAGTATCGTCATCGTGTTGCACGAGCCCCAGGATCTGGTCAACATCGCCCATGTCGTCCGCGCGATGAAGAACTTCGGATTCAAGGATCTCCGGCTGGTGGCGCCGCGGGAGTATGACGCCTACCGGGTGGAGGGTATCGCGCATCAGACGGCCGATGTGCTCTCGCGCGTGGCGGTGTTCGAGACGCTCGACGCGGCACTGGCCGATTGCGTTCACGTCGTCGGGTTCACGGCTCGAGGCCGGACCGCCAAGCGGAGTGTGCAGCGGCCGCGCGCGGCGGCGGCCGAGGTGCTGGCCGCCGGAGGCGGGGGGGGGACGGCGCGCCCGGTCGCGCTGCTCTTCGGACGAGAGGACCGGGGGCTTCCCAATGCCGCCCTCGATCGTTGCCATCGCATCGTCACCATCCCGACGTCGCCGGGTTACGCTTCGCTGAATTTGGCCCACGCGGTGGTCGTGATGCTCTACGAGCTGGCCCTGGCGCGAGGGGACGAGACACGGCCGTTCAAGGCGCCCCGGCGTCGTGCTGTGCCGGCTACGGCCGCGGACCTGGAGCGGATGTTCGCGGACCTCGAGACGGCGCTCGACTCCATTACGTTCTTCAAGACACGCGAGCGGGAGGGGATCATGCGCTCGCTGCGCGAGATTCTGCATCGGGCTCCGTTGGATCAGCGGGAAGCGAAGCTACTCAGAGCAATCGCGATCGAGGTGGTGAAGTATCGTGACCGACTGGCGCATTCCCGGCTACACGTCGACCGGCAGTAAGCGTCCCGAGGCGCTGTTCGGGCCCGACGCGGATCCGGCGTTGCCCCGGCAAGCCACCCGCGCCGCCGGGGCGCATGTGTGGGACGCGTCCGGCCGCGAGTACCTCGACTGGGTGATGGGGCTCGGCGCGGTGGGCCTGGGCTACGGGCATCCCGCGGTCCAGGCCGCGGCGACCCGCGCCATCGCCGGCGGCGTGACGGGACCACTACCGCCGGTCGAGGAAGAACAGCTGGCCGAGGCGCTCGCCCGGCGGATGCCGTGGATGGAGCGAATCCGGTTCCTCAAGTCGGGGGCGGAGGCCGTGGCCGCGGCGGTGCGCCTGGCGCGGGTGGCCACCGGCCGCGATCTCGTGCTGGGCTGCGGCTATCATGGCTGGCTCGATTGGTGCCAGGGCCGGACCGAGGGGGTGCCGGACAGCATCCGCGGTCTCTTCGCCGAGCTGCCGTTCAACGACGTCGAGCGGGCGCGCGAGATGATCCGCTTCCGCGGCGACCGGCTGGCGGCCGTTGTCGTCGAGCCTCTCGTGGTACGGGAGCCGACGCGGGATTGGCTGGCGACGCTCCGGGCCGAGACGCATCGCGTCGGCGCCGTACTGGTCCTGGACGAGATCAAGACGGCGTTCCGGCTCGCGGTCGGCGGCGCCGCGGAGCGTTACGGCATCGCGCCCGACCTGGCGGCGATCGGGAAAGCGTTGGCCAATGGGTTCCCGCTGGCCGCGGTCGGAGGCCGGGCCGACCTGATGGCCGGCGCCACACGGACCTGGATCTCGTCGACCTCGGCGACCGAGGCGGTGTCGCTCGCGGCCGCCTTGGCGACGCTCCAGGTGTACGAGAACGAGGCGGTATGCGCACACCTCCACCGGGTGGGGACCTCCCTGCTGCACGGCCTGCATCGACTCTGGCGTGAGCATCCACACCTGGTCGTGGATGTCGGCGGGGTGGCGGAGATGTGCTTCCTGAATTACGTCAGCGAGCCCGTCTCGCACGCGGTGGCGGGGGAGTGCGCCCGACGCGGGGTCCTCCTCAAGCGGACGGCGTACAACTTCGTGAGTCTGGCGCACACGGAGGCGGATGTCGATCGGACGCTGGGGGTGCTGGAGGAGGTGCTGGCCAATGTCAGGTAATGCGCGTCTTGCCGGGTTGGCGTTCCGGGACAGATTCCCCGCATGCTGATCGACGTCCATGCGCACTTCTTTCACGAAGGCACGCCACGCGGAGATTGGCGCGAATACAACGCGTCGCGGCTGCGGGCCGGCGAACGCATCGGCGTCACCATTCACCTCACCTCGATCCTGGGTACCTTCGGCCGCCGGTCACCCACCTATTTCCCATCGCCGGCGGACGTAGTCACCGGCAACGACTTCTGCCTCGAGCTGCAGCGCCAGCACCCCAACCGCATCCGCGGATACGCCTGCGTCAATCCCAATTACACCGACCACGCCGGGGCCGAGATCGCGCGCTGCCGGGCCGCGGGGATGATCGGGGTGAAGCTCGCCGCCAGCCGGCGCGCGAACGACCCGCTCCTGGACCCCTTGTGCGCGGCGGCCGGGAGCCTCGGTCTGCCGATCCTGCACCACATCTGGCAGGGCCGCCGCCGCGACTGGCCGGGGCAGGAAGCCTCTGATGCGGCCGAGCTTTCGGCACTCGCCGGCCGCCACCCCAAGGTCACGTTCATCCTGGCTCACATTGGTGGCGGAGGCGATTGGCTGCATTCGCTGGCCGTGGTGGCGGCGCATCGGAACGTGTGCGTCGATCTTTCCGGCTCAGGCGTCGACGGCGGCATGCTGGAGGCCTGTCTCGAGGCCGTGGGGGTCTCGCGGTTGCTGTGGGGCTCGGACCTCACCATGGACGCCGGGTGGGCGAAACTCCGCTACCTGTCTCACCTCCTCTCGGCCGCGGATCTCGAGCTGGTCAAGTGGAAGAACGCGGCGCGCGTCTTCCCTCCCGGCAGTTTTCCGGCCGACTGATGCGGATCGACGTCAACGCCTTTCTCGGCGCGTACCCGTTCCGCCGAGTTCCCGGCACCTCTGCCGACGCGCTCCTCACGGCCATGGATCGCGTCGGTATCGACGAGGCATGGGTCAGCCATCTGCCCGGCCTGTTCTGGCGCGACCCGACGGCGGGGAACCTTTGGCTCTACGACACGACCGCCAGCCACCACCGGCTGCGTCCCGTCCCCGCCATCCACCCGGGGCTCGCGAATTGGCAGGACGTGTTGAACGACGCCGTCGCCCGTCAGGTGCCGGCGCTGCGCTGCGATCCCGGGTTCTACGGCATCGCCCCGGCCGGACCGGACATGCGCGTCCTCGCCGCGGCGTGCGGAGCGGTCGGCGTGCCGCTGATGCTGGCGGTGCGGCTCGAGGATGGCCGCCAACGCCATCCCAACGATGGCGCTCCGGAGCTCCCAGCGGCAGCCGTGCGGGCCCTGATCCGCAGCGACGAGGACATCCGCCTCATCATCACCCATGCCGACGCCGGCTTCGTGCAGGAGGTGCATTGGGGATCGACCCCGGCGGAACAGCGACGGCTCTGGTGGGACATCTGCTGGATCTGGGGCCCCCCGGAGGACCACTTGCACACGCTGCTCGCGACGATCGGGGAAGAACGCTTTTTGTTCGGCACGGGGCAGCCGCTCCGGATTCCGGACGCGGCGGTGGCGAAGCTGGACCTGCTGGAGATCGCACCGGAGCGGCGAGCGCGAATCGAATCGGGCAATGCGGCCGAGGTGCGGCGAGCATGAAGGGCACGGCGATCGGTGCCCGGCTCGAATGGGGGCTGATTCCGGCGGTGCCGGTGCCGTTCCGCGGCACCCGGATCGCCGATGACGTACAACGGGATTACGCGAGCTGGATGTCGCTCCACGACGTCGCCGGAGTGGCCGTCTGGGCGCACACGGGGCGCGGGCAGCGCCTCACCCCGGATCAGCGACGGACGGTTCTGCAGACCTGGCGCACGGCCCTCCCCGGCGCGGTAGTCATCGCCGGGGCGCATTCGGTCGCCATGGCGCGGGAAGCCAAAGCGGGAGGCGCGGACGCGGTGCTGGCCTTCCCCCGGAGGGAGGATCCGATCGCGTATCACGCCGCGCTGGGCGCCGAGCTGCCCGTGATCGCGTTTTACCTCTACGACGCAGCCGGCGGGGTCGCCTACGATAACCAGACGCTCCATGCCCTCCTCGAATTGCCCAACGTCATCGGGATCAAGGTGGCGACCCTCGATTCGATCGTGACCTTCCAGCGGATCGCCGGATTGGTGCGGGAGCACCAGGACCGGATCCTCATCACGGGGGAGGATCGTTTTCTCGGCTATTCGATCACGATCGGCGCGCGCGCCGCGCTGGTGGGGATGGGCGCCGCCCTCACTGATCTGCAGGTGACGCTGCTCCGCGCCTTCCGAATCGGGGACCTGCCGCGGTTCGTTCGCTTGTCGGGGGTGCTCGACCGTTTCGCGCAGGCCACGTTCACCGATCCCATGGAGGGCTACGTCCGGCGCATGCTCTGGGCCCTCGCCGCGGACGGTGTCGTTCCCGATGACGCCTGCGACGACCCCTGGGGTCCCGCGTTGGCCCCGGCGGAACGGGCCGCCGTGATCCAGGCCGTGCGTGATGCGCGCTCGGCTCGAGCGTGACTTCGCCCGGTTTGGGCGGGAGCTGCCGCGCGACTTTCCGGCATACGTCCGCGACACGTACCGGATCGACCTCTCGGCCTGCTACCTGGGCGAGCCGTTGGCACATCCGATCGGCAAGGGCTCGGGTCAACTTTCCCTGAACGAGAAGCAGCTCGCCGAAGACGCCGCGGCGGGGCTCGCTTTCATCGTGTTGAAGACGGTGATCGCCCAGGACGAGAGCGGGGCTCAATCCATGGCCGCCTGGGCGATCCACGAAACCCGGATGCGCGTGGAGCAACGTGCCTCCGCCCTCGGCCGCGCGGGATGGACGGTCACGTGGAAGGGACGGGGGTGGGACGGCACCTTGGCCGACTACCTGGCCCTGGTCCGCGCCGGGCGCGACCTGACCCGCGGAGGAGGCCCGCTGGTGGTCCCGTCGGTGAAGTACCATCTGCCCCGCTCGACCGAGCCGTTCCGTGACGGTGAGTACCGCTTCACCACGCGGGCGCTGACGGAGGCATGGGGGAGCCCGGAGCCGCTCCTCGTCGAGAAGGACTTCTCTCCCACGCTCGCCGGCGACTCCCTGGCCGAAGATCGGGCCGCCATCCTCCGGTGGCTGCGAGAAGTGCCCGCTGAAATCCGGCGCGCTTCACCGGTCCCCGTCCGCCTCGCCATGAAGCTGATGAACGCCCGGTTCGACGATGCCTTCCAGGTCGAGATGATCCGCGCGTCCGCGGGCGCCGATTGGCTGGTGGTGTTCAACCGGCTGTTCGACGCCCGAGCCGGGGTGGCCTACGGCGGTTGGGATCTGAGCGACCGCAACCTCAGCGTCTTGGACGCGCTCCGAGCGTCGGCGGCCGCGTCGGGTGGCCCCGCCAATCCACCGACCCGGCTCACCGGAACCGGTAACGTCTGCTCGGGACGGGTCCTGCTGGAATACGCGCGGCGCGGCTGCGAAAGCGTGCAACTGCATACGTTTTTCCAGCTTCCCCTAGGGGAGTATCCCGCTACGCAGGGCTCCCGCACGCAGCGTGCGCTCCATACGCTCGTGTTTCACCCCGAAAACGGGCTTCTGGCGGGGCTGCTGCGTCTCGAGGCGCGGGGCCAGCTGGAGCGTCGTGACGGTATGCTGCACTTTCTTGACGTGGCCCGTGCACATCGCCCGCGCTGAGCTGTACGAGCTCACGCTCCCGCTCGTCGAGCCCTTCATCATCTCCACGGGGGCCGTCAGGGAACGCCGCTCCGGCGTCGTCGTGCTGCATGACGACGAGGGGCACACCGGGTACGGTGAATCGCCGCCCTTTGAGCTCCCCTTCTACTCGGAAGAGACGCTCGCCGGGGCGATGGACCTGATGGAACGGCTGTTGCTCCCCCGGGTCGTGGGGCGTGACTTCGACGACGTGGAGCAGATCGATGCCGCGCTCCGTGAGGGGGTCCGGGGGAATCCGTTCGCCCGCGCCGGGGTCGAAACCGCGGCCTGGGATCTGGCCGCGAATCGCCGTGGGGTCGGGCTCGCGACGCTGCTGGCCGAGCGCCTCGGCGTGCCGGCTGCCGCGAGTGTCTCGTGTGGTGTCGCGCTTGGCATCCCCGAGGATCGCCGTCCGGCGACCTTGACCCGCTGGGTGACCGAGGCGGCGCAGGCGGGCTATCGGCGGGTCAAGATCAAGGTCAAGCCGGAATGGGACATGGTGGCCGTGCGCGCGGCTCGGGAAGGCCTGCAAGGAACCGACCTTCCCCTCACCGTGGACGCCAACGGCGTCTACGAATGGCCCGAACACGAGCGCAATCTGCGCGACCTCGATGCCGCGGGCCTGCTCTACATCGAGCAACCGCTTGGGCCCGAGGAAGTGGTTGGCCACGCGCGGCTCGCGCACGAGCTCCAGACGCCTGTCTGTCTGGACGAGACCCTGAAGAGCGCCGCCCAGGCCCGCCAGATCGTGGCGCTCGATGGCCCCCAAATCTGGAACATCAAGGTTCATCGGGTCGGCGGCCTGTGCGAGGTGTGCCGTATCTATCGGATCGCCCAATCCAGTGGCGCAGAGCTGTGGACCGGCACCATGCCGGAGTCGGGGATCGGCTCTCAAGCGGCCCTCGCGGTCGCCGCGCTGCCGGGATGCGTGTATCCGTCCGATCTCGAGCCGTCGGCGCGCTGGTACGGTCGCGATCAGGATGTGATCAAGCTGGTGATGAGCCGGGCCGGCCGGATGGCGGTCCCGGATCAGTCGGGCGCACGGCTGCTCGACCAGTCGCGCTTCCGGCAGGCGACGCACTTGCGTGCAACCTGTTGACGCGCTGGAGGATGCCCTCGGCGGTTGACCTTGCCGTTACTTTGCTGGCGCTTCCCAACGAGCCACCGAGGAACCATGTCGAAACCGCCGGCCACCTACTGGTCAACGAACATCTACCTCAATCCCCGGCGTCGCCCCAAGTCGGACGCCCCCGCGCGCGATCTTCCCAAACTGGCCGCCGGCCGGTTCCGGAAAGCCCGGGCGGGTATCCGGGCCCTGCGTCATGTCACCGAACAGGTCGTGTTTCTCGGCACCACCTGGAAATGGGTGTGGATGTACGAGGTCGGCGGACGGAAACTCGGGTTCCTCCATCCCATGGGGGACGGGGTCAGCGGCACTTTCCTGCTCTCCCCGATCGAACAGGAGGAGCTCGTGCTCTCCAATGGGCTGCCGCGCCCGGTCCGGCTCGCCGTCAGGGACGGTGATGTGGTGGACGGCGTGCGGTGGTGCTGGATGGAGTTCCCCGATCTGGAGGCCGTCGAAGGATTCATCGACGTCATCCGGCTGAAGCATCACATGCTCGCGCGTCCGGAGTAGCGCCGGCTCGGGCGGGGCGCTACATTCTCCGCGCCCCGTAGCTGTCGCAGCACCATGCTGTTGCCGGATCATCACCACGACAGGCTTTTGGCGCCGAGGTCACCGTATTGGCGACGTCCCCAGGGTGCAGGATCGCGACCGGGATAACCGCTTCACTGATTCTGGCCGCGCTCGCCGTCCCTGCGACGGCGCAGACCAGCCAGCCCAAGCCCGGGCAACCCGGATTCAAGGCGCCGGTGATCGTCGATACCGCCGGGCTCCAGGGTCCCCGCCAACCGATCTTCTTTCGACACGACATTCATGCCGGGCAGGACCGCATCCCGTGCATGTATTGCCACTACACGGCCACCGTCTCGAGCGAGCCGGGAATGCCGGCGCTGCAGACCTGTATCGGATGCCATCAGCTGATCGGTGGGACGACGCCGGCCCACCAGGCCGAGATCAAGAAGGTTCGCAAGGCCTGGAGTGACAAGCAGGCGCCGCAGTGGATCCGCATTCACGTGAATCCCGGGTTCGTACGGTTCGCCCACATGCGGCACCTCAAGGTGCTGGGCACCGATGCGGCCGCGTGTGCGAACTGTCATGGCGAGGTGGCCGGGATGACCCAGGTCTACCAGGTCAACACGTTGCGCATGGGCTGGTGCATCAAGTGCCACATGGAGCGCAAGGTGAGCCGAGACTGCTCCGTCTGCCACTATTAGAGCGCGGGAGAACGGACGCGATATGACGGACGGCATGAACCGGCGGCGGTTTCTCAAGGTGCTCGGGATCACGGGCGGCGGTGCCGCGGTGCTCTCGGGATGCGGGATCGGTCCCGAGCCTACCGAAAAGCTGATTCCCTACCTGGTCCCACCCGAAGATCAGATTCCCGGGACGGCCACCTACTACGCCTCCACCTGTCGTGAATGCGCCGCGGGGTGCGGCATCCACGTGCGCGTGCGCGAAGGCCGCGCGGTCAAGATCGAAGGGAATCCCGGGTCTCCCGTCAATCACGGGCGGCTCTGCGCCCGCGGCCAGGCGGCATTGCAGGGGCTGTACAATCCCGACCGGATCCGCGCGCCGATGCGGCGCAACGCGCAAGGTCACCTTGAGGAGACCACCTGGGACAAGGCGATTCCCGCGCTCGCGGCCGCCGTGGCTCAGGCGAAAGGGAAGGGCATCGTCTTCCTGAGCGGGATCGAGTCGGGGAGCTTCGCCGATCTGGTGGACGAGTGGATGCAGGCGGTGGGCGGGCGGCGGGTGGCCTACGAGGCGTTCGGGTTCGAAGCGCTGCGCGAGGGCAACCGGCTGTCGTTCGGCGACGCGTCCATTCCCTGGTACGACTTCGCCAACGCGAAGTACATCGTGTCGTTCGGCGCGGACTTCATGGAGACCTGGCTATCGCCGGTCGGTTTCCAGAACGGGTTCTCCCGCGCCCACGCCTTCGACGCGACGCGCGACGGCTCGATGGCCAAGTACGTCTACGTCGGCCCGCGGCTGCCGCTGTCGGGGATGAGCGCCGACGAGTGGGTCGGGGCCCGGCCCGGCACCGAGGGCCTGCTCGCCCTGGCGATGGCTCAGGTCATCCTCTCGCGCAAGCTCGCCGCGGGGACACCGGCCGATGCGGGCCGTTTGACCGCCCAGCTGCCGACACCGGAGCAAGTCGCCAAGGTGTCCGGGATCGAGGCCGCACACGTCACGCGACTCGCGGAGGAGTTCGCGCGGTCCGGCGGCGGGCTCGCAGTGGCGGGGGGCGTCGCGGCCCAGTACGCGAACGGGGCGGAGATCGTGGCCGCCGTGAATATCCTGAATTACGTGGTCGGAGCCGTGGGGACGCGGCTCAAGTTCGGGGCCGACTTGGCGGCCGGGCGGGCCAGCCGCTTCACCGAGGCGGCCGAGCTGGTCTCGGCGATGGGGGCGGGCTCGGTCGGCCTGCTCCTGGTGCACGGCACGAATCCGATCCACTCGCTCGGTGGCGGGTTCGCCCAGGCCTGGGCCAAGGTCGGGATGAAGGTCTCCTTCTCCTCCTACCTCGATGAGACGGCCGCCGCCGCGGATCTCGTACTCCCCGACTATCACCCGCTGGAGCAGTGGAACGACGCCCGCCCGCGCGCCGGCGTCTTCGCGTTGCAACAGCCGGTCATGATCCCGGTGTTCCAGGAGACGATGCATGCCGGCGACGTGATTCTGAAGGCCGCCGGGAAGCCCGGCAGCTTCAAGGATTACCTCCAGGCCAAATGGCGGGAGCTGCACAAGAGCGTCGGCGGCTCCCAACCGTTCGATGACTGGTGGGTGGACGTGCTGGCCGCCGGCGGGGTGTTCGGGGGAGAGCCGCCCGCGCGCACCGTGCACCTGTCGCCGGACGCGTCGCGGGCCGTTCCCGCCACTCCCCCGGCCTCGAGTACCGCCGACGCGACACTCGTCGTCTTCCCGAGCTACGCGCTCCATGATGGCCGCGGGGCGAACAAGCCGTGGCTCCAGGAGCTCCCCGATCCCGTGTCGAAAATCGCGTGGCACGGCTGGGTCGAGGTGCATCCGGAGACCGCCAAGAAGTGGCAGCTCGCGAGCGGCGACATTGTCCTGTTGTCCTCCAAGTCCGGGCGCGTCCGCGCCCCGGTCTGGATCACGCCCTCGATCCTCCCCGGCGTTTTGGCGGTGCCGACGGGTCAGGGGCATACCGCCTACGGGCGCTACGCGCAGGACCGCTCCTTCAACGCCTTCGACCTGCTCCCCGACACGGCGAACGGCTACGGCGGGCGCAGCTTCGTCGTCGACGTCAGCGTGACCAGGTCTGGCGACCATCGGCGTCTCGCGACCACGGAAGGCACCTCGCGCGACCACGGGGAGCAGATCGTGACGGTCCTCGGGATCGCGCAGGCGCGCGCGTTGAAGCCCGGAGCGCTGGACGAGGAAGAGATTCCCGCGTATGCCCGGTCGGCCGTCGAGGGGTGGGGCGAAGCGCAGCACGAGATGGCGTCGCTCGGGAACTACGCGGGTGACCATCCTCGCTGGGCGATGGCGGTCGACTTGTCCAAGTGTACCGGATGCTCGGCCTGTGTGACCGCCTGCTACGCGGAGAACAATCTCGCGACCGTGGGGGAAGAGCTGTTCACCCACCGGCGGTGGATGTCGTGGATGCGCATCGAGCGCTACTTCCGCGAGGACGAGGGGAAGCCGCTGCAGGTCGTCACCTCGCCGGTGATGTGCCAGCAGTGCGGCAACGCGCCGTGCGAGCCGGTCTGTCCGGTCTACGCGGCCTACCATACACCGGATGGCCTGAACGCCCAGGTCTACAATCGCTGCGTCGGCACGCGGTACTGCGCCAACAACTGTCCCTACAAGGTCCGCTACTTCAACTGGTACAACTACGCGGAGCGGGGCGGGGAATGGGAGGCCTGGCCGGAGCCGCTCTCCTGGCAGCTGAACCCCGACGTGACGGTGCGCGAGAAAGGCGTGATGGAGAAGTGCACCTTCTGCGTGCAGCGGATCCGCGGCGCCCAGAACCGGGCGAAAGTGGAGGATCGCGCGGTGCAGGATGGGGAGATCGTCCCCGCCTGCGCGCAATCATGTCCGTCGGAGGCGATCGTCTTCGGCGACCTGCACGATCCCAAGTCCCGGGTGCACGCGCTGGCCCAGGACCCGCGCGGCTACCACGTGCTGGCCGGCCTGAACACGAAGCCCGGCGTCACCTACCTGGCCCGCGTGACGGCCGGCGCGGAGACATGACGTGACGGCTTCGACCGCTCCGACCACGACGCCCCGCGTGACCTACGATTACGTCACCCGGGCCATCGCCCGCACGCTCGGGAATCCCACCCGGGGGTATTTCCTGCTATTGGGCGCCGCGGTGGCGCTCCTCACCGTCGGCATCGTGTGTCTGCTGTTCCTGCTGCGCTACGGCTTGGGCCTCGCGGGCTATTCGCACCCGGTGTACTGGGCGGTCTACATCACCTGCTTCGTTTTCTGGGTCGGTATCGCGCACTCGGGGACCCTGATTTCGGCGATCCTGTTCCTGTTCCGCTCGGGGTGGCGCACGGCGGTGTATCGCACCGCCGAAGCGATGACCGTGTTCGCCGTGATGACCGCCGGGTTGTTCCCCCTCATCCACATCGGGCGCCAGTGGTACTTCTACTGGCTGATCCCGTACCCGAACGAGCGGGGCCTGTGGCCCAACTTCAAGTCCCCGCTCATCTGGGACGAGTTCGCCATCGGGACCTACTTCACGGTGTCGACCGTGTTCCTGATCATGGGTCTGATTCCGGACATCGCCGCGGTCCGCGACCTGGCCACCGGGTGGCGCCGGAAACTGTACCAGGTGACCTCCATCGGCTGGCGCGGCACGAACGAACAGTGGCGCCACTACACGCGTGGGTACCTCTACCTCGCCGCCTTGGCGACGCCGCTGGTGCTGTCGGTGCACAGCGTGGTGTCCTGGGATTTCGCGATGGCGATCGTTCCGGGGTGGCACGCGACCCTGTTCGCGCCGTACTTCGTGGCCGGCGCCATCTATTCCGGGGTCGCGATGGTGATCACCCTGCTGGTGCCGATCCGTCGCCTGTTCCACCTCGAAGAGCTGATCACCGTTCACCACTTCGAGAACCTGGCCAAGCTGTGCCTGTTGACCGGGATGATCGTGGGATACGCCTACGCCACCGAGTACTTCGTGGCGTGGTTCGGGGGCAACCCCAACGAGCGGGCCGCGTTCTGGAATCGCGCCTTCGGGCCCTTCTGGTGGGCCAGCTGGACGATGATCATCTGCAACGGCTTCCTCCCGCAGCTGCTCTGGTTCAAAAAGATCCGGACCAACATCACCTCGCTGTTCGTGCTCTCCATTTTCGTGAACATCGGGATGTGGTTCGAGCGGTTCGTGATCATCGTGGTGTCGTTGGCCGGCGAGCCCTTCGACAAGTTCAACAACGCGGGCTACAACCCGACGTGGGCGGACTGGGGCATCATGGCGGGGAGTTTCGGCTGGTTCTTCATGTGGTTCCTCCTGTTCGTCAAGAACTTCCCGGCCGTCTCGATTTCGGAGGTCAAGGAAGTGCTGCCGCCGCCGAAACGGAGAGCCGCGTGACGCTGCCACGGATGCTGCAGGGCATCTTCCATCCGGCCCCCACCCCGGGCGTGCTGGGCGTGTTCGGCCACCTGGACTCGACCGTCACCGCCATCCGCCAGCTCAAGGCGGGACCGTACGGCGAGCTCACCGTGTATTCGCCCATCCCCCGGCACGAGCTGGAGGACGCGCTGGATCAACCCGTGAGCCCGGTCCGGATGTGGACGCTCGTCGGCGGGATCGCGGGGTGCAGCATCGGCGCCTGGTTGACGCTCTACATGTCCTACGACTGGCCTATGGTGGTCGGCGGCAAGCCGGTGGGTTCGATCCCGCCCTACGTCATCATCATGTTCGAGATGACGATTCTGTTCGGCGCGCTCACCACGATTCTCGGGATCATCTTCAACGCGTTGTTCGCCCGGCGGCGCCAGGGTGTGCTCGCGTATGATGACCGCTTTTCCAACGACAAGTTCGGCATCTTCGTCCCCTGCGCGCCGGATCACGCCGGGGCGGTCGAGGCCGTGCTCATGGGCGCGGGCGCCGAGGAAGTGCGGCGTGCGTAATCCGCTCCTGGGTCTAGCCGCCCTCGCGCTGGTGGCGCTCACCGCCTGCAACCCCGACGACGTGGTGCACCGCGTCGGGTGGTTCGCCACGATGCGACACCAGCGGAGCATCAAGCCGTACGCGATGCCGCTGCCCCCTCCGGAAGGCGCCGTCCCGGTGACGGGCAAGGAGCTGGTGCATCCGGTGGATCTCAAGAACGCGGATCGCCTGACCAACCCCCGCACCCGCACGGCCGAATCCCTGAACCGGGGCAAGTGGGTGTATGAGACCTACTGCCTGGTCTGCCACGGCGAGGGCGGGAAAGGGGACGGCCCGATCTCCTCCGCGGTGGGCGGGCCGTTCTTCGGCGTCCGCTCCCTCGTGAACGACACGATCGCCCGGCGCAGCGACGGCTACATCTACGGGGTCGTCGTCAATTCGCTCAACATGGGACGAGGGCTGATGCCGATCTACGGCGACAAGGTCCGCGGTACCGACCGCTGGGACGTCGTCAACTACGTGCGATCCCTGCAGCAGGCCACCCGTCCGCGAGGCGCCCGATGAGCAGTACCACCGCCGTACCGCGGGCGGAGCTGGCCCGGGTAGCCCGGCAATTTCCGGCCGGCGCCTTCCGGGCGGGAGGGCTCGTGGCGGCCATCCTCGGCGGGGCGCTCCTGTTCCTGCTCGCCATCAATGGACATGCCGAGCGCGTTTGGCAGGCGTACTTCTTCAACCTCCTGTTCTGGTGGGGCCTCGCCACAGGCGGCGTCATCTTCGCAGCCACCCAGAAGCTCGCGAAGGGGCATTGGGCGGGACTCGTCATCCGGCTCGGCCAGGCCTCGGTGGCGTTCCTTCCTCTCGGCGTACTGCTGTTCATCGGTACCTGGTTCGGCCGGGAGCATTTGTACAGCTGGCTCGCCGAGCCGCGACCCGATCTCGGCTGGTGGCTGACGCCCACCGCGTTTTACGTGCGGAACAGCGCGATCCTCGCCCTGCTCACGTGGCTGGCCTGGCGATTCGTGCACCGCGACATGAAGCCGGACCTGGCTGAGATCGCCTCGGGCAAGGCGGCCGACCTCGATCCAGCCGAGCAGGGACAGATCGCCAGCGCCGCGGCGATTCTGGTCGTCGCCTGGGCGTTCGGCATGAGCCTGGTGGCGTTCGACCTGGTCACGGCGCAGGCGCACAAGTGGGTCAGCAACCTGTACGGCGCCTTCTACTTCATGGGCAGCTTTCTGTCCGCGCTGATGTGGCTGGCGATCTTGAGTCTCTGGATGCGGCGCCGCATGGACCTGGGCGAGCTGTATTCCACCAAGCAGCAGCACGACCTCGCCAAGCTGTGCTTCGGGTTCACGGTGTTCTGGGCCTACCTCATGTTCGCCCAATACCTGGTGATCTGGTATGGCAACCTCCCCGAGGAGACGTACTTCATCTTCTATCGCCTATGGGCGTTCTGGCGGCCGGTCGGGATCGCGGTGTTCCTGATGGTGTTTCTGATCCCTTTCATCGGGCTCCTGGGTGTCAAACCGAAGCGCGCTCCGGCGTGGCTGTCGCTCATGGCGGTCGTGAGCCTGGCGGGGATCTGGCTGGAGCGCTACCTGGAGATCGTGCCTTCGATCAACCACGGCGCGGGGCCGGCCCTGGGGCTTCCCGAAGCGGCGGCGGCCCTTTGCCTGGGCGGTGTGTACGCCGCGGCGTATGGCTGGTTCGCCGAGCGCTACCCGATGGTATCGCCGCGTCTCGCGGCGGATACTCTGGAGCGGGAGCACCACTAGGAAGCGGCCATCCGGCTGCAGCCCACCTTGACTGGTCGCGATCGATGCGAGACTATCCCAAGGTGCCGGAGGGAGGCTGGATGCGATTCTCGTGGGCGAAGGCAGCCATTTGCGGCGTCGTGGTGGGCGGCGCCTGCAAGTCGGGATCCAGCGTTTCGAGCGGCTGCCAATCCACAGCGGCGAGCGCCGTTGTGCAGGCAACCGACGCCAAGCAATTCAACCCGACCCCTCTGCAGATCGGGCAGACGCAATCGGTGTGTTGGGAGAATAACGGGACCCTCACGCACTCCGTGACGTTCGACGCTCCGGATACCACGGATGCGACTCTGGCACCCGGGTACGTGGTGATCAAGGGGTTCGGCACGACGCCGGGAGATTTCACCTATCACTGCAAATACCACTCCACGATGACCGGTGTCATCCAGGTGCGCTGAACGGGATGACCGAAAGCCTCGAATCGTTTCGACACTTCCGCGAAAAGATGAACGCGGCGATCCTCGCGGCCGACAACCTCACCATCAACCGCTTCTTCGCCCTCGACACCCGGACCTACGAGACCGGGGCGCTGCCGGCGAAGACAAAAGAGCTGCTGGGACTCGTGGCCTCGATGGTGCTGCGGTGCGACGATTGCATCACCTACCATTTGGTCCGCTGCCGTGAGGAGGGGGTGACGACACCGGAGTTCTACGACGCGTTCGCGGTGGCCCTGGTGGTCGGCGGCTCGATCGTCATCCCACATCTGCGGCGGGCGGTGGCGCGGCTCGAGGAGTTGCCCGCACCGTGAATCTGTGGCGTGCCGCGGCGGAGCTCGCCCGCGCCGGATCGGGCGGCGCGCTCGCGACGGTGGCGCGGACGGCGGGTTCCACGCCCGTGCCCGTCGGGACTAAGATGGTCGTCGGCCCGGCTGGCCGGATCGCCGGGACCGTGGGGGGCGGCTGTGTGGAGGCGGATATCTTGGCGGCCGCGAGCGAGGCCCAGCGGATCGGCGCTCCACTGCTCCGAACCCACCACCTGAACGCCGATCTCGCGGGCGACCTGGGGCTGTCGTGCGGCGGCACCGTGGAGATTTTCGTCGAGCCGCTTCTTCCACTGACAGAGTATGTCCGGGTCCTCGAGCTGGCGGCGGCGGCCGAGACCGGCGTGGTGACTACGGCGGTCGCCTGGCCGTCGAGGCCCGAGAAATCCTTCGACCCGGCTCCGCCCGCGGCCAGCGCGCCCGCGGCCGCGCTGTCGGTTGATGGGCGGCTCGTGATCGAGCACCTCACCGCGCCACCTCGCGTTCTCGTGTTCGGGGCAGGGCATGTCGGCGCGGCGATCGCGTCTGCCGCGGCCGCTGCGGGGTTCCGGGTCTTGCTCATCGACGATCGCCCGGAGTTCGCCGACGCCACCCGGTTCCCGCCCAACATCAGCGTGCGAGCGTCCGGCGTGGATGACGTGCTCACCGACACGGTGCTCGGCGCGCGGGACGCGGTCGTCGTCGCCACGCGAGGGCATCGCCAGGACGCGGGGATCCTCGAGCGCGTGGCCGGGTCGGCGGCCGGTTACGTGGGTCTGCTGGGCAGCCGCCGCAAGCAAGCCGTGCTCACCCGCGCGCTCACCGCGCTCGGTGTGCCCGCCGAGGCCCTCGGTCGCGTTCGCGTCCCTGTTGGCCTGGACATCGGCGCGGAGACGCCGGAGGAGATCGCGGTGAGCGTGGTCGCGGAGCTGATCGCCTGGCGTCGTACAGGTACTACTGCTTCGTAACACGGCCGTCGCCATCCTCACCTGTGGCGCCCGCCGTGGCCCTTTTGCAGGGGGCCAGATGGTGCGTCGCAGCGTGTTCGTGGTGAGTTGCGGACTGTGCCTCGTGACCCTGCGTTCGAACGGCTGGGCCCAGGGGACTGACACGACCTCCGCCGCCAAACTCGGTCACGACTCCCTCGCCTCGGGTGTCACGCTCTCCGGGCGGTTGCTCCGGGTCCTTCCGGTGGATGATCCTCGCGCCGCCCTTCCCCTGAGTCCCGGGGTGGTGCTGCGCAGCGGGCCGGGAGAGGTGGGTATCGCCGCGGCACCGCAGCTGCAGATTCGCGGGGGGACCATCGGCGGCGCAGCGGCCTACGTTGATGGCGCGCCGGTCCGGTTCGAAACGCTGGGGTTCCAGAACCTCGTGCTTGGCGTCAATTCCCTCGGCCAGGTCGAAGTGACGACCGGCGTCCCGACGGTATCGGTCGCGGACGCGCGCGACGGTGTCGTCACCTACGAAACGCGAGCGGGGGGTCCGACCCTCGCCGGATCGGTCCATGCCGAGACCGACGGCCTTTTCGGCGACGGCTCCAGTGTGGGCTACAACCGGTTCGATGGGGAAGCCGGCGGCCCCTTTCCGGGCATCCGCAACCTGACCTGGTTCATCTCCGGGGGACTCACGGGCCAGGGCTCTCCCTACTACGGATCGGGCGCCGCCGATCAGCCGACGTTCGTGATGGGCGCGACGGATACCATCGTGCAGTACACCGACGGCAGTGGCAACACCGCCAACCAGGCGATCCCGACCTACATCCAGTACAGCGGGAAGTGCGGGGCCTTAGGGACATCGGGAAGCGCCCTCAACTCCAACTACGGCAATGACTGTCAGGGGCTGCAGCGTCCGATGGACTGGGCCACGCAGGCCCGGCTTCAGGGAAAGGTCCGCTTCTCGTACGGGGGCGGATCGAGTCTGGCGCTGACCGTCGTCGGGAGCGACCTGCAGCGGCGCTTCTTTCCCGGGGCGGTGATCGGCGCGCCCTCGCTATACGAGGGCGGGCGGACGTGGTCGCGGCTCTTGGTTGTGAACTGGAACCAGCGCCTGCGACAGGCGGGCGATCTCCGGCTCGATGTGAACATGTCCGTGGGGTCCGACAAGGTTCAGGAGGGACTCCTGCCGCCGCAGATCGAGGTGGACACGCGCGCGCCGGGACTGTGGATCGAGCTGTCGAAGCTCGACTTCGTGGGGCTCGACTCGATACCCTTCCCCCTGACCGACCAGATCATCCGCAATATCCGAACGAACAGCGGGCTGCGGGTGCCCTACCTGAACGCCACCAATCTCCGTAATGCCCAGCCGTTTCGTCTCAATCCCTTCGGGCTCTCAGATCAAGGCTGGTACACGCAAGGGTCGGACGGGTTGCTCTCGTTCGCTTCGGAGCGGCGGCTCAACGGGCGCTGGGCGGTCGCATGGGACGCATCGCAGGTTCATCACGTGGTTGCCGGCGTGGATGCCACGAAGACCGACTTGTCGGTGTACGCGTCCAACCTCCTCAGCCAGATCTTCATGAATGCCTACGTCGAGCACCCGAAGCGGATCGGCGCATTCGCTGCCGATCGGCTGGAGGTGGGTGACCTCGTCGCGGATCTCGGATTGCGCTATGACGGCTATTCCCCCGGCGGGGAGTTTGCGAATGTCCCGGGGCGCATCTTCACCAATCCTGCGTGGGATCCGGCGGCGGCAACTAGTGATGCTGCCTACCAGCAGTCCGTCAGCGCGGTGTTCACCCCTGGACGGATGCAAAGCTTCGTCTTACCCCGACTCCGGGCAGCCTACCGGATAGATCGTACCGTGCTGCGCTTGGGGTACGGTACGGTGGTAAGTCCGCCTGCCTTCAATGTCCTCTATGGTGGTATCAACAACGATCTTTCGTTCACCAGCGTCTCCAGCAATTTCGCACGCGACGTCGGCTTCCTGAAGCGGACGACCATCGAACTGGGCGTGCGGCAGTCGATTGGGGACAAGGTTGCCCTGGATGGGGCGTTGTACCGGCGCGGACTCAACCGCTACGCGTACCGCGTCATGCAATATGATGATCCAGCCAATCCCGGCAGTATCCTGAATGTGAATTCTCTTACGACCGTGGACCAAGGGACGGCGACCGGGGTGGATGCGGTGGCGGTGTGGACTCCGTCGAAGATCGTCACCGGCTCGGTGGCGTACTCTCTGTATCACGAACCTGAAGTACCCTCTGCGATCGGAAGTGCGTTGAGCGTCACGCTTCATGCTCTCAACATGACGGCGATGGTCCGCCTGCCGAGCGACTGGGAAAGCGGCAGTGTGTGGGGCACCTTGGGTCGCGACGTCACTGCAGCGGCGACCTATCGAGTGGCGAGCGGTCTGCCCTACAGTCCGTTCACGGGCGATCCGGTAGTCGGTCCTATCAATCCTGGCACAATGTTCAACGGTCCCATATTCCCGAGCGGCGGCGGCGAGCAGCTACCGGCCACTCAGGCGTTCGACCTGCGGCTCGCGAAGACCATCCACACAGGTCGCGTGAGTTGGCTCGTTTATCTGGATGCCCGCAATCTCTTCGCATTTAACAGTCAGATCGGTGCCTGGACGGCCACTGGCAACACTACCAATTCGCTGTATGAGCAACAACTGCTCGCGCCCGAATACTCGAACCTTCAGGTCGAGGCGCAAGCAAATGGGGTGACGCTTCCGGGCGGCGATATCGACTTGCGGCCTGATTGCTCGACGTGGACCGCCACGACGGGAGGCCCAGTGAATTGCGTCGCGTTGCGGCGAGTGGAGCAGCGATTCGGAAACGGGGACGGCGTGTATACGCTGAGCGAACAGACGCGCGCGCTCACGGCATTCTACGATTCGTTCTACGGGGCGTGGCGATTCTACGGACCTGGTCGGACTCTCCGGCTGGCTCTGGCGTTGACGTTCTAGCCCAAACCGTACCTACTGCGCTCGCTCGAGGAGCCGGCTCAAGGAGTCAGCGTTGACCGTCCCGGTGATTTCCACCCGCAACGATCCCACGTAACGCGCCAGCCGTTGGGTCGTGGTGCGGGCCGGCGCCGCCAGCCTCGCCATGTTTCCTCGATCCGCACCCGCGCGTTGCTCGTATAGCCGGATGGTGGTCCGCGAGTCAGGTGTCAGCGTGACCAGCACCATGGCCTGAGGGCCGGCGCTCGCCTGAACGCGGCCGATAGGGAGTCCCGGGATGGTGGCAAACGCTCCGCCCAGGAGCGCGCGTGCTGAATCGAGCGGGACGTCCGGCCACGTTGCGGCTACCTCGTCGGAAACCATCACCTGTCCCTGCGCGCCGGGATTGACCACAACGGCTTTGGCCGCCACCTCGTCGCGTGCCCCGACGGGATTGGCTGCCGCGACCGCCGCCGGCGACTGCCTGGACTCATTCCCGGGCGCCGGCGCGACGGGAGCCGCGCGGTTAGCCGCCAGCGCCGTCTCAGCGGGTGGTATTGCTGCGCGATCCACTTCTCCCGCTGACTGAGCGGTTGGGGTGGCATCGAGCTGGCCGCGGGACTCTGGCACTGCACGGCTCTGGTCTGTCCGAGCAGCCAGGTTGGTCGGCGCTGCCGGCGGTGCCGCGGCGACTGGTGCGGCCGACGGAATGGGACTCGCTGTGGCGACCGCTTCGCCCGGACGTGGACCTGGCCCCCGCAAATACCACCCCAGCCCGATCGCCAGCGCGATCGTCGCCGCCCATGCGAGTGGCAGATAGGGGAGCCGGCGACCGGAACGCGGCGCCAGCGCTTCCAGTGCCGGCATGGGGCGACCGGTGTCGGAGGGGGCGACCCGCTCGAGCAGTCGATTGGCCCGCTCGATCAGGGCGCGCTCTTCATCGAGGCGAGCGTGGCACGCGGCGCACCCGCCGACGTGGGCTCGTACGCGCTCCGCCTCGACGCCCGACAGCTGGCCGTCCAGGTAGGCGTGCAGCGTTCCCTCATCCACGTGCGACATGTTCACCCTCGCTTCCCGCTTCGTACGCTTCGACCAACCGGCGCCGCGCCCGGGCGAGAGTCGTGCCGATCGCGCTCCGCGCCAAGCCGGTGTGCGACGCGATGTCGTCGTAGGACCTGCCGGCGTCCCACAGCAACAACACTTCCCGATCCCGCGGTGTGAGCTGTTCCAGGGCCCGCCGGACCCGCCCCTGTTCCTCTTCCCCGGCCAGCGCCTCGTCCGGCGCCGGCGCCAGCGGCGCCGGCTCGCTCCGCAGCAGCGTGAGGTGGGCCCGTTCGCGCAACGCCCGCCGGGCATCATCCCGGGCCATATTCGCCGCGACCACGAACAGCCACCCCCTCGGGTTTTCGGGCTTGTGGACCACCGCCCGCGCGAACGCTTCCTGCGCCAAGTCCTCCGCGCGCTCGGCATCCCAGACCTTGCGGTACAGGAACCGCACGAGCGCGCGGTAGGTGCTGCGATAGATCGCGGCCAGGTCTTCAGCCATGACCGCCTCCCGTCACCGGAAATCTCTCACGACTTGCTCCAATTCTCCCGGCGCCCAATCGGCCTTGCCCGGCGACCCGATCTCGATCGTGACCCGGCTGCCGGCGACGCGGACGGCTGGGGAGAGACGCGCCGGCCCCAGCAGCTCAGGGAGCGCCCGCAACAGAGCAAAATAGGCGTCGCTGAACGCCGCCACCTTGATCACCGGCTGCCCGGCATCGCGCCGCACATCCGACCAGACGCTGTCGCGCAGCTCGAACAGGCGTCCCCCGAGGCGACGCGCCGAGCTTCCGGCGCTCGCGGCATCGATGCGGGCTTCGAGGTACGAGGCCGTCGGGGCGGCCGCCACCGTCCGTCTGGCCAGATCCCCCTCCGCTTGCGCCTGATTCACCGCTTTGGCGCTCACCTCGTCTCGCGGAACGGCCCGGCTCTGGGCCGCGACTGCCGTCGGCTCCTGCACCAGATACGCCGTGTACTCGGTGAGGATCCCGTAGCGCAAAGCCAGGTCGCGCAGCTCCTGCACCAGCTCAGGGCGCTCGCCGTGCAGGCGGATCTCTCGCGCCAGCGCGCCGGCCTTCCGCGCCGCCCAGAGCTGTTCGATATACCCCGCGTCTGGGGCCTCGCGATCCACCAGGGCGGTGCGGAACTGCTCGGTCCGCCCACCGCGGTCGCCGCGCGCGGAGACCGTCCGGTCCTCCGCTGGTCCACCCGAGAACCGGTAGCGCCCGAGCACAATGACTTCGTCCCCCGCGAACACGTCGGGTAAGGTCCCCGGCTGCACGTCATACAGCTCGACCCCGACGCCCGCGATAGCCAAGTCGGTCAGGACGGGCTCGGCGATCCGCGCCGCCAACGCCCCCACGGAGCGCTCGACCTCGTAATCCTGGCGAATGTACTCGGTGCTGCCGCGTCCCCGCTCGGTCAGGCGGTCCAACAGATAGGTGTTGACATCGTCGCCGATCCCGAAGGCGAACACGCGAGAGCGACCGCGACTCTGCTCGGCGCGGTCGACGATGCGCTCCGGATTGGATTCTCCCACGGTGGGCAGTCCGTCGGTCAGGAAGACCACGATGCCCAACGCCGCTTCCGCGGGCGGCATCCGGAACGCCTCCGCGAGCGCCCCCGCGATATTGGTCCCGCCTTCCGCCTGGAGGTCGGAAACCCAGGATTCCGCGCGACGCCGGGCGTCCCGCGTCAGGGGCGTCCAGTCCTCCGCAAAGCGGCGCACCCCTCCGGAGAAGGCGACCAGACGAAAGCGATCGCCCTCCTGAAGTGTGCCCAGCAGCTGCTGCAAGGCGGCCTTCGCCTGCGTGAGCTTTTCGCCGGACATCGAGCCGGAGATGTCCAGCACGGCCGTGATGTCCCGCGTCTGTCGCGTGGCCGCCGGTTGGGATCCGGGGGCCAGCAGCAGCATGAAGTAACCGTCCTCTCCCGCTGGGTGCTGGGTCAACAGTGAGAGTCCCACCGACGCCCGCGCGAGCGGCAGCAGCAGGTCGACGGTGCCGCACGTGCTGTCGGCGAGCTCGACTTCCAGCCGCGAGCCGTCGCGACGGGTCGTCACGCGGTGCGTTGGGGAGTACGGATCCCCGAAGCCGGCGCCGTTGTCGGCGCTGACCCGGAAGCTGCGTGGAGCCGTGCCCGGCCCGCTGGCGGCCGGGAAGCGAAACCGCAGCGCGTCCCCGGCGCGCTCCAGTACCTGGGTGTAGCGCAGGGTGATCTTGCGGGTTTCGCCGGGAGCGATCGGGAACACCCGGGCGCGCAGCAGTCCGTACCCCGCCAGCTCGATCAGCGCCGGATCGCGCTTCCGCCGCACGATCTCCTCGTAGATGCTGCGCGCCCGAGCGGCATCCATCGTCTCGCCTTTCAACTCCTGGTCGCCTTGCCACAGCGAGAAATCGCTGAAGCTGGCTTCGCCCAGGAGCGGATAGAGGTAGCTCGCCTCCTGAAGCCAGCCGCCGCGATTCTGGAACCACTCTTCGACGGTCACGTGGGCCACGCGCCCCGATACGGTCACCGACACGGCGCTGCGCAGCTTCTGAACGTCGACCGATGCCGGCCCGACCGGCCCTTCCCGGATGATGGGGCGTTCGATCCAACCTTGTCCCACGACGAGCGTGGGGCTCGCGAGGGTGCCGACGAGCGTGGCCACCAGCGAGAGCGACAGATTGCGGTTCATGCCAGCGTCCTGGAAGGAGACGCTAGAGAGACGGATGAGAGGAGAGATCTTGCACAGGTTAGACGACGGGCAAGGGGGGGCAAGGACGGGCAAGGGCGGTCACCTTCGATCGTCCTTGCCCGTCTTCGCCCGTCTTTGCCCGTCCAGTCCTACCCGACTGCGCAGAGATTCGGACCCGATTCCAGCGTTTCGGCGTCCTGCTCCGTCAACTCCATGAGGCCGAGGTTGGCCAGCTTGATCGTACGGTAAGCCTCGGGAGGGGCGGTCAAGGAAGCGGCGACCCACTCGAGGAAGGCGCGTTCATCCCGGATGGCGAGTGCCGGATTGGTCGCCTGGATCGCATCGAATCGTCCGGCCACGGCGCGATCGGCCCGCCGCTCCGACTCGGCCGAATAGTGCGCCGGCAGGATGACGAGGTCGCCGTGCCAGTCTCGGCGCGCGCGCTCGAGGCTCGCCCAGAGCAGCTTGGACCAGCTGGCCGCCTGCCCACCCAGGTCGGGTCGCCCCACGGATTGCACAAAAATGAAATCTCCGGTGAGCGCCAACGCGTCGTCCGCAATCAGGGCGAGGCTCCCCAGCGTATGGCCGGGCACGTGGTGCACCCGCAGCACGGCGGTGCCGAAGGCGATGGCATCGCCGTCCCGGGCGGGCTGCCAGGTGATTCGTCCGGGGGTGTCGTCGTAGGGCGACACCGCGTCTTTGGGATGCACGAAGTAGGGAACCTGCCACTTTCCGGCCGCCGTCCGCGCCCCGCTCAAATAGTCGGCGTGCATGTGGGTGTCGATGACCGCCACCGGAGCGGCCCGGAGCTCCCCCAGCACCGCCTCGATGCGTGGCAGATGCCGTCCCGGATCGACGATCACCGCGTCGCCGTCGCTCACCAGGATGTATCCGAGCGCGCCCTTGCCGAGTCGGTCCAGCTGCACCACGTGCTGGATGTGGCTGGTGGGCGTGAGGCCCCGCGCCACATAGACGGTTTCCCACGCGGCCATCCCCCCGGCCACCGAATACGCCTCGAGGCCGCGTTCGCGCAGGAAGGTGGTGGCCGGTTGGCTGGAATTGCCGTGCCCACAGACGACGGCGACCGGTCGCGTCGAGTCGAGCTCGAGGGGCTCGAGCGTGGGCAACCGGTACATCACCGAGCCGGGGGTCGCCCGGAAATCGAGCGCCTGACCGAATGCGATGCGGGCGCGCGCGACCTTGTCGGGAGCGCGGATGTCCAGCACCTGCAGCGCTTCCCCGCGGTCCAGCCGCTGGGCGAGCTCGTCGGGGGTGATTTCGGGGACCGATCCCATGGGGCACTAGTCTCATCCGGGGCCAAGGAAAGCGCAACGGGAGGAACACTCCCTCCCGGGCGCCGCCCTGTTATATTCGCGGGCGTTCACCAGCCGGTTGTAGCGAACCAGCGTTTTCGTTCAGCAACGATACAGGAGGAGATGCGATGCGGTTGACGGTGATTGGCGCGACACTCGCCCTTGGCGCTATGGCGTGCGGCGGGAAGAAGGCCGACCAGGCCCAGACGCAGGCAGCGGCGCAGCCGGCGGCAGAGGCCGCCCCCGCGGCCCCCGCAGGTCCGGTGGTCGAGGTGAAGATGACGGGGACGGGGACGACGGCGGCGTTCGAGCCCAAGGAGTTGAACATCGCGGCCGGCACCACCGTGCGGTTCATCAACGTCTCCGGTGGCCCGCACAATATCAGCTTCTGGAGCGATTCGATTCCGGCGGGCGCGGCCGACGTCCTGAAGAAGGCGATGCCGGAGCAGCTGGCCGACCTGGAGGGGAAGCTCCTGGTGCAGCCCAATGATCATTACGATGTGTCCTTTGCGGGCGCCCCGGCCGGTGTGTACAAGGGGTACTGCATGCCGCACCTGGCGCTCGGGATGAGGATCAACATCACCGTGAAGTAACCGCGCGCTGCGGGCAATTCCGGTCACGGCCCCGGGCATTCGCCTGGGGCCGTGATTCTTTTCCGTCCCATCCGGGACGCCCCTCGATTAGATTGGGCGGCATGATCGCCATTGCCTTGCTCCAAGCCCAGCTCCTCGTGCAGCTGCCGGGGAATACGCCCGCGGAATGGCTCCACGCGCTGCCTCCAGCCCGCGTCACCGTGGATGCCGACCACCATGAGATCGTGATCGAGACGGCGGCCATGGACGTGCCGATGCCGCCGATGGATATGGCGCACATGGATCAGCCGAAGACCCATGTCCCGCACGAGGCCCACGCGCCCGTGTACCCGCCGGTGATGGGAGTGGACTTCCCGGTATCCGGCTGGATTTCCGGATTCCGAATCGAGCTGGTGGACGCCCAGGGGCACCGGGTTCCGGATGCCTTGCTGCATCACTACAACCTGATCGATCCGAATCACCGGGAGCTGTTCCTCCCGATTTCCCGGCGGGTGCTCGCCGCGGGATCGGAGACCGGTGCGATCTCGATGCCGCGCTGGATCTTCGGGATCCCGTTCGTCGCCGGGGAGCGTTTAGTGGCGAGCGTGATGCTTCACAACCCGACGATGGAGAGCCACACGGGGGTCCGCACGCGACTGATCCTCACCTACACCGAGGACGGACACTTCTGGCCGGTGTTGCGCGCCTACCCCTGGCAGTTCGATGTGGCGTTCCCGGTGGGGAAAAAGTCGTTCGATCTCCCGCCGGGACGGTTCGCCAAGTCCTACGAGGGAAGTCCGATCATCCCGGGGAAGATCATCGGCATCGGCGGCCACGTGCACGACCGGGCCCTGGCGCTGACGCTCACCGACGTGACGACCGGTGACACCATCTGGAACGCGAAGCCGATCGTGGATTCGACGGGCGAGGTGGTCGGGATGCCGGTGAAGAAGTTCATCGGATGGACGGGGGTGGGCGCGAAGATCCTCCCGGCCCACCGCTATCGCGTGACGGTGACCTACGACAACGCCACCGGCCAGCGCCTCCCCGACGGGGGAATGGGAGTGGTGGGAGGATTGTTCCAGCCGGCCGGGGGCGTCCAATGGCCCGCGGCCGACCAGACCGACAGCCTGTATATCCGGGACCTGCGGCACGCCCTGCGGCTCGACCCCGAAGAGCCCACGGCGAGTGACAACTCTCAGGCCTCAGCCGGGGGCGTCGAGCACACTCACAACTGATTCTGTCACCGCGCTCGGCGCTTCCACCGGCAGCCAGCGCGCGGTCAACGCCAGGGCCAGGGCCGCCAGGACCAGGCCCGTCAGCGCATCCACCCCGTAGTGGAACTGCCCGTACACGACGCCCGCCACCAGGCCCGCGGTGAACGGGACCAGGGCCAGCCCCAGTGGTCGCCAATACCGCAGCGCCATCCCGGTCGCGACGACGGACGCCGCGACGTGGGATGAGGGGAAGGCCGCGCCCCAGGAGTCGCCACGGTTGAGCAACCACTGCGCCCAGCGCGCGGGGGCGACCTGAGTGGCGATATTGTCCGTCAGCGCGAACGCGTACCGCGGGCCGGCCACCGGGAAGAACAGGAACACCACGTAACAGAAGTAGAAGGTGAGCATCACCGCGAGGATCGTGTTTCTGGCGGCATCGCGGCGGTTCGTGATCCACAGCACGAACGGTGACGCCCACAGAATCGCGTAGTAGGCGAGATAGCAGGCGTGCAGAGACCAGGAGAGCCACGGGTTGGGCATCTCGCGGATCCAGCGGTAGGAGACCTGCGATCCGAAAATCCACTCCTCCAGCCGTTGAATCACGACATCATTCTGGAAGCCGGCGTGGATCGTCAGGATGCCGATCTCGCCGTACAGGCCGGGGAGCAGGAGAATCGGATACCAATCGGCCAGGAACTGAGCGATCGGGCCGCCGCGCCGCGCCTCCGGGGCCAGGCACACCAACACCGCCAGCTCCAGGTGGGCCACCAGGAGCCACCACCAGTGCTCGGGCGCGCCGCTGCGGAAGGAGAGCGCCAGGGCGATCGACACCACGCCGAGGTAGATGAGGGTCCAGCGGTCGATGGGGGACAGGGTGTCCCACAGCCGCCGTGCCGCGCGCATCACAGCCAGCCGGCCTCGCGGTACCATTGCGCGGTTCGTCCCAAGCCCGTCTCCAAGTCGGTTGCCGCCACCCACCCGGCATCACGCGCCAGCGCCTGCGAGGTGAACGTCCAGGCCGGAGCGAGGAATTCGGGCAACTTGTCGACCGAGAGCACCGTGGCCTGACCCGTGAAATGTGCCAGGGAACCTATGGTCCAGAGGACGCCGCGCGCCACCGCGCCCGGAATCGTCAGCACCATGGGGCGGCGGCCTACCGCGCGACCCACGGCGAGAACCAGCGCCCGGCTGGTGGTCGGGTTGGGGTGTGCGGCGTAGTAAATCCTGCCTGCCGTCGTCGCGCTCGTCCCCGCCGCGATCAAAGCATCGGCCAGGTCGCCGGCGTACACGAGCGACAGTTCCTGGGACCCGTCCCCGACGACGATGCCCAGCCCCAGACGCGCCAGCCGGAACAGGGTGAGCGTTTCACGATCGCGCTCACCATACACCACCGGTGGCCGGACGATCGTCCATGGGACGGCGCCCGCGCGAACCACGGCCTCGGCAGCAGTCTTGCTGCGCCCGTACGGCGTGACCGGGGCGGGGGCCCTCGTTTCGTCCACCGGCGACCCGGGTCGGGACGGTCCCCCGGCGGCGATCGAAGAGACGTACACGAAGCGGTGGATCGAGGTCGCCGCCTCCGCGGCCGCCCGGAGGACATTGGCGGTGCCGTCGCGGTTGGCGACCAGGAACTCGGCCTCCGAGCGGGCGCTGATCCGCCCCGCGACATGATAGACGATCTCCGCTTCGCGGCAGGCTTCGGCCAGGGCGGCGCGATCAAACAAATCGCCGCGCACGAGCCGGATGTCCGGACCGAGCGCCGCGCCGCGATCGAGATCGCGCACGAGGCAGGTGATGGTGTCGGCACGGCGTTGCAGCGCCCGGATCAAGTGCCCACCGACGAACCCGGTGGCGCCGGTGACGCAGACCTTCACAGCGACTTGTCGTAGATGCGGTAGGTCTTGTAGATGTGAAAGCCCAGCGCGGTGAGGCCGTTGACCATCGCGTGGTTGTCTTCGAGGATCCAGCCGCCTTCCCCCCAATTGATCCCGCGGCGCAGCGCGTTCGACCAAACCTGGTAGTACAGCACGGCATCGATGCCTTTGCCGCGGTACTGGGGCAGGGTGCCGAGGAGCGGGATGCGGGCGCGGTGCACGTGGCGCGCGTGCCACAGAACCTTGAGGATCCCGGGGAACAGCCGGCCGGATGGATTGTGCTTCAAGGCGACGTTCAGGTCCGGGATCGCCGCGACGAATCCGACGATCTTGCCCTTGATCGATGCAAAAATGATCAACTCGGGGATGATCACCGGCTTCAGCGACTCGGCCAGGTAATCGAGCTCCGCTTCGGTCATGGGGACATAGCCCCAGTTTTGCTCCCACCCTTCGTTGAAGAGCTGCTTGACCAGCGCGACCTCATCGCGGAACCGCTTCATGTCGAGGGTGCGCAAAGTCAGGCCGTAGCGCTTGCCGATCATCTCCTTGGCGCGCGCGAACCGGTCGGGGGGCACGTCGCCCCCGCCGGCGAAGGCATACATGTCCTTCGCTTTCACGAACCCATAGCGGTCGTGGAGGGCCACGTAATAGCGGGGATTGTGCGTCATCAGGATGACGGGCGGCGTGTCGAACCCGTCGATCAGCAGGCCGCATTCATCGTTGATGGACGGGTTCATCGGCCCGCGCATCGTGTCCAGCTTCTCGCTGCGGAGCCATTGCCCGGCGGCATCGAACAGGGCGTTGGCCACCGCCTGGTCGTCCACCGACTCGAAGAACCCGTAGAAGCCGACGCGGTCGTGGTAGGTTTGGTTGTGCAGGTCGTTGCGGATCGCTGCGATGCGCCCAACCACGTTGCCGTCGCGCTGCGCGAGGAAGTACTGGGCCGCCCCGTGCTCGAAGAACGGATTCTTCTGTGGCGAGAGGATCTTGCGGACGTCCATCCGCAACGTCGGGACCCACATCGGGTCCCGACGGTGCAGCGAATATGGAAAGGCGATGAACCGCTCGAGCTCCCGTCCGCCGGGGCGGATGGGAACGATCGCGACGGTCAAACGACCCCCAGCTCCTTACCCAGGCGGGCGAAGGTCTCGAGCACGAAGTCGATTTGCTCGCAGGTGTGGGTCGCCATGAGGCTGGTGCGCAGCCGGCACTGCGAGGGCGGCACGGCCGGGGGCACCACGGGGTTGGTGAACACCCCCGCGTCGAACAGCTTGCGCCAGAACACGAAGGTCTTCTCGAGCGGCCCGACGAGGATCGGGACGATCGGCGTTTCCGTAGGGCCGATCTCGAAGCCGAGGCTGCGCATCCCCTCCTGCAGGCGGCGGGTGTTGGCCCACAGCCGATCGCGCCGCTCGGGCTCGCGTTGCATCACGTGCAACGCGCTGAGCACGCCCGCGGTATTGGCCGGCGGCAGGGCGGCGGTGAAAATCAGCGGGCGGGAGTGATGCTTGAGGTAGTGGATGACGGTGTCGGAGCCTGCGGCAAACCCGCCGATCGACGCGAGAGATTTCGAGAAGGTGCCGACGATCAGGTCCACCTCGTCGATCACCCCAAAATGCGCGGCGGTCCCGTCCCCTTTGGGGCCGAGCACGCCGACGGAATGGGCATCGTCCACCGCCAGGGCCGCCCCGTACTGGTGGGTGACCTTCAGCAGGTTGGGCAGGTCGGCGATGTCGCCTTCCATGGAGTAGACGCCGTCGACGATGACCATCATCCCGGTGCCCTCGGGGGCCTTCTGGAGTTTCCGCTCCAGGCCCGCGAGATCTCCGTGGTTGAACCGCAGCGTCTCGCCGTGGGACATCTTGGCGCCGTCGACGATCGAGGCGTGATCCAGCTTGTCCAGGAACACCTGGTCGCCCCGGCCCACCAGACCCGAAATCACCCCCAGGTTCGCCTGGTATCCGGTGGAGAAGACGAGACAGGCTTCCTTGCCGAAGAACTCGGCCAATTCCGTTTCGAGCTGCTCGTGCAGGTCCAGGGTGCCGTTCAAGAACCGGCTCCCGGTGCACCCCGAGCCGTAGCGCTCGAGGGCGGCTTTCGCCGCGGCCAGCACTTCGGGGTGATGGGTGAGTCCCAGGTAGTTGTTGGAGCCCATCATGATTCGCTGCTTGCCTTCAATGACGACGACGGTGTCTTCGGAGTGCGAAATCGGCTTGAAGTAGGGGTACAGACCCGCGGCCTGGACCTCCCGTGCCCGCGTGAAATTGCGGCACTTGTTGAACAGGGCGATGTGCTGGAGGGTCTCAGTACCCAAGGCGACCTCGGTGTGGTGTTGGAAGCGAGCTACAGCTTAGCCACCCCCCGGAGAAATCGCAAGTTCACGAAGCCGCAAGGAGTTAGCACGCAGAGAGCGAGCGACGTAACTTCAGCACCTGATGCTGCGTTCGTGCACCGGCCCCCGCCGGATCCTCGGGATCGTAGCGCTGGCCGCGGGGTTGTACGCACCGGCCCCCGCCGTAGGCCAGGTGTCGGGTCCGGTCTACACGGCCGGCTGGGCCGACGCTGCCGCCATCCTCGTCGGCGGCGGGGTGGCGCTCGGGGCGACGCGCGTCGTTCCCGCCGCGGCCAGCTGCGCCCCATGCGATCCCGCTTCGCTGCCGGCCATCGACCGGTGGGTGGTTGGAGCGAACTCTTCCGTGGCCGGGACGGGGAGCGACGTGCTGCTGGCCGGGGTGGTGGCCGGGGGTGCACTCGCGTCCGTGACCGGGATGGACGCCGCTCGAGCCCGCGGCAACGCCGCGGTGTTCGTCAACGCCGCCGTCTGGAGCACCGCCGTGACGCAATGGTTGAAGGTGGCGCTGCATCGCGAGCGTCCGGTGCTCTACACCTCCGATGCCGCGGCCGCGGCCGGCGACCCCGACAACCGGGAATCGTTTCCTTCGGGGCACGCGACGCTGGCCTTCGCGACCGCCACGGCCTATGCCGTCATGGCGTCCCGCCAGCATCTGCCGCACGCCGGTCGGAACACCGCGTTGCTGTACGTGGGCGCCACCGGCGTCGCGGCTCTGCGCGTCGCCGGCGGCAAGCATTTCCCGACCGACGTCCTGGCGGGTGCCGCGATTGGAGCGGGTGTCGGCTGGCTCACCGCGCAACTGCACCCCACCTCGCCATAGTGTAGCGCGTGATTCTCAGCCCTCTCGTCCTGGAGCCGGATGTGCGTGGTTTCGCCTGTGGACTGCTGCTCCTGACCGGCACGCGCGGTGCCGCCGCGCAACAACCCCCCTCACCCTACGAGGTCGCGTACACGTTCGAGGCCAGGACGCCGGCCACGCACACGGGGACCGTGCGCCTCCGCGTGGCGGGAGCCCTGGCCGACTCGCTGCTGATTCAGATGCCCGCCTGGTACCCCGGCCGGTACGCGATCTACCATTTCGCGGCGAACGTGCTGGACTTCCAGGCGACCTGCAACGGGCACCCCGTGCCCGGTCCCAAAGTGGACCAGCAGACGTGGCTGGTGCTTTGCCCGGGGCGCCGCCGCCTGGGCGGGTCGACGGTCGAGGTCACCTTGCATGAGTGGTGGAACGATCTGTCGGGTTCCACCTCGCAGATCGACTCGCTGCACATCAATCTGAATCCGGGAACGGTGTTCCCCTACGTCCAAGGCCACAAGGCCGATCCCGTCACCGTCAGCTACGTCGGTCCGGAGGGTTGGAGCGTCATGAACGGCGCCGCCAGCGCCGCGCAGCCGGGGGCGGTGCGGCAGTCGTTCCCGAACTACGACGTCTTCATCGACACCCCCACCGAGATCTCGGCCCGGTTCACCGTGGACACCTTCTCGCTCGACCGCACCCAGTATCGGCTGCTGATTCACGCCGAAGGGGATACGGGGACGGGGCTTCGGGCCCGGTTGCGGTCGGATCTGCGCACACTGGCGCAAACCGACGTGGCGCTGTGGGGCGAGCAGCCGATGGAGCGCTATGTCTTCCTCGCGCACTACATGCCGGGGAACCGCGGCGGCGGTGACGGGATGGAGCACCTGACCTCGACTCAGGTGATCATCGCCGGCGCGTTGGGGGATACGGCGGCGTATCTGCGAAGGCTCGAGCTGTTCGGTCACGAGTTCTTCCACGCCTGGAACATGAAGCGGCTGCGGGCCAAGGAGCTCGGCCCCTGGGATTACACCCGTGAGAATTACACGACGACGCTCTGGGTCGGGGAAGGGTGGACCAATTACTACGGGGCGCGTACGGTGTATCGGGCCGGGCTGTGGGACCGGGCCCGCTACCTGGCCCGCGTGGCGAGGAACATCGGCTACCTCCAGCACACCCCCGGCCGGCTCGTGATGTCAGCGGAGGAATCCTCCCTCTCGGCCTGGTTCATGGACCGCGTGCCGCTGCGCCAGGAGGTGAACTTCGA
This sequence comes from Gemmatimonadales bacterium, assembly GCA_035500495.1. GTDB lineage: Bacteria > Gemmatimonadota > Gemmatimonadetes > Gemmatimonadales > GWC2-71-9 > DASTHG01. The sequence continues at coordinate 72,588 of DATJXC010000102.1, forward strand.
GAAGTCGACGATCGACTATTACACCAAGGGTGAAGCGCTGGCCTGGCTGCTCGATCTCGAGGTGCGCGCCCGCAGCTCCGGCGAGAAGACCTTGGACGACGTGCTCCGCCTGCTGTGGCAGCGGTGCTGGAAGGGCACCACGACCAGCTATTACCTCCCCGGGCACGGGTACAGCGACGCCGACGTCCTCCAGGCCCTGAATGACGTGAGCGGCACGGATTTCACCGACTTCTTCAAGCGCTACGTCTCGGGAGTGGAGGAGCTGCCCTACGGTGCCACGCTCGCCAAGGTCGGGCTGCGCCTGATGGAGGATGGTGGCGGAGACGCGAGCACGTTCCGGATCGAGGCCGACCCGGCCGCGCCCGACTCGGCTCGCCGGCTGGGTGACGCCTGGATGGAGGGTCGGTGAGCGACGCACCGCAGCTGCGGCGCGTCATGGGGCTCCGCGACGTCGTGCTGTTCAACATCACGGCGATCGTGGGACTCCGGTGGCTGACGACGGCCTCTTTCCAGTTCGGGTTTGCCGCCATCCCGGTCTGGATCCTCGCCATGCTGGTGTTCTTCGTGCCGTCGGCGGTGGCCGTGCGCGAGCTGACCGATATCGATCCCGGCGCCGGCGGTATTTACCGCTGGGTCACCCGCGCCTATGGCCCCCGGCACGGCTTCCTCGCCGGGTGGGGGTACTGGGTGAACAACCTCACCTACTTCCCCTCGCTCCTGCTCTCGGCCGCCACCATCCTCGCCTACATCGGTGGGCGGCGCACGGCGTGGCTGGGCGAACACACCTCGTTCACCGCGGTCGTGTCCCTCGTGGGGTTGTGGTTTGCGATCTGGCTCAACCTGGTGGGCCTCCGCATCGGGAAGTGGCTGCAGAATGCCGGGGGGATCGGGACCTGGATCCCGGCGTTGCTGTTCGTGCTGCTCGCGGCCTGGGCGTTCATCAATCTGGGGAGCGCGACGCCGTTCCATGTCCATGACCTGGTGCCGGCGCGATTGGATCTTCCGTCGATCAACCTGTTCGGCACGATGACCTTCGCCTTCGCGGGACTCGAGCTCGCCCCATCGCTCGGTGGGGAGATTCACGATCCCGCGGCGACCCTGCGCCGAGGCGTGCTCGTCTCCGGGTTCGCGATCGCCGCCACGTACGTGGTCGGTACGCTCGCGATCCTGGTCGCGCTCCCGCATGAGACGGTGAGTATCACGAACGGGATGCCGCAAGCCGCCCAGGCTCTGGCGGAACGGTTGGGGGGCGGGTGGCTCTTGTTGCTGCCGCCGTTGATCGTGGTGCTGCTGACCTTCGGCAACCTCGGCGGAACGGGTGCCTGGCTCGCCGGATGCGCCCGCCTCCCGTTCGCGGCGGGAGTGGACAAGGCCCTGCCGCCGGCGTTCGCGCGGCTGCATCCGCGCTGGGGCACGCCGTACGTGTCGCTCCTGGTCATGGGCGGCCTCGCCACGTTGTTCATCATCGCGAGCCTGGCGGGAGAAACGGTTCGGGCCGCCTATCTGCTGTTGACGCAGCTCACGGTGGCGCTCTTCTTCATTCCCTATCTCTACATCTTCGGGGCGTATCTCAGGCTCCGCCGGGCACGGACGCTGGGCACGGGGCTGCTCGGCGTGCTGGGGATCGTGGCGGTGGCGCTTTCCATTGTGCTCAGCTTCATCCCCCCCGCGGATGAGGCCAGCCCCCTTGGGTACGTAGCCAAGATCGGTGGAGGTGTGGTCCTGTTCATGGGAGTGGGGTGGTGGCTGGCGCGCCGCTCCGCCCGCGCGGGCGGGCGTACCGCCGAGGCGGCGTGAGGTGAAGGACACCAGCGTGACTGCCTTGCGTTGGATGATGCTCGGCCTGGCGGTGGGAGCGGGCTTGCCGCGCCTGCTTGCGGCCCAACAACAGGCGGGGGCGGAGAAGCAGCCGGTCCCAGGGTGGGAATTGCCCGGTCTCGACATCACTGCCGACGGCGGCTGGCGGGTGAAGGCCCGCGCCGTGGCGACGCTCCGCGCCAGCCTCCTCGGCCAGCGCAGCTTTCGGTCCCTGAATGCCGGGCCTGCGAGCCCCGCGGGACCCGCGTCCGTGGCGGGGGCGCTGCGAGTGCCCGTCATCATGTTCCGTTACCAGGACAGCCCGACGGCGCAGTTCCTGACGCATCTGGCGAGCGATTACGACGCCACGCTGTTCGGTCAGGTCGCGCCGAACGGCAAGCCCTACACCCTGCGGACGTTCTACGAGCAGTTATCGAACGGCGTGTTCAGCATTCAGGGGCAGGCGTTCGGCTGGGTGGCGTTATCGAAAAACGAGGCGAACTACACCGGCGGAGCGAGTTGCGCGGGTCAGAACCAGTTCGGCACCAATAACTGTAACGGCATCTTCGGTGCCGGGTTCGCGGACATGCAGAACGGATTGATCGAAGCGCTGCAGCACGCCGACTCCCAGATCGACTTCGGCCAGTTCGACAATGACGGGCCGGATGGCATCCCCAACTCGGGCGACGATGACGGGATCGTGGACGCGGTGTTGTTCGTGCATCCCAGCATGGATGGTGCCTGCCTCTCCGCGTCGAATGGACACCTCTGGTCACATCGCTCTCACATCTTCTACCAGACCAACGACGACGCCACGCCGGGGCCGAGGGTTACGTCCTCGAAGATCATCGTTCGGGACTACATCCTGCAGAGCGGGCTTGGTGGCGTCACGAGCGTGTGCGACTCCACCCAGATCATGCCCATCGGCACGGCGGCCCACGAGCTGGGGCACATTCTGGATCTCCCCGATCTCTATGACACCCAGAATTCGACGCAGGGGATCGGGGAATGGGGGCTGATGGGCAGCGGCAATTACACGTCGTCGTTCAGTCCCAGCCGCTACGACGCCTGGTCGCTGCAGCAGATGGGGTGGACCACCCTCGTGCCCCTGGCCGCGTCCGGCACCTACACCGTCGGCCCGGTGCCGACCGCGGACACGGTGTTCTACCTCGGTGTCGCCGGAGCGAACCCGCGGAGCGAGTACTACCTGCTCGAGAACCGTCAGGGTGTGCTCTCGGACAGCGCCTTGATCCGGATCCACGGCGGAGGCGGGCTGATGGTCTGGCACGTGGACGGGGCGAAGGCCTGCATGATCAACGTGTGCGGCTCGAACTCGATGAACGCGGGGCCGATTCACGGTCTGGCCCTGGAGGAGGCGGACGGGAAGCGCCAGCTCTGGTGTGAGTCGTTCGGCTGCAACCGGGGGGACGGCGGCGATCCCTACCCGGGAACGTCGGGCAATCCGAGCTACGGCATCGGCACGAACCCGGCCGCCATCAAGAACTCCGACTCGAGCTTCGTGGGATTTGTCCTGGATTCCATCACGCAGCTCGTCCCGAATGGGGCGATCTCCTTCCACCTCCGGATCGGCGGGCTCACCGTTGTCCGGGCGAGCGACACCACCGCCACCGTTCAGGTCGACAGCACCAAGTACGGTGTCTTCCGGAGTCTGCTCGACAGCGGCTCGGCGCACGTCATCTCGTTCGCGGACTCCCAGGTATCGGCGGATTCCGGCACGCGCTTCTACTTCTCCAAGTGGTCCGATAACGGTCCCCGCACCCATACGATCGTCGCGTCGGCAAGCGGCGACACGCTGATCGCCACGGCGACCAAGGGCTTCCGTGTCTCCTTTGTCTCCAGTCCGCACGGGACCGTCGTTTTCACACCTGGAACCGTGACGAGCGGGGATTACGTGAATCAGGGCACCCCGATCACGCTCCAGGCCACCGCGGATTCGGGGTACGTCTTCGGGGGCTGGGGCGGCGACACGACCACGTTCACCCAGACGATTGTGCTCCCGATGGCGCACCCCTACAGACTGCTGGCCCGATTCGATCCGCTCATGGCGATCGTCAGTGATTCGCTGCGGCCAGGCGGCGTGATGGGCACCACCTACGACGACTATCTGGTCGCGAGCGGGGGGAGCGGGGCCTACACCTGGCAGAAGCTCTCGGGGTCGCTGCCGCCAGGCGTGTCCCTCGCGACGAGCGGCCACCTCAGCGGCGTACCGGTGGCCTTAGGCACGTTCTCCTTCGGCGCGCGGGTAACCTCAGGTCCCCAGACGCTGCAGCGCGCGTACGCCATCATGGTGACCGCACCCACGCTCGTGCAGGCCGATGTGATCAGTCAGCTCCTCCATGGCACCGGGCTGACGGCCGATCAAGTACAGTTCCTCGATCTCCTGGGGAACAAGAACGGCATATTCGACCTCGGAGATTTCGCCGCCTGGGTGCAGGCGACGGGTGCGGTTCCCCAAGCGGCCGCCGCAGTTGTGTCGCCGAGAAGGGGATCCAAACCGTGAGCCGGCGCTCCAGAATCCTCGTGGTCTCGCTGCTGGCCGCGGCTGCGGCCTGCAGCGATGCAGTGGCGCCGGTAGCCGGGACGCTGACGGTATCGCTGACGACGCCATACGGCAACGTGGACGAAGCCGTGCTGCTTGTCCTGAGGTCGCCGACGCCGCCCGCGAGTGAGCAAGCGACTGGGACGTTGGTCTTGTGGCGGGACGCTCCTCCCGGCACCATGGATACGTTGGTGCTCACCGGCATCTTGGGTACGGGTCCGTTGCTGACGCTGGGGGTGACCGACGTCAATCAGGTATCACATTATCAGGCGCAACTCGTGCAGGTGGCGGCCGAGCGGAGTCATGTACTGCGGGAATTGACGGGGTACTCGGTGGCGGTGTCCAAATGAAAAAGCGTAGGAAAGAAGCGTAGGGATGAAGGCGTCGAGGAGAAGCCGCCGATCTGTTACCGATCGAGCTGCAGAGCCGTCTGGAATTCCCGCTCCACGTCCGCGACGCTGCGAGCGCTGACCTCCCGATAGAAGCGTAGCAGGCGGCGGGTCTCGTCGGTCAGCGTGGTGGCGCCTCCGCCGGGTCCGCCGGCCCGCGACTTGACGACCGGATGACCGAGGGCGCGTTCCATCTCCTGCAGGCGGGCCCAGGCGGTGCGATAGCTGATCCCCGCAGTCTTCGCCGCTTCCTTGATCGATCCCACCTGGTCGATCGCCTCGAGCAGCCGGCTCTCTTGATCTCCCAGCAGATAGCTTCCGTGCCGCTCGAACCAGATCGACGCCTTCGGGGCCAGATCGGTGACCGCTTGCATAGGGCCTCCTCGCGCAACAACTACGACGGCACGACGCAGGCACCGGGCCGCGGCGTGAACCCCGCGCCGATGTGGGCGCGCCAGGTTTGCATCGCCCAAGCGACGAAGCCTCGCCCGGCGGGATGCGGCGCGGCCGTCCGTACCAGGTACAAGGTATATGTATTGCGCAGGATCGAATCGCCCGTAAAGAGCACCCGCAGCCGCAGCCCGACCAAGGCGCGGAGCGTAGGGAGTCGGGGGCCGGTCCACAGCGACTCGGCGACCGCCAGCATCCCGGATTGTTCCACGGTGGTCGTGGTCCCCAGACGAAGGGGGCGGGGCTGGGAACCACAGGCGGAGACCGCCACGAGGCCGAGCAGTGTGAGCGCGCGCACCATGACAATGTGCGCTCGAGCATGAAGGCCCGCCACGGCCGGCAAGTGTCCTTGCTGTGGCGAGGCGGCCATTCTATGGTAAGAGCCATGCGCTTGATCCATCTGTACTCGCGGACCACTGCCGCGATCGCCGCCGTCAGTCTGTCGCTGCTCAGCTGCAAAGAGACCGCTGGTCCTGCAACCCCCGCCTCGGTCACGGTGGCGCCTGCCGCGGTCAATCTCGGCGCCGTCGGCTCGACCCAGCAGCTCGCCGCGACCGTCAAGGACGCGAACGGGGGCGCGATCAGCGGCGCGACGGTGAGTTGGACTACCCAGAACCCGGGCATCGCCACCGTCAGCTCGTCGGGTCTCGTGACGGCCACCGATACGGGCACGACCCAGATCGACGCGACCGCCTCGGGTACCGCGGTGAAGGGAAGCGCGACGGTCAGCGTGGCGCAGGTCCCGGCCCACATCAACAAGATCTCGGGCGACCTGCAGAAGGACACGGTGGGCCAGCGATTGCCCGCCTCGATCACCGTCGAGGTGGACGACTCCCTCTTTCATCCGGTCGGCAACGTGTCGGTGACCTTTGCGGTCATCCAGGGCGGCGGGAACGTGACGACCGCGACGACGGTGACGGGCATCTCCGGTCAGGCCACGACCTTATGGACGATGGGCACGAGCCCGGGTGCGAACCAGCTGTCCGTTACGGCCGCGACCGGGACGGCTGCCCCGGCGGTGTTTGCGGCTACGGCGGTTGTGGGGAGGCCCAAGTCGGTGCAGGTCCAGACCGGGGACGGGCAAACCGGGGCGGCGGGGGCGACCCTCGCGAACCCGGTCGTCGTCCTCGTCCGTGACACGTTCAACAACGGAGTGCCGGGGGTGGTCGTGCAGTTCGCCGTGACGAGTGGCGGCGGCCACGTGAGCCAGCCGACGGCCACCACCATCGGCACCGGCCTGGCTTCGGTGACGTGGACGCTCGGCGCGCCGGGAACGAACAACCTCATTGCGATGGTGGTGGATTCGGGATTCACGGGGAATCCGGTCGGCTTCTCGGCGACGGCGACGGCGAACGGCAGCGCCAAAAGTGTGGTCGTGGACACCGGCAACGGCCAGACCGGGCTGGTCGGGTACGCGGTCAACGTACCTCCTTCTGTCATCGTGCTCGATTCGCTTGGCCATCCAGTCTCCGGGGCCCAGGTAACCTTCGCCGTTACCAGCGGTGGCGGCAGCATCTCCGGGGCGGTGGTGTCGACCGACAATTTCGGAGTGGCCGCGGTCGGGAGTTGGGCGATCAACCTCGGCGGCAACGGGCTCAGCGCCACGGTGACGGGGAGCGGGATCACCGGTAATCCGGTGAACTTCGGTGCGACTGGCGTAAGCGGGCAGTTCAAGATCGACGTCCGGTTCCTGACCACGATGACGTCGGCTGAGTCGGCGGCGTTCCTCGCTGCCAAGGCGAGATGGGAGTCGATCATCTACCAGCCACTGGCGTCGTGGCAGGTGAACCACAGTGCGGGGTTCTGCGGATCGAACTCCCCTGCCATCGACACCACCGTGACGAGCGTCGTCATTTTCGCTTCCATCGTCCCGATCGACGGCCCCAACAACATTCTCGGGCAGGCCGGTCCCTGCGATCTCCGCAACGTCGGGCTGCTCCCCGCGCTGGGCCTCATGCAGTTTGACTCCGCCGATGTGCCCGCTTATGTGAGTTCCGGGAGGTTCACTGACCTGATCCTTCATGAGATGGGGCATGTGCTGGGCTTCGGGACCATCTGGGACCCGTTTTGGCTGAACCTCCTAGTGAATCCCTCGAGCCAGGGGAATCCCGACCCTTACTTCCGAGGCGCCCAGGCGACGGCGGCGTTCTACAAGGTGGGTGGGGCGATCTACACGGGTGGGGCGGTGGTCCCGGTCGAGAACACCGGTGGGCCGGGAACGGCGGACGGCCATTGGCGCGAATCGGTCTTCAAGACCGAGCTGATGACCGGCTACTACAACGCCGGGGTAGCGAATCCGCTGTCGGTCGTGACGATCGCCTCCATGGGTGATGAAGGGTACACGGTAAACTACGCGGCGGCGGATCCGTACGTGTTGAGCTGGACGCTCCTAGCCGCGCCCCTGTCCCAGGTCGAGATGCCGAATGACATCGCCCGGGTCCCGATCTACGTCACCGATGCCGACGGGCACATCGTTCGCGTCATCCCGCCACGGTAGTGCGTCGTCCAGGCGCTGGCGCCAATCGAGGGGCGGGGACTCCGGTTCCCGCCCCTCGGTGCATGCGCGCCTGCTAGCGAGACGAGGTCATCATCGGTCTGCCCAAGCCATTCAGCTTGTGGTGATCGACCAGATTGCCCTTCCGGTCATAGGTCCAGACGTCCCCGGTCTTGGAATCGAAGAAGTTGAAGAACGCGTCTTCTTCGGGCAGCACCGAGAACTGTACCCCGGCGTAGTCGGTGGCCTGGGCCTGCCCGGTGCCGTGAAGCAGGGACGGTCGCAGCGCGATGACGGCCAGGAAAATGGTGATGAGAGCCAGCAGACTCTTCGTGGTACTATCGGATTTCATGCGGTCCTCCGGCAGGGTGGCGGTTGGCAGGTCAGACTCAGGACGCGGCCGTTTGATAAGATCGGGCCACGACCGGCAAGAAGACAACACCCTGGCTATCTTGGCTGTCGCGCAGTCCGTGTCGGGGCGGTAGCTCAGTTGGGAGAGCACCTGGTTTGCAACCAGGGGGTCGTGGGTTCGAATCCCATCCGCTCCATCGCCTGAACCCGAGGCCCTGTCGTGATTCCTACGATGGGGCCTTCTTCGTCCCTCCCCCTGCTTTTGTGAATTGTTTCACTGCCTCGAAATCACCCCCCATGCAATCGGTGCGCTGTCCAGTGCGATTGGTGATGGGCGGTGCGTCGCACCCGAATAGGTTGCGCTGGACGTCTTTCCCCAAGGACCGGCGCTCCACGGTATCGGCCGCTTGGAGAAATCGATTGCCTTTCTATAACCCTGGCGATGCCGAACAGGTTCGACCAGGCCGGTGTCATGCAGCTGGGATAGATTGTAAGATCGCGCTGGGCAAACGAAGAGTGAGGACCGCGTGGAGATCGAGCGACTGCAGGGCGCCACCCCGGCGCACCCGTTTCCTGTTTACCAAGATCTCGTCGCGACTCTACTTGCGGCGCATCGCCGGGACGAATCCGGGCGCGACGCCCTGGTGGCGCACCTGCTCGGGACCTGCGCGGGCTACGCCTACGCGGATTCGGCGACCGTGGCCACCATGATGACCCGACTCGGCTTGGGCGACAACGCCTGCGTCCGTGTGGCCCAGACCGTGGACGCGATGTTTGTCTTCTCGACGGCATACCTGGTGCAGAGCCGCTGCGGGCGCGTGGTGATCCTCTGTTACCGCGGTACTGAGGCGGGGAATCTTGGCAATTGGCTCGGGGATGCCGACACCGAACCAGAGCCGATGAGGCTGGACGCCGAGTCGCCGGCGGTACACGCCGGCTTCCATCGGAACGTCCGCGCCACCCGACTGGCCGTCCTGGACGAGTTGCAGCACGCGCTCGAGGGTCGTTCGCTATTCGACCCGGGGACGAGCGTAGACCACCCGCTCGAAGCGCTGTACGTGACCGGGCACAGCCTCGGCGGCGCGATGGCGGTGCTTCTTGCGCTGTCGCTCGTCGGGGTGGCCAACCACCGCGCGCTCTCTGAACGGCTGCGCGCCGTCTACACCTTCGGCCAGCCGATGGCCCTCATCGAACCGCTGCCAGAACTGGCCCGCACCATGGGACGAAAGCTGTACCGGCACGTCACCGCGCGCGACATCATCCCCGCGCTTCCGCCGGCGCGGTGGGGGCGGTTCGCGCATTTCGGACATGAGTACCGCCACTCGGAGGGCGAGTGGCACCGTGCGGAGAACCCCACGACGCGGCTCACCAGCCTGCGGGAGATTCCCCGCTCACTCGTGGCGTTCTTCTCCACCGCGAAGCACCGTGGCTCTTCCCGCTATTCCATTGCCGAGCACGCACCGCATCACTACATCGCGGCGCTTCGACCAGCGGACCACGTGACCGAGTTCGGTGACCGGGGCTGAGCCTTCACGTAGCGGACGATCAGATCGACAGCACCCCGGGCCAGTGCCGCATCCAGCGGCGTTGCCGGGCGGACGCCTGCCAGGCGGGGTCATTGCGGTCGATCAGCCGCGAACCGGCGGTCAGCTCCTCGATGCGCGCCTCGAGCGCCGCGGTGATCGCGGGATCCTCCACGAGAAGCACGAGCTCACTCTCCCAGTAGCCGGCTGTAATGTCCAGATTGGCGCTGCCGACGGCGCAGACGTGGCCGTCCACACTCATCACCTTGGCGTGGACATGAGGACTCACGACACCGAGCCCGGGGGTCCAGCCGGGTTGCGGTGCGAGGGCGTACTGATAGCACTCGGCACCGGCCGCGACCAGCGCATCCATCCGTGAATCCACCAGCTCGGTCGCGGCGGTGCGCGCCCTGGCCCAGGGGCCCTCGAACGGCTTGCCGCCATGAGTCGGCGTCAGGTGGCCGAGAAGGGTGCAGACTCGGACGCCACGCCGGCGTGCGCGCAGGAGGGCATGCTGGATCTCGAGGACCATTGGGAACCCGTTGACGGTGTGGACGTGCGACTGCGCGTTTTCGATGAGCGCGAGATAGGCTTCGAGCGTGGCCGCATCCCGCAGCCCATGGTGGATCACGACACGGACATTCGTGTCGCCGGCCGGCGGTCGGTCCGGGATGTCGAATGGCGAACCTCCCGCCGCCGTCCAGGCATTCAGGAAGGAGCGTTCCAAGGCGGTGACGGCTGGGCCCTCCACCCGGGCGCCGGCGTCCAGCCACGGCACCTCGCGCCAGGACGAGGCGGGCGTGAGCCGCACCTCCTGAAAGCCGGTGTAGTACTCGTGCGAGAGGTTTCGCCCGCCGATGAGACCGACGGCGCCATCGGCAACCGCGATCTTGCGATGATCCCGCTGCTTCAGGTCCTCGAGCGAGGGAACCCCGGTGAGCGGCTGTGACACTCGAAGCTCGACCCCGGGGCGTTCGCCGAGGCGGTCGAGCAGCGGATTGTGGACGCCGTACGACCCATGAAACCCGTGCAGTGAATCGACCAGCACGCGCACGGTGATCCCGCGCGCGCCTGCCGCGGCCAAGGCAGCCTCGACCGCGGTGCCGACGTCATCGTCCGCTGCCATGTACACCTGGAAATGAAACCGCTCGCGGCTGGCCGCGATGGCATCGAGCAGCCAGTGGCGCGCCTTGGCGTTGTCGAATTCGAGCTCGACCCGGTTGCCGGCGATGAGTGACGCGCCGGTGGTCGCCTCGAGGCGGGCCGCAGCGGACCGGGCCCAGTCGGCGGGGGCGTCAATGCGCCATTGCAAGGCGGCGGCTTCCGTCGCGGTCACTGCCGCGAAACCGATCGTGCGCGGCGGGTGTGGACCCCCATGGACGATGGCCACGATCGGGAACCCAGCGGCGCGCATTCGCGCCCCCACGCGAGCCAGGCGCACCGGATCGACGATCTCGGCCACGTCCAGGGCCTCACCTTCATCCAGGACGGTGCTCGCATCGACAACGAGCGGGTGGAGCCCGGCGGCGTGCAACCGGGCGCGGATGGCCTTGCAGCTTCGGGTCGCCCGCAGGCGGACGGCGAGCAGGTCGGGAGCGTGCGCCCCGGCGATTCCGGCCAGCAGGGACAGGTCTGCGTCGGCGAGGCCCGCGTCGAAGAGCAGCAGCGGCCGGCTGCCGGGCCGGATGACCGCGACCCGCTCCTCGATGACGGCCAGCGGATCGGGAGCCATGCTCTCCGCGACCCGGCCTACGCCGAAGTCCGCGCTGTCGAGGCCGGGGGGCAGGTCGGCCTCACCCTGACTGGTCGTGATGACGGCCGCGACACGGCCACCGGCAATGAAAGCGACCTGCTGATCGGGGATGGGATCGCGGTGCCCTACGCCGGAGGCGTAGTCGAAGCGTGCGCGAATGACGCCGGCGGCGTCGACGAGATCGGGCACGTCGAGTGCACGCCGCAGCGCCGGCGCGAGGGTTCCCATTGGGGGCAGCATGAGCAGCGGGGCGGCCCAGGCGGCCACGGGCAACAGGGCGCCGGGGAATCGCGCCAGCACCACGAGGTCGACGGGAGTCTGCCCACCGCGGCTCCGCCAGGGCCGTGAGCCTGCGGCCAGGGTCACCAGATCCACTCGTGCCGTGATGCCGGCCATGTCGAGCGTGGCGGCGAGCGTGCCGGCCCCAGGGGGCTTGCGCACCAGGACGGAGGCGCGGAGCGCGGGACTGCCGTGATCGCGCAAAAATGCGGCGACCGCAGCGCGCTCGCGTGTATCCAGGGCCACGCACATGAGGTCCGTGACCGGACGATCGTCGGCCGTTGCGCCTGCGGTCCACAGCACGGCGAGAGTGTGGCGCTTGCGCAGCTCGGCGAGAACGGGGATGGCGCTCAGCGGGAGCCTACCCGCGGCCAGCAAATCGATACCTGCTCCCGCCACGATCTCCCCTAACTCGTCGGTCGCCAGCGCGGGCGCCAGCTTGATCTCCACCCGCTCCGCCGCGCCGGTGGTCGCGGCCCGCAGGGCATCGAGCGAGGCGGCGGCGGCCTGATGCAGGTCGCCGGGCGCTTCCGCAGCAAGCCAGGCGATCTGACTCGCGGGCAAGCGGACCACGACGATCAGGAGCTCGGCGGCAGGGGCCACGCGACGGATCAACGCCAGCGCCATCCCGGCATCGTCCCTCAGGTCGCTGACCAATAGCACGCGCCGGTAGTTCATGCGCAGGCTTCGCGTTGGGGGATGGTCGTACGCCGGAGCGAGAGGCCAGGCGGATCGATGACGTGCGCCTCGGCCGTGACGAGGCTCCCGTCGTCGGCGATTTCGTAGCGGTTGAAGCCCGCTCGCACCGACGGGTCCGGATGATCGAGCGCTGCTCCACTGGCGCCGATGACATCGAGTACGCCCATAGCGGTGCGGAGCACGCAGCGCACTCGCACATGCAGGTGACCGAAGAGCACGAGCCCTCGGGAGAGCGCCCCCAGCGTACGCCGCAGCGCCGCGGCGTCCAGCAGCCCGTCGCGAATCCGGGCAAGGCGGTTCCGAGTGTCGACCGGGGGGTGATGGAGCAGGATGACCGGCGTACGCCGGGCGACGTCGGGGTGTGCGAGCACGCGGGTCAGGGCCGCGAGCTGGGTATCGCCGAGGTAGCCCGCCGCGACGAACGGGGGGCGTGGCACGGCGCAGGACAGCGCGATGATCGCGGCCGGCCCGCGCAGCTTGACGCAGGGATACGGGCCGGCTGGAAGATCGAGCGCCAGGTCTGGCAGGTCGCTCTGGAGGAACGTACGGAAGTAATGCGGGAAGCGCCGCTCGCGGCGGATGGATGGCAGGTAAATGTCGTGATTGCCAGGCACTACGGTAACCTCCACCGAGCGCGCAACGCCGTTGAGCAGCGCACGGGCCTCTTCATATTCGCCTTCAAAAGCGAGATTGGTGATGTCCCCGGTGACGACGACATGATCCGCACCGGCAGCGACGCCCGCGAGCACGGCGAGCAGATATTCGCGGCGGTGTACCCGTCCGCGGTGGAGCACGAGGTTGGCATACCCGGTGAGGCGCTTGTTGAATAGTATCTTTCTCCACTCGACCCCGGCGGTCGAGAGGACGTGCGTATCCGAAATGTGGGCGATGCGCAGCATCAGTGTGCGGTCCGGCTAGTGTCGACGTTTCGCGGGCCGTCTTGGGTATACCCGAACCGGTTGGGCGGTATTGCCCCTCACGACGCGGGGCGAGTGGGCCGAACCCCTAGCGAGGGCAGGCGCACCCCGGTCGGGCTCCTTCATGTTACCGGAGTCGATTGGTTGTCGGAAGGTTCACACCGAGCGGATCCTTGCGGCAATCACCGACAGCCTGCCGTGATCTAGCCGCCCCCGCATTTCGATGCCAAGTTAGACCGACTCTTCACAGGTCTGATCGCACACGCGCCTTATGTGTGATGACCGGGTCACCAAGCAGTGGGACGACGACGGGAGGCGGTGCATGAGGCGCACCGTCGGCCGGCCGGCAATGCGGGTTCTCCAGGCGCTGGTCCTGGGTACGAGCACCTTGATCGTCCCGGCGTCACGCGGGGAGGCACAGCGCCCACCGCCTACGCTCACAGCGTTTCTAGAGCAGACGATCGCGTTGGATCAGGGCGACATGAGGGCCGTGACCAGCGGAACGGCGGTCGTGAAGGTGCTCCAGACCTCCGACGAGCGCGAGATCGCGGTCTTCGGCGTCGTGCGCATCGACGTGCCGCGATCATTCTACGTCCACTCTGTGACGGACTTCCCCGCGTCGCTCCGCAATCCATCGCGACTCGCGTTCGCGCTCTTCTCCGATCCCGCGGCTATGGCCGACGTCCAGGCCGTCTCGGTCCCCCACGACGATGTGCAGGATGTAGCGCGGTGTCGCCCCGGGGCCTGCCAGATAAAACTCTCGGCGGCAGACATCACCCATCTCCGCGCGACCGTTGACTTCGGATCTCCGGCGGCGGATTCCGTGGTCAGCGCGTACTTTCGCGAGCGCATGATGGAATACGTCACCGCCTACCGCGCGCAGGGCGACTCGGCGCTGATCGTGTATGGCGACCAGGAACCGACTGCCGCGGCGGGTCAGGTCTTTCAGTTGATGCTGTCGCGTTCGCCGTACATGTATCAGTATGCGCCCTCGCTTGAGCGGTACCTGGTGAGTTACCCGCGAGATCGCCCCGCGGGCCTGTTCGAGGTCCTGTTCTGGGCGGAGGACAACCTGCCCGGGCTGAAGCCGACGGTCACCATTACGCACGAGGTCGTATACGCGCCGCCGGAGCTGCCGGGCTCCACGCTCAT
>DATJXC010000103.1:0-42878 GCA_035500495.1 Gemmatimonadales bacterium
GCTTGGCCCCATGCTCCATATCCCCACCGCTCTGTTCGTTGCTCTAGTCGCCGCTCCCCTCGTGTCGGCTGGATACATCAGGCTGAAGCTTTCCGAGTTCCAGCGCGATCCGAACAAGATCTTATGGAGGAGCATGCGGGCGTTTCGGCCCGACCAGTACACTGACGAAGGCCAAGATTGGCTGCGCTGGCTATGGATCCTGGCGATTCTTACGGTCCCATGGTGGGTGACGGTTGCCTTAGTCTTCGGAAAATGGCAGTAGCCGCCGCCTAACCTGCGCTTGAAGCTGTCGCGCCGGGGCGGCCGCTTGAGCAGGGAACAAGTCTTCTTGATTGCGGCCGCCCCGTCGCGCAGCTTAAGCGCATCTCGTTAGGCGGCCACCTTGCGCACCCCTCGCATTGCAAACACGTCGGTCCGCCGACCCGATGCGTAGAGCAGGCGCCCTTCCTCCACTGCTCCTCTTCTTCGGAGCTACCTGCGTCAAGGACACCAAGGAACGGATGTACGCCGCCCTTCTGCGAGGCGACCTTCACTGGCTCGCCAAAGCGGAATCATCCTATTACTCAGCCCACCGCGTTTTCACAGTTGATTTGGACTCATTGCGAACCGAGGACGGTAGACCTTTCAGAATGTCGACAGGGAACAGCGTGAACATAGGCAAAGCTGACAGCGCAGGCTGGGAAGCCGTAGGAAAGTCTCTGGTCGACAGCACGATCACCTGTTCAATCGGCGGCAGCCAGGAGATGAGCAGTCAACCTACTTGCAATGGTTTATGACGAAGGGACGTGCTGACAAGTGGCCGCCTAACCTGCGCTTGAAGCTGCCGCGCCGGGGCGGCCGCCACAGTAGGGAACGAGTCTTCTTGATTGCGGCCGCCCCGACGCGCAGCTTAAGCGCATCTCGTTAGGCGGCCACGGTGATGAAACCCATGCGCGCGTCTCGCTTCGCCTTGGCGCTGGTTATGGAAGTATCGGCGACCTGCTCCACTGGCCAGCCAATGCCTCCACAGAAACCCTCGCCCAAGGTTGTAGGCGGCATCTCTGGGGTCGTCACTGAACACGGGTCCGGTAAGCCGATTATTCGCGCAATGGTTCTAGTGTTGGATGTTCAGCAGCTGGTCACCTCTCCCGGCATACCTCAACCAGCTCAGGAACTGCCGCTTCCTCTCTATACCGACAGCACGGGGCATTATGCCACGGGCCCCCTCCTCCCAGGCACCTATACAGTCCGGATCTTGATGATCGGGTACACCGCAGTTACGAGCCAGGTGGTTGTTAGGGATTCGACCGGGGCTTCACTAGACGCGGAGCTTCGGCTAGACAAGATCAAGATCGAGTAGCCGTGGCCGCCTAACCGGCGCTTGAAGCTGTCGCGCCGGGGCGGCCGCCAAAGTAGGGAACGGGTCTTCTTGATTGCGGCCGCCGCAGGCCGCAGCTTAAGCGCATCTCGTTAGGCGGCGGCACGGTGAGGCCGGACGAGCAATTCGCACAACGAGCTTTCCATACCTTCCTAGCAAACCTGGGGCACAGCGTGATTGACTGGACCCCCGGCAATGAGCCACCGGATCTTCTCCTTACAGTCGACGATCAGCCGTTTGCGGTTGAGATCACTCGCGTCATGGAGGTGATTTCCCTCGGCGAAACCTCGATGCCCGACCAAGGTGTCAATCAAGCCCTGCTCAGGTTCGCCGAAGAAATTGAGGGAGAGGCAAAGGAGAAGGCTGCATTGACCGGGAACTACATCTTCTATCTAGAGCCTATTCCGGACATGGCCAACCATCGGTCGCGATTGAAGGAGTTGGCATTCGCATTCTTCCGCCGCACCGCGACGGTCGACTCAGCCAAACCAGAGATGCTGGCCTCGTTTGACAATGGCGCAACCATCCACATCGAAAAGGCCTCAGCATCCGGTAGCAAGTTGATCGCGATAACTGGCTCAGCGGACGCGAAGTGGGGTGGCCAGGTAATTCGAGATGTGTCGACTCTCATTCAGTCAGCCGTTCTTAGGAAGGCCGACAAATTGTCCTCTCTACAGTTGGCCAAGATCCTCCTCCTCATTGATGAATACTCATACGGAACCTCAGAAGAGTGGCAGGCGGCGGCCAACTGGCTACGTCCCCATCCTTTTCACACAATCGTTCGTGTTCATGAAGGTGCGCAGTGCCAAGTTCTGTTCACAAGGGCTGCAAGGTGGAGAATTGCCGCCGCCTAACCTGCGCTTGAAGCTGTCGCGCCGGGGCGGCCGCCAGAGTAGGGAACTAGTCTTTTTGACTGCGGCCGCCCCGTCGCGCAGCTTAAGCGCATCTCGTTAGACGGCGGCCCTCCGACCTACTATACTGGGGGGAAAGAAGGGAGACCGCTTGAAGTACAAGATTGCATTGCAGAAGAGCGACGAAGGCTTCAGCGTTTCGGTTCCCGGTCTGCCGGGCTGCTGGTCTCAAGGCAAGACAGAAGCCGAGGCGCTGGCCAACATCCACGATGCCATCGCTGAGTATCTCGCCGCCCGCGACGAGCTCCTTAAGGGAGCCATTGTACGCGAAGTCGAAGTCGCCTAGCCCTTCATGCCGAAGATCCCCGGAGTCAATCACCAGGACGCGGTGCGCGCCCTGGGGAAGGCTGGATTTCGCGTCGTCAGGCAAGGGAAGCACGTCGTGATGACCGACGGTGTGCGGATTCTCACGATTCCGAGGAACAATCCGGTCACCGCCTTCACAATGGGCGGAATCGTGCGCGACGCCGGCCTCACACCGGAGCAATTCCGGAAGCTCCTGTAAGCAAGCCGCCGTCTAACCTGCGCTTGAAGCTGCCGGCCCGCGGCGGCCGCGCGATTAGGGAACGGTCCTTCTTGTCTGCGGCCGCCCCGTCGCGCAGCTTAAGCGCATCTCGCTAGGCAGCGCCCGCGAGTGAGCCAGACTCGCAACGACATCCCGTTGCAGCTGCGGGATGGGCGGGTCGGTCAAGCGGCTCAGACTGACAACAACGCGGCGTAGATGTGCCAGTGCGGGCGGTCGCTCTCCCTTCTGGCTACTCCTCGGCAGAGAAGGCGCCGAGCGCCGCCCACGATCGTTGCTTGCCCTAGCAGCGACCGACAGTCTCAGGTAGTGGCAGCCGAACCGCGGGGCCGAGCAGAGCGAGTTCAGCAGATCAAGGGCGCCGTCTAACGAGGGCGGGCGGCGTCCCTAGGTGATCACGTCGTAGAGATCGAATCCCAGCTCGCCCTCCACCAAGTCCGGCAGGCGTCCCGTCAACTCTATCCAGCTCGCATCGCGCATCCGCGCCTCATAGGCCGTGAGGTTGTCCCACTCGGAGAAGATCACACACTCGCGCGGGTTCCCCCGGTTGATTAGCAGCACCCACGAGCGGCAGCCGACGAACGTGCGTGCCGTCCGGCGGCTCGCCTCCAGCAGGTCACGGAGCGCGCGGGCCTTGCCGACCTGCGAGGTGAGACGTGCCACGATGCCAATCGGAGTATCTGCCATTGCCGCTCCCGGTTGGTGAAGAGGGGAAAAGGTGGCGTCGGCGTGCGCGGCTCGCCAGCCGTGGCGAATGTCTGAGAACCATGGGGAGCTTGACGAGGCTCTGGCTCCACGTCCGCACCGCCACCGGCTGGCAGAAAGGCACGCGGCTCTACACACTTGACCATTGACGCGGCGCCGCCTAACTGGCGCTTGAAGCTGTCAACCCGCGGCGGGCGCTCGATTAAGGAACGGGTCTCCTTGATTGCGGCCGCCGCAGGCCGCAGCTTAAGCGCATCTCGTTAGACGGCGGCGGGAGGTTACGATGACCAGTTGGTTCCGGAGGCCGCTGACCCGCGGCGAGATCATCGGTTCTTTCTTGTCCCTGGCCGGCTTTGTAGCATTTCAGGTGCACGGCCCACGCGACGGCCTGCTCGAGGCAGCAGCCATCATCATGGTTATTGGCACCCTGATCGCCGCACGCGCCCGCTCCCCAGAGTGAAGGCCGCCGTCTAACATGCGCGTGAAGCTGGCGTGGCGCGATTCGTTAGGCAGCACCATCTACTCATGACCAGCACCAGTGTGGGAACATAAAGGCCGACCCGGTACGTCGAAGTCCGGCGGCGGTTCCTGCGCGAACATCCCGGCCACGTGCGGGACAGCTGGCCGCTGCCGGCCGATTGATTTCTTACAAGAGCGATAGCTCACGACATGCTACTTTGGGGGCACCCCAAAGCAGAGGAGAGCCGTGGGCAAGGTAGTCATGTACAGCTCGGTGTCGGTAGACGGCTTCATCGCGGACGAGCACGACCAGCCCGGACTGCTGTTCGACTGGTTGCTCAGCGGTGACGTCCCGTTGGACGAGAGCGGCGTGTTGAAGGTGTCGCAGGCGTCGTACGACTACACCCGGCCGTACTGGGACCAGATCGGGGCGACAATCGTCGGGCGCCACGTCTTCGACATGACGAACGGCTGGGACGGGAAGCCTCCGGGCGGGGTCGACCACGTCGTCGTCGTGACTCACCGGGGCAAGCCCGAGGGCTGGCATCCCGAGGCGCCGTTCTACTTCGTCGACGGAGTCGAGGCGGCCATGGCCAAGGCGCAGCAGCTCGCGGGGGACCGCGTGGTCGAGGTCGCCGCGGGCGACGTCGGTGGCCAGGTGCTTGCCGCGGGCCGGATTGACGAGGTGCGCATGGACGTCGTACCCGTCGTGTTCGGGTCCGGCAAGCGCTACTTCGGCTCGGTCCATGCGCAGCACCTGTTGGAGGATCCTGACGTGGTGATTCAGGGCAACCGGGTGCTTCACCTGCGCTATCGGGTGCGCCGTTGACCGATCCGAGCGGGTGCCGCTGCCTAACAAGCGCTTAAAGCTGCTGGCCCGCGGCTTAAGCGCATCTCGTTAGGCGGCCTAGACGCTGCGGGTATGTGTTAAGCAAGGGAGCGCGATATGGACGTGCACAAGGAGATCGCCGACTACATTGCCGCTCAAGCAGAGCGCAAGCGCAGTGACATGCAAGCGCTGCACAGCATCATCCAAGGGTTGATGCCTGACTGTCGGTTGTGGTTCCTGGATGGCAAGGACGGGAGCGGTCGAACGATCTCTAACCCGAACATCGGTTATGGATTCCAGACGAAGAAGTACGCCGATGGAAGTACCAGAGAGTTCTATCAGATTGGTATGAGTGCAAACACCACAGGAATTTCCGTCTACATCATGGGTCTTGAGGACAAGAACTACTTAGCCGACACATACGGCAATGAACTCGGCAAAGCGAACGTGACGGGGTACTGCATCAAGTTCAGGACACTAAGCAACATCAACATCGATGTTCTTGAAGCGGCGATTCGAGATGGGATTGAACGGTCAAGCAGCTGATTTCGCATTCGGCGGCCCTTCACTAGCCCAGCGATGGCCGCCTAACCTGCGCTTGAAGCTGTCGCGCGATTAGCGGCCTACCTCTATCCGCGATTCTACGATGGCGGCAGTCCGGTAATGAACGGAGCCTGTTTCGGCCTGCTCCCCGGCATCTTCACGGGCAGCAACGCGGTTCTCGCCGAGGCGGGGAAGAATCAGGTTGGGTCCCTGTGAGTTCCGGTTGGAGCATGGCTTCCTCGGGCTCAAGTCCACGGTGCCCGAGGCACAGCCGACATTGGAGTTTGGTGACCAGCTTAAGCGCATCCCGCGAGGTGGCGGCGAGAAATGAATTGCGTCCCGGTAACTCTTTGAAAGGGCCCTAATGCCTCCCCGTACTCTGGTACGTGCCTTCCTCGTCCTCTATGTCACGCTCGGCGTCGTTGTGCTGGTCCAGAGCGTCGCGACCGTCATCACCGCGGCACACGGCCTGGTCGCGGCTCCAGATCGCGTCCACGCACTCCTGGTTGGCGGCGTGGAAGCCATCGCCGCACTGTTGTTCCTGGTCCCGCGAACCATGGGCATCGGAGCGAACACTCTGCTCGCGGTGTTCGCGCTCGCCTTCAGCCTCCACGCGCTGGAAGGACATCCCAATCTGGCTCTGCTGGTATATGCGGCCGCGGTCCTCTTTGTGCGGATCCACGGTGTGCAGGGATACCGGTGGAAGGCCGCTACCTAACGCCCTTGTGGAGTCGACAAAGCCCCACGGCAAGATCTGTTACCTGGAAACCCCCGCCAAGACCGCCCAAGCGTCTGCACTCGCCTTCGATGAATCTCTCTTGATTGCGGCCGCCCCGTCGCGCAGCTTAAGCGATGCGAAAACTCGTCTCGAGCGGCAGTCCCTACGAACCCAAGGTCGGCATCTCACGGGCCGTCCGGGTCGGATCGATCATCACCGTCGCCGGTACGGCGCCCCTAGGCCCGGACGGCCGGACGGTCGGGCGGGGGGATCCTGCCGCGCAGGCTCGTCGTTGCCTCGAGATCATCGGCGCCGCGCTCGAAACCGCCGGCGCCTCCCTGCACGACGTCGTGCGCACGCGGATTCTCCTGACCCGCATCGATGATTGGGAGGCCGTGGCGCGCGTGCATGGGGAGTTCTTTCGCGACATCCGTCCCGTGAATACGATCATGCAGGTCTCGCGCTTCATCGATCCGGACTGGCTGCTGGAGATCGAAGCCGATGCGGTGGTTGACGACGGCGCAGCCTAGCCGGCCAGTCAAAGGCCAAAGCGATGAATGCTGGGTTCCTCAACGTCTACGACGATCGCGCCCGCGCCGCCGCGTATGCCCGGCTGGAGTTCCCCGGGACCTACTACCTCGCCTTCCGCGATCTGCCGGCGATTCTCGGCCAGCACATCCAGGGACGGGCGGCGGTGGACTTCGGGTGTGGCACCGGTCGTTCGACACGGTTCCTGCGCGGGCTGGGCTTCAACGTCGTGGGCGTGGACATTGCACAGGAGATGCTCGCGCAGGCGCGGGCGCGCGATCCCGCAGGGGACTATCGCCTGGCGCGTGAGGGCGACGTCGGTGGCTTGGCGCCCCACGCGTATGATCTCGTCTTCTCGGCGTTCACCTTCGACAATGTCCCTGCCCTGGAACAGAAGGCGGCGCTGTTGCGGTCGTTGAAACGGCTGCTGAAGGACCACGGGCGCATCGTGAATCTCGTCTCGACCCCGGAGATCTACGTCAACGAATGGGCCTCCTTTTCGACCAGGGCCTTTCCGGAGAATCGGCACGCCCGGAGCGGGGACAAGGTCCTCATCGTGATGCTCGACGTCCCAGACCGACGCCCCGTCGAGGATTTCCTGTGCACCGATGCGGACTACCGCGCGGCGTACCAGCAGGCGGGATTGACGCCGCTCCAGACCTACCGGCCGCTGGCGAAACCGACCGAACCCCTCCCCTGGGTCAGTGAAACGGCGATCGCGCCCTGGGCGATCTACGTTCTGGGAACGGCAGACTAAGGAAGGGTCAGAACGTTGCTGGGCATCTTCATCGCATCGCCTGGGCTCGCGCTCCTTCCGGCGGCGCTGTTCCTGGCCCTCTACCGCCTGTCGCGACGCCGGGTGGCAGCCCTCGCCGGGGTGGCTTGGCTCGCCTACGCCTGCTACGAATACTCGATCCACCGGCGCTGGCTGTGCAGCGGTGAATGCGACATTCGGGCCGACCTGCTGCTGCTGTATCCTCTGCTCGCCCTGGTCTCCGCTGCCGCCATCGTCGCCGCGCTGCTGGCGCTCGCTCGCCACCGTGCGGCCCGTAGCGGCGAACCCTAGCGCCAGTTACTTTGTATAACAAAGTACTTGACAAAGCTAGTGAACTTTGCCAATATTCCGCCCATGCGCGAAACATCCGGGGATCCGAGTTCCTCGTCGGATCCGGTGCTGGGCGAGCCCAGGCTGCTCTGGGCCACGGCGGCAGCGGTGGCGGGCTTCGGAACCTGGATGCTGTACGATGCCCTGCCGGGGATCAACTGGTTGCTCTGGACCGGCGCGGCCGTCGCCGGCCTGCTCGTGGTTTCCCAACCGCGCAATCCTCCGCGATCCCTCCTGATCATGGGCGGCGCGCCCATCGTGATCGCCGGAGCGGCGGCGGTGACCGCCAGTCCGAGCCTGTGGGCGCTGATCTGCCTGGCGATCGGCTGCTTCCTCGCGCTGCAGATGCTGCTCGCCGCCGGCCTCACCCCCCGATCGATCACCGCCCGGTTCGCCGCGACCGCGCCGCTCGTGGCACTCAGGCTCGCGGCGGTTCAGGCGATGCGCCGGGCCGTCGAAGCGACGCACCTCATCCGCTCGACCCGGGCCCGGGCGTGGGTCCGCGGCCTCGCCATCACCCTGCCGGTGCTGGCCGGCTTCGCGCTGCTGCTCGCGGGGGCGGATCCCGTCTTCGCGACGTGGCGGGATGCCGTCCGGGACCTCATCGCCAGCTGGGAATTCGTGCCGCGCGCGGTGTTCTTCATGGCCCTGCTCGGGGTCGTGCTCGGTGCCTATGGATACGCGTCGATCGAGTCGGGAAGCCCCCCCTTGGTGGAAGGGCACGCTCCCAACCGCTGGCTGGGATCCACCGAGCGCCTCATCCTGCTCGCCGGCGTCGCCGCCCTGTTCTGGCTGTTCCTGGCGGTGCAGCTGGGCTACTTCTTCGGCAACCTCCCCCGGATCCCCGACTCCGGAATGACCTTCGCCGAGTATGCTCGGCGCGGCTTCGGCGAGCTGTCGATCGTCGCCTCCGCGAGCGCGCTGCTCATCGTCGGCTCGGAGCGATATGGTCATGACGATGGACGCGAGCGCACCCTGCGCCTCCTGACCTTCGCGGTCATCGCGGCGGTGCTGCTGTTGCTCGGCTCCGCTTTCCGCCGGGTCTGGCTGTACGAGGCGGCCTACGGATTCACCACGGCGCGGCTGTATGCCCAGGTCTACATGTGCGCGGTCGCCGCGGGCTTGGCCGTGCTCTCCCTCGAGGTCGCCGGGGATTTCGATCCCGGCCGCCTCTTCCGCCGCGCGGCGGCGGCGGCCACGATCCTCTTCATCGCGCTCATCTACTGGAACCACGAGGCCTGGATCGCGAGCCGGAACCTGGACCGCTTCGCGAGCACGGGAAAGCTCGACGTCGCCTATCTGACGCGGCGGCTGTCGGCTGACGCCATCCCGGCGATCGCCGAGCGGCTCCCCGCACTCCCCGAACCGCTGCGCTCCGAGATCCGTCGCGCCGTGCGGGAGCGGTTTGCCGCGGGCAGCGAAATCCGGCCACGAGCCTGGTTCGAGTGGAATCTGGCCAGCAACCGGGCGCGCCAGGCGCTGAACGCAAGCTTCGCCGCTCCCTAGCTGCCGGCCACCGCCCCCCAAGGCAACCAGTCTTCGCCGGGCTCTGGTGACCACCGAGCCGTTCCCCGGGTATACTTGAGGCACCGGCAGACCGGAGGAGTCGTGCGCCGCTTCCCATTGCTCGTCACCCTGGTTGCAGTGGACCGCGCCGGTCATCTGGTCGGCGACCTGACGTTCTGTGACGCCCTCGGCGGCGGTTCAGACAGTGTCTCCTACGTTCGTCACTGAGCGGACTCCCCCCGAACCGCACCGGCTCCGCAGGCGCCCCACCTCCGGAATCGTCCCCCTGCTGCTCGGGCTCGGCGCCACAGGGTGCGGTGAAATCACGGCCTTCTGCCTCTCGGCCGGAGCCCCCAATGGAGCCACCCTGCAGGCGACGACCGTCCCGACGCGGGACGGGTACCGGGTCGTTTGCGGCCTGCCTCAGGCGGACTCGTCACAGCACCAGGTCGTGCCCGCCCTGCCGCAGCCCGACCCGGATAACCCAGCGCCGGCGCCGCGGACTGAACCTCGCAGGGGTTGGTGACGCTGGTAGATTACGGGCCACGAGCCCGGTAGCCCTCACACCAAAGGAGCAGTCGCCCATGTCGAAGAGCGACGAGCAGCAGCTGGCCAAGTTGGTGAAGAAGAACGCCGCCAAGGCGGCGGCCAAGAAGAAAAACGTCGAGCGCCGCTACGACACCACACTGCAGCACGACACGACCGAGGAAGACATCGAGCGCCGTGACTTCTTTTCGGAGATGAAGAAGCGCGAATTTTAGCGCCCGCCCATCATGTTTTCGATCGCGCTCATCCGGGAGCTGTACACCCACATGGAATGGGCCGATTCGAAAGTGTGGCGCACGGCGCTGGGGTCTCCCGCCGCGGGAGCCGACTCCCGTCTCTGCGACAGTCTCTACCACCTTCACATGACCCAGCGCGCGTTTCTACAAGTCTGGACCCGCGCGCCGCGGTTCCCCGACCAGCAGTTCACTCGCCTCCCCGACCTCTACACCTGGATGCGGCCGTACTACCGGGAAGTCGCGGCGTACCTGGCGACGGTGGATGAGCCGCGGCTCGACGCCCAGGCCCCGGTTCCGTGGGCCAAGCTGTTCACGAAGCCCGAGCCGCCGGGAGGGACGACCCTGGGCGAGACCCTGTTCCAGGTGACGAGTCACAGCACTTACCACCGGGGGCAGGTCAACACCCGGCTGCGGGAGCTCGGGGCCACGCCGCCGCTGGTGGACTACATCGGCTGGCTCTGGCTGGGGCGGCCCCACCCCGCCTGGCCGGACGCATGACCCTGCAGGCAAGGCGGGTTCCGTGCCGTTCGTAAACACCTTCATCTCCGAGGGCACCGGGCTCCACCAGGTGGGAGAGGGCGTGGTGACCGGGGCCGAGATCCTGGCGGCCGCCGCGTCCATCGCTCAGGCAGGTGATCGCGCGCGAAAGATCCGATTCTCCCTGGTGGACCTGACGGCGGTCACCGATTTCCGCGTGAACCCCGATGACATCCGGCTCATCTCCCGTCAAGGCGCGACTATCGCGCTGCTCACTCCCACCGCCGTCGTCGCCATCGTGGCGCCCATGGACGACGCGTTCGGATTGAGTCGGATGTGGCAAACCCTGGTGGAGGACACCGGATGGCAGACGGCGGTCTTTCGGGAGCGCGCTCAGGCCGTCACCTGGCTACGCGACCGGATCCCCGACTTCAGCCTCTGACGACTAGCGGTGCTTGATGAACGAGCCGTCCTGGAGCTCGGCGTAGGCCTGCCGCAGCTGGGCTTCGGTGTTCATCACGATCGGGCCGTACCAGGCGACCGGCTCCTCGATCGGCTTCCCCGAGACCAGAAGAAACCGGATCCCGGACTCTCCGGCCTGCACCGTCACCGAATCCCCACTGCCGAACAGCACGAGCGACCGGTTGCCGGTCTGCTCCAGGACCGCGGCCTGATCGGCGCTCCCACCGGCTCCCACCGGCTCGGTCAGCACCCCGCGCGGAGCCGAGGCATCGCGAAACGTCCCCGAGCCATCGAAGACGTAGGCAAAGGCCCGCGCCGCGGTGTCCACCGGCAGCGTTTTCTTCTTGCCCGGTGGCACCCACACGTCGAGATAGCGGGGATCCGCGGCGACCCCGGCGACCGGACCGCTCTTCCCCCAGAAGCTGCCACAGATCACCCGGACCGTGGTGCCGTCGTCGTCGGTGACCTCGGGGATGTCCTGCGACGCGATATCCTGATACCGCGGGTTGGTCATCTTCAACGCGGAGGGAAGGTTGGCCCAGAGCTGGAAGCCATGCATCCGTCCCTCGGGATCCCCCTTGGGCATCTCCTGATGCAGAATGCCGCTGCCGGCGGTCATCCACTGCACGTCACCTGAGCCCAGGGTGCCCTTGTTGCCCAGACTGTCGCCGTGGGTCACCGCTCCCTTCAGCACGTAGGTGATCGTTTCGATCCCCCGGTGGGGGTGCCAGGGGAACCCGGCCAGGTACTCCTCGGGGTTGTCGTTGCGGAAATCGTCCAGCAACAGGAAGGGATCGAAGTCCTGCGTGGCGCCGAACCCGAATGCCCGGCGTAACCGGACACCGGCGCCTTCGATGGTCGGCTTGGATTGCACGATGCGCTGAATCGGTCGGATCGACACGGCTGCTGCTCCCGGAAACGAGACGCTACCTTAGTATGTGGCAGTGGTCAGTGGTCAGTGGTCAGTGCTGCATTGCCCGGCACCCAATACCCACGTTCTGAAACACGGCGCGGTTGACCAAGGTTCCGACTCAACGGGAGGCCAGTGTGCAACGGTGGATGCTCGTGTTGACCGCGGGATTGCTGCTCGGAGCGGCGTGCCGCCAGAAAGGAGAGGAGCACCAACCGGTGCAAGCCCCAGCGAACCCCACCGCTTCCACCGCCGACTCGACGGCGCCGGCCAGCTACCGGGTACGATTCGAGACCAGCGCCGGGACCTTCGTCGTCGAAGTCACCCGCGCCTGGGCTCCGCTCGGCGCGGACCGGCTGTACACCCTGGTGCGACAGGGGTTCTTCGATGGTACGCGGTTCTTCCGCGTCGTGCCCGGGTTCGTGGTGCAGTTCGGACTGGGCGGGACACCGGAGGTCTCGGCGCGGTGGCGGCACGCCACGCTCCCGGACGATCCCGTGACGCAGCACAACAGCCGAGGGACGCTGACGTTCGCGACCGCCGGCCCGGCCACCCGAACGACTCAGCTGTTCATCAACTACGCCGACAACAGCCGCCTCGACGCCATGGGGTTCGCTCCGGTGGGCCGAGTCGTAAATGGCATGGACGTCGTGGACCACATCTATTCAGGTTACGGAGAACAGCCCGACCAGGGGCGGATCGAGGCCCAGGGCAACGCGTATCTCGGCGCTCAATTCCCTCGACTCGATACCATCAAGAAGGCGACCGTGGTGCCCCAGTAACGAGGCCGCCGATAGACCTCACTTCACCGAGTAGCCCCGCCCCTCGAGACAGGCGCCCGCCGCCTTCTTGAAGGTGTCGATCGCCTGCTTGTTCTGGGCCTCCGCTTGCTGCGCACCTTTCTGCGCCGCCTGCGCCTCGGCCTGTTTCTTCGCCCTGCGGCCACCCGCGGCCCCTGCCACCGCACCGATGGCGGCTCCGGTCCCTGCATCACCGGCGATGGCGCCGACGATGGCACCACCCGCCGCCCCGCGCGCGGCTCCCCCGACGGCTGCTCCCGTCGTCGCTTCGGCCATCTTCTGTTGCGACGCCTGTGCGGCCGAATCGACGTTGACCTTACCGGCGTTGAGCTTCAGTCCGGTCTGGTCCTCGGCCCACTTGGTGCATTCCTGCTCGTCCAGTGCCTGCTGGTCCTTGGTCTGACCCTTACCGGGGTAGATGATCATTCCGATCTGCGCGAGCGTCGGCGGAGGAGGTGGCGGCGCTGCCTGCTGGGTCGCCACCTGCGCTGCCACCGGCGCGGCCACCAGGGCGACCGATATGAGCTTCAGTGTCTTCCACATAGCCATTCTCCTCAAAACGCGATGGATTGGTGCGCGTGCACGGCGTGCCACGCTCCGTTTTGGCGGACGAACACGATCGTCGTCCCGATCCCGACGGGGGGCGAGGTCCACCCGGATTTCATGGTATACGTCCCCTCGGCCGTCGCCATCACGATCGCGACGTCCGGCGCGATCAGCCGGACCCGCTTCTGATCGAGCGTTTGGTGCTGGCTGGCGAGTCCCGTATAGGTGTCCTTGAAGCGAGCCCGGATGTGCTCGAGGCCAGACAGAATGATGTCCCCGGTGACGAAGGTCAGGGCCGTGTCGCCTCCCGCGATCGACAGCACCTTGTCGGCGTCGACGTGCGACGCTCCGTCCATCGCCACCGCCACGATGGAGTCGATCTCGGCCGCGACTTTGGGATCGTTCGGATCGAACCGCGGACTCGCGCAGGCGGCGAGCAGCGCGGCAGTCACCATCGAGGGAACTACAAGAGAACGACGCATGCGACCTCCAATAGGTTGACGCAATCTACCGCATCTTTGCGGCCACGGCCTCGACCGCCCGCAGCACTCGCAGTGCGTTCAGCCCGGCCACCTTTTTCACATCGGCCTCAGTCCAACCCCGCCGCAACAGTTCCGCCAGCAGGTCCGGATACTTGGAGACGTCCTCCAGGCCCACCGGGGCGGAGTCGATGCCGTCGAAATCCGAGCCCAATCCGACGTGATCGATCCCGGCCACGTCACGGATGTGCTGGATGTGGTCGGCGACCTGCTTGAGCGTGGCCTTGGGCGCCGCATCCTGCCACTGCTTGGCGGAATCGGCGAGCGCCGTGCTGTCCATCCCGGCCTTCTTCAAGGAGTCGTAGCGCGCCTGGTGGGCATTGACGTAGAGGCGCCGTTCTTCGGAGACGAAGTCCGGCGCGAAGTTCACCATCACCACGCCGCCGTTCGCCGCCACGAGCTTCAGAATCGAATCGGGGACGTTGCGGACGTGGCCGTCCAGCGCCCGGGCCGAAGAATGCGAGTAGAACACCGGCGCCTGGGACACCCGGAGGGCGGACAGCATGGTCCCATCCGAGACGTGCGACAGATCGACCAGCATCCCCAGCCGGTTCATTTCCAGGACGACCTGCTCGCCGAACGGGGTGAGGCCGCCGTGTTTCGCGCTGTCGGTGGCGGCGTCGGCCCAATCGGTGGTCTCCCAGTGCGTGAGGGTCATGTAGCGGGCGCCGAGCCGGTAGAACATCCGCAACGTGCCGAGCGAGCTTTCGATCGCGTGGCCGCCTTCGATCCCGATCAGACACGAGATCTTGCCGGCCTTGAAGTTGCGGTCGATGTCGGCCGCCGTATAGGCCATCGCGAAAACCTGGGAGTACTTGTGGCACAGCTGGTAGACCCGGTCGATCTGCTCCATCGCATATACCGCCGGGTGCATCCCCTCGTGCATCGTCGTACTCGGCACATACGCCGACCAGAACTGGGCCCCGACGTGCCCGGCGCGCAGCCGGGGAATATCCGTCATCAGCTTGGGCTGGTTGACGAGAAAGTCGATCGAGTCGATCCCGCCGCGGTCCTTGATCTGGCTCGGGATGTCGTTGTGGCCGTCGATCAAGGGGACGGTCTTGAGGATGGCGAGCGCGTGGGCGCGAAAGTCAACCGGCGCCGGCTTCACCGGCTTGGCCTGGGCGGCCAGCAGGACCAGCGGGCAGAGGCTACCCAACAGAGCCGTGAACGTCGTGGAGCGAAACAAGGAGTAGAACCTCGGGACTAGTGTGCCCAGAAGGTGACTCCGGAAGGCCATCGCCGCAACGGCCGACCAGCGCCGCAGGAGGTGCCGTTGTGCCTGTCTGGCACGTCCGTTATCTCTGGGGCCCACAGGCGTCTCCTCCTACCACCAGGCACCCGCATGAACCCCAGCAGATCGATCACCGTTTTTGCGCTCGCACTCGCCGTCAACGTGCGACTCGCCTCCGGGCAACAACCGCCGAAGCCCAACATCGTCTACATCGTCTCGGACGATCAGGGGTGGAAGGACCTCGGCTATCACGGCTCCGACATCCGGACCCCGAATATCGACAGCCTCGCCCGTGGGGGCGTCCGGCTGGAGCAGTATTACGCCGCGCCATTCTGCACGCCGTCGCGCGCCGCGCTGCTCACCGGTCGGTATCCCTTCCGCTACGGGCTGCAGACGGCGGCCATCCCCGGCGGCGCCCGGTACGGCCTCGCCACCGATGAATGGCTGCTCCCCCAGGCGCTGAAAGCGGCCGGGTACTACACCGCCATCGTCGGCAAATGGCACCTGGGGCATGCCGACCGGATGTACTGGCCCCGGCAGCGCGGGTTCGACTACCAGTACGGGGCCATGGTGGGCGAGCTCGACTACTACACGCATGCCGCCCACGGCGTACGCGACTGGTACCGCAACAACCAGCCGGTGAACGAGCCGGGCTACGTCACGACCCTGATCGGCCAGGACGCCGTACGGGTGATCGCCGCGCACGACCCCAAGGTGCCGCTCTTCCTCTACCTGACCTTCACGGCGCCGCACGCGCCGTACCAGGCGCCCCAGACCTACCTCGATCGCTACCAGAACATCGCCGACCCCACGCGCCGGGCATACGCCGCGATGATCTCGGCCATGGATGACGAGATCGGCAAGGTCGTCGCCGCGCTGGAACGGCGCGGGATGCGGGACAACACGCTGATCGTGTTCCAGAGCGACAACGGCGGCAACGTCGACGCGATGTACTCGGGTGAAGTGGATGTCTCGCAGCTGAAGCTACCGGCGGATAACGGCCCCTTCCGCGGCGGCAAAGGGACGCCCTACGAAGGGGGCATTCGGGTCCCCATGCTCGTGAATTGGCCGGGCCACCTGAAGGCCGGCAGCGTTGTCGACCAGCCGATTCACACCGTGGACATGTTCCCCACACTGGCCGCGCTCGCGGGCGCCTCCACGACGGACCACAAGCCGCTGGATGGCGTGAACGTCTGGTCGACGATCGCCGGGGGCGCGCCGTCGCCGCGCACGGAAATCGTCTACGACATCGAGCCGTTCCGCGCGGCGGTGCGCCAGGGCGACTGGAAGCTCGTGTGGCGGACGATCCTGCCCACCAAGGTCGAGCTGTTCAACCTGGCCCAGGACCCCTCCGAGCAGACCAACCTCGCCGACCAGAATCCGCAGCGTGTGGCCGAGCTGCAGCAGCGCGTCGAGGCGCTCTCCCGCGAGGCGGTCGCCCCGTTGTTTCTGACCGAATCGTACGGCGCGGTGAAGCGCGTGCTGCTGGGGACGATGAGCACGCCCGAAGAGGTGATGGCCGCCGACCGCGAGCCGTAAGAACCGAGGTGTCGGGGTGAAGTATCGGGGGTCAGGGACTGTCCGGTTGCGGGACGGAGTTTCCCGGAACCGACCATTCCCCTGATTTTGTCGTTCTGCGCAGGGCTCTAACTCCGCTTATCACAGCAGGATCGGCCACAGGCCGGTTGGTACGGCCCCTGCAATGGGCAGGCATCGTGGACATCCCTCGCGTACCGGTCAAGAACCGCAAGCGCCTGATTCAGGGCGGCGTCACGCTGGGCGGGCTCATCCTGATCACCCTGCTGCTCTCGAGCCTGCGCCCCGCCGCTCCCAGCGTCGATCGCGGCGTGTTGTGGGTGGACTCGGTGCGCCGGGGCGAAATGGTGCGCGAGGTCCGCGGCCCGGGAACCCTGATGCCCGAGCACATCCGTTTCATCACCGCTCTCGCCGCGGGACGCGTGGAGCGCGTGCTGGCGGTGCCGGGACAGGTGGTGAAGCCCGGGACGGTACTGCTCGAGCTGTCGAACCCCGACGTGCAGATCCAGGCGTTGCAGGCGGAGCAACAGCTCACCGCCGCTCAGGCGCAGCTCGTGAGCCTGCGGACCAACCTCGAGACCCAGCGGCTCACCCAGGAAGGCGTCGTCGCCACGACGCACACCGACTACGAAAATGCCCGGCGCCAGGCGCTGATGTCCGATTCCCTGCTGTCGCACGCCTTGATCGCCACGAACGACGCCGCGCTCGCCAAGGACAGAGCCTCCGAGCTCGAGACGCGCTACCGCGTGGAGCAGCAGCGTCTCGCCCTCATGACCCAGACGCTCGATTCGCAGGTGGCGGTGCAGGCGTCGCAGGTGGAGCGATTGCGCGCCATCGCGGCGTTCCAGCAGAACGTGGTGCATTCGCTCCAGGTCCGGGCGGGAGACTCCGGGCTCGTGTCGGACCTGACGTTACAGCTCGGCCAGTGGGTGATGGCCGGGACGCAGCTCGCCAAGGTCGTGCAGCCCGGGAAGCTCAAAGCGGTGCTGCAGATCCCGGAAACCAACGCCAAGGACGTGAGCCCCGGCCAGCAGGCGAAGATCGACACCCGCAACGGAATCATCCCGGGCCACGTCATGCAGATCGACCCCAGCTCGCAAAACGGCACGGTCGCGGTGGAGGTGGCGCTCGACGGCACGACCCCCGGGGCCCGTCCCGACTTGAGCGTGGACGGCACGATCGAGATCGAGCGCCTGCGCAACGTGCTCTTCACGGGCCGGCCGGCGTACGGCCAGCCGAACAGCACGATCGGCATGTTCAAGATGTCCGCCGACGGGCATTACGCGACGCGGGTGCAGGTCCAGGTGGGGACCACCTCGGTCAATACGATCGTGGTGCTGCGCGGGCTCGCCCCCGGCGACTCGGTGATTCTGTCGGACATGTCGCAGTGGGACAACGTGGATCGGGTGAAGATCAAAAGATAGGGGCCAGTGGTCAGGGGCTCCATCCTTGGCGCCCTGACATCCGACCACTGACCACTCAAACAAGGAGACGCGGATGTCGAGTAACGGGTCGTCACTCATTCAGCTTCAGGGGATCAAGAAAGTCTTTTACACCGACGAGGTGGAGACGCACGCGCTCGCGGACGTGCACCTGGACGTCCGGAAAGGCGAGTACGTAGCGATCGCCGGGCCATCCGGCTGCGGCAAGACGACGCTGCTCTCGATCCTCGGCCTGCTCGACACGCCCACCGACGGGACCTACCTCCTGGACGGCCAGCCGGTGGCGACCCTCGGCGCCGCCGAGCGTGCGCGGGTCCGCAACCGGCAGATCGGGTTCATCTTCCAGGCGTTCAACCTGATCGGCGATCTCACCGTCTACGAGAACGTCGAGCTCCCCCTCACCTACCGCGGCCTGTCGTCCGCCGAGCGCAAGCAGCGGGTCCAGCAGGCGCTCGAGCGCGTCGGGATGTCGCATCGCATCAAGCACTATCCGGCCCAGCTCTCCGGCGGCCAGCAACAGCGCGTCGCCGTGGCCCGGGCGGTGGCGGGCGACCCCGCGATCCTGCTCGCCGACGAGCCCACAGGGAACCTCGACTCGGCCAACGGCGAATCGGTGATGGAGCTGCTGCGGGAGTTGCACCGCGGCGGGGCCACGATCTGCATGGTTACCCACGATCCGCGCTACGCGCGCCACGCCGACCGCTCGATCGAGCTGTTCGACGGCCGAGTGGTGGAGGAAAAGCAGGGGCAAGGCTCCCGGGAGCAAGTGTCGGAGCTGAAGCACTGACCACTGGCCCCTGACCCCTGACACCCGGCACCTCATATGAGCTCCCTGCTGCAGGATCTCCGGTATGCGTTGCGTGCGCTGGCGCGGACGCCGGTACTCTCCGGTGCCGCAGTGCTCACGCTGGGTCTCGGGATCGGCGCCAACACGGCGATGTTCGGCGTGGTGGACCGGCTGTTCTTCCGGCCCCCCGCCCTCGTGTCGGACCCCGACCGGATCGTCGGGATCGAGGTCACGAGGACCGTCCCACCGTTCGGCACGTTCACGCACTCGATCGCCGAATACCCGAAGTTCGTCGCCATCCGGAGTCATGCCAGGAGCTTCTCGCAGATGGCCGCGTGGGCCGGGGGGGGCTTCAGCCTGGGGGTCGGCGAGGGCGCGCAGCGCGTAACGGGCCAGCTCGTGACGGCGTCGTTCTTCCCGCTCACGGGCGTGCGCCCGGAGCGCGGGAGGTTCTTCACTGAAGACGAGGACATCCCGGGCCGGGCCGCTCACGTGGCGGTGCTCTCCCACGAGTTCTGGCACCGCCAATTCGCGGAAGCGCCGAGCGCGATCGGCACCTCGCTGCAGCTGGGCCGCGGGAGCTACACGGTGATCGGGGTTGCCCCAGCAGGGTTCGCTGGCGTCTCACTCGAGATCCCCGACGTCTGGGTGCCGATGTCGGCGGCCGGACCTGAGACCCGTTGGAGCGGTGTGCTCACCTGCGACAACTGCTGGTGGCTTTCCGGAACCATCGGGCGCCTGGCGCCGGGGGTGAGCGTACCCCAGGCCGCGGCCGAAGTGACCGCGCTGTACCGGGGTTATACGCCGCAGCGCGGGGGTCCTGAACCCGGCGCCGCGACCGCGGTCGCGGCGCTGCGCACCGTCCATCAGACGCTGGCGGGTTCCGGTCCGACGACGCCGCTCGCAATCTGGCTCGCCACGGTGAGCGGGATCGTGCTGCTGATCGCCTGCGCCAATGTCGCGAACCTGCTCCTGGCCCGCGCCGTGCAACGGCGGCGGGAGATCGCGCTCCGCGTCGCCCTCGGGTCTTCGCGCGGCCGCCTGATCCGCCAGCTCTACGTCGAAAGCGGGCTTCTGGCCCTGCTCGGCGGCGGCGCCGCGATCCTCCTCGCCCTCTGGGCCGCCCCGCTCCTCCGATCAGCGATTCTCGACAACGCCACTGCCGCCGACGTCATCGACCTGCGTGTCTTAGGCTTCACCCTTGTCGCCGTGCTGGTGACGACCTTCCTCGCAGGGATGGCGCCGGCACTGCACGCCGGGACGCCCGATCTCTCGTCCGCCCTGAAGTCGGGTGCCCGTGAAGGAACGTTCCAGCGCTCGTTTACCCGGACGGGCCTCCTGGTGGGGCAGGTCGCGCTGACCCTCGTCCTGCTGACGGGAGCGGGGTTGTTTATCGCGACGCTGCGCCACGTCCAAGGCCTCCGCTTGGGCCTCGACGCCGACCGGTTGATCGTGGCGTCGGTCAATCTCGAGGCGCTGGGTTATAAGCGGCCCGCGATCAACGCGATGTACCAGCGCATGCGCGAGCGCGTGGCTCAGGTCCCCGGCGTGACGGGAGCCAGCCTCTCGATCGGGACGCCGTTCCAGACCAGCTACGGCTATTCGGTGAGCGTTCCCGGGATCGATTCCATTCCTGTGGTCAAGACCGGGGGTCCCTACCTCTCGGCTATCACCCCCGACTACTTCCGCACGCTGGGGACCGCAGTGCGGGAGGGTCGTGCCTTCACCGATGCCGACCGCCCGGGCGCGCAACGCGTGACGATCGTCAACGAAACGATGGCACGGCTCCTCTGGCCCCACGAGAGCGCCCTCGGCAAGTGCTTGAAGATGGGAGACGACAAGACCTGCACGGAGGTCGTCGGCGTGGTGGAGGACGCCCGCCGCAACGATGTGAAGGAAGAAGTGGTCGTTCAGTTCTTTATTCCGCTCTCTCAATCCGATTCGGTGCTGCCCGACGGGGTAAGCTCCCTCATCGTCCGCACCGCCGGCCCCGCCGAGCGGCTCACCCCACTCGTGCGGCGTGAAGTGCAGGCGACCGACCCGTCGCTGCCCTATCCCGCCATCGATCCGATGCCGCAGCTCTTCGCCGATGAAATGCGACCGTGGCGGCTGGGCTCGTCGTTATTCGGCCTGTTCGGCGGCCTGGGTTTGCTCCTGTCGGCGATCGGCCTCTACGGCGTCCTGAGCTACATGGTCTCGCAGCGCACGTCGGAGCTCGGGATCCGGATCGCCCTGGGCGCCGCGCGGCGGGACCTCCTTGTCCTCGTGGTCGGCCAGGGGATGCGAATCGCGCTGATCGGCCTCGCGCTGGGATTGGCCGGGTCCCTCATCGCCGGCAAGGCCCTCGCGTCGCTGCTGTACGGGGTCTCCCCGCACGATCCCGTCGTTTTCGGCGTGGTCGCCGGCGTCCTCATCATCGTGGTTGGATTCGCCTGCTACCTGCCGGCCCTGAAAGCCACTCGCGTCGATCCCATGGTGGCACTGAGGTACGAGTAGACCGTGATCCAGCTCAAGAGCATCGAAAAGAGCTATCCCCAGGGCGGAGGCCAGGTGTTCGTGCTGCGCCAGATCACCGTGGACATC
Organism: Gemmatimonadales bacterium; assembly: GCA_035500495.1. Lineage (GTDB taxonomy): Bacteria > Gemmatimonadota > Gemmatimonadetes > Gemmatimonadales > GWC2-71-9 > DASTHG01. The sequence goes on from DATJXC010000103.1 coordinate 21,283, forward strand.
CGGCCGGGGGAGTTCGTGACGGTCATGGGACCATCGGGCGCCGGCAAGTCCACGCTGCTCGCGATCCTCGGGATGCTCGATGGGGATTGGCGCGGCGAATATTGCCTGAATGAACACGCCGTCCACGGCCTCAAACCCAAGGATCGCATCGCGCTGCACAAGCAGTACGTGGGATTCGTGTTCCAGCAGTATCACCTGCTCGACGACCTCACGGTGGCCGAGAACCTCGACATCCCGCTGTCGTATCGGGACGTGAAGAGGTCGGAGCGGCAGGCCGTCGTCGCCGACACGCTCGACCGCTTCGGCATCGTGGCCAAGAAGGACCTGTATCCGCGCCAGCTCTCCGGTGGACAGCAGCAGCTGGTGGCGGTCGCGCGCGCGGTGATTCACAAGCCCGCGCTGCTCCTCGCCGACGAGCCGACCGGCAACCTGCACTCCGATCAGGGCCGGGAGATCATGGAGCTGTTCAAGCGGCTCAACGCGGGCGGGACGACGATCGTGCAGGTGACGCATTCGGAGACAAACGCAGGGTATGGGAACCGGGTGATTCAGTTGAAGGACGGCTGGATCGTCAAATAGCTGTCAGCTGTCAGCCAAGAACAGGAGCCCCAGATGGAACCCTTGCTCCAAGACCTTCGCTACGCGGTGCGCTCGCTGCTGCACAGCCCCGCCTTCACGCTCGTCGCGATGGTGACGCTGGCGCTCGGGATCGGCGCCAACACCGCGATCTTCTCGGTGGTGAATGGGGTCCTGCTGGCCCCGCTGCCGTATCGACACCCCGAGCAGCTCGTCACCGTGAACCATTTCTATCCGTCGCTCAACAAGCTGCGCGCCTCGGTATCGGTGCCGGGATTCCGCGACTACCGGGCGCGGACCGATTTGTTCCAACACGCCGCCGTCGTCAACGACATGGGGATGAACCTGACGGGAACAGGCGAGCCGCAACGGGTCAACGTGAACCTGGTGTCGGGGGACTACTTCACGGTCTTCGGCGTGCCGCCGGCGCTGGGCCGCACGTTGCGCCCGGACGAGGCTGAAGCGGGCAAGAACCATGTCGTGGTGCTGTCGTGGGGGTTCTGGCAAACCCGGTACGGCGCGGACAAGGCCGCCGTCGGTCGCCAGATCATTCTCGACAACGAGGGCTACGAGATCGTCGGCGTGATGGGAGCGGACTTCAAGGATTACTTCGCGCGCCGCGTCGATCTCTGGACCCCGATCACTTTCAAGCCGGCGGACTTCGCCGACAATCGCCGGACCAACGAGTTTCTCGGCTTCGCCGCGCGCCTGGCGCCGGGCATGTCGGTCGAGCATGCCCAGAGCGAAATGCACGCACTCGCGGCCAAGCTGCGGACGGATTATCCCAACAACTACGCCAGCGACTGGGACCTGCTGGTCACGGCGATGTCCGAGGAGTCGGGGCGCAACATCCGCTCCGGCCTGCTGCTATTGCTCGGCGCCGTCGCCTTCGTGCTCCTGATCGCCTGTGCCAATGTCGCCAACTTGCAGCTCGCCCGCACCGCCGCCAAGGCGCGTGACGTCGCGGTGCGGGTCGCGCTCGGGGCGAGCCCCCGGCGCCTGGTCCGGTACCTCCTGACCGAGAGCATCGTCCTGGCGGTGGCGGGAGGCGGGCTGGGCCTGATCTTCGCGGCCTGGGGCGTCCCCGCCCTGCTGTCGCTCACCGCCGATTCCCTGCCGACCACGGCGCACGTCGGTCTCGATGCCAGAGTGTTGGGCTTCGCGCTCCTCGCTTCGCTCGCCACGGGAATCCTGTTCGGCCTGGCGCCCGCCGTGCACGTCGCGCGCTCGGACCTGCACGAATCGCTCAAAGAAGGGGGCCGAGCGGTGGGCCAGCGCTCGAGCCTGGCGCTGCGCCGCGCGCTGGTCGTCACCACGGTGGCGCTCGCCCTCACCCTGCTCGTCGGCGCCGGGCTCCTGATCCGCAGCTTCGGACGCCTGGTGGACGTGGACCCGGGGTTCAAGCCCGATCACCTGCTGACCTTCAACGTGACGCTGCCGCAGGCGAAGTATCCCAACGACACCGTGCGGATCGGCGTATTGCAGCGGCTCACGCAGGCGATTGCCGCCGCACCGGGAATCGTGAGCGCCGGCGGGACGAGCAACATCCCCTTCGCGGGCAACTGGTCTACCGCGAGCTTCAACGTCGAGGGCTATCAGCCGCCGCCCAAGGCCCCGATGCCGTGGGGCGATATGCGGGTGGTCACCGCGGGCTACCTGCCGACCATGGGCGCCCCGCTCCTCGCGGGCCGCCAGTTCACCGAGGCCGACCGCGACGGAACGCCGGTCGTATGCATCGTGGATCAGGAGATGGTGCGGCGCTACTGGCCCAACACCGATCCGATCGGCAAGCGCATCACCTTCAACGACCTCACCGATTCGACGATCCATTGGATCCAGGTCGTGGGCGTGGTCGGCCATATGGCGCACGAGGGGCTCGATGCCGACAAGCGCGTCCAGGTGTACTTCCCCCTCGCCCAGCGGGGGCTGCCCTTCCTGGGGATGACGGTGCGCACCGCGGGCGATCCGTTGAGCGCGGTGGGAACGGTGCGGGCCGCCGCGCGGACGGTGGATCCCGACCTGCCGCTCGCGGGGATCGACACGATGGATCATCTGATCGAGCAATCGATGGGCGGGCGCCGCTTCGCCATGCTGCTGCTCGGCGGCTTCGCGGTGCTCGCCATGATCCTCGCCTCGATCGGTCTGTACGGGGTGATGAGTTACACCGTGACCCAGCGCGCCCGTGAGCTGGGCGTCCGCGTCGCCCTTGGGGCAAGCACCGGCGAGGTGGTGGGGCTGGTCCTGGGACAGGGGGTGCGGCTCACCTTGATCGGCGTCGGGGTCGGCCTGCTCGCGGCGCTGCTACTGACGCGGGTCATGCGGGGGATGGTGTTCGGAGTGAGCACCACCGACCCCGTGACCTTCGTCGCGATCCCCGCGCTGCTCGTCGCCGTCGCGTTGCTCGCGACCTACCTGCCGGCGCGGCGGGCGACCACGGTGGATCCGATCGAGGCGTTGCGAGCCGAATAGGGGGGCCGATGGAGAGCCTGCTACAGGACCTGCGTTACGCCTGGCGCACGTTTGCCAAGCGGCCGGGCTTCACGGCCGCGGTGCTCGTGACCTTGGCGCTCGGGATCGGCGCCAACACCGCTCTGTTCAGCGTGGTGCGCGCCGTCCTGCTCCGCAGCCTGCCCTACCCCGATCCCGATCGCCTGGTCGTGCTGTGGGGGACCCGCGGCGAGAATCATCAGATCCTGGTCGCCGTGCCGGACGTGTTGGACTGGCGAGACCGTACTCATTCGTTCAGCGACATCGGGATCGTCCGTCCCCAAAGCGTCAATCTCACCGGCACGGCCGAGCCCGATCGCCTGGTCGGCGAATTCGTCACCGCGAGCACGTTGCAGCTGCTCGGCGCGCGGACCCAACGAGGGCGGCTCTTCTCTCCCGAAGAAACCACCCAGGGAAGCGGCCGGGCGGTCGTGGTGATTTCGGACGACGCCTGGCGGACCCGTTTCGGATCCGATCCCCAAATCCTCGGCCGGACGATCTCCCTGAACGGCCGCCCGCACGTGGTGATCGGCGTAACCGCGCCAGGATTTCGGGATGCGGTTATCGCGGCCGACGTCTGGTTGCCGATCACTTCAGCACCCAATCCCAACTGGTTCCAGCGCGGGAACCCGAGTGTCTGGGCCATCGGCCGTCTCAAGCCGGGGGTCACCCTCGAGCAGGCCGGGCGAGATCTCTCGGATGTCGCCGCCGGCCTGGCGCGGGAGCTCCCGGCCACGAACGGCGGGTTGGGCGTTTCGGTCCTCTCGCTCCGGGACAGCATCGTCGGACCGGTCCGACCGGCGCTCCTCGTCCTCTTTGGGTTCGTCGCGACGGTGCTGGTGATCGCCTGTGTGAACGTCACCAACCTCCTGCTCACCTCGACCGTGGCCCGCCGTCGCGAGCTCTCCCTCCGGGCCGCGCTCGGCGCCGGGCGCTTCCGCCTCGTCCGCCAGCTCCTCACCGAGAGCCTCCTGCTCGCGCTGCTGGGCGGCGCCGCGGGCGTGTTGGTCGCGCGCTGGACCATCACTGCTCTTGCCGGCACGCTGTCCGACCGGTTGCCCACACCGGGTGATTTCGGTCTGGACCCGCTGGTCCTTCTCTTTGCCACGACGATCACGGCTCTCGTAGGGCTCGGATTCGGAGCCGCGCCGGCGCTGCAAGCCGCCCGAACCAGCCTGAACGACGCCCTGACACTCCGCGGGGCAAGTGGAGCCGGCCCGACACTGCGAGGGGGGGGGAGCCGTCCCTGGGGGGGAGACGCGCGCGGCGTGTTCGTAGCGCTGCAGCTCGTGCTCAGTCTCGTCCTGCTCGCCGGCGCGAGCCTGCTCGGGCGCAGTCTCCTGGCCCTGCAGACCGTGGATCCCGGGTTCGCACCCGACCACGTCCTGACGGCCGAGTTCCGTCTGCCGGGCGTCAAGTATCCGACGCCGGAAGCCCAGAACCATTTCATGGCGACCGCGATCGAGCGGATCCGCGCGGTCCCCGGCGTGCGATCGGCCGCCCTGATCGCGAGCATCCCGCTCTCGGGCAATTGGGGGTTCGTGGGGTACGCTCCCGACACACGGCCGGAGCAGGAGGCGCGGACGGCCCCGGTAGCCCAGGCGAACACGGTGAGTGACCGCGCCTTCGAGACACTGCGGGTGCCCCTCGTGGCCGGGCGCGACTTCGACACCCGGGACCGGGCCGACGCCCCTCCCGTCGCCATCGTCAACGAGACCCTCGCCCGGGAAACCTGGCCCGGGAGTTCTCCCCTCGGGCGGCGACTCAAGCTGTTCGGGCCACCCGTCACGTGGGTCACGGTGGTGGGCGTCGTGGCGGACGTGAAGCAGCGAACGCTCCGTGACCCGCCCACGCCGCAGATCTATCTGCCCTTCGCGCAGTCGCCCGGCATCTTTAATAGCGTAGTCGCCCGCACCGACGGCGACCCATCGACCTTCACCAAGGCCCTCCGTGCCGCCATCTGGTCGGTGGACCCGGAGCAACCGGTGTGGGCATTGCGCCCGCTCGAGTCCTATTTCGCGGGTGACCAGTCCGCCCCCCGTTTCATTGCATTCTTGACCGGCGGATTCGCGTTGCTCGCCCTGCTGCTCGCCGCGATCGGTCTCTATGGCGTCACGGCGTTCGGCGTGGCGCAGCGCACCCAGGAGGTCGGCGTCCGCATCGCCCTGGGAGCGCGGGCCGGACAGGTGATTCGACTCGTGGTCGGTCGGGGCCTCCGGGTGGCCGGCCTGAGCGCGATCGTGGGGACGGGTCTTGCCCTCGGTACCGCCCGGCTCCTGTCGTCCCAGCTCTATGGCGTCAGTCCGGCGGACCCCGTGACGTTCCTCGCGGTGCCGCTGGGGCTGCTCGGCGTCGCCCTGCTCGCCTGCTATTTCCTCGCACGCCGCGCCGCGCGGGTCGATCCCGTCGTCGCATTGCGAACGGAATAAGGGGGTTCGATGGATCGGTTGCTGCAAGATCTCCGCTACGCGTTACGCACGCTCGCCCGGGCACCGGGCTTCACCGCCGTGGCCGTCCTGACTCTCGCGATCGGCATCGGCGCCAATACCGCGATCTTCAGCGCGGTCCACACGGTCCTCCTGAAACCGCTCCCCTATCCGGAGTCGGACCGGCTCGTAGAGATCCTGTCGTCCGGGTTTCAGAACACCCGGTTCGGGGTTTCCTATCCCGACCTCCACGACCTGCGCGACATGACGCAGGATTTCACGGGCGTCGGCGCCTCGACTACGCAGCGCTACAACCTCACCGGCGCGGGCGATCCCCGCGAGGTCGAAGCGGCTGCCGTGACGGCCGATCTCTTCACCGTGTTGCAGGTGCATCCGGAGATCGGTCGCCTGCTCACCCCACAGGACGACCGCGCCCCGGTGGCGCTCATCGGGCACGGCCTCTGGGCGACGAATTTCGGCAGCGACAAGGGCATCGTCGGCAAGCCGATCGCGCTCGACGGCAAGAGCTACACGGTAATCGGCGTGATGCCGGCGGAGTTTCATTTTCCTCGACGCTCGATCGAGGTGTGGACCCCGGTCGGCGACGCCCTGGCGCAGAACCCCCGGGCCGAGACCGACCGCGGGTATCACTTCTTCAACGCGATTGCCCGGTTGGCCCCCGGCATCACCATGGCGCGGGTGACCGGCGATCTCACGGTCCTCGCGAATCGCATCAACGCCGCCGATTCCGCCCAGAGCGCCGGTGGTCCGGTCCGCCGGCAGATCGTCGCGACCGGCGCTGGGCCGGTCGGGCCGCCGCCGGGAGGTGGGGGTGGGGGTGGGGGTGGGGGTGGGGGTGGGCGCCCTGGGGCGCTCGGCATGTTCGGGAACGGCTACGCGGCGACGCTGCTGCGCGATGCCGACATCGGCGACGTGCGGCGGCCGCTCCTCATCATGCTCGGCGCCGTCGGTTTCGTGCTGCTCATCGCCTGCGCCAATGCCGCGAACCTGCTCCTCGCCCGCGCCGCGGCTCGCCGCCGGGAGATGGCAGTGCGCCGGGCTCTGGGCGCCTCGCGCGGCCGTCTCGTCCTGCAGCTCCTGACTGAGAGCGTGCTCCTGGCGCTGGCGGCCGGCGTCGTCGGCGTGCTGTTCGCGAGCTGGGGACTCCACCTGCTCCTCAACATCTGGCCGCGAGCGCTGCCCCGGGCGGCGGAGATCGGTCTCGATCTCCCGGTCCTCGTGTTCACGCTGGGCCTCGCGCTCGTCACCGGGATCGCGTTCGGCCTCGTTCCCGCCTGGCGCGCCTCGGCGCCGGGGATCGAGGAGACGCTGCGCGACGACGCGGCGGGAGCCACCGGAGGCCGGCGGCATCGGCTCCAGAGCGGCCTCGTGATCGCGGAGGTCGCGCTGTCGCTGGTCCTCCTCGTCGGTGCCGGCCTCCTCGTCCGGAGCTTCATCCGGCTGAGCAACGTGAATCCGGGGTTCGACACGCGCGACCTTCTCGCCGCGCGAATTCGGCTGACCCCTACCCGCTACGCCGATTTCCCCGCCCAGGCGCAGTTCTTCGACAACGTACTGGCGACGCTCGAGGCTCGTCCCGGCGTGCAGAGCGTCAGTATCGCCGGGACGCTGCCGCTTTCCGGGGCGATGCGCATGCTGGGCTTCGACCCGCGCAGCGTGCGGCCCGACTACCCGCAGCCGTTCATGGTGCTGCGCCAGTTCGTGGTGTCGCCGGCGTACTTCTCCGCCTTCCGTATCCCGCTACGTGAGGGCCGAGCCTTCACGACGGAGGACCGCACGACGGCGCCGCCCGTGGCGATCATAAACCGCGCGGCGGCGGAGCAGCTCTGGCCGGGACAGGATCCGGTCGGGAAACAGCTGGCGATCGGCCGAGGCCCGAGGCCCGGTGGGGCGGGCGGAGCGCCGGCCCCGATGACGATCGTGGGCGTGATCGACAACCTGCGGTCGGCTGCCCTCGATGCGACGCCACAACCGGAGATCTACACGCCGGCCGCGCAGGAGAGCCAGGTCGACGAGATGTGGGTAGTGTTCCGGGCCGCGAACGGGAAGCCGTTGCAGATGGCGGGCGCCATCCGCGACGCCGTGCGGCAGGCCGACCCCGAGCAGCCGATCGGCGAGATCGCGAGTCTCAGCGAGATCGCCGATCAGCTCACCGCGTCGCGCCGGTTCAACACTTCCCTGCTCAGCGTCTTCGCGCTGCTCGCCTTGGGGCTCGCTCTGGTCGGCATCTACGGCGTCACGGCGTACGCGGTCACGCAGCGCACCCGGGAGCTCGGGATCCGGCTCGCCCTGGGCGCGCAGCCGAGGCAGGTGGTGGATCTCCTCGTCCGGGAGAACCTGCGGCGGGTGACGATCGGCGTCGGATTGGGGCTCGTGGCCGCATTCGGGGCGACGCGGGTGCTGAAGGCGCTGCTCTACGACGTGGCGCCGAGCGACGCGCTGACCTTCGGCGGGACGGCGGTGCTGCTCGCCGCTGTCGCCCTGGCCGCAACATGGTGGCCGGCGCGTCGGGCGACGCGGGTGGATCCGATGGTGGCGCTGAGAACCGAATGACGTGATGGGTGGTCAGTGGCCGGTGGTTAGCGGCTCGCGTCAATTTGCCCCCATACGGCGGAGAACCGATGATAGCGGCCGGGTATCGAAGCCCAATTTGGCGCAATGTCTCAAGCGCCATCCGGTTCGGTTCGCAGCTATCGGGACCTCGTGGTCTGGCAGCGTTCGATGACCCTAGTCGTTGCCGCGTACCGTCTCGCTGCCAAACTCCCCAAGGACGAGCTGTATGGCCTCACCAGTCAGATCCGGCGCGCGGCCACCTCTGTGCCCGCGAATATCGCAGAAGGGCAAGGACGACGCAGCACCGGCGAATTCCTCCAATTCCTGGGGATCGCAAACGGATCGCTGCTGGAGCTTGAGACCCACCTGCTTGCCGCCGAGCGACTGGATATGCTTGGCCCAGCGGATTTGGATGAAACCCTTCGGATGACAGGAGAAGTAGGAAGGATGCTAGCTGGGCTGAAGCAGGCCCTCCGGGACCGCAAGCCTAGGGCGCACCACTAGCCCCCGACCACTGACCACTGACAACTTCTCTCCCATGGCCGCCTCCTCGCCGCGTCTCCTTGTCGCCGACGACGATCCCGGAGTGGTTGAAGCGCTCAAGCTGCTGCTCCGCGACGAGGGGTTCGCCGTCGAAACGGTGACTTCGCCCGCCGGCGTGCTCGCCGCGGTCGAGGCCCGGGACTTCGACGCGGTGCTGATCGACATGAACTACGCCCGCGACACGACGGGAGGCCTCGAAGGCCTCGATCTTCTGTCGCGGTTGCAGGTCCTCGACGCGACGCTCCCCGTCATCGTCATGACCGCCTGGGGCAGCATCGAAGGTGCGGTCGACGCGATGCGCCGGGGCGCGCGGGACTACATCGAGAAGCCCTGGGACAACGCCCGTCTGGTCCGGGTGCTGCGCACCCAGGTGGAGCTGGGCCGCGCCATCCGCACCAGCCAGCGGCTCGAGAGCGAGAATCGCTTGCTGCGGCCGGTCGGCGCGCCGGAGCTGATCGCGACCGCGGCCTCGATGCAGCCGGTGCTGCATCTGATGGAACGGGTCGGTCCCTCCGATGCCAATGCGCTGATCATGGGCGAGCACGGCACCGGGAAGGAGGTCGTCGCCCGCTGGATGCACGCGGCGTCGCATCGGGCCGACCGGCCGATGGTGACGGTCAATCTCGGCGGCCTGGCGGACGGCGTGTTCGAGAGCGAGATGTTCGGACACACGAAGGGCGCGTTCACCGACGCGAAAGCCGATCGCGCCGGGCGATTCGAGATCGCCGACGGCGGCACCATCTTTCTCGACGAGATCGCGAACCTCTCCCCCGCCCAGCAGGCGAAGCTCCTGCGCGTGCTCCAGACCGGCGAGATGGAGCGCGTCGGATCCTCCAAGACGCGGCACGTGGACGTGCGGGTCCTGTCGGCCACCAACGCGGACCTGCGGGCCGAGGTGGCCGCGGGACGGTTCCGTGAAGACCTGCTGTTCCGGCTCAACACGATCGAGATCCGGCTGCCGCCGCTGCGCGAGCGCCGCGAAGACATTCCCCTCCTCGCTGCCCACTTCCTGCGGGCGTATGCCGGCCGCTACCGCAAACCGGTCACGCGCTTCGACCCGAACGCCATGAGCAGCCTGCTCGCCTACTCCTGGCCGGGGAACGTGCGGGAGCTGGCCCACGCCGTGGAACGCGCCGTGCTGCTCGCCGAGGGCGACATGGTCCGCGCCGCCGACCTGAGCCTGACACCCCCGGGCGATGGCGCCGGAGCGGGAGGGGGCCGCATCGAAGGGATGAGTCTCGAGGAAGTCGAGCGGCTGCTGATCCGCAAGGCGCTCGACCGCTTCGGCGGCAACGTCAGCTCCGCAGCCAAAGCCCTCGGCCTCTCCCGCAGCGCCCTGTACCGGCGGTTGGAACGGCACGGGCTCTGACCGTTTCCCCATGAAGTCCTACGAGCGGGAAATCACCCGGCTCGCGCTCCTCGCGGGGATGCCGGCCACCGCTCTGGCCTTATGGCTCCTCTGGAGCGGCGGGGCCTCCCCCCGCACCCTGTGGACTGTCGCCACCCTGCTGCTCGTCTTCTGGCTCGGTGTGGTGCTGCGGCTGCGCGAGCGCGTGGTCCGGCCGCTCCAGACCCTCTCCAACATGCTCGCCGCGTTGCGCGAACAGGACTACTCCCTCCGCGCTCGGCGCCCCAATCCCGACGACGCGCTCGGGCTCGCGATGTACGAGATCAACATCCTGACGACCGAGCTGCACGAGCGCCGCCTGGGCGCCCTCGAGGCGACCGCGCTGCTGCAGCGGGTCATGGCGGAGATCGACGTGGCGGTGTTCGCCTTCGACGGGGACGACGCGTTACGCCTCGTCAACCGCGGCGGCGAGCGGCTGCTCGGTCAGCCGGCGGAGCGGCTGTTGGGCCGCCGAGCGGCCGATCTCGGCCTCACCGAGTGCCTGACCGGCGAGGCCCCCCGGGTGCTCGACCTCACCTTCCCCGACGACCGCGGCCGCTTCGAGATGCGGCGCGGCGAGTTCCGTCAGGGCGGACGCCCGCATCGCTTCGTGCTCCTCGCCGACGTCGGCCGCACCCTGCGGGAAGAGGAACGCCAGGCCTGGCAACGCCTGATCCGCGTATTGGGGCACGAGATCAACAATTCCCTGGCGCCGATCCAATCGGTGGCGCAACAGCTGCGGGACCAGCTGGCCCGGGGAGCGGGACCCGCCACCCTGCGCGACGATTTGCAGCGCGGCCTGGAGCTGATCGGCAGCCGGTCGGCGTCGCTCACCCGGTTCCTCACGTCCTATGCGCGTCTCGCCAAGCTGCCTCCCCCCACCCGACGCCCGGTAGACGTCGCGACATGGGTCCAGCGGGTCGCCCGGCTGGAGACCCGCCTGACCGTGCAGGTCGCTCCCGGGCCCCCGCTCACCATCCAGGCCGATGGGGACCAGCTCGATCAGCTGCTCATCAACCTCGTCACCAATGCGACCGACGCAGCGCTCGCGGCCGGGGGGAGCGGCGGTGTCCGGATCCACTGGACTGCATCCGGCGGCGGAGGGGGTGTCGCGGTGACGGTGGAGGACGACGGCCCCGGTCTTCCCGAGACGAAAAACCTCTTCGTCCCCTTCTTCACCACCAAGGCGAACGGAACCGGGCTTGGCCTCGTGCTCTCGCGGCAGATCGCCGAAGCGCACGGCGGCCGCCTTTCGCTCGCCAACCGCAGCGAGGGGCCCGGGTGCGAGGCACGCTTGCTGTTGCCGGCGTGAGGGACATCGCCGGTCCGGCCGTTCAGGATTAGGTTTGACCGGATGCCCGATCCGAAAGCGAAGATCACCTTCCGCCTGAACGGCGAGCCGTGCGAGGCGGCCTTCGCTCCCCACAAGACCCTGCTTGAAGTGCTGCGCGAGGATCTGGGGCTCACCGGTACGAAGCACGGGTGCGAGCTGGGAGAGTGCGGGACGTGCACGGTGCTGCTGGACGGCCAGCCGGTGCTCTCCTGCCTGGTGCTGGGTCTCGCCTGCGGGGGCCGTACCGTAGAGACGATCGAGGCCATGGCCCAGGGTCCCGCGCTGCATCCGTTACAGGAGGCATTCGCCGACCTGGGCGCGGCGCAGTGCGGCTACTGCACGCCGGCGTTCCTGCTCGCTTCCGAAGCCCTGCTCAAGACCAACCCGAAACCGACGCGGCAGGAGATCAAGGAAGCCCTGGCCGGCAACCTCTGCCGTTGCACGGGATACATCAAGATCTACGAAGCCGTCGAGCTCGCGGCGGCACGGATGCGGGGAGAGCAAGCGACGGCCGCCCGGGAATCGATGTATGGCCGGCCGTAAGACCAAGGCGGAGAGCCGGAATGCGACAGACCTGCGGGTCGTCGGCAAGGCCCACCGCAAGGTCGACGCCGTCGCCAAGGTCACGGGCGCCACGAAGTACGCCGACGATCTGTTCCTCCCACGGATGCTATACGCGAAGCTGCTGCGGTCCCCGCACCCCCACGCCCGCATCATGCGGATCGACACGACCGCCGCCGAGCGACTCTCGGGCGTGGTCGCGGTACTCACGGGGAAGGATCTCCCGATTCCCTTCGGGATCCTCCCCGTGAGCCAGGACGAGCATGCCCTCTGCCCCGACCGCGTGCGTTTCGTGGGCGACCCGGTGGCCGCCGTCGCCGCGACCACCGAAGAGACCGCCACGGCTGCGCTCGACCTGATCCGCGTCGAGTACGAGCAGCTTCCCGCCATCGCCTCGGCGGAAGCGGCGATCGAGACTCCGGAACCGAGGATCCACGATTACGGCGACAGCGGCAACCTCCACAAGCTCATCAACCTCGAGTTCGGCGACGTCGAGGCGGGCCTGGCTGAGGCCGATCTGGTGCGGGAGGACCTGTTCTTCTTCGAGGGCAACACGCACCTCCCCATGGAGCAGCACGCCGCCGTGGCGGACTGGTCCGCCGATGGGAAGGTGACGCTGTGGAGCAGCACGCAGACGCCCCACTACGTGCATCGCGCGCTCGCCAAGGTCCTGGAGCTCCCGCCCGCGCGCATCCGGGTGATCGCCACCCCGAACGGTGGCGGTTTTGGGGGGAAGAGTGATCCGTTCAGCCACGAGATCGTGGTCGCCAAATTCGCCATGATCACCGGCCGCCCGGTGAAGATCACGCTGACGCGTGAAGAAGTGTTCTACTGCCACCGGGGCCGGCACCCGACGCTCATGTGGGTAAAGACGGGTGTGACCAGGGATGGGGCCATTACGGGGATGCACTTCCGGTCGCTGCTCGACGGCGGCGGCTACGGCTCCTACGGCGTCGCCAGCACCTATTACACCGGCGCGCTGCAGACCGTGACCTACAAGATCCCCCGCTACAAGTTCCAGGGGGCGCGGGCGTTCACCAACAAGCCGCCATGCGGACCCAAGCGCGGCCACGGCACCCCGCAACCACGCTTCGCTCTGGAAGTGCACCTCGACAAGATCGCCGAAGCGCTGAAGATCGATCCCGCCGAGCTGCGGCTGCGGCATCTGCAGCCGCCCGATTCCCTCACCGCGAACTACCTGAGAATCGGCTCGATGGGCCTCGGGGCCTGCATCCACAAGGTCACCGAGGGCTCCGGCTGGAAGGCGAAGCACGGCAAGCTGCCGCTGGGCCAGGGAGTCGGGCTCGCCTGCTCCTCCTACCTGAGCGGCGCCGGACTGCCGATCTACTGGAACCAGATGCCGCACTCGGGAGTGCAGCTCAAGTGCGACCGCGGGGGCGGGGTCACGGTGTTCTGCGGCTCCACGGACATCGGTCAGGGGTCGGATTCGATCCTCGCCTACATCACCGCCGAAGTGTTGGGGGTCGATCCGTTCGATATCCGGGTCGTCACCGCCGACACCGATCTGACGCCCGTGGACCTGGGGAGCTACTCCTCCCGCGTGACGCTGATGAGCGGCAACGCGGCGCTCCAGGCGGCGGAGCGCGCGCGCGAGATCATCGCCCCGCACGCGGCCAAGAAGCTCGAGATCCCCGGGGATCGCCTCGTGTTCGCGGGGGCACGAGTCTTCGATGCCCAGGATCCGGCGCGGGGGATGAGCTTCGCCGAAGCGGTGCAGGCCGCGGAATCCGTGGTGGGAACCGTGGGGACCACCGGCTCCTATACCCCGCCCAGGAGCGCCGCGCGCTACCGGGGGGCCGGGGTCGGACCGTCACCCGCGTACTCCTACAGCGCTTGCGTAGCGGAGGTGGAGGTCGACCCCGCGACCGGGATCGTGCGGGTCCCGAAGATCTGGATGGCGCACGACGTGGGCCGGTGCATCAACGCGGCGGCGGTGATCGGACAGGTCGAGGGCGGCATCTACATGGGACTCGGCGAAGCCCTGATGGAAGAGATGGCATATCGGGCCGACCGCCGCGTGGTCCACAAGATCCCCAGCCTGCTCGAGTACAAGAGTCCCACCACGCTCGAGATGTGCGACGTGGTGACCTACCTGATCGAAGACCCCGATCCAAACGGCCCGTTCGGCGCCAAGGAGGTCGGTCAGGGTCCCCTGCTGCCCGTGATGCCGGCCGTGGCGAACGCGGTGTACGATGCCGTGGGCGTGCGGGTGGACGAGATTCCCATCACGCCGGAAAAGGTGCTCAAGGCGCTGAAGAAGAAGGCGAAAGGGGAAGCGGGACGGGTGGGACCGGTGCGGTTCCCCGACATTCCGTGGCCCGAGCCCACGCGGGTGCCACCTCCCTGGGAAGGGGGAGACGGCAAGGCGCTGGAGCGGCCGGCCACCCTCGCGGGTGGCGTCCGCGAGGAGCGGCAGCACTGATGCTCCGGCTCCCCTCGTTCCACTACCTGACGCCACGCACCGTCGCCGAAGCCGTGAAGATGAAGGCGGACGCCGGTCCTGCTGGAGCATTCGTCGCCGGTGGCACCGATCTCTACCCCAACATGAAGCGGCGCCAGCAGGAACCGCGTACCGTGATCTCGCTGATGGGGATCGCGGAGCTAGCGGGAAGGGGGAATAGGGACGCGGCAAGCGTGATCCCCGCCGGGGTGACGCTCACCGCGCTCTCCAGCGATCCTGGACTCCGCCGCTCGGCCTGTCATGCCGTCGCCGAAGCCGCAGAGCTCGTCTCCACCCCCTTGCTGCGCAATATGGGCACGATCGGCGGCAACCTCTGCCTCGACACCCGTTGCAACTACTACGATCAGGGCTACGAGTGGCGCAAGGCGATCGACTTCTGCATGAAGAAGGATGGAGCGATCTGTTGGGTCGCGCCCTCCTCTCCGCGCTGCTGGGCGGTCAACTCCTCCGACGTCGCCCCGGTGATGGTGGCGATCGGGGCCGAGTATGTGCTCGTCGGCCCGCAGGGTGAGCGCCTCGTCCCCGCGGCCCGTTTCTACCACAACGACGGGATCAACTATCTCACGAAGCAGCCCGACGAGATGCTCACGGCGATCCGCCTCCCGGCTCCCGACGGCTGGGATGCCGTCTATCACAAACTGCGCCGGCGCGGCTCGTTCGACTTCCCGGTGCTGGGAGTGGCGGCATGGATACGGTGGGAAGGGGGACGGGGGAAGCGGGACGCGGGCCGAGTGAGCGAGGCGCGGATTGTCCTGGGTGGCGTCGCGAGCTACCCACAGGAGATCGCGGAAGCAGGGGCGGCGCTCGTGGGGACGAGACTAGAAGGCGATGCGATCGCCGCGGCGGCTGAAGCGGCGTTCCGACCCTCGAAGCCGATGGACAACACCGATTTCGACCTGTCGTGGCGCAAGCAGATGACCAGGGTGTACGTCACGCGAGCCCTGGAAGAGCTGCGGAGCCGCCGCCTGGCATCATGAGATCCCTCATCCGGATCCCGGTCGTGACCGCGCTCGTCCTCGGTGCCTCGACCTGGGTAGCGGCGCAGGACGCCGTCACCTTCGACCCCGGAACACGCATTCCAGTCCGCTTTCTCCAGGGCATAGAAAGCGGCCGGGACACCGCCGGAACACTGCTGTTCCTGCAGACTTTCGGCGCGCTGGTCCGGGACAGCTGCGTCATCGTTCCCGCGTACACCCACGTCGCGGGGCACGTCTTCCGGTCCATTGGCGGCCGCCACCTGGGACGGGGTGGCGAGCTCGTGCTGGTCTTCGACTCGCTGGAAATACAGCCCGCCGCCTGGATCCCGATTCACGCGCTGCTGGACACGCTGGAGTACGAGCCGAGTCAGGCGATCCGGGACTCCGGCGTGCTCCACGCTCCGGGGAGCAACGCCGAAAAGGAGCTCACCGCGGCGACGCCGGCCGCCGCAGAAGTGGGTTTCGTCCCCGCCGCCATCCTCTCGACCTACCTGGTCCTGCATCACGGACCGCGCGCCAAGATCCTCGCGGGCGAAGGCGGAGCGATTCGTCTCGTCGCCCCGCTGCAGGTCATGCCCCCCCAGAAGTGCGCACCGGTTTCGGGGGAGCGGGACCTCGTCGCTTTGCCGGAGCTACCCGCCTTTCTCCCCTATACCACCAACCGGCAATCCGACCGTTCCGGGGATCCCATCAACCTGTTGTTTCTCGGGACCGCGCCGGATCTCGACCGGGCGTTCGCGAGCGGCGGTTGGCTGCGCACCGGCGCGCGCGGGTTTGGTTCGGTCGCCCATGAAGTGACCGCCGCGATCACCGCGCGCCCGGCGGTGGGCGCCCCGGTCAGCACGAAATACTTCGCGGGCCGGCCGGAGGACTTGGCCTACGAGATCGCGGGGCCCAATGCGCGGAAGCGCCACCACCTGCGGATCTGGCTGCTCGATACCCTGGCCGGCGTCTGGGTTGGCGCCGCGAACGAGGACGTGGGCCTTTCGGTGAATCCCTTCAAGGCGCGCGCGACGCACAAGATCAACCCGGTGATCGACATGGAGCGGGACTTCATCGTCCGCACGCTCGAGGCGGGCCGCTGTGCGGACCTGGTCGATTACATGACCCTGCCCGGCGCAACGCCGAGCGGGCGCAATGCCGAAGGACAACGGTTCATGACGGACGGCCGAGCGGCCGTCATCCACGTGCGCACCTGCGAACCCCACAACCACGGAACCCCATGATGGCCACGGCACCCCTGCACCGCCTGCTCGCGATCTGTGCCACACTCACGGCAGCGGCCGCTCCTCTGCCAGCCCAGGGCCTCCCCAAGGACTTCGACGCCTACGTCACCAAGGCGATGCAGTCGTTCGCCGTGCCGGGACTCGCCATCGCGGTCGTCAAGGACGGCAAGGTGGTGCTCGCCAAGGGCTATGGGGTGCGCCGCCTCGGTGATCCTACTCCGGTCGACGCACACACCCTGTTTCAGATCGCCTCCAACACCAAGGCGTACACGACCGCCGCGCTCGCCATGCTCGCCGATTCGGGCCGGCTCCAGCTGGACGATCCCGTCCAGAAATACATTCCGGAGTTCCAGCTGTGGGATCCGTGGGTCACGCGCGAGTTCACGATCCGCGACGCCCTGACACACCGCAGCGGGCTGGGGTTGGGAGCCGGTGATCTACTCTGGTTCCATTCGACATATACATCGACCGACATGATCCGGAGGTTCCGGTACCTGAAGCCCGTGTCGAGCTTTCGTAGCCAGTACGCCTACGACAACGTGCTGTACATGGTGGCGGGCCAGGTCGTGGCCGCCGCGACGGGGAAGCCATGGGCCGACTTCATCCGCACCCGCATCTTCACCCCGCTCGGCATGAGCGAGGCGCTCACCAGCATCAGCGAAGTGCCCGCCGGCGCCAACATCGCCGCCCCACACGCCAAGGTCGACGGAGTCCTCCAGGTGGTCCCCTACGACACCTCCGACAACATCCAGGCGGCGGGGATGATCACCGAGAACGTCAGCGACGCCGCGAAGTGGCTGCTGGTGCAGCTCGACTCCGGCCGCTACAGCGGGGGCCGGCTGTGGTCGGCAAAACAGGCGCGGGAGATGTGGTCGGCCCAGACCATCACCGGGGTCGGAAACCCGCCGCCGCCGCTCGCCGGGTTACGCGCCAACTTCGGCGCCTACGGCCTCGGCTGGGGTCTGCGGGACTATCACGGGCACAAGCTGGTTTCCCACACCGGCGGGCTGGACGGGATGACCTCCCAGACGATGCTCGTCCCCGATCAGCGCCTTGGCCTCGTGGTGTTCACCAACGCGGAAACGCCGATCTTCGCCGCCCTGGGTTACCGGATCGTGGACGCATTCCTGGGGGTGCCGCCCACCGACTGGGCAGCGGCATTCAAAGAGGTATCGGGGGGCGCCACCGCCCGCGCCGACAGCGTGCTGCGCAGTCAGGATTCGTCGCGCGCCCGGGGGACGTCGCCGTCCCTGCCCCTCGCGGGCTACGCCGGGCGGTACACGGATGCCTGGTACGGAGATGCGACGATCACGCAGGAAGGCGACCACCTGGTGCTGCGCTTCTCGGCGTCACCGGCGTTCGTGGGTGATCTGGAGCACTGGCACCACGACGTCTTCGTGGCGCACTGGCGCCAGCGCAACATCCCCGATGCCTTCGTGTATTTCGCCTTGAAACCGGACGGAGCGATCGAGCAGTTCAAGATGGAGGCCCGCTCGCCGCTGGCGGATTTCAGCTTCGACTACCAGGACCTGCTCTTCACGCCGGCCCGCTAGGGCTTCAAACCCTCCAGCGTCGCCCGGCATCTCACCGGCATCTTCCCACTCGGAGGCGCCGGTGTTGAAGCGATTCCTGTTCCTGCTCCCGCTCGCCGCTTTGGGCGGCTGGGCCACGATCACGGTCGAAGACCTGCCCGAGCACCTGGTGAGCGGGCAACCGACGACCCTGACGTTCACCGTCCGGCAGCACGGTATCCGCCTGCTCGACGATCTCAAACCTCGCATCGAGGCCACGACCGCCACGGGCGGTAGCGTGCAGGCGGCGGCGAACCCCACCGGGTCGAGCGGCCGCTACGCGGCGACCTTCACCTTGCCGTCACCGGGTGACTGGACGATCACGATCCAGAGCGGATTCGGGACCAGCCGGTCGACGCTCGAGCCGATCGCGGTGATCGCGCCGGGCGCCGGCTCACCGCAACCGCTCGCCGCCGCGGTGCGGGGACGGCAACTGTTCGTGGCCAAGGGCTGCGGTACCTGCCACCAGTACCGTGGGGTGAGCGATCACGCGCTGGCGATCGGGCCGGACCTGACCGACCGCCGCTTCTCCTCGCCGTACCTCGCGCGCTTCCTGGCGGACCCGATGGGCACGCTCGGCGACCGGCGCACCACCACGGCGGAAATGCCGAACCTGCATCTCTCCGCGGCCGAGATCGCGTCGCTCTCGGCGTTCTTGCAGGGAGCGGGTGCGAGCGGGGACTAACGCCCCGCTGAAACGACGGAGACTCCTCCCACGAGCTGCCGCACGCCGTCCACGACGGCCAGCCGCAACAGTCCCTGCGGCCCGGCGGAGGCATCGAGCACGGCGAGCGCCGAGTCTTGCCACTGTTTGGGGACGGACCGGTGCACGACGAGGTCGTCCAGTGCCGTCTGGCCGATTCCCGCGACCCGGGTCAGCGCGAGGGCCACCGGTATGCCATCCTGAGCGATGGGCTGGCGGGCCGCGACCACCTGGACCCGTCCGAGCAGACCACGCCAGGCGGCGAAGTCCGCCGCGAGAGCGTCGCGAGCCGCCGAGTCGCGCCCCCCCGAGTCGTTCACCAGACGGCGCGCCAGCGTGATGGTGTTCCAACGAGCCGGCGGATCGGGACGAGCGGCGTCCACCAGACGAGTGAGCGGCGTCTGCTGCGTCATCGGCTGGAGCCGCTGGCGCTGTCCGAAGGTGACCGGCTGCACCAGCTCGATCAGCGCGTTCAGGGCCTTGAAATCCTCGCCGTTGCCGACCGCCAGGCGCAGCAGGCGTTCGGTGTGGGTCTTCTGGCCCAGGCCCAGAGCCTCGAGCCGCACACTGGTCTCCGCCAGTCGCCGGTACATGTCCCCCACGTCCCCCACCGTGGCGGGGGACCAGAGTTTCTCGGCCACCGCGGCGAGTCGCGGCCAGATGCGCGAGTCGATCGTCTCGGGCGAGACGTGCTCTCCCCACATGCACGCCTCCCCGCCGAGCAGGCGCGCGGCCTCGGCGTCGGTGAGCCCCCCCAGGCCTTCGGGAAGCGGATCGACGTAGATGTCTTCGGCGGAGCTCTGGTGGTCCAGGTAGTAGGGCGCTGAGAGGATGGCGTTGTGGCCGGCGCGCACCGTCTGGGGGAGGTATTCCACGCCGCGCCACGACTGCACGACGGCGGTGGGCGGCAGGTCGGGGTGGAGGATCTCGTCCCAGCCGATCATGCGCTTTTCATGGCGGGCGAGGATCCGGGCCAGCCGGCGGTTGAAATAGGCCTGCAACCCGGCATTGTCCGCAATGTGGTTGCGCTGCATGAACCCGCGGATGCGGTGATTGGCATTCCACTGGACGCCGTTGACCTCGTCGCCGCCGATGTGCCAGTACGGGTCGGGGAACAACGCCGCCATCTCGGTCACGAACCCCTCGATGAAGGTGTAGACCTCCTCGCGGGTCGGGTCGAAGACGGGGTCGAATACCCCCCAGGTGCGTTGTAGCACATAGGGTCCCGGGGCGCTGGCATACCGGGGGTACCCCACGAACCACGACGTCGCATGCCCGGGCATGTCGAATTCCGGAACGACGCGAATGCCGCGATCCCGCGCGTAGGCCACCACGTCGCGGATCTGGGCATGCGTGTAGTACTGCCCATCCGAGCCGCTCCCCTGAAGTCGTGGATACCGGAGGCTCTCGACCCGGAAGCCCTGGTCCTCGGAGAGGTGCCAGTGGAATACGTTCAGCTTTACGGCCGCCATCCCGTCCAGGGTCCGTTTGACCACCTCCACCGGCTCGAAGTGCCGTCCCACGTCCATCAGGAGCCCGCGCCAGGGGTACCGGGGCGCGTCCGCAACGTGGATCGCCGGGAGATAGAACCCGGCGCTGTCGGCGGAGACGAGCTGGAGCAGGGTTTCGAGCCCCCGGATCGCCCCGACCACCGTGGCGGCGCGGAGCAGGGCGCGGCCCGGCCCGACGTCGAGCGCGTACGATTCGTCCTCGGTCTCCGTCTGCACCGCCTGGCCGGGCCCCTGCACCGCGATCACGAGACGCACCAGGCTGTCGCGTCCGATGGCGCGGGAGAGTGGCACGGCGATCCGACGCTCGAGCCGCGTCAACGCCCGGGTCACCGCCGCCTCGAGCCGCGCGTTGGTGAACCCGGTGATGGCCGTGTGCAACGCCGTGTCCAGCACCAACCGACCGGTGTCCGGCACCACCGTGCGCGGTACCGGAAGCAGGGTCAGCGCTGGGGGGGCGCCGGGCGGTGAGGGAGGAGGCGACGCCGGCCAGGACGGGGCCAGTGTGCCGAGGATCAGCAGCGCGAGACCGGCGCGAGAGGGGAGATTCACGCAGCGAATATATGGAAGACGGAGTTTGCGTGCCGGGCTGGAACGCCCGATCTTAGCGGGTCGGCGGTACTCCCTATGCCCTATCCCTGACCCGAGCGATCGCGTGCACGTGCGTCCCAGCGACCTGGTCGTCATCCTGCTCTCGGTCATCGTCTCCTTCCTGCCGGCGCTGTTCTTTGCCCGGCGGGCCAGCAAGAACACCACCGAATTCTTCGCCTCGGGGCGGGCCGCGCCGTGGTGGCTGGTCGGCGTGTCGATGGTCGCCACGACCTTCTCGACCGACACCCCCAATCTCGTGACCAACATGGTCCGCGAGCACGGGGTGGCCGAGAACTGGCTGTGGTGGTCGTTCCTGCTCACCGGGATGCTCACGGTGTTCTTCTATGCCCGGCTGTGGCGCCGTTCCGGGGTGCTCACCGATCTCGAGTTCTACGAGATCCGGTACTCCGGGAAGGCGGCGACTTTCGTCCGGGGGTTCCGGGCGGTGTACCTCGGTCTGTTCTTCAACTGCGTCATCATGGCCACCGTGAACCTCGCCGCGGCGAAGATCGCCAACATCGTGCTGGGGTGGCCGATGGGGCGGACGCTGCTCGTCGCCTCCGTCATCACGGTGTTCTTCGCCTCGGTATCGGGGCTCTGGGGGGTGCTGGTCACCGATTCGATCCAGTTCACCATCACGATGACCGGCAC
>DATJXC010000104.1:0-2476 GCA_035500495.1 Gemmatimonadales bacterium
TCACCGCGCCGGACCCGCTGCAGTCCAGCGTCACCGCCACTGTCGACCTGAGCTCGGTGAACACCGGCGAGCCCAACCGGGACAACCACATCCGCAGCGCCGACTTCTTCGAGGTCGAGTCGCACCCGACGCTGACGTTCCGTTCCACCGGCGTCCGCCCGGACGGGGACAACTTCCTCCTCGACGGCGAGCTCACCATCCGCGGCACCACCCGGCCCATCACGCTGAAGCTCGAGGTCAACGGCTTCGGTCCGGACGCCTACGGCGGCACCCGGTGCGGCTTCTCGGCCAGCGGCGAGATCAACCGGCACGACTTCGGCGTCAGCTACAACGGCCCGATCCCGGGCGGCGGCGTCGCCGTCAGCGAGAAGGTCGCGATCACCATCGAGGCCGAGGGCGTCCTCAGCTCCGGCGAGTAGGAAAGACGGCCCAGTGCGGGCCGGGGACCGTACGCGGCCCCCGGCCCGCGCGTGTTTTCCGGGGCCGAACGGTCCGGGCCAATCGCCCTGGCTCAGCTGACGGCGCCGTGCCTGACCAGGTAGTCGATATAGAGCGGGCGCAACGCCTCGGCCACATCGCCTTCCCCGGAGTCGATCGCGTCGTCGAGCAGCACGGAGAGATGGGTGACGTCCCGCCCGGCCTCGCCCGGGTGTCCCTCGGAGGCTTCGGCCGCCGGGATGGCGCGCAGCAGCTCCCAGAGGAACTCCACGTCGACGTGGTGCAGCGCCCGGCGCACGGCCAGGTCGTGCAGCTCGCGCGAGGACAGCGCGTCCAGTTCGTCACGGGTCACCCGTGGACTCTACCGCCTGCCCGGCCCCTGCGCCCCGGTCCGTTCCAGCGCCTACCTCACTGGCCCGGCTTCCCGTCGCTGTCCATCGACGTGGCCGTCCTGAACAGGAACGGTATCGCCGACTATCAGTTTGACACCTCACTGGGCAATACCTGCTTCGGAGACCAGCCGAAGACCGGCTTCAACAACAACGCGCTCGTCGTCTCGACCGATGAGTACTGCGGGACGAACGAAATCGAAATAGGCGCGCTCGCGGTGGTCATCTCCAAGCCGCAGCTGATCGTCCAGGCTGCCACGGTCAACGACCAGCAAGCCGGGCCCGTTTCCCTGGCGGGCAACCCGGTCGTCGGAATGGACCCGGCGATCGGCACCGGGACCGGGACGGCCTACTTCGTGAACTCGGTCCCGTCCCTGCCCGACGGCAGCAACAACCCGGTCGGCGACACGCTGGGCCTGTGGACCCTCACCAACAGCGCCTCGGTGACGACCGGCCTCGGCGCCATCGCCCTCACCGGCAAGGTGCTGCCCAGCGAGCCGTATGCCTTCCCGGTGCCCGCTACCAGCACCGGCGACGGCTCGGTCACTACCGTCGACGGCATTCCCATCACCTCCGAGGCCGCTCTCGCCCCTGACGACAGCCGACTCAGCGGGACGGTCGAGGTGACCCGCGACCCGTTCGGCGGGATCCAGCTGTGGACCGCGCTGTCCGCCGCGCTGACCCCCACGGGCAGCAGCAGCGCCGTGGACGGTGCTGCCTGGTTCAAGATCAATGCCACTAAGCAGCGGATCGCCCAGCAGGGATACGTGGCCGCCAAGGGCGCCAACCTGATCTACCCGGCCCTCGGGGTCCCGCGGTTCGGAACCCCGGAGACGGTGTTCACGATCACCAGCAAGACGATCAACCCGAGCGCGGCCTACACCGCGCTGGGCTCCGGCAAGATCACTACCGTGGGGGCGGGAACAGGTCCGCACCTGAGCTTCTCCGACGCCCCGCCCTTCAACGAGCCCCGCTGGGGTGACTACTCCTTTGCCCAGCCCGACCCCAGCGGCATCGGGGTCTGGCTGGCCACCGAGTACATCCCGTCGGCGGGCGACCAGAATCCGTTGGACAACTGGGGAACCTACGTTTTCGAGGTGAACCCGCTCTCGTTCGGCCAGTAGATAGGCAAGCGCAGAGGTTAGAACCACCCGGGGCGCCCCGGCGCCGTTCGGCCTCGTGTCCGATTCTGCTAGTTCGCGAATAGTTCGCAGCATCATGACGCTCGACCTAAACCCCAAATAGGCATAAAACATGCCTTAGTTCGTCACAGTTCCCAGAGATACCTTCAATGGGTAACAAAACTACAAAACACTCTTTGGGGCTTATTGACGCCTGTTGGCGCGATTGTTAGATTCCGGCGCAAAGCGTCTCGTATCGCGGGACGGTAACACCGGCGTGACCGCCATGGCCTGATGCGCACCGGGACCGGCGGCCGCGCATGAGCGGGAAGGGATCGCCATGCGCTCTCCCTGGTCATCACGGAGATCATCAACCAGATCCGGACAGCGCTCTGTGAGTTCAGCGACGGATACTGCTTCCCGAAGGGGGCGCGGACCGCGTTCATCAACGGCTCGCCGGTCAGGGAGGTATCACGGGTCGCCGAGTGCAACCAGGAACGGACCCAGAACGGTGACCTGGACTACGAC
>DATJXC010000105.1:0-9890 GCA_035500495.1 Gemmatimonadales bacterium
CTACGTCCAGGGGGAAACGGTCCGCGACCGGATCACCCGGGAGAAGCAGCTTCCGGTGACGGACGCGGTGCGGATCGCCGGGGAAGTCGCCGCGGCGCTCGACTACGCCCACCGCCACAACGTGATCCACCGCGACATCAAGCCCGAGAACATCCTGCTGCACGACGGCTCGGCGCTGGTCGCCGATTTCGGGATCGCGCTGGCCGCGAGCAGGGCGGGCGGGACGCGGATGACCGAGACCGGGATGAGCCTCGGCACCCCGCACTACATGAGTCCCGAGCAGGCGATGGGGGAGCGGGAGATCACGGCGCGGAGCGACGTCTACGCGCTCGGCGCCGTGCTCTACGAGATGCTCGTCGGCGAGCCGCCATTCACGGGGCCGACGGCGCAGGCGATCGTGGCGAAAGTGGTGACGGAGCGCGCGCGGCCCCTCATGCCGCAGCGCCACACGATTCCGCCACACGTCGAGGCGACGGTGCTTACGGCGCTCGAGAAGCTCCCGGCGGACCGTTTTGCGAGTGCCGGGGCATTTGCGGCCGCGCTCACGAACCCGGCCTTCGCGACGGCTTCCATCACAGGCGCGGGTCCGATCACGACGACGGCGACCCGGTCGGGTCTGACCGAGATCTGGCGCCGGATCCGTCCGGCATTGCCCTGGGCGCTCGCCGTGGCGCTCGCAACCGTCGCGGTGGTGCGCTGGCCGGCGCATCCGATCGGTCTCCCCGTCATCCGTTTCGAGGTACGCCCGCAGGCGGGGGCGCGGATCGCGTTCCCGGTGGCCGGAGTCGCGACGCAAGTGGCTCTGTCCCCGGACGGTCGGCTGGCGGTTTTCGATGCCACCGCCGCGAGCGGGGGCTGGATGCTCTACGTGCGCAGCCTCGACCGATTGGCGGCCCGCGCGCTTCCCGGCACGGAAGGCGCCCTGAATCCGGCGTTCTCCCCGGACGGTCGCTGGATCGCGTTCCGGTCGGCGGACGGCAAACTGAAGAAGATCGCGATCGACGGCGGCTCCTTGACCACGCTGTGCGCGATCGATAACAGCGGGACCGTCGGCGCCGGGCTCACCTGGCTCTCCGACCGGGAGATCGCGTTCGCCCGGGGGACCTACTCGGAAGGCCGGGGGTTCTGGAAAGTCTCGTCGGATGGCGGCGAGCCGGTCCAGTTCTCCCAGCTCGACAGTGTGAGCCGAGAGCGTCTGCAGCTCTCACCCCGGGCGGCGGAGGGTGGCCGGCTCGTCTTCTACAGCAGCACGATCGCCAGTAACGTCGATTTGAGTATCGGCGTGATCGAAACATCGACCGGCCGGGCGAAGGTCTTTCCGGCCCTCCATGGTATGCGGGCAGCCGGCCTCGTGGACGGCTACCTGGTCTACGTCCGCGGCGACGGCGCCCTCATGGCCGCGCCGTTCGACACGAGGACGCTCACGGCCGGGGCTCCGATTCAGGTGGCCGACAGCATCGCGATTCCCCCGTCCGCATGGGATGCCCCGATCACGCTCTCCGACGGCGGCTCGCTG
The DNA here is from genome assembly GCA_035500495.1 of Gemmatimonadales bacterium. Lineage (GTDB taxonomy): Bacteria > Gemmatimonadota > Gemmatimonadetes > Gemmatimonadales > GWC2-71-9 > DASTHG01. The sequence goes on from DATJXC010000105.1 coordinate 1,517, forward strand.
TTCTACCAGCATGGCGGCGCTGCCAGCCGCGTCATGTCGGTGGACCCGCATGGCGTGGAGCATGCAATCCTCGACTCCGTCCAGGTCTACTCGCACCCCCGACTGTCGCCGGACGGGCGTCGTCTCGCCCTGGAAGTGCAGGGCGCCGCCAACGACGACATCTGGATCATGGATCTGGTCGACCACTCCGCCGTCCGGCTCACCCGGGAGGGCTTCAATAACCGGCCGGAGTGGTCGCCCGACGGCCGCCGGGTGTTGTACACGTCGTCGCGGGCGCCCTCCGATGGCGTATGGTCGCAGCCGGCGGACGGCAGCGCCGAGGCGACGCTGCTCTATCACGACCCGAAGAACCCGATTCGTGAAGCGGTGTTTACGCCGGACGGCCGGTCGATCGTGTACCGGATCGACACGCAGAACAACAATCGCGACATCTTGCTGAAGCCCCTCTCCGACTCGGGAAAGCCGGTGCCGCTCGTGGCGAGTCTCAACGACGAGAAGGAGCCGCGCGTCTCCCCCGACGCGCGCTGGCTCGCCTACGTGTCCAATGAAACCGGTCGCGAAGAGGTGTACGTGCGGGCGTTTGGGGGGGGCGGCGGGCGGGTGCCGGTCTCGACCGACGGTGGCGGCGAGCCGCTGTGGTCGCGGGACGGGAAACGTCTCTTCTATCGCAGCGGGACCAAACTGATGGTCGCGACTGTTGTGACGGCGCCGAGTCTCGCCATAGCCTCGCGGGAGGCCGCGTTCGACGGACCGTTCGCCACGGATAATTACCACCCGAACTACGACATCGCCCCGGACGGCCGGAGCTTTGTCATGATCCACCCCGTAGAGGAGGGCCGTCAGCTGGTGCTCGTCGCCAACTGGCGGGACGAGCTGCGGCAACGGACCCGAGGAGGCGGCAAACCGTGAAGTCGGCCGCGCCCTATTGCACCGGTAGCTTCGTCTCCGCCGCCCACGTGGGATAGGGCGGACGCTTGTAGGTCTTGGGCGGATTCTTGGCCAGCGAATCCATCACGACGGCCACCGCCCGTTCGAGCTGCGGGTCGTGGCCCGCCCGCCACGCCGCGGGGTCGAAATCGACCGCGACGTCCGGCGCGACGCCCTTGTTCTCGACGGCGTACTCGCCCTCCGAGGCCCACAGTGCGACGCGCGGCGCGGTGACGAACCCGCCGTCCATCAGCGGGGGATAGCCGCCGATCCCCACGAGCCCGCCCCAGGTGCGGGTCCCCACGAGCGGCCCCACCTTGAAGCGCCGGAACAGCCAGGGGAGCTCGTCGCCCCCCGACCCCGAGTACTCGTTGATCAGCATCGCCTTGGGCCCGTAGATCGCGCCGGCGGGGATCGGCACGTCCTCGCCATACCGCGAGGTCACGAGGTTGAACGGCTCCATCCGCCGGAGATACTCGACCATATAGTCGGCGATGTTGCCGCCGCTGTTGAACCGCTCGTCCACGATCGCGCCCTGTTTGTCCTGCTGCGCGAAGAAGTAGCGGTTGAACCGGGTGTACCCTTCGTTCGCGGTGTTGGGGACATAGATGTAGGCGAGCTTGCCCCCGGAGAGCCGCTCGACGGTCCTGCGGTTGGCGTCGATCCAGGCGAGGTGCCGCAGCATCAGGTCGTTCCTGACCGGCACGACCGTCACGTCGCGCGCTCCGGTCCCGTTGGCGTTCGGCCCCACGCGCAGCACCGTCTGTTTCCCCGCCATCCCCTCGAAGGCGTGGTCCACGTTCTCGGTCGCGCGTACGTCGCGGCCGTTCACGGCGAGGAGGTATTCGCCGGCGCGCACGTTCACCCCGGGCTGGGTGAGGGGGGCGCGGAGATCGGGGTTCCAGTTCTCGCCGGCATACACCTTGGCGAAGCGCCAGCGGCCCTGGTCGATCGAGTAGTCGGCGCCGAGCAGGCCGTTGGCCGGAGCCCCCCCTCCGCCCCCGGGTCCATCGGAGAACACGAAGAGATGCCCCACGGTGAGGTTGCCGAAGGCCTCTCGCAACAGATAGTCGAGGTCGGTGCGGTCGCCCAGCCCGTCCAGATACCTGGCGTAGAAGCGCTCGGTCGCGGCGAGGTCGAGCCCGTGGTAACTCGGGTCGTAGAAAAAGGCGCGCTGCAGCCGGAACGCCTCGTGATACATGTCCTGCCATTCGGCCCGCGGGTCGGTGGCGAGCTGGATGTCGCTCGTGCTGAGGTTGCCGTCTCCGGCCTTGATCGGCGTGGTCAGCGCCGTGATGGCAAAGGTGGTTTTCTGCCGGTACAGGAGCTTCTCGCCGTCTCGCGAGACGTCGAACTCGCCGACCCCGTCCAGCAGCTGGTCGGTCTTGCGCTCGCCGAGATCGAACTTGTAGAGGGTCGCGGCAAAGTCACCGTTCTGCTGATCCACCGGAACGAGCGGCGCCTCCATGAGGACCAGGATCCCCGTCTTGCCGGGGAGCAGCGCGACGTAGTTGCGGGGGGGCGGCGGGAGGGCCACCGTGCGCTGGTCGATCGCCTCGAAATCGATGGTGACGGGCGTCGGGGTCGCGACAGCCGGCGTCTTCCCCTTGGTGGTGTCCTTCGCGGCGCTGTCCGATTTCGCCTTCTCCTCGTCGCTCTCGGGGGCCAGCGGCGAGGGCAGATCCTTCTTCAGCACGATGGCGTAGAGGCTGCGCGTGACCGGATGGTCGTAGGTCATCATGCTGAAGTCGGAAGCCGGTCCCGCGTCGGTGCTGGCGAGGAAGTAGAGGTATTTCCCGCTGGCGTCGAACGCCGGGGAGCGCGCGTCGCTCATCCCGTCGGTCACGCGCGTCGCCGTGGCCTTCGTCAGGTCGTAGACGAACACGGCGCCGAGGCGGTTCGCGATCCCGCGCGGGTAGGCGATCCACTTGGAGTCCGGGGACCAGGAGAGCGCGATGGCGTTCTGGTCGCCGAAGGGATCGGTATCGACCTTGGTGGTCTTGCCGGTCGCGACGTCGGCGTACCAGAGCTCGCCGCGGGAGTTGCTGTAGGCGATGAGCTTCCCGTCGGGGGACCAAATGGGCGCGTAGTAATAGGTGTCGTCTCCGCCGAGAGTGATGGTCTTCGGGTCGCCCATCCCGCTCTGGCCCCGCAGCTCGAGGTGATACGCCCCGCCGCGGTCCGAGAAGTAGGCGATCGTCTGGCCGTCGGGGGACCAGGAGGGCCACCGCTCGGTGGCGCCGGGGGTATTGGTGATGTCCCGCGCATCGCCCTTCTTGGCCGGCACGGTGACGATCTCGCCGCGGGCCTCGAACGCCGCGCGCGTGCCCGTAGGTGAAATGACGGCGTGCGTCAACCGGTCACCCACTCCCACGAACCGCGGCAGGGTCGCCGAGAGCTCGCCCCCCGGCGTGATCGGGACCGCGGCCTCCTTCCCGGTGGTGAGATCGTAGAGGTGAATCGAGCCGAATTGCTCGTACACGATCCCCCCCGGACCGGCCGAGGCACTCTTGATGTCGAGCCCCGTGTTGGTGATGCGCCGCGTCACTTGCTTCGTATGCACGTCGTAGGCGTACAGGCTGGCGGGGCCGTCGCGGTCGGAGATGAAGAACACCGTGTCGCCCACCCACATCGGACTCTGGTCGGTCGAGTTGGTCCGCGGGACCTTCTCGATCGCGGCGTCGGCGAGATCGGCGATCCAGATCGGCGTCGTGCGGCCGCCGCGATAACGCTTCCACGCCTCGTTCGCGGTTGGAAACGGCAGGTACGCCAGCCGTTTGCCGTCGGGGCTGAACGCGCCCTCCCAGGCGCCCGGAAGATCGACCACGGTGGGCGCGACCTCGTCCATCCCCTGCACGAACAGCCGTGGAGCGCCAGCTTCGGCGTGCTGGGCGATTCCCAGCCGCGTCGACTCGAACAGCACTTTGCCGTCGGGGGTCCAGCCGCGCACGCGATCGGGGGCGGGGTGCCAGGTGAGTCGCTTCGGCGTTCCCCCGGCGGCCGCGATTACGTAGACGTCGAGGTTGCCGTTATTGCCATTGGAGTACGCGACCCACTTCCCGTCGGGCGAGAAGGCACAATAGTTGTCCGCACCGGGAATGCTTCCGGTGAGGCGGTGCGCGACGCCGCCGGCGCGGGGCACGAGCCAGATGTCGCCCGCAAAGGTGAAGCACATCTGCGTCGCGGAGAGCGCCGGGTTCTGGAGCAGGTATGGCGGCTGCGATTGCGCGCGCACGCCGCCTGTCGGAATCAGCACGGCGAGAGTGACCAGAGCGAGCGCAAGGTGAACGAAGCGAGAGAGACGGACGGATTGGGGACGCGCCATGAAAGCTGCCTGTGGGGGAGGGGCGGAATGTAGCACGCGAGCGGCATGCGACTAGAGCGACTCGCGGTCCGCCGCTCAACCGGGCATCTTTCGCGGCATGAGAGTGGGACTGGTTGGGTTCGCGGGGGAAACGGCTGTTCTATCGCAGCGGGACCAGATTGATGGTCGCGAGTATTGTGACGGCGCCGAGTCTCGCCGTAGCCTCGCGGGAGGCCGTGTTCGAAGGGCCATTCGCCACCGATAATTACCACCCGAACTACGACGTAGCGCCCGACGGCCGGAGCTTCGTGATGATCCATCCGGTAGAGGAGGGCCGCCAGCTGGTGATCGTGGCCACCTGGATCGATGAGTTGCGGCAGCGCACTAGGGGGGGAAGCAATAAATGAGTACAGGCACAATGGACCGGCTGAGCGCCGCGCTGGCCGACCGCTACCGCATCGAGCGGGAGCTGGGGGAGGGCGGGATGGCCACGGTCTACCTGGCGCACGACCTGCGCCACGACCGGCAGGTGGCGCTCAAGGTGCTGCGCCCCGAGCTCGCCGCCATTCTGGGCGCCGACCGCTTCTTGAAGGAGATCAAGACCACCGCCAACCTGCAACACCCGCACATCCTGTCGCTGTTCGATTCGGGCGAGGCCGACGGCCTCGTCTATTACGTCATGCCGTACGTCGAGGGCGAGAGCCTGCGCGACCGCATCTCGCGCGAGCACCAGCTCCCCCTGGACGACGCGCTGCGGATCACCCGCGAGGTCGCCGACGCCCTCGCCTATGCCCACGGTCACGGGATCGTGCACCGTGACATCAAGCCCGAGAACATCCTGCTCCACGGCGGGCACGCGCAGGTGGCGGACTTCGGGATCGCGCTCGCCGCGAGCCGTTCCGAAGGCGGCACGCGGCTGACCGAGACGGGGATGAGCCTCGGCACGCCGTTCTACATGGCGCCGGAGCAGGCGATGGGGGAGCGCGAGATCACGCCCAAAGCGGACATCTACGCGCTCGGGTGCGTGCTCTACGAGATGCTCGTCGGGGAGCCGCCGTTCACGGGGGCGACGGCGCAGGCGATCATCGCGCGGGTGATGACCGAAGAGCCGCGTTCGCTGACCCTGCAGCGGCGCACGATCCCGGCGCACATCGAGGCGGCGGTCGGGCGAGCGCTGGAAAAGCTGCCGGCCGATCGCTTTGGTTCCGCCGCCGAATTCGCCGCGGCGCTCGAGAACACCGGGTTCACCTCATCCCGTCCGGCCGCGGCAGGGGTGGCTCCCTCGTCCGGGTGGCGGGCGCGGGTCGCCGTCCCGGCGCTCGCCGTAGCGGGCGCGGCCGTCCTGGTGGCGGCCTGGCTGGCATGGCGCCCCGCGGTTCCCGCGCCCGTGATCCGCTACGGGTTGGCGCTCCCGCCGTCGCAGGCCCCGTTCCCAGCCCGCGCGGTGCCATCCCCGGACGGCTCCAACCTGCTGTATGTGGGACCCGTGTCGGGGCAGCTGGGTCAGGTGAGTCAAGGGATCTATCAGCTCTGGCTGAAGTCCCGGGATCGCGCTGATGCCACGCCGGTGCCGGGAACCATGCAGGTCTTCAACGCCACCTTCTCGCCCGACGGCAAGTGGATCGCGTACGTGCAGGCCAGCCACCTGATGAAGATCGCGGTGACCGGCGGCTCCCCGGTGACGCTGGCCGATTCGGTCGCCTTCGCGCAGCCGGGTCTCGCCTGGCTCGATGACGGTACCATCGTCTACACCCAGCTCGGCGCGTTGGCGCTGCGCCGCGTCCCCGCGGTGGGCGGCACGCCGACGGTCGTGTACCGTTCCACGTTCAACTTGCGAGAGCCAAGCCCGCTCCCCGGCGCGCGCGGGGTTCTCTTCGCGCATTGCACCGATCGCAGCTGCACCGCGAGGAACGTCGAGGCGCTGGACCTGCGGTCCGGCGCGACGCATCTCGTGGTCAACGGCGCGGACATGGGGCGGTACCTGCGGACCGGACACGTCCTCTACGTGCGCGATGACGGTGCGGCATTCGTCGTGCCGTTCGATCCCAGCTCCTTCAAGGTCAAGGGCGCACCGGTGTCGGTGGAGGACAGCGTGTCCCTCGCGCCGGGCTTCCCTTTGCTCTCGGTTTCGGACGGCGGCACCATGGTGGTGCATCGGGGTGCCGGCTCGGGCGTGTCCGGCCAGTATGAGCTGGTGTGGATCGATCGCGCCGGCGTCATTGCGCCGATCGACATGGGCGGACCGCTCAAGATCGACCCCGGCGGCGGGAATCCCGGCTGGGCGCTGTCACCCGACGGCCGGCGCCTCGCGATCGGACTGCTCACCTCCGGCGGCGGCGACATCTGGGTGAAGCAGTTGCCGAACGGGCCGCTCTCCCGGGTGACCTTCGACAGCCTTCCGGATATGCGGCCGCGCTGGGAGCCCGGTGGACGCCGCATCACCTACGTGGCGGAAGGGTCCAATTTCGACCTGCATCAGGTGAACGCCGACGGCACCGGCGGCGACACCGTGCTGGCGCGGCACCCCGATGCCATCTTCGAGGGTGCGGTGTCGCCCGACGGGCAGTGGATCGTGGCACGGATCCGCGGCGGCCTCGGCCATCAGGGGCGCGACATCATCGGCTACCGTCGGGGCGACACCACCGCGGTGCCGCTCATCGCGAGCGCGGATTTCGACGAAAACGCCTTCCGCCTCTCCCCCGATGGGCGCTGGATCGCCTATGAATCCGATGAATCGGGCCGCCGCGAGGTGTACGTACGCCCGTTCCCGAATACGAACTCGGGGAAGTGGCAGGCGTCCATCGCCGGGGGCTATGCCCCGCTGTGGGCGCCGAGCGGGCGCGAGCTGTTCTTCGTGGACGTGCAGCGGCGGATGACGGTCGTGCCGTTCACCCCGGGGGTCGAGCCGCGGCTCGGCGACCGAAAGGTGCTGTTCACCCTGCCGCAGACCGTCTACCTGTGGGAGAACGATTACTACACGCCATTCGACATCAGCCCCGACGGCCGACGCTTTCTCATGGCCCGTCAGGTTCAGAACGGGGATTCCGGGGAGGAGCCGCTGATCGTGACGGAGAACTGGTTCACCGAACTGCGCCAGCGGCTGCGGGGACACTGAGTGACGGCGCTACTGGCCTCGGCGGGAATACCGTTGTATAGTTCTTGATACCATTTGCTAGCGAGCCCCCATGTCCACGGTCCAGATCAGCGCCCGCATTGACGCACGCCTCAAGAAGGTGCTCGACCAGGTATGTCGCTCCCGTGGCATCGTGATGAACCACTTCGTCCAGGAGGCCCTGCTCGATCGCCTGGAAGAACTCGAGGACGTAGAGGATCTCAAGGCCATCCGGCATGAGCCGACCCGGCCGCTCGCCGAGGTACTGGCCGAGCTCAAGCTCGATGGCGCGGTATAGCCTCGAGATCAGTCGTACCGCCGAGAAGCAGCTCCGGAAGCTCTCCGCGGCAGATCGGCGCCGGGTGGCCCGGGCGATGCTCGCGTTGGGCGAGGAGCCGTATCCCGCGGGGGCGCGCAAGCTCATCGGCTATGACGACGTCTTTCGCATTCGGGTCGGGGTGTATCGCATCATCTACAGCGTTTCAGGTCGCGCGCTCGTGATCATCATTCTCAAGATCGGGCACCGGAAGGACGTCCTATCGATGAGGTCGCAGACTGTCGCGGGCACCCGACGCCGGTCGGTCGCTGGGTCGACGCCTCGGGCTGGTCGTCCCCGGGCCAAAGGCCGGGTTCGGCTCGGCGCGACCCATCCTGAAGGACGACGGGCGTCCGTCTTTCAAGACGGGCCGGCGCGCAGCGCCGCCGAGCCGACGCTTCAGCGTCGGGACATGGAGCGACGTTGACGGACGGCCCTACTCGCCTCACTGCTGCCTTGACCGATCGCTACCGCATCGAGCGGGAGCTCGGCGCGGGTGGCATGGCCACGGTGTACCTCGCCCAGGACCTGAAACACGACCGCCAGGTGGCGCTCAAGGTGCTGCGTCCCGAGTTGGCCGCCGTCATCGGCGCCGAGCGGTTCCTCGCCGAGATCAAGACCACCGCGAATCTCCAGCACCCGCACATCCTTCCCCTGTTCGACTCCGGCGAAGCCGACGGCTTCCTCTTCTACGTCATGCCCTACGTCCAGGGGG
>DATJXC010000106.1:0-38992 GCA_035500495.1 Gemmatimonadales bacterium
TGCCGAAATTCAGGAGCTGACGGGAGATCGGGACGTCAAGTCTTCACCGGCGCGCGCCCGGCGATAGAGGGGCACGCCAAGCAGCTGAGTCGCCCCGGCGAACACCCAGGCGACCGGCAGGGAGCTCATCCGGGCGAGGTACCCCCACCCCGACTGCCCCACCGCACCGCCCAGATCGGCGAACAGCGAGTCGAGCGAGATGATCGTCGCCCGCTGGGCCGACGGGATATGGTCGTTCAAGTACCCCTGCTTCACTGGCATCATCACTCCCAGCGCCACTCCGTAGAGCAGATACAGCGGCACAACGACCCAGAAGCGCCACGCGGCCACAGGCCCGTGGCCGAGCCCCAGTCCCAGCGCGCCGCATGCCACGGCGAGCACCGCCTGGGCCGCCGCCGAGGCCCCCAGCAATCCGGGACGCGTGAGTCCCACGGCGCTGAGTCGCCGCACCAGCGTGTTGCCGAGGATCATCGCGAGCGACAGGAGCGACGCCACGACGCCGGAGACCCATACCAGCTCGCGTCCCAACAGGTCCAGGAAATACCGCTGCCAGCTGTAGAATCCGAAGATCATGAAGCTCATGTTGACGAGCGACGCCAGCATCACCGGTCGCACCACGGCGTGATGCAACCCGTAGTCCATCCCTTCGACGAAGACCCGTCGCAGCTCTTGGGGAACCCGTCGCCACTCGAGGGCACGGGGCGTATAGCCGATCTCGGGCATCGCCCACCACGCGATGGCGAGGAGCGGCACAAAGGTGATCGCCCGGGCCACGTACGGCACGGAGAGATCGACCTGGCCAAGGACCCCACCCGCGAGCGTGCCCACGAGCATCGCGGCACCGAACGCCATCTGGCCACGGGCAAAGACCGGCTCCAGCGGCTCGGCGTAACCCGAGGCCTTGAGCGCGTCCACCAGCCAGGCGTCCACGGCGCCCGTATAGAACGTGTAGCCCAGGCCGAGGAGGATCGACACCCAGACGAACGGCCAGAACCCCCACCCCCGCCAGGCGATCGTGACATAGATGAGGGTCCCGACGAGCAGTGTCGCCACCGACAGCATGAAGGACACACGACGGCCCAGCGTATCGGCCACCACGCCGGTGGGGATCTCGAACAGCGTCATCCCCAGCGTGAAAGCGGCGTTGGTGAGCATCACTTGGAAGATGTCGAGGCCGGCGTGGAGCTTGAACAACGTGTCCACCCCCCAGATCAGCGACGCCGCCAGGTTGAACAGCGCCGTGATGAGCAGGTAGGTGCGGATGATACGGGCGCTCATGGTACCTGGCGCGCCAGCCATTCCCTGGCGATGTCGGCGATGTCGCGGTGGCGCACGTCAGCGTCCGCGTTCAGCTGTCGCATCGTCGAATCCGAGAGCTTGCCCGCCAGCTCGCCGAGTGCCCGCGCCACTTCGGGGTGGCGTTGCAACAGGTCGCTGCGGGCGACGACGGCTGCCTCGTAGGGCGGGAAATAATGCCGGTCGTCATCCAGGGAGCGGAGCCCCAACGCCGCGATCTGGCCGTCGGTCGAGTTGCCCGCGATCAGGTCCACCTTGCCGTCGGCGAGGGCGCGGTAGGTCAGCCCCAGGTCCATGGCCGTCGGAGCACCGGCAAACCGCAATCCGTAGACTCGCGACAGACCCTGGAAGCCATCCGCGCGCTCGAGAAACTCGTACCCGAAGCCGGCTTTCCACTGTGGGGCGAGCGGTGCGACATCGGAGATGGTGCGCAGCCCGTGGCGCACCGCGTCGGAATCCCGGACCACAATGGCAAAGGTGTTGTTGAACCCGAACGGCGGGAGCCATACGAGATGAAACCGCCGCGCATACTCGGCCGAGACGGTCCGATACACCGAATCGCGGGACGGCACCGGCGGGTACTTCAGCACGGCGGTGAACGCCGTACCCGTGTACTCGACGTACATCCCGATCTGGCCCGACAGGATCGCCTCGTGGCAGACGAAGGTCCCGCCCAGGTGGTAGCGCCGCTCGACCTGCAGCCCCCCCCCTGCGCGCCGCTCGATCTGCTGCGCCACGATCTCGGCCAGGAGGTCGGATTCGGTGAAGTTCTTCGCGCCGACCACGATGCGGTCCCGGCGTCCGCACCCCGCCACACCGGCGAGCAGCGGCAGCGCGAAGAGGATCGAGCCTACCCGTTTCATCGCCACGCCACCCTCCGCTCCAGTACGCCGAAGAGCATGTCGGCGGCGAGGGCGAGCAGCGCGGCGGGGAGCGCGCCGGCCAGAATCAGGGTGTCGTCGACCGTGGCCACGCCCCGGAAGATGTAGACGCCGAGTCCCCCGGCTCCCACCGCGGCGGCGATCGTGGCGACGCCGACGCCGATGACGGTCGCTACCCGAATCCCCGCCAGAATGACGCTCGCCGCGAGCGGCACCTCGACTCGACGGAGCAGCTCGCCGTCGGTCATTCCCATGCCGCGGCCCGCTTCCCGAACCGCCGGATCGACGCCCGCAATGCCCGTATAGGTATTGCGAATGATCGGAAGCAGGGCGTACACGATGAGGGCGACGATCGCCGTCCGTGCCCCGATCCCGCCGATGAACGGCAACGGAATGAGAATGCCGAACAGAGCGAGACTCGGGATCGTCTGGAACACGTTGGCGATCCCGAGGACCGGCCCTCGCCAGGCCGGCCGGCGAGTGAGCAGGATGCCGACGGGGACCCCGATCGCGACGGCGACCGCGGTGGAAATGCTGACCAGCAGGAGGTGCTGGCCGAGAAGCCCGAGTGCTTCGCCGGTGTGGCGTGCGTAGAAGCTCAGGAGGCTCACGCCGCCGCCTCCTGGAAGGCCCGGCATTCCGGGTCTTCCGAGCGCTGGAACTCCTCCGGTGTCCCGAGAAACACCAGCCGCCCCTCCCGCATCAAACCGATCCGCGTGCCCAGCCGCAGAGCCTCGCGCACGTCATGTGTCACGAAGACCATCGCTTTGCCGAGCCTTCGTTGCAACGCGCCGAACTCCCGCTGCAGCTCCGACCGGGTGATCGGATCGAGCGCCCCGAACGGCTCATCCAACAGCAGCAACGGCGGGTCGGCGGCGAGCGCCCGCGCGACGCCCACGCGCTGGCGCTGCCCGCCGGAAAGCTCGTGGGGTCGTCGATCCGCATGGACCGGGTCCAGGCTGACCAGCCGAAGCAGCTCCTCGACCCGTGGGCCGATCCGCTCGGCCGGCCAGCCCAGGAGGTCCGGTACCAGCCCGACGTTCCTCGCCACGGTGTAATGGGGAAACAACCCGACTTCCTGGATCACGTACCCGATGCCTCGGCGCAAAATCGTCGGGTCCATGTCACGCGCCGGCCGTCCGGCCACAAGGACGGTGCCGGCCGTCGGCTCGAGCAGCCGGTTGATCAATTTCAGGGTGGTCGTCTTTCCGGAGCCACTGCGCCCCAGCAGGACGACGGTCTCCCCGGGCCCTACGGTGAACGACACGTCCCGCACCAGCACGCGGTTCTCCGGCCCGGGCAAGACGTAGTTCAGGCCCTGCACCTCGAGCACGGGACGAGTCGTCACGAAGGTCCAGCCAGCACCATCAGGAATCGCTGATCTTCGGATCGGCCCTGCCAACGGATCGTGAGACCGGCATCGGTCAACACCTTGAGAAAGGCAGCGGCGTCGTACTTGTAGGAGTGATTCATCGCCACGCGCTCCCCGGCTTTGAGCAACAGCTCCTCACCACCCATGCGCGCCGCCACATCCCGCCTGGCCTGGAAGTGCTTGCGCAGCATGTTCAGGCCGGGCTGGCGTCCGTCCGCCACATCCTCGAACACCAGTTCGCCATCAGCCTCGCCGATCCCCACGGCGTGCAGCGGCGCCCAGGCGAAACGCCGGTTCAGGGGGTTGTCGTACCCGGCCACCGTCTGTCGGCCGTCATAGATCTCCCCGTCCACGAGCAGGAGGTCGCCGGGGCGCAACAACCCCTTCAGCTCGCGCGCTTCCGCCAGGGGATCGAAGGCACCAAGGGTATTCCCCACGAGCAGCACCAGCCGCGGCGGGGTGGCCGGCTGCGCCGCGAGCGCGGCCAGATGGTCGGCGCGGGTGAAATCAGCCTTGATCCCCCGGGTCGGAATTTCGGCGTCCGTCGCGCCGCGACACGCGAGCTCCAGCAGCGCCTGACTCGTGTCCACGGGGACGTAGGATGCGCGTACATCTCCGCGACGTCGCAGCGCCTGCAGCAGGAGGAGGTCCTTGTCGCCCTGCCCGGCGCCAAGGCTCAGCACCTCGACCACCCCACCGCGGGACGCGGCGAATCGCACCAGCTCATCGGCTGATCGTGCGATGAGACTGTGGGACCGCATGTAGTTCCGATACGCGCCGTCGGAGCAGAGGGCCAACCACGCCCGCACCGACAGCGGAAACCAATAGAAGAACTTCTCAGCGAGCTGCCGGCCGGCGAACGACGCCGTGAAGTCGGCGGCGATGTCCGTTTCGGTCAGCAACGACTGGACCAGGATCATACGAGGACCCTCATCCCGGCGGGAACAAAATCCGGGGACCGGACATTAACCGTCTGACCTCAAGAGTTACGGGTTGCCGGGAGGCCAGGCAACCCGTATGGTAGTAGCCCCAGGCCTCATGGCCATTACACCATTCTTCTGGAGGAGCCATGCAGATCGTCGAAACCAACGAACTGGTGCCCAGCTGCCATCGTCCCGAGATCGTCGAGACGAACGAGCTCGTGCCCACCTGCCACGCCTGAGGCAGAGGTCAGCAAACGAGGGGGCCCGAGTACTCTTCGGGCCCTCTTGGTCTTCCAGGCCCGCGGCGCTCGGGTTCGGCGCATGGGCGGTCGGCGGAGCGGGCTGGGGCCAGCCCGACGAAATCGAGAGTCGACACGCCGCGGTCGTCGCGGCGCTCGATGGAGGGATCACCTGTTTCGACACCGCTCCGACTTATGGGGCCGGCGAGTCGGAACGGATTCTCGGGCGCGCGCTGCGCCCTCATCGCGACCGGGTCGTGATCGCGACCAAAGTCGGCCCCCGTGACGACCCCCGCCGCTCGCTCGAGGATTCCCTGCGACGTCTCGATTCCGACTACGTGGATCTGGTCCAACTGCATGAGCCCTTGGAACGATGGGAGTGGGCGCTGGAGACGTTGGACCGGCTGCGGCACGAGGGCAAAGCCCGGGCGATCGGGCTCTGCAACGCGACCCATCTCCAGCTCGCGCGGGCGGGCCAGATCGCGCCGCTGGCGTCGGCGCAATCCGCCTACAATTTGTTCGATCGCGACGTCGAGGAGCGTGACCTCGCGTTCTGCCGGGAGCAGGACCTCGCGGTGCTCGCCTATCGGCCGCTGGCATCGGGGCTCCTGACCGGGAAATACCAGGCGTCCCCGGACTTTCCACCCGGCGACCATCGTCGCCAGATCTATTGGTTCCGCGGGGCGGAGTTCGAGCGACGGCAGACCGCCCTCGCGAGCTTGCGTCCGCTGGCGGACCGTCTCGGCATTTCCCTGGCCACGTTGGCGTTGCGCTGGCTCTTGAGCCGCCCCGGCGTCACGATCGTCCTGGCCGGCGCCCGCAATCGGGCCCAGGTGCAGGAGAACCTCCTCGCCCAGGAGGCGACCCTCCCGCCGGAAGCGCAGCAGGAGATCGACGACATCGTGCGGGCCGTGTTCCGGCTCCCCCGGGCGACGCCCGCTGCCGCCACGCACGCCGCGACCTGGGGACCACGCGAGCGGTTCATCGTCGAGCGGCTCGATGGGACCCGCACCGCCGAATCCATCGCGGCGGAATGGACCGACCGGGGGGAGCAGCCGATGGTCGCGGCGCAGGTCAAGGTGTTCGCGGACGCCCTCCGGGACGGCGACCTCGCGGCATGACCCGATTGATGGTGGGGGCGTTCTACAACCCGCATCTGGCCGCGGAGCTGCTCGACGCCCCCGCAGGCCAGCTCGACCATCTCGCGATGGCCGACCCGCCGCACCCTCAGGATCCACACTGGCCGAAGATCCGCGAGCGCTTCACGCTGTTGCTCCACGACTATCTGGGCCAGCTATCCGAACCGCTCGACGAGCGCTCGATCCTGCGGGCCCGCTCCCTCGCCAGCCTGTACAACACGCCCTGGGTCGCCGAGCACTTCCAGTGCCTCCATACGGAGGATGGGTCGTATCAGCTCAACTATGTGTTCCCTCCCCTCTACACGGAGGAGTTTCTCGGGCGTTTCGTGGTGAACGCGAACGCGCTCAAGGCGCGGCTCGACCAGCCGCTCGTTATGGAGAACATTCCCGGATTCTTCGACGTCAAAGCGAGCCAGATGCCGGAGCCGCTCTGGCTGCGGCGGTTCTTCGACGCGACCGAGACCGGGTTCCTGCTGGACCTGCCGCACATCTGGCTCGAAGCGCATTACCACGGCAAGCCCGCGACGCGGTTTCTGGAGGAATTTCCCCTCGACCGCGTGGTGGAGCTTCACGTCGCCGGAGTCGCCCAGGACCGGGACTTGGAGGGGCCCTGGATCGCCCCGACCGCGCCGAGCGACGCGATGCTCGACCTGCTCGCCTGCGCCGTGGAGCGCTGTCCCCAGGCCCGGGCGGTGACGTTCGACGCCTTCTCCCCCTCGCTGACCTCCGACGTGTTGTGGCAGAGCGTGGAACGCATCCGCGGCGCGCTGTGAGCGACCGCGCGTTGCAGGATCGCGTCATCCGCGCCCTCGCCGATGCCCCGTTCCGGGCCTCGGCGGCGTGGCGCGGTGAACCACTCGCCGACCCCGACCGGGTCGAGCGGTTCGCGCATTTCCTGGCCCGGCATTTCTATTACGAGCGGATCCACCACTTCTTTCGCTACTCGCGGGCCCTTGCCCGCATCACTCGGCGCGCGCCGGACGCCGTCCTCGCGGCGCCGGGCTTTGAGGCGCTGTTCCCGACTCTCGTGCTGGGTAGCCGGGCTTCGGCCGAGGCGGTGGCCCGCCTCGTGGTGCAGTACGTCGGCAGTGGTGAGCCGGGCGTGGCATACCACGCTGACTTGTTGCGCTACGAGCAGGCGATGATGCTGGTCGAATCGGGTCCCAGGGTATGGCGGGACGGCGAGCTCGGAGACGGGAGAGGGGAACGGTCCAATCCGGTGATGGTGGCGGGGACGGTGCTCCTGGACTTGGACTACGACCTGCCGGCAGTGCTGGCGAAACTCGTCGAGCCGTGGACCGAGGTGCCCGCTTGCCCGCGGAAGCCGACCAGGCTGGTGGTGGCTCGCTCACGACACGGTCGCGTGTCCGTGGCGCGGACGACGGTCGTGATCGACACCATCATGCAGTTGGCCGACGGCCGGAAAAACATCGAGGATCTGGCGGCCGAAGCGGGGCTCCGTCCGGAAGAGCTCGCCGCCACCCTGCAGGGTCTGGTCGAGCTGGGGGCGGTGCGGTTTTCCACCGGGAGTTGACGCGGATGGGTCAAGGTGGGTCGAGGACCTACCTCGACACACCGCGACCGACTTCGACCCACGCCCGTACTCCCGTCGCCACCAGAATGATCACCCCACCCACCACGGCCCATGCGCTGGGCGTTTCGCCCTCCACGAGCCAGGCCCAGATAGGATTCAGGACCGGCTCGACCAGCATCACCAGTGATGCCTCGAGGGCCGGCACTTTGGTGATTCCCCGTGCGAGGAACACATAGGCGAGCCCGAGCTGGAAGACACCGAGGTAGACGAGGACGAGCCAATCCCCGGGCCGGCCGGGGGCCAGCGGCAGGGCGAAGGGCAGCGCGATCAGGAAGACGAGTCCGTTGCCGGTCGCGGCGGCGGCCGCGACCGCCCCGTGCGGATTGGGGCTCGAGGCGGCCAGCCAGCGATACCCGATGACCGTCAGCGCCCAGAACACCGAGCAACCGACCGCGAGCATGTTGCCAAGGGCCGGGTTGGGTGCCGTCGCGAACTGCCGGCCGGGGCTGGACAGCAGGAAGCCCATTCCCACGGTGAGCACCGCCATGTACAGGATCTCGCGTCGCGTGACGTGCTCGTGGAGCAGCCAGGGGGCGAGGGCGAGAATGAACAGGGGATTGGTCGCTTGCAGGAAGATGGTGCTCGCGGCCGTGGTGAGCTTGTTGGCGAGCACGAACGACAATCCCGCCCCGGCGTAGGCGAACGCGACCACGCCGGCCCGCCAGGTCCAGCCGCGTCGCGCCTCGGGGACCAGGAGCGACACCGCCCACATCGCGACCAGCGCGCGCCCGGCGGCCGTCTGCCAGGCGCCGAACCCGCACCATTTGATCGCCGCGCCGCCCGTCGAGAACATGACGGCGGCGGCGATCAGGCGGAGACGGGCACCGGTGGCGGTCATTTGTGGAAGAGAAGCATATAACTTTGATAGGGTGACCGCTCCGCTCACCGTCCAGATCTTCGGCGTTCGGAAGAGCGCCGATACCCGAGCCGCGCTGCGCTTCTTCTCCGAGCGGCGGGTCCAGACCCATTTCGTGGATCTGGACGAGCGGCCCCCTAGTCCGCGCGAGCTGGAACGCTTTGCCCGCAAGTTCGGGGTGGCGGCACTCATCGATCGGCAGGGCCGTCGCTTCGGGGAATTGGGGCTGCGCGCCGCCCAGCTGACCGACACGCGCTGGCTGGAGAGGCTCATGACCGAGCCGTTGCTGCTGCGGTTGCCCCTGGTCCGGCATCAGAACGAGCTCACGGTCGGAGCGGCGCCCGACGTGTGGAAGCAATGGTGCGGCAGGTAGCCATGTTGTTTAACGGAACCCGCCGACGCGCGTCGCACCTGGACATGCGCCCCCTGCTCGTGATGGCCTGCCTCGCCGTCCTCGGCGCGCGGAATCCCGATCGCGCGCGCCGCGACCGCGTTGCTTCGGTCCCCACGGACACACTCCCCCCTCGCGATTCGGCGTTGCACGCGTTGAACCGCCTGGCCTATGGACCACGGCCCGGCGAGGTGGACCGCGTGGCGGCGATGGGAGTGATGCACTGGATCGACCAGCAGCTCGAGCCTGAGCGTCTCCCCGACCGGGTCCTGGCCCGGCGCGAGCGGGAGTTCCAGCTCCTGCGCACGGACGACGCGGAGCTGGCGCAGATGTTCCAGGCCGCCCGCCGCGAGCAGGAGGAGCGCCGGCGTGCCCGCACCGACGGCATGATGGAACCGGGGATGAACGATCCGCAGGCAGGGGAGCGCCAGCGCGTCGCGGCCCAGCTGCAACAGCTCGTCGTGCTGCGCGCCGTCGTCTCGGAGCGCCAGCTGCAGGAGGTCATGACCGATTTCTGGATCAACCACTTCAACGTCTACTGGGCCAAGGGCGCCGACCGCGTCTACATGCCCTCGTACGTCGAGCAGGTGATCCGGCCGCGCGTGCTCGGGAAATTCTCGGACCTCCTCATCGCGACGGCCCAAAGCCCCGCGATGCTGTTTTACCTCGACAACTGGGAGAGCGTGGCCACGGGCGCCAGCCCGCCGGCCCAGGGTCCCCGGGGCCAGTCGCAGCGAGCCCTGGCCCGGCAGCCGAAGGGCCCGAACGAGAACTACGCCCGCGAGCTGATGGAGCTGCACACCCTCGGCGTGGACGGCGGTTACACCCAGCGCGACGTCCAGGAGGTGGCCCGCCTGTTCACCGGGTGGAGCATCGCCCGACCGGCGCAGGGCGGACGCTTCGAATTCAACGAGTGGGCGCACGACTACGGCGAGAAGACCATCCGCGGCGTCCGCTTCCCCGCCGGCCACGGGATGGACGAGGGAATCCGGCTGCTCAAGATCCTGGCGAATGATCCCGCCACGATGCATCACGTGAGCCGCCGCCTGTGCGCCCGGTTCGTGGCCGACGAGCCGCCCGACGGCTGCGTCGACGCCGCCGCGGGAGCCTGGGCGCGCACCAACGGCGACATCCGCCAGGTGTTGCGCGCGATCTTCCAATCCCCGGAGTTCTGGTCCCGCGAGGCCCGGCGCGCCAAGGTCAAAACGCCGCTCGAATTCCTGATCAGCGCGGTCCGAGCGGTGGGCGGCGATCCCGATACGACGCCGCGTCTCGCGCAAATCGTGACCCGGCTGGGACAGCCGCTCTACCTCGAGCCGTCGCCCGCCGGGTATCCCGAGTCGCAGGAGGACTGGGTGAACTCCGGAGCCCTGTTACAGCGGATGAACACCGCGGTGGCGCTGGCCGAAGGCCGCCTCCCCGGCGTGTCGGTCGCCTTGGACGGCCTGCTGCCGGCCACGGCCAACGCGGATTCCCTGCTCGAGGCACTGGACCGCTCGCTCCTCGGCGGCATCATCAGCGATCACACCCGGGACGTCGTGCGGCGCGAAACCGCGGACGTGCACGACCCCGCGATCGCGCGGGCGCTGGTGCTCGGGTTCGCACTGGGTGGGCCGGAGTTTCAACGGCAATGACGATCTCGCGAAGGGTGTTCGTCCAGTCGGGCGGGCTGGCAATGCTCAGCCTGGGTTTGGACCCGCTGTTCCTCGCGCGTGCCGCATATGGGCCCTACCGCCATCCCACCGGCGCGAGCGACGGGCCCGTGCTTGTCTGCCTGTTCATGCGTGGCGCGGTCGACGGCCTCAACCTCATCGTCCCGCACGGCGACCCGTTGTATTACCAGGAGCGGCCCCGCATCGCGATTCCCGCCCCGGACGTCATCGATCTGGACGGACACTTCGGCCTGCACCCTCGCCTCGCCGCCTTGAAGCCGTTGTGGGACAACAAGAGTCTCGTGGCGATCCACGCCGTGGGCTCGCCTGAGGCCACGCGCAGCCACTTCGACGCCCAGGATTACATGGAGTCGGGGACCCCCGGAGTGAAGGCGACGCGGGACGGATGGGTCAATCGCTACTGCCAGCATGACGCCGAGCATGCCAACACGCCGTTCCGGGCGGTGGCCTTCGGGCCGCAGCTCCCTCGCGCGCTTGCTGGATCCGCACCGACACTCGCCATCGACGACCTGCACGCCTTCGGGCTCCAGGTACCGCGGGCGGCCGCGCGGGATCGTCTGACGCGGGCCTTCGAGGAGCTCTATGCGGGCGCCGAAACCGGCGTGCTCGCCTCCAGCGGCCAGGAGAGCTTCGAGGCGATCCGGTTGCTGCAGCAGGCCAACCCCCTGCAATACCGGCCTGCCGACGGCGTCGATTATCCCCGGGGGCACCTCGGCCGCTCGTTGATGCAGATCGCCCAGCTCATCAAGGCCCGTGTCGGGCTGCGCATCGCGTACCTCGATGCCACCGGCTGGGACACCCACGTGAACCAGGGCGCGAGCGACGGCCAGCTCGCCGGCCTGCTCGACGACCTCGGAGCCGCCCTGGCGGCGTTCGCGACGGACCTGGGCGAACGCCTGCGTGACGTCGTGGTCCTCACCATGTCGGAGTTCGGACGCGCGGTGCGCGAGAACGGCAGCGGTGGCACCGATCACGGGCACGCGACCGCCATGCTCGTGTTTGGCGGTGGTGTGAACGGAGGCCGGGTGGCGGGGCGCTGGCCCACACTGGACCCGGCCGCGCGCTACGAGGGGCGCGATCTCGCCGTCACCACGGACTTCCGCGATCTCTTCGGCGAGCTGCTGGTCGGTCACCTCGGGGCGACCAATCTGGCCGCTGTGTTCCCCGGTCACTCCATGAACCCGGCAAGCTCCCCCGGAGTGCTCCGAGCGACCTGAGCCGCCGCCCTGCTTCCTCGCTGTTCCGTTTCGAAGTATTCTGATCCATGAACCTCACCGGCCGGCTCGCCGTGATCACGGGCGGGACCGAGGGCATCGGCCGGGCCATCGCCTTCGCACTCGGCAAGGCCGGGGCGCAGGTGGCGATCTGTGCCCGGACGGACAAGAACGTGCAGTCTACGCTCCAAGCCCTCCGCGAGGCCGGGGTCGATGCCGTGGGGCAGCCCTGTGACGTCGCCGATCCGGCGGCGGTCGCTTCGTTCGCGCAGATGGTCGCCCGCGACCGTGGTGACGCCGCCGTGCTCGTCAACAACGCCGGAATCGGTCGGTTCGCGACCCTCGAGCAGCTGAGTCTCGAAGACTGGGATGCGACGATGGGGGTGAACCTGCGCTCGCTGTATCTCGTCACGCGCGCCTTCCTTCCCGCCCTGCAGCGCAGCGCGCCTTCCAGTATCGTGAACATCGCCTCTCTGGCCGGACGCAACGGCATCGAAGGTGGCACCGCCTACTGCGCCTCCAAGCACGCGGTGCTCGGATTCTCCAAGGCGCTGATGCTCGAGGTCCGAAAATCCCAGGTGCGGGTGGTCGCGGTGTGTCCGGGCTCGGTGGCGACGCCCTTCATGGACAAGCAATCGCGGCTGCGCCCCAACCGGGAGCGGGTCCTGACCGCGGAGGACGTGGCGGAGACGGTGTGCGCGACGTTGACCCTCCCCGACCGGGCGATGATCAGCGAGCTCGATATCCGGCCCACCAACCCGTGAAGCGAGCCCTGCTCGCCCTGCTGTGTGTCACGTGCGCGCATCCCTCAAGTCGGGAGCCTCCTTTGCGCGACCTGTTTCAACCCTTCGACGGGCCCACCGTGCCGGGCGCCAGCGTGATCGTCATCCGGGACGGGCGGGTGGTTTACCAGAAAGCATTCGGGATGGCCGATCTCGAAGCGCACGTCGCCGCGACACCCGCCACTGATTACCGACTCGCCTCGTTGACCAAGGAATTCACGGCGACGGCGACGATGCTGCTCGTGCGCGAGGGCAAGCTGCGCTACGACGAGCCGGTCCGGCAGATCCTGCCCGAGCTGCCGGCGTCGGCCGCGCGCGTCACCATCCGCCATCTCCTCAATCACACCTCCGGCCTGCCGGACTACGAGGACCTGATTCCGGACACGCAGACCGTTCAGGTGAGCGATCAGGACGTGCTGGCCCGGCTCTCCCGCAAGGACTCGTTGTACTTCCCGCCGGGCTCGGCCTACCGCTATTCGAACTCGGGGTATGTGCTGCTGGGGTTGATCGTCGCCCGCGTTTCGCGGCAGCCGTTCCCGCAGTTCCTGCACGATCGGATCTTCGGGCCCCTGGGGATGGACGGGACGCTCGCCTACGTGCGCGGTGGCCCGAACGTGCCCGGGCGCGCCTACGGCTATACCGTCGACTCGGTGGGAATCCGTCGCACCGATCAGAGTGTGACCAGCGCCACCCTGGGAGACGGCGGTGTCTATTCCTCTGTCGAAGACCTGCGTCGGTGGGATGAGGCGCTGGCCACCGGACGCCTGCTCGACAGCGCCGAGCTGGCGCTCGCCACGACGCCTCCGGTCTTGGCGGACGGGTCGACCAGTCCGTACGGTTTCGGGTGGTTCGTCGACACCTATCGGGGTGAGCGCCGCTGGCGTCATCATGGCGAAACGATGGGATTCACCAATGCGATCCAGCGGTTCCCCGACCGCCGTTTCACCGTGATCATCCTGACCAACCGGCTGGCCGGGACGCCCTGGACCACCGCTGAGCGGGTGGCGGACCGGCTCCTGTTCGGCAATTCCCCATGAAGCCGACCCCGCCGAACCAGGGCCGGTGGCTGGGGTAAGGCCATGATGCCCGACCTGCTCTCGCGGATGTTGCGGGACGCGCGAGCGGCCCGCAGCGTGCACGCCTTCTGGCAGCTGGCGGCCGACGCCCTCTCCTCGTGGGGGGGCGGCATGCGGGTCACCATCAGTTACGTCGGGCGCACGGAGCAAGGAACGGCCGAGCAGGGCGCCTCCACGGGAGGCCTCCCGCTGACGCTGCGCCGGGAAGACGAAGGCCGCCGCGTCTCGGCGGTGTTCGACAGTCTCCCCCCCGACCGCACCCGGGCCGACGCCGAATCCGCCCTGGAAGTGGCCGCGCGGCTCGCCTTGCTGGTCGGCCAGCGCGCCCGCCTCGAGCGCGACCAGCAGCTCGGCAGCTTTGTCGTGGAGCTGTCCCGCTGGCTGCTGGCCGCTCCGGAACGCGATCTGATGCTGCGTTACACGCTGCAGAGCGTGATGAAGCTCTACGACGCGGAAGGCGCGTTCGCCGCCCTGCGCGAACCCGGCCGCGACGCGGTGCGGATCGTGACCGCGCTCGGCTCCGCTGTCGAAATGAAGGACATGCTGCTGCCGCTCCAAGGCAGCACCACCGGGCGGGTCGTACGGCACGGTGAGGCGGTGGCCACCGACAACATCCGCGAGGAGCCCGATGTCTACCTCGCGGCCAACCCGACCGGGAGTGCGCGCGCCGCCATGATCGCTCCGCTGCATTCCTCCGGAGGCACCCTCGGCGCGATCGCGATCGTGCGGTACCGGCGGGAAGGGGCGGTCAAGGACCCGCCGACGTTCTCTCTGGCCGATCTGCATTTCTTCACCGCGGTCGCCGCGCACGTCGCGGGTGGTCTCGAGCTCGCCCACGTGGTCGAGACGACGCGGGAAGCGGCCGACCGCGCGGCGGCGATGGTCGCGGCCAGTCCGCTCCCCTTGGCGCTGGTGGATCACGCCGGGCGCGTGCACCAGATCAACGAGGCCGCTCGAATCGTGTTCGGCTTGGAGCACACAACCAACGCGGCGGGGCGCTTCCTGGACGGGCTCGGGCTCGACGTCGGCGAAGGCGGCCTGGCCGGCACTCTGGCCCGCCGCCCCGGCGGCGAGCCCTGGCGCGGCATGGTCGCGGTCACCCGTCCCGGCGGCGACCGGCGTAGCTGCGATTGCACCATCACGAGCCTCGAGGGCCTGGGCTCGGCCGACCTGCTCGTGGCCCTGCACGACCGCACCGAGGAGCTGCGGGTGCAGCGCGAGCTGATCGCCCGCGAAAAGCTGGCGACGGTGGGCGAGCTGGCGGGCGGCGTGGCTCACGAGGTGAACAATCCGCTCACCGCCATCCGGATGGAGGCGGAGCTGTTGCAGCGCGCCAAGAAGGACGCCGAGACCGACGCCGCCGCCGACACGATCGTGCGGGAAGTGGATCGCGCCTCCCGGATCGTGCGCAGCCTGTTGCGCCTGGCGCGCCGCGCCGATACCACGCCCGTGCCGGTCCAGCTCAACGACGTCCTGGCCGACGTGGCCGAGATCCGGCGCCGGATCCTGAAATCGGAGAACGTCGACCTGACGATCGAAACCGACCATACCGCCCCGGCGGTGCTCGGCCTCGGGCAGGAGTTGCTGCAGGTCGTCCTCAATCTGGTGGCCAACGCGGAGCACGCCGTGCGGGGGCGCGAGCGCGCCGCGATCGCCGTCGCCACCCAGGCGCGTCCCGGCTGGGTGCGTCTCACCGTGGACGACTCGGGCCCGGGTATCGCGCCGGACGTGCGGCATCGGATCTTCGACCCGTTCTTCACGACAAAAAACCCCGACGAAGGGTCGGGGTTGGGACTCGCGATCTGTCAGCGCACGGTCAGTGAGGTGGGCGGGAAGATCTGGCTCGAGGATTCGCGCCTGGGCGGGGCGCGTTTCGTCGTCGATTTGCCCGCCGCGCCGGATTGGGCCGCCGGCCGTCCTTAAGGGTGAAGCGACGCTAGGCTAAGGCGACGCTAGGGTGAGGCGGCGGGTAGAGTGAGGCGACGCTAAGGGAATCGACTCGGAGCAATCCGGGTCCGATACACCGCCAGCACCACGACCCCGTACGCGCCGATGGCCAGCAGCAGGGCTCCCAGGCGCCAGTCGGTGCCGAATTTCCAGAAGCCCCCCGCCGCATAGGCGAGGCTCGCGAGGAACCCGAGCAGCACCACCTCTTTCCGCCCCATCAGCACGCCGAACACATAGCCCCAGCTGAACCCCGCGACGAACAGCAGCGGCAGTCCCAGACGCAGGATATGCCCGGGGTCGATCAGGTTCAGCCCGCCCGCGAAGGCACAGAACAGCCCGATCACGGTGTAGGCGGCGAGGTGCAAGGCCAACGGGAGTGGTATGGTGCCGAATGTCGGTCCAGAGCTCATCCCATTCACACGGGCAGGAGGTGGCGACTAACATAATCCCCATGCGCGTCACCCGCACCTACCTCGAGCTGACCGCCCCGGGCCAGTTCCACCCCGCCTTCAAGTCTTTCCCCGACCTTCACCTGGAGCGCCCTGCCGAGCCGGCTCCCGCCCTGTGGCGGAGCTGCTACCGCACGGTCGGTGAGCAGTTCCACTGGCGGGACCGCTGGGACTGGGATGACGCGCAGATCCGCAGCTATCTCGCCGACCCCGCGATTCAGTTCTACGTGGCGACTCGCGACGGCCGGCTGGCGGGGTATTACGAGCTACGCCGGGTGCCCGAGGACGATTCCGTGGAGATCGCCTACTTCGGCATCGTGCCGGCGGAGTTCGGCCGCGGACTGGGCGGACATCTGTTGTCGTGCGCCGTGCGGGACGCATGGGCCCTCGCTCCCGCGCGCGTCTGGCTGCACACCTGCACCCTGGACCATCCGAATGCGCTGCCGAATTACCAGGCCCGAGGGTTTGTGGCGTATAAGACGGAGACGTATGAGGTGGACGAATGAGTGCGAGGTTCGAAATGCGAAGTGCGAAGTAGAACAACAAGTTCGCTTCGCGGTCACGGCCTCAGGCTGACACTTCGCATTTCGCACCTCGCATTAGATTATCTGTATGACCCTCACCCGCAAAGCCAAGCTCATCATCGCCGGCGTCATCGCCACGCCGATCGTGCTGTTCTCGCTCTACACCTTCTTCGCGCTCAGCTGGACCTATTCCGCGGGCGACCGCGTCGGGTACGTGCAGAAGTTCTCCCAGAAAGGATGGCTCTGTAAGACCTGGGAGGGCGAGCTGGCTATGGTGAGCATGCCGGGGACGTTATCCGAGAAATTCCTGTTCACGGTTCGCGACGACAAGATCGCCGATTACATCAATTCCTCGCAGGGCAAACGCGTCGCCCTGACCTATCAGCAGCACAAGGGCATCCCGACGACCTGTTTCGGCGAGACCGAGTACTTCGTCACCGCGGTGAAGGTCGTCGGGCCATGAGCACGAACAGCTTCGGGAGCCGAACGGCGCTCGCCGTCAAAGGCCGCCGCGTCGAGATTTACCGCCTCGGCGCGCTGGAACAACGCGGCCTCCCGGTCGCCCGCCTGCCGTACTGCCTCAAGATCCTGCTCGAGAACCTGCTGCGACTCGAGGACGGCCGCAGCGTACGGCCGCAGGACGTGGAGAAGCTGGCCCGCTGGAACCCGAAGAAGGCGCCGGATGAAGAAATCGCCTTCATGCCGGCCCGTGTCCTGATGCAGGACTTCACGGGCGTCCCGGCCGTGGTGGATTTGGCCGCGATGCGCGACGCCATGCAGGGCATGGGGGGAGACCCGCGCAAGGTGAACCCTCTGCTGCCCGCGGAGCTCGTGATCGACCATTCGGTGATCGTCGACGAGTTCGGAACCAAGACCGCGTTCCAGACCAACGCCGATCTCGAGTTCCGTCGGAACCGCGAGCGCTACGCGCTGTTGCGCTGGGCCCAGAAGACCTTCCAGGGGTTCCGCGTCGTTCCCCCTGACACGGGGATCGTCCACCAGGTGAACCTCGAGTACCTGGCCCGCGTCGTCTTCACCACCGAGGGACCCAACCCCCAGGCCTACCCCGACACCGTCGTCGGCACCGATTCCCACACCACGATGATCAACGGCCTGGGCGTCCTGGGTTGGGGTGTCGGAGGAATCGAGGCCGAAGCCGCGATGTTGGGCCAGCCGGTGTCGATGCTCATTCCCCAGGTGGTCGGCTTCCGGCTCACGGGGAAGCTCGCCGAAGGGGCGACCGCGACGGACCTCGTCCTCACGGTCACCGAGATGCTGCGCAAAAAGGGCGTCGTGGGGAAGTTCGTGGAGTTCTACGGCCCCGGTGTGTCGACCTTGCCACTCGCCGATCGCGCCACGATCGCCAACATGGCACCCGAGTACGGTGCCACCTGCGGGATCTTCCCGGTCGATCAGGAGACGCTGCGCTACCTCGAGTTCACCGGACGGCCCGCCGACCAGATCGCCCTGGTGGATGCCTACTGCAAAGAGCAGGGGCTGTTCCACTCGGCTCAGGCACCCGAGGCGGAGTACACTGACACCCTCGCCCTGGATCTCGCGACGGTCGAGCCGAGCCTCGCGGGGCCGCGGCGCCCCCAGGACCGCGTTCCGCTGGGTGCGGTGAGCCGCAATTTCCTCGCGGCACTCCCCACACTGGCCAAACCCGCGACCCCGGCCAAGGCGCCACCGCCTGATGTACGCAATCACTGGGAAGCCGAGGGCGGCCATGCGTACGGGACCGCGGTCGCGGCGCCTCCGACGCGGCGGACCCACGTCGACCTGACGATCGGGGGAAGGCCGTGCACGCTGCGCCACGGCTCCGTCGTGATTGCCGCGATCACGAGCTGCACCAACACCTCGAACCCCTCGGTAATGATCGCCGCCGGCTTGCTCGCCAAGAAGGCCGTAGAGAAGGGCCTGGCGAGCCAGCCGTGGGTGAAGACGAGTCTCGCGCCGGGGTCCAAGGTGGTCACGGAGTATCTCGCCCAGGCCGGGCTGACGAGCTACCTGGAGCAGCTCGGCTTCCACCTGGTCGGGTATGGCTGCACCACCTGCATCGGCAATTCCGGGCCGCTGCCCGAGGAAGTCTCGCAGGCCGTCGCGGAGGGGGAGCTCGTCGTCTGCTCGGTGCTGTCGGGGAACCGCAACTTCGAAGGCCGCGTGCAACAGGAGGTACGGGCGAACTACCTCGCTTCACCGCCCCTGGTCGTGGCCTACGCGCTCACCGGCCGGATCGACGTCGACCTGAAGACCGAGCCGATCGGGAACGGCCGTGATGGAAAGCCGGTCTTCCTGCGCGACATCTGGCCATCGGCGCGCGAGGTGGACGAAACCGTGAAGCGTTCGATCAAGTCGGCCATGTTCCAACGGTCCTACGGGGACGTGTTCAAGGGCGACGAGCGTTGGCATGGACTCCCGGTCCCCGAGGGCGAGCGCTTCGCCTGGGAGCCGGATTCAACGTACATCCGACGCGCTCCCTACTTCGACGGTATGGCGGCCACCCCCGGACCGATTCGGGATATCCGCGGGGCCCGGGTTCTCGCGGTCCTCGGCGACAGCATCACGACCGATCATATCTCCCCGGCGGGCTCGATCAAGAAGACGAGTCCCGCCGGCCAGTACCTCGTCGGGCACGGAGTGGAGCCGGTGGACTTCAACTCGTACGGCTCGCGCCGCGGGAACCACGAGGTGATGGTGCGGGGGACGTTCGCCAACGTGCGCCTCAAGAACCTGCTGGCGCCGGGGAGTGAAGGCCCGGTAACGGTCCACCTGCCCGAGGGCGAGCAGATGTCGATCTTCGACGCCTCGGTGAAGTACCAGGCGGACAGCGTCCCGCTGATCGTGCTCGCGGGCAAGGAATACGGCTCCGGCTCATCGCGCGATTGGGCGGCCAAGGGACCGCGACTGCTCGGCGTGCGGGCCGTCATCGCGCAGAGTTACGAGCGCATCCACCGTTCCAACCTGGTCGGGATGGGGATACTCCCCCTGGAGTTCCTCCCCGACCAGTCGGCCGAGTCTCTCGGGCTCAAAGGCACCGAGACCTACGACCTGACCGGGCTCGCCGACATCCTGGCCGAAGGGTTCCCTCGCGGGAAGCGCCTCATGGTTCGCGCCACTCGGCCCGATGGAAGCACCGCGGAGTTTCCGGCCACGGTCCGGATCGACACGCCGCAGGAGCTGGCGTACTACCGGCACGGGGGCATTCTCGAATACGTGCTGCGGCAGCTGGCGGCAGCGCGTTGACAAGGAACCTCCACCTCGTGACCCCTCTCCCGATAGGGAGAGGGGGATAGGGGGAGAGGTACTACAGCGGAATCGCCAACCCGAGGCTCACCGCGATGTCGTTCTGGAAATGCGACGTCGTTTCGGCGCCCCCGATG
Organism: Gemmatimonadales bacterium; assembly: GCA_035500495.1. Taxonomy (GTDB): domain Bacteria; phylum Gemmatimonadota; class Gemmatimonadetes; order Gemmatimonadales; family GWC2-71-9; genus DASTHG01. Next base: position 19,737 of record DATJXC010000106.1, read on the forward strand.
TTGAATTTCGCCGAGTAAAGGTTGTCCTCGACGTCGACCCGAGCCTTGAGCTTCGCGCTGACACGGAACCGCACCGACGCCCCTACCACCCCGCCGATGTCGGTCGTACCTGAGATCCCCCCGCCGCCCTGCCCCAGCAAGTCGTACGCGGCGCCCCCATGCGAGATGAACCCGACGCCCGCGAGGAGATGGATATCCGTGTCACCGCCTTTGGGGCCGACCTTGTACAGCACCCGCGCGCTCCCCAGGATGACGTGCGCCGACGTGTCGGCGCTACCGACCCGGACGCCCCCGGTATCGACACTGAAGGTCATGCTGCTCGGGGTGTACCCCAGCGACGCCTCGAGACCGACGCTGGGGCTGGTCCAGTAGGTCAGGCGCGCCCCGAACAAGAACGTCGTCCCATGCTTTCCGCTCACCGTCAGCCCGACAGCCGTCTCCTGGATCACACTGGACGTCGGGAGGTACAGGCCGACAAACGGGGTGACTTCGACCTGCTGGCCCACCAAGCGGCTTGGCAGGACGGCTCCTGTCAGCAGGGCGATACACGCGCCAAGGGCGGCGATCCCTGCCCGCTGCGTTCCGTTGGACATAGCCCCCTCCTCGAAGGATCACGACTCAAAGGAACAACCGGACATCAAACAGAATTTGGCCAAGCTTCATGTAATTCGGGCTACCGTACACTCAGGCCCAGAGGAGCCAGGTATGCCCGACGTCCTGCTTGAACCTTATATCGAAGCGCTGGGTGAATTCCCCATCACCGGGACCCCGTCCGACAAACTCCGGGCGGCCGTGAAGTACGCGGTGCTCGCCCCCTCGAGTCACAACAGTCAGCCGTGGCGATTCCACGTCGCCCCCGATCACCTCGACCTCCTGGCCGACCGCGGCCGCGCCCTGCCCGTGGTGGATCCCGGCGATCGCGAGCTCACCATCAGCTGCGGCGCCGCGCTCTACTACCTGCGGGTGGCGCTGCAACACTTCGGGTGCGCCCTCACGATACAACCGTTTCCCGAGCGGGCGAACCCGGACCTCCTGGCTCGCGTCACGATCGTCGGACCGCACGAATCGACCGCCGAAGATCACGGGCTGTTCGACGCCATCCCCAAACGCCGGACCTACCGGCTGCCGTTCGAGCATCGCGTCCTCCCCGAGCGTTTGCAGTCCGCCCTGGAGCGGGCCGCGCTGCGCGAGGGCGCGCGGTTCTACGTGTTTCGCACGCCATCCAGCCGCGACGCGGTCGCGGACCTGGTCGCCGAAGCCGACCGCTTGCAGATGGCGGACCGGCGGTTCCGCCGGGAGCTGGCGGCCTGGATGCGCCCCAATCATCCCAAACCCACCGACGGGATTCCCGGCTATGCGTTGGGCTGGAGCGACATCATGGCGGCCGCCGGGCCGCTCGTGGTCCGCACCTTCGACGTCGGGTCCGGTGCCGCGGCCAAGAACCGCGAGCTCGCCGAAGGATCGCCGATGCTCGCCTTGATCGGCACCGATCATGACACGCCAAAGGACTGGCTCGCCGCCGGCCAGGCGCTGGCGCGAGTGCTGCTGCGCGCGCAGGTGGACGGTGTGTCCGCCTCGTTCCTGAACCAGCCGATCGAGGTCGAGGAATTCCGCCTGCGGCTGCAGGTGGTGGTGGGTCGTCTCGGATTCCCCCAGGTCCTGTTGCGCCTGGGGTACGGCGAGGTGATCAAGGCGTCGCCCCGGCGGCCTCCGGCGGACGTGCTCGAGTAGTCGCCCTTTAGGGGTGCCGCGCCGGCGCCGTGGCCGGACGCTTACCCGCCGCCGTCGTCTGCAGGTAGACCAGGATCTCCGTCGTGCTCGTGGGCGGTTTCACCTTCATCCGCTCCATGTTGCGCTCCATTCGCGAGTAGACCTGCGGCCAGTCCTGGGGGGAATGCACCTTCGGGTCCGGCAAGGCATGGCACTGACTGCAGGTGACCGTGAACTGCTCCCGCCCGGGACCGGCCGGGAGGTTCGCGCTCGAGACCACGAGAGCATTCGAGGTCAGGTACTCGAGGATCACAAAGCGATCGCTTTGGGTCGGCACCGCGATGCCGAGCGAGTCGGGCAACATCTCCATCCGGAGCCACATGCGGCGGGCGACGCTCGGCCAGTCCGTGGCACTGTGAGTCGCCGGTACCGGGAGCGAGTGACACTGGGCGCAGTACTTGGCGACCAGCTGGGCTCCGTGGGACTGTGGTTGGGGCAAGGTCGCCGGGGTTGCGCCTTCCGGAGGGAGCGCGATGCTCGCCGCCGCGAGCAGCAGCATCTGGCTGTGCGTCAGCGGGGAGGCCGCGGCTTGGGTCTTCGCCACCGGCGGCGCCCCTCCCCCTTGACAGGCCAACAGCCCCGATACCATCAACGCCCCCACAGCCTCGAACCCTCGACGACCCATAACACCCTCCCTGTTGGCCCCTGTCATACGACGCGCCCGGGTAGAGATGCACGCGACGGGATTACGACACCATGAAGGTAGCGTGAAGTTCGAAGGTCCGGCAACGAACTAACCGCCGGAGGAGCATTCCCTCCGGCGGCCTCGCTTCGCTCACACCACGGCGGTCACTCAGGGTTTCAGCGCCGCCTTCTCTGGAACCACCTCGACCTTGATCTGGCGGGCTTTCGCCTTCTCCAGCTTCGGCAGCTGGCAGGTGAGCACGCCATGCGCGTACGTCGCCTTGATGGCTTCGGCGTTTACGGTGGCCGGCAGCGTAAAGCTGCGCTCAAAGGCCCCGTAGGCCCGCTCATAGCGATGCACCTTCTCCGCCTTCTCCTCCGCGACCTGCTCCTTCGTGCCCGACAGCGTCAGGACGTTGTTCTCGACGGAGATCTTCACGTTCTCCGGCTTCACGCCGGGGATCTCAGCCACGATACGCAGATACTCCGGCTCCTCGAAGATGTCCACAGCGGGCATCCAGGCCGTCGTCGCATACTCCGGAGACGTCCAGTCCAGGACGTTCAGCGGCTCGTTGAACACTTTGCCCATCCGACGCTCCAGGTTGTACAGAAGCTCGAACATGGGGTCACGGATCGGTTTGCGAATGGCATTGAACATTTGGTATTCACCCCCTCTCAGTGGCTACAGCTTACCGCCGGGGGGTTGAATCCAGGCTGAAAGGAGGGTGAGAGAACCGGAGTGAAGTCCGGCTCTCATTTCAGGGAATGTTCGACCCGTGGCAGGCGCTGCACATCTGGGGGTTCTTGCTCTTGAGCCGCTGCGCATCGAACCCCGGGCCATGGGGATTGAACCGCCGGCCGCCCGCCGCCGAGTGGCAGGTGAGGCAATCCTTCTCCACGTGGCAACCGATGCACGTTTCCAGACTCTGGCGGGCCGCCTGCCCGTGTCCCAGGGCGAAGGAGGGCTGCGCATCATGATAGTGGTTGGCCCCCAGCGTCGCCCGGCTCGTCAACCCCACCGACGCATGACAGGTCACGCAGAAGCCGGCCGTGTTGTGGCAGTCGCTGCACGAGTTTTCCCGGGAATACGCCGCGGCCGGATGGCGGGTCAGAAATCCCACGGGGTGGTACCCGGGAGCGGAGGCGGGATTGGGACGGTGGCACTCGAGACATTCCGCGCGGGCGTGACACCCCGCGCAGGTATTCGGCGCGGACGCCGCACGAACCGCATGCCGATCCGTGTAATCAGCGGCGTGCCAAGGGGGCGCTTTCCGAGTCACCACGGCGCCCACCCCTCGTCCCGGCCCGCCTGCATACAGGGCCGTGGCCACCCGCGGCGTCGCCGCGTGGCAGGCGAGGCAGCTTTCCCGGGTGTGACAGGTGCTGCAGCGTTTCCCGTCCGACCCGACGTCGCCGCCATGCCGCTCCAGGAAATCGTCCCGGGAATGCGAGGCAGGCGCCCGTAGGTGCGCCGGGATGGCCGTGGAGCGGGGGTCGGCGGCCAGCGCCTGGATCGCCGGCTGCTCCGGCGCGTCCACGTGGCAGGTGATGCAGAAGTCCCGGGCGTGACAGGTGGCACAGCTGGCCGACACCCCCGTCCCTCCGGCGCCCTTGGCGAGCGTGCCGTGACCGGCCGCGGACGCGAAGGTTTTGTCGAGGTGCGACGGCGCCGTGTCGAACGCCGCGACGTCCGCGCGGGTGAGCCGAGTCGCCGCCGGCAGCGGCAGGTGGCAGGTGGCGCAGGCAGTGTCTGGTGCCGCGGTGTGCTGGGCCTCAATGCCATGACACTGGAAACAGCGGCTCGGGATGGGAGGCTTGACGGTCATAAACGAATCCGTCGCCTGGCTGTGGCACTCCTCGCACGGCGGCGCCTTCGCTTCTTGCCCGGCTACTACCGGCTTGGCAAGCACCTTGTCACGATGCCGCAGGTGGTCGAACCGCAGGTTCGATGGTGTGGCTTCCGCAGGCGGCTGATAGGTGACCCGCTCTTGAACCGTGCCGTCGTGACAGGTGGCGCACTCGGCCGCCGCGGGGAAGAGGGGCTGACCGGCTTCGACCACGGCGGCGTGACAGGTCGTACAGGTGGGGAAGAGCTTCCGGTGCCGGGCATGGTCGAAGCTCGCCAGCGAATCCTGTCCCTGGGCGTAGCCGATCCGTGGCAGCGCCATCCCCAGAGCCAGAACGCCACCGAGCACCACGGAGGTGCGGCCCAGGCGATACCTCACCGGTCCGCTCTCCCGCCCGGCTGGCGTCGCACGGCTTTGGGAAGGCGCAGCATGTCGGCAGCCCGGCCCAGCACGAGGGTCACCTGCGCGTTGAGTCGCAGCTGACTCCAGTCGATCCCCGCGGCATCGGGCCGCTGGCGATCCTCCTTGTAATACGCGGCCCCCAGTGCGCAGCGCAGACTGGGGGACAGTTCGGTCTGGGCGTCCAACCCGAGCGTCCAGAACTTGGCGTCGTCGTAGCGCAGCTCGAGGGGGCGGTCGAAACCGGAAGCGAACGCGGTCACTCGCCAGCGCGAGGGGGCGTAGGACACGCTGCCTGAGAGGCCGCTCGAAGACGCCCCGGGTCCGAAGTCGCCGTGCCAACCGGCATCGAGCGTCCAGGCTTGCCGCGTCACGGTGCCTCCGACTTCGTAACGCCAACCATCATTCTTCACGTCCACGAGGGCGGTGGAGACCTCGCTGGGATCGAACTCGTAGCGCTCGTAGCGGCCCCGCAGCTCGAGCCAGCTCAGCGGGCGGCCCCCCAGCTGACCGAACCAGGTGTGATACGGCACGGGACTGAAGGCCATCCAGATGGACCAGAGATCGAAATAGGGACGGTAGCGCCGGACCCCGGCGGTCGCGTTCACGCGCGGCGCCGCGTAGCTCGCCGAGGCTTCCGCGCTGCCCCACTGTCCCGCCGCCAGGTCCCAGTCCGACCCCGCCTGCAACGTCACCCGGTCGAGCGGGCGGAGCACCGCCTGAGCCGCGGCGCGCTCCGAGACGAAGTAGCTCACGGTCGGATCGACTTCCCGCCGATAGTCGGCGCGCAGGTCGAAGCGTGACCCGGACCAACCGCCGTCGACGCCCGCGACGACGGTCCGCTGCATCGGCCGGAACTCGTTCAGCGGGTTCAACTCAGGGCTCGTCACCGGCAACAACGAGCCGCGGGCGAGGCCCCATCCGGCGTAGCCGTCCGCCTCGAGCCCATGCTGGAAGTCGCGGACCCGCGCGAACCCCCCGTCAAAGCCGAGGTAGCCGAGCCGGGAAGACACGATCTGCCGCCCGCCACGCCCGAGCAGCCACCCACGGGTGTATTCGACGTAGCCCTCCTTGAGCTGGAGGGCAGGATCGGTTCCGGGCCAGGTCGTGGCGTTCCCGAGATCGGTGCCTAATAGGGCGTCGATCCGGGCTGAGAGCCCCGCCACGCCGAACCCCCACAGCGAAAGATCCGCTTCGGTTTCGAGCGGCACGGCCCGCAGCTCCGGGCCGGGCCGGTAGTAGGTACAGTACGCTTCCCCGGCGAGACAGTACACCGCGTAACCGCTGGTCGTCCCGGGGCCGCCCCCGGGTCCCGTGACGGTATCGGTCACGGGGACGCTGTCCGGCGTGAGTCCGCGGTAGGAGACGGCCTGGGCGCGGGCATCGAGCCGGAGCCGGTAGCCTACCTGGGCTGCGCCGGAGGCGGGCAGGGCGGCCAGCAGCAGGACCAGCGCGAGCCTTCTCAATGGAGGAGCGCCCAGATCACGAGGATGACGAGAATGATCCCGATCGTCGCCGAAATAAACCCCAACACCACGGACCAGAGGTAAGCGGCCCGCGACGCCGGCGGCGCGACTCGGGCCTGCAGGGTGCCGTCCGCGACGGCCCGGTCGTACTCCAGCTCGTGCTCCTCCTTCATGTAGCCCGTGGTCGCGCGCCCGGTGAAGATCACGGTATCGATCGGAAACTTCTCGGGGCGGAAGTGCACGTTGAAGAAGTGGATCGTGAAAATGAACGCCGTGGCGAGCAGCGCTTCGTCCGAGTGGATGATCGTGGCGATGTTGAACGCCCAGCCCGGGAGCAGCTTGGCGAAGAACGCCGGAAACCAGAGCATCAGCCCGGAGGTCCCGATGATCGCCACCCCCCAGAACACCGCCCAGTAGTCGAACTTCTCCATGTAGCTGTAGCGCTCGAACCGGGGGCGCGGGCCTTTCCCGAGGAACCATTTGAACATCGCCACGATGTCCTGCAGGTCCTTGAGCTGGGGCGTCATCGAGGTCGGCCCCCACACGATGGCTTTGCGGTTGGGGCTCGTGATCAACCGGTAGATGAGGTTGCCGACGTGGGTCAGGAAATACCCGAAGGTGATCACCGCGCAGATCCGGTGGATGATCCCCGCCGTTTCCACGCCCCCGACCAACCCCACCAGCGCGTGCGCCCACGGCGCGTACGCGAACTTGAGCGGCAGCCCCGTCATGACCAGTCCCAGAAACGAGACGATGACGAGCGCGTGCAACGTCCGATTGAGGGGCGAGAAGCGCCACAGGTAGGGACCCGCACCGCGATCGGCGGCGTTCATCGGACGAGTGCTCATGGGGTACCTCCGGTCCCAGTTGGCCGGCCGTGCCCCGCCAAGCCTCCCGCCCCGGGCTCCCCGCCCCGCCTGCGGTCGATCGCGGTGCGGGTCACCCACAGCGCCGTGTGCAGCCCGAAGAACGCCATGACGCCGACCAGGAGCGTGGTCATGAACAGCCAGGGCCAATAGAGGCGTGGATACCTGAGCCGCTGCCGCGGGTCGCCGTGCGCGTAGTACTGGATGAAGTTCTGGTTCGCGCCCGCATGACACCGGCCGCAGGTCGCGACCAGGTGCGCCGGGCTCACCGACGATTGTGGGTCAGTCGGGGGACGCATGTCGTGCGCGGTATGGCAGTCGCTGCACTTCGCGGCGACGTCGAAGCCCAGGCGCGTCACCTTCCCGTGATAGGTATCGAAGTAAGTCTCGTACAATTGCTCGTGACACTTTCCACACTCACCGACGACCCCGCTCAGCCACCCGGGCTTGTCGATTCGCGCGATGCCGTGCGCCGAATGGCAGTCCACGCAGACCGGGCGCTGGATCGAGTCCATCCCCGGCTGGTTGGGGTAGGCGGTCCCGTGGGCCGACGCCGCGAAGGTTCGCACCAGCCCGGAATGACAGGCCCCGCACGTCTCCGGGATGGTGGAGCGGTACACCGACGAGCCAGTCGAATCCGCCGGGAGGATCTTGTGCGCGCGGTGACAATCGCTGCACGTCGCCGATACGACCAGACCATCGCGCGTCATCGCGACGCCGTGCACGCTCTTCGGATACTGCGTCGTGGCAATCCGTCCCTGTTCCTTTGCCGCCGTCGCGAAATACGTTCCGATGATCCGGGGGTCGCCGTGGCAGCTGCCGCACTTCGCAGCCACGTTCAGCCGGTAGATCGGGGAGCGCGGATCCTTGGCGGGGTAGATGACGTGGGACCCGTGGCAGCGCACGCAGGTCGGAGCGTCGCCCTTGCTCTCCGCGTTGCGCGCATGTACCGACGCCTCCCAGTCCCGGCCCTCCTGCTCGTGGCAGGTCTGGCAGGGAGTGACGACGGGCGCCCCGGCGCGATGCGGGTACCCTTCCTCGAAGCCCCGGTGGCAGCTGGTGCACCGCAGCGTGTCGTGCGCCGTGCCCGCGAGGATCGTGGGGGGAACGAAGAGCAGGGAGTCTTCGCCCGGCTTGGGTCCCTTCCCGATCAGAAAATCCCGATTGGCGTGGCACTTGGCACATTCCACGGCGCCCGCCGCCGCTTTGCCCCCATGGGCCTGGGCGGCGAGCGCGGGTGCGCAGAGCAGGCTAGCGAACAACAACGTTCTGACGAGCATCGGCAAGTCCTTCCTACGGTCTCACCGGCGCCGACTTCGCCGGCGGCGGGGCGGCAGCGCGGGTCGTCCCCATCGCCGGCACCTTGTGGCACACGTCGCACTGCCGGTTGGGGTAGTGGTTTACCTGCGCCGTGTGGCAGGAGGTGCAAACCTGCCGCGTCCAGCGCGTGATCTTGGGAGTGGGAGCGTGGCACTGGACGCAGGCGACGTGGTCCTGCCGCTTGTGCTTGGCAAGCGCGCCCCCGCGGTGACACGACAGGCATGCCACATCGGGCTGGTGATGGTCCTCATGACAGCTCTCGCATTGCAGGTCACGGGCACTCATCACCGGCGCCGTATGACAGGCCGAGCAGGCGAGGTTCGCCTTGGCATGTACGCCGTGAGAGAAATCCCCGGCGGGGAGACTGAAGGTGCGGACCGGCGCGCCGCCCGGGCCCTCGTGACAACGGGCGCAGTTCATCGGGTTGATCTCTGGGTGGTGGCAATTGTTGCAGCTCGCCGGGCCTCGCAGCGTCGTGCCACCGTGCTGCTCCAGCGGGGTGTGGCATTGGCTGCACTCCAACCCGCCCCGCATGACGTGCGGCTCGTGGTCGAACGCCGTCCCCTGGAACTGGCCCGTTTGATGCTGGACTCCCAGATGGCATTGCAGGCAGGCATTGCCGCTGATCGGTTTGCCCATGGCGACCGGCGGCACCGTATAGGGCAGGCCGCCACGCGCGACGGCCTCGTGGAGCAGCTCCAAGGCGGCCCGCAGCAGCTGGTCGGCGTATTCGATGTTGTGGGCGCCCTTGCCGAGCCGGACCAGATCCACGTTTTCCTGCGCCTGCGTCACCAGACTGTCGGCGATGGGCCGCTGCCCGATCGGCGCTCCGGACACCCGGCTCCTCGCCTCCGCCACCACCGCCTGCACCCGCGCCACCTTCGTATCCATGTCCCGCTGCCAGGCGGGAAGGATGTTGGCGTAGCGGACGCCGTGGCACGACAGGCACGAGGTCTCGTCGGCGACCTGCACCTTCTCGTGCCCGCGGATCTTCGCCGCCTCCCCATGACACCCGAGACAGGTCACCCGCGCCAGGAACATCGAGCTGGGGGCATTCGGGGTGCCGTGCCCCCCGATGCCGGCGAAGAGCCGTTGCTGCGCGATATGAGCGTTGGTGTGACAGCTCTTGCAGTCCAGCTCCAGCGTGGTCGTGAGGGCCACGATCTTGTGCTCGATCGGGCCGTGGCATTGGATGCAGGCGATGTCGTGGTCGGCGACGTGGGCCTGGTGCAACAGGCGCGGGTCGTCGAACTTGGCCAACCGTTCCAGCTCGTTGTGGCAGGCAAGGCAGCGGGCCCGGTCCACCTGGCCCGTCCCTTCGATCACCGTACTGTGACAGGTCGTGCACGACACCCGGTCCTTGACGAACTGGGCGTGGTCGACGGTCATGCCTTCCGGGGACAGCACCCGCGGCGGACTCGGGTGGCACCCCGTGCATCCCGCCACCGGGTCGCCGGGGGGCCGGTTCCGGAAGTGACAGAGAAAGCAGGTCTCCTCCGTCACCGCGATGTGGGAGCCCTGCACGATCTGCGAGTGACACCCGGTGCAGCGCAGCTGGATCCCGCGCCGCAGCTCTCCCAGGTGCACCGTGTGATCGAAGCGAACCCCCTTGTACTCGACGATCCCCGAGATCAGGCGCTCCGAGTGACAGCCCGCCCGGAGACAGGACGCGTCCTCGATTTCCGCCCAGGGCCGCGTGCCCGCCGTGCCCGTGAAGTACTTCACCACCATGTTGGCGGCCTGGATCTTGGTCATCGCCTCGGCCTTCACCCCCGGGGCGATGTGGCACTGGATGCAGGGGACGGTGCGGTGGGACGAGGTGAGCCACGACTGGTAATACGGCCGCATGTTGTGGCAGGACTTGCAGAAGCCGGGCGTGGAGGAGACCTGCACGAACCCGACCGTGCCGACCGACAGGAGGATGACGGCGAGCACGCCAACCGGCAGCAGGATCTTCAGCCAGCGGGGTACGGAAGTACTGCGGAGTGCCATGGCTTACCGCTCCCGATCCTCTCCCGCCTCCTTGAGGCCCCGCATCATCAGCCAGCCCAGCGCGATCGCCGCGAGCCCCAGGAACCACACGGGGCCGAGCAGCAGCTTGTGCTCCCCCTGGATATCCGCGCTCGCCTGAGCCGCGGACGTCAGCTCAACCGAGATCGAGTGCACCCGGCGACCCAGGTCGTCCAACTCGTCCAGATTAAGGCTGTGCTGGACCTGCGCGATCTCGAGGTAGTAGGACAGCGCCGATTGATAGCGGAAGCGATAGTCGCTCACCCGCCGTCCCCCGAGGGCCAGCTGCCCCACGGCGCGTTGCGCGATCACCAGGTCGGAATCCGCCGTCACCACCGTCTTCTGGATCTGCAGGGCCATCGTTCGGATGCGGGTGTCCGCGCCATGACACTTTGTGCACACCACCACGATGGAGTCCGGCGTGACCCGCTCCGTGCCGTGGTTGGAGTGGCACCCGAGACAGCCGGGGAATCGGGCGCTCGAAGCCACGGCCCCGTGGGGACCGGCGGCGAACGCGGCCCGCACCAGCTGGTGGCACCGACCGCACCCACTCGCGACCTCGGTGACGGTCGGAGGCAAAGCGGAGTGAGCGCCGTGGCAGCCGACGCAGGTCGGCGACGCGAAGTTCTGCCCCTGGTACAGGGCGATCCCGTGCGCGCTGCGCCGGTACTGCTCGAACTGCGTGGTCGGAATCTTGTACTTGGCCATCAGCTGCCGGTCCGCATGGCAGCGCGCGCAGGTGCCCGGAATGTTGGTCGGGTAGACATTGCTGCGCGCGTCCTCAGGCGGGTAGATCACATGCGTGCTGTGACAGCTCGTGCAGGTCGGCGCATTGGGATCGTGCTGCACGAGGAGCAGCTGGCCGTGCCGGCTGGTCTTGAACTCCGCCGGCTCGCCGCTCCGCAGGCCGTACTGGCGCATCCGGTTGGGGTCGGAGTGGCACGAGCCGCAGAGCTCGTACGTCGCCACCTTGTCCTTACCGCTGACGAACCGGCCCTGGTGGGCCGCGGGCAGCGTCCGCGCCCGCACATTCCCGCCGTGACAATCGATGCACCGCACGCCGTGCTCGGCATGCGCGCCGACCACCGCTCCTTCACGCTGGGCGGTGTGACAGGCGAGGCATCCGTTGGTCGAATCCACCTGCGCAGACGCATCGAGGCGGGCAGTCACGGCCAGGGCCACCAGCATGATCATCAGGAGGCGGCTCATGGGGCCTTCCTCTTCTGGCTTCCGCTGTCGGGGCGGGGCGGCGCGGGCTGGGCCGCCGGCGCCGGGGCGCGGGCCGGGGGCGCGGGGGCTTCGGCCGACGAGGGCGGGGGGAGCGCCACCGGTCCGGATTGCGGAGGCATGGAGCGCAACTGGCGGCCCGCCAACCAGGCGAGCGCGAACCCGAGGAAGAACAACGCGCCGAGCGTCGAGACCACTGGCCGGCGACGCAGCCGCCGCTCCGGGTTTCGATCGAACAGGGGGAGCAGCGCCAGGGCGAGCCCAAACACTATGAAGGCGCTCAGACCGGACGGCCCCAAATAGTACGTCAGGGCCCGGGAGACATCGGCCACGATCCAGGTGGACAGGAGCGTTCCGGGGACCTGCGAGGGGGTCGCGGGATCACCGAACGGCCGGGGCATCAGGATGGCCGCCGTGAGGGTGACGGTCAGCACCGCGACCGCCACCATGAACGACCGGAGCAGGTGGTTCGGGAAGAAGGGCACGCCGGCTCCTTTGGCCGGCCCGTCGATGGGCGGAGCGACCCCATGCTTCCGCACCAGCGAGAAGTGCAGCATCAGGAGGCTCATCGCGACCCAGGGCAGGATGATCACGTGCCAGGCGAAGAAGCGGCTCAGCGTCGCCCCCGACACCACCGGATCGCCCCGCAGCACCTCGACACTCGCCCCGCCCACGAGCGGCACGCGCGCGAGCACGTCGAGACCTTCGGTCACCGCCCAGTACGCCCATTGGTCCCACGGCAGCAGATACCCGGTGGCGCCGAACGCGAACACGACGAACAACAGCAGGAGGCCGGCGAGCCAATTGGTCTCGCGGGGTGGCTTGTAGGCGGCATCGAAGAACACCCGCGCCATGTGCACCAGCGCGGTGATCACGATCAGGTTGGCGCCCCACACGTGCAGGTCGCGGATCAACCAGCCGAAGGTGACGCCCGACACGATGTACTGCACGCTTTGATAGGCTTCTTCCGCCGAGGGCCGGTAATAGAACGAGAGCAGGACCCCCGTCACGATCAGCAGCAGGAAGAGGAGGTAGGTCACTCCGCCGATGGCGTGACGCCAGGAGACGTGCGCCGGGAGCCGGAACTTGAGGGCGCGCCGCCACGCCTGGTCGATCGGCAGCGACGAATCGATCGGACCGTAGAGCAGCCCGAAGAATCGGGCGACGCCGAGCAGGCTCGCATCGGTGCTGGTCTTGAGATCGTCCCAGAACCGCCCCGCCCATTCCCTCACCGCGTTCCAGGCGCCCATGCTAGGACCTCGTCACGAAGACGTTGCCATCGCGCACGTACACGGCGTAGCGCAGGAGCGGGACGGTCGTGAGACCTCGGACGACGTTGCCGTGGAGATCGTAGATCAGGTAGCTGCACGGAGATTCGACGCGAAGCGAAGGCGCGTCCCAGCGGAGAATGCAGCCGTCGCTCGAGGCCGTTCCCTGCAACGCCGTATACGATTGCTCTCCGGTGCGCACGACCAGGATCACCCGTTCGCCCCAGTTCACGAGGCGACTGGCGCCGACCGGAAAATCGGCCTCCCGGCCGACGCGATAGGCGGGCTGGAGCTCGGCGAGCTGCAGCCGCTCGGACGGTATCACGTACAACGAAATGACGAGGAGCACTCCGGCGAGCATCAGGGCGGCGATGCCGCCGACCAGGTACTCATTGAATCCCGGCTTCCACCCGGCCGTGTCGGAGGGCGGGGTAGGGTCAGCGTTCATGGTCGCCAGCGTGACGCTCCTTTCTCCGCGCCGGATCCGTCACCCGGCCGGAGCGAAGTTCCAACGCCTCCACGACTTGCACCGACTCGCAGGGCGCGACCCTACGTACGTAGAAGTACGGTCGGCGCCGCCCCGGAGGATGCCACGGCGGTTGTGAAGGAGATATGAGGATGTGGTGATGACTTCAAGGTTTTGTGAAAAGATTCACTTGTAGAAAAACTCATCCGAACCTCAGTTTGCGCGGTCTAGGTTGCAGGCACGTCGAAAGGAAACCCTGTCGTGCCCCTCGCCCCCGAACGCCTGGCCAGTGCCCGGTCGGACCATATGGAAGTCCTGCGTGGCAGTCGCCGCCCGGAATCGTTCAAAGCGGGGCTGTCCCGCCTCTTCGGCCGCGACCTGATCCTGCTCCACCCCCCCAGCGTCTACGATTTCCGCAAACGCGGCATCATGTTCGGCCCGATCTCGGACGTCATCCCCTCCACGCCCGTGTTCGAGATGTACCCGATGGGGCTCACGACCATCGCGGGACGCCTCGAGGAGGAAGGGTTCAACGTCGAGATCGTCAACATCGCCTATCGGATGCTCAGCGACCCCGGCTACGACGCGGAAGCCGAAATCGCCAAGCTCGCCCCCCTGGCGTTCGGCATCGACCTGCACTGGCTCCCCCACGCGCATGGGGGAATTGAGCTCGCCAAGCTGGTGAAGAAACACCATCCCGGCACTCCGGTGATCGTCGGTGGACTCTCGGCGTCCTACTACTACGAAGAGCTGCTGGGCTACCCGTGGATCGATATGGTGATGCGCGGCGATTCCACCGAAACGCCGATGCTGCAGCTGATGCGGGCCCTGCGCTTCGGCGGAACCCTCGCCGATGTCCCCAACCTGGCCTGGAAGGCGGCCGACGGAACGGTCACGGTCAACCCGTTCAGCCACGTCCCCTCGCAGATCGACGACATTCCGTTGCCGAACTACTCCTACGTCATGCGCTCGGTCCTCAAGTACGGCAGCCTGGCCAACGTGGTCCCCTTCGAGGACTGGCTGGACTATCCGATCACGGCAGTGCTCACCTCGCGAGGGTGCACCCAGGATTGCTCGATCTGCGGCGGCTCGCGCTCGGCGTACCGCAAGATCTGCAACCGGACGCGCCCGGCGTTCCGCTCCCCGGAGACCCTGATCGCGGACATCCTGCGCATCCAGGAGTTCAGCAAGGCGCCGATCTTCCTGGTGCACGACATCCGCCAGGGCGGGAAGGCGCACACCGAGCGGTTCCTGAGCCTTCTGGCGCAGGCGCCCATCGAAAACGAGCTGGTGTTCGAGCTGTTCTTCCCGGCCGGAGACGAATACCTCGGCCGCATCGCCCGGGCGGTCCCCAGGTTCAGCTTGGAGATGACCCTCGAGACCCACGTCGAGGCCCTGCGCCGCCTCAATGGAAAACTGGCCTGCTCCAACGCCGAGATCGAAGCCACGATCGCCAGCGCACTCTCGAACGGCGTGAACCGAATCGACCTCTTCTTCATGGTCGGCATTCCCCGGCAGACGACCGCCGACGTCCTGGGTAGCGTGGACTACTGCCGGTCGCTGCTCGAGCGGTTCGGCAGCGACAAACGGCTGTGGTTCTTCATCGCTCCCCTCGGGCCGTTCCTCGATCCCGGCAGCCAGGCGTTCGAGCACCCCGAGCGGTACGGGTATCGGCTGTTCTGCAAGAGCTTCGAGGATCATCGGCAAGCGCTCACGGCGCCCAGCTGGAAGCACATGCTGAGCTTCGAGACCGACACCATGACGCGCGACGACATCGTGGCGGCGACCTACGAGGCGAGCGCCCGGCTCGCCCGGGCAAAGCGCGACTACGGCATCATCGACGCCGCCACCTGCCGGGAGGTCGAAGCCCGGATCGCCACCGCGCGTGCCGTCATGTCGGAGATCGATGACCTGGAGCAGCTGCCGGAAGGGCCGCAGCGAGACGCCCGGTTCGCCGCGGTGAAGCGTCGCGTGGAGGCCATGGCCCCCCGCGATGTCCACGCCAAGGAATGGCTGAAGTGGCCGATCCGGCGCCGCTTCGCGACGCTGCCCCGCCTCGGGAAGACCGTCGTGAAACTGCTTTTTGCGGAGTCCTACCTGTTCCTGTTCAAGCGGCTGCGCCTCGTGCTGGGCCGCCGGGCTACCGCCCGCTAGGGGCCCGCACAGCCTCGACCTTCCGCAACACCTGATTCACCAAGTCCCGCACCGCCGGCGGGGCCAGGACCCCGTAGCGGTTCTGGACCGCCGTGACGCTCGTGGCGAGCAGTTGCTGCGTCAGCAGCGGATTATGGACACCAAACGAGCCGTCACCGTTGGCGTAGCGGTTCTCTCCCACGAGCTGCACGTTGAAATACGCCCCCTCCGCCACGGAGACCACCCCATCCGACGCGCAGAGGGCCGAGTCGGCCTGCGCCGCGGAGAGCTCGGTGAGGAGACCCGTGTCGCCGGGGTCGAAAGCCGTGAAGGGGGAGCTCGGGCAATGGGCGCTCGCCCCCGACCCCGTGGTGTAGAGGACCTGATTGCCGTTGCTGTCCTTCCACAGGGCATCGGCCAGGGCCCCCACGATCGCGCGCTGCGAGGCCATCGCCTGCTCCGCCTGGGTGGGGCTGTTGTGACAGCCGGCCGCCTGGCATCCGGTGAAGTAGCGCGATCCGCTCGCGTAGCCCGCGTCCCCCGGCCGGGGACAGTCGGCCGCCGTCGGCTTGCCGCTCGCGTCCACGCAAGGGTCGGGCTTGAAGAGGTGGCCTACCGACTGGAAACTGAAGTTCCCCGCGGTGTCGGTGACGGTCACCGCGTTCACGTGGCAGCCCGCGCACAAGCGCGGGTTCACCGCCACGTTGCCATGCGTCACGGTGATCGTGTCCACCACATCGGGCCACCACCCCGCGTAGCCCAGGAGCACGCCGCCCTGGGGCGCGTGGGGCCCGCGGTTGCTCGACGCGCTGGGCACGACGCTGCGCAGGTGGCATTTCATGCAGAGGTTCTGGGCCGGGTCGGGGTTGTCGATCGCCCAGCGCAGCTGGCCCGCGTTGCCGGCGGAGTGGGGATCGTGACACACGCCGCACACCATCGGCATCGCCGTCGAGGTGTTGATCGGGTCGCCCGCCTCGACGTAGTTGGTATTGACGCCCCAGGCCTTCAGTACCGAGCGCGCCTCGTGACACGACCAACAGGATCCGCCATTGCTGATGGCTTGTGTGACCACCGTCGCGTGGCCGGACTGCGACCACTCCTCGACAAAGGGATGATGGGTGTCGTTGTGGCACGCGGCGCACGTGGGTGACGTGACGGCCACGGTGGTATCGGTCGGCACGTTCAGATACGCGAGCAGGACGTTGGCCTTGCTCGGGGACAGCACGTGGTTGTAACCGGGACCATGGCAGCTCTCGCACTGCACGTCCCAGTAGTTGGAATCGGGGACCGCATCATAGCCGGCTTTGATGGAATCGGGGACCAGGTTGCCGCGCTGGGTCACGGAGTGGCAGCCGCGGCAGGACCCGGGCGGGTTACCGGCGGTTGCTCCCTCGAGGGTCGCCCACGCGGCCGCGTGTTTGGTCCCGGGCCAGGTGGATTGCTGGCTCGTGTGACAATTGCCGCAGACCGTCTGCTGCTTGGCCTTCTGGTAGTAGCCGAGGAACCCGTTCACCGCGTCGGGGGGCGGATTGAAGGGAGGGCGGGAGGTATACGTGATCTTGTTCTCGGTGCAGGCACCGAGCGCCAGGGTGGCGACCACCGCGGGCAGCCAGGCTCTCATCTGCGTACCCCTTTCCGGCGGACGGCCCATCCGGCACGGTAAACATGATCAGGGCGGCTCACAAGAGCCGCCCCGATCAGCTGCTGCAGCTCCCGCACGTGCCTACCTGGAGCTCACCCTGCCCTGACTGGCCTTGAACGCGGCCACCTTCTGGCTCACCTGCGCCACCATCTGCTGAATCGCCGGTGGCGCGAAGACGCCGTAGCGGTTCTGCATCGCGGTCACGCTCACCGAGAGAAGCTGTTGCGTCAGCAGTGGGTTGTGCACCCCGAAGGAGCCGTCGGCATGACCGCCATAACGGTTCTCACCGACCAGCCGCACGTTGAAGAACACGCCCTCGGCGACGGAGACGATTGCATCCGCGGTCGTGAAAGCCGTGTCGGCCTGCGCGGCACTGAGCTCGGTCAATAGGCCAGTGTCACCGGGGTCGAACGCGGCGAAGCAGCCGCTCGTGCCCTTACAGTAGCGCGTCGAGCTGCCCGCGCCGGTGGTGAACAGCACCTGGTTGTTGTTGTTGTCCTTCCACAGGGCGTCGGCCAGGGCCGCTACGACCGCCCGCTGAGACTCCATCGCCTGCTCCGCCTGCGCGGCGCTGTTGTGGCACCCCGCCGCCTGACACCCGGTGAAGTAGCGCATGCCGGTGGTGTAGCCGGCGTCCCCGGGCCGCGCACAGTTCGCCGCGGTCGGCTTGCCGCTCGCATCCACGCACGCATCGGGACTGAACAGGTGGCCCACCGACTGGAAGACGAATCCGCCGGCGGTGTCAGTGACCGTCACCCGATTCACGTGGCACCCCGCACACAGCCTGGTGTTAATCGCCACGTTGCCGTGGGTCGCTATGATCGTATCCACCGCTGTCGGCCACCAGCCTGCGGAACCCAGCAGCATGGCGCCCTGAGGAGCATGCGGGCCGCGGCCGTTATCGGTCGGGGTCTGCCCGCGCAGGTGGCACTGCATGCACAGGTTGTTGGCGGGGTTCGGATCATCGATCGCCCAACGCAGCTGGCCGGTGCCCTTCGCGTTCGAATGCGGATCGTGGCAGATCCCGCAGGTCACGGGCATCGCGTTTGCCGTCGTGACCACGTCGTTCGCTTCGACGTAGTTCGTGGTCACGTTCCACGCCTTCAGGGTATTGCGCCCTTCGTGGCACCCCATGCAGCTGGCGTTGCCGATCGCGGGAGCTTGCACCGTCGCGTGCGCCGATTGCGTCCATTCCTGCGTGTACGGCTCGTGCGTCCCCTGATGGCAGGCGGCGCAGGTGCCCGACGTCACCGCCGTGAGCGTATCGGCAGGGACATTCAGCCGCGCCAGCGGGTGATTGCTGATCCCCGGCGCCTCGGCGTGACTGTTGCCCGGAACGGAACCCGGCCCGTGGCAGCTTTCGCACTGCACGTCGAAATAGGTGGAGTCCGCGACCTTGGTGTAGCCGGCCGGCGTCGAGTCGGCGAGCGAGTTGCCGATCTGGCTCACCGAATGGCAGCCGTAGCAGGACGCCCCTGCATGCCCGGAAGACTGGAGCGCGGACCAGGCGACGGCGTGCTGCGTGGCCACCCATTTGGTCTGCTGCCCGGCGTGGCATTGGCCACACTGCGTCTGCTTGGTGGCGACGGCGTAGTAGCCCAGGAAGCCGTTGATCGAGTCCTTCGGCGCATTGAATCGGGGGAGCGTGTCGGTGACCGAGACCGTTTCGGTCTTGGTCTCGGTGCACGCGCCCAGCGCCAGCGCTACGGCGGCCAGGGTCAAGAAACGAGACAATTTCACGGGACTCCTCCTGTTCAGCTGCCCATTGGCGGGCCGATTACCTACGTACTCCTACGGGTCGCTTGGGGGAGGATGCCTATGCTCCCATGAAGGGATTGTGAAGGTGCAGTGATGAGTTCATATATCTTGTGAACTATTTCACAAGAACGTGCCGCTGGAGCAAATGCCGCAGCCGCAAGCGTTCTTCGCGTTCGCGCTCCTCCAAAGCACGGCGGACCTCCCCCATTCCCCGGCGCAGCTGGGGGGCGAGGCGGCGCTCCACCGTGTTCACCTGGCGGGAAGTCTGCGCCAGCGCCTCCCCCAGGCGTCGAATCAGCATTTCCTGAGGCGCGGCGTCGAGCAGCAGCTCGGCCAGCTTCTCGAACTCGGTCGTCGCGCGCGCGGTGGCAGGTCCGGTCGGCCCGGGCGCCGTGCCCCGCGCGCCGAGCGTCCGCACGAGGGCCGGACGTCGTGCGATTCGTGAGACCACGACGCCCCA
>DATJXC010000107.1:0-11392 GCA_035500495.1 Gemmatimonadales bacterium
GCCCGTACGCGGCCTGCAGTGAGCTCTGCATTCGGGCGTCGTTGCTCGGCCGACCGCTCACTGACGCCCGCTCCGGGGCCGCCGGCTCGCTACGCCTGGTGCTGGTCACCACGCACGATCGAAACGCAAAGGAGGCCGCGGAATCTTCCGCGACCCCCCAGAGCATGGCGGCAACCGCCAGGCATCGACAATGCGCATGACGAATGTGCGTTGCCTCGATGACTGAGTCAAGCCAGGGTGCGGGTGGGGAGAATCGAACTCCCACGGGCTTGCGCCCCGCGCATTGTCAATGAGCGGCGTCTACCAGTTCCGCCACACCCGCACCACCGTCAGGCAGTCGGCGGCCACTGGTTGATGCGACGCGACCCCGCAGCGCGCGATGCCGCTGGCCCGTTGCAAGGTGTCAGGCCATCGGGCTGGAGGTCGAACCGAAGCGTTGCGGAGAGGTGCGGATAAACGCGCGAGGTGGGTCGAGGAGGGTAAGGGGGGCGAGATTCTTGCCCGGTACCGCTGTCGGCCGCACCTTATGCGGATACTGCGAGGCTGACTGAGGAGCGCGCGCCAGCCACCCTGGAGTGAATCCTGGTTCTTCGAAGTCTTGTACTCGCCTCTTTCTTCTTGGCCGCAGCGACCAGCCCCGCGGCTGCCCAGTGTCCGGACGGCTCGGCGCCTCCCTGCACCCGGGAGCGCAAGGCACCGCAGCCGAGCGTCGCCATCCTCTACTTCGAGACCCCACAGGGGGACACCACCCTCGCCTACCTCGCTGATGGGCTGACCGAGTCCCTGATCGATCAACTCAGTCAGGCCGGGGTGTCCGTCGCCTCGCGATATCAGGTACGGCGGTATGCCCATCAGGCGACGACGGATCCGGCGAGCCTGGGTCGCGCCCTCAACGTGTCGACCCTCGTCACCGGGACCTTGCGCGGCCTCGGGGCTAGCCTGCGGGTCTCGATCGAGATGATCAGCGCCGCCTCGGGCGCGAGGCTGTGGGGCCAGCAGTTCGAGCGGACATCAGATGACCTGCTGCACCTCCAGGTGGCCATCGCGTCCGCGGTCGCCGACTCGATCGCCGGCCGACTCCAGCCGGCGCAGCGAAAGGCGCTCGGTACCGCACCGACAACCCTCCCCGCTGCTTACGACCACTACCTGCGCGGTCGCTACTACCTGGCTCGACGTACCGGGCCGGCGGTCGGTCGTGCCGTTCAGGAGCTCGCCGAGGCGTCGCGCCTCGACCCTCGCTCGGCCCGCCTGCGTGCCGAGCTGGGCGTGGCGTACTCGGTGTACGCCGCTTTTGGGAGGTCTCAAGACTCCCTGCTACAGCTCGCGGCAGCGGCCGCGGACGCCGCACTGCGACTCGATTCTCTGAGCGCCACGGCATGGCTCGTTCGGGCGTCCACGTTCTACCTCAGCCAGACGGCCGAAAGGTCTCGGGACTTGAGCAGGGCGGCAGGCGCGGCACAGCGCTCCTTGAGCCTCGATTCGCTGGATCCGGAAGCCTGGCACGTCTACGGCGAGATTCTGATGGATGCGGGGGCAGATGACGCGGCCGATTCAGCCTACCGGCGCGCCCTGGCCCTCGATCCGGGCCGAGCCGTCACGCTGGAACGGCTAGCCCGTCTCGACCAGTATCGCCACCGGTTCGAGGAGGCGTTGCTGCTCCTCGATTCGGCGCTCGCTGTGGAGCCCGGATTCAATGAGTATGGCGTGCAGTACCGGCGCTTCCATGTACTGTTGCGGCTCGGACGACTCGCCGATGCGCGTCAGGCGCTCGAGTACGCCGGGGTGTTCGCCACGTGGCTGCGACCGTTCGTCTTGCTTGCCGCGAACGACTCCGCCGCCGCTCTCGCGGCCGCCGACAGCATCCCAGAGCCCAGCATGCCGGCCGTGGTCGCCATCGCTGCTTTGGGACAGACCGATCGGGCGATGACCATGCTCGAGGCAGTCGCTTCACCGACCTTGAGCACGTACAAGTACCTGCGACTCCCCGAAATGGACCCCCTCCGCGGCGACCCTCGGTTCCAGCGACTCGTCGCGGCCTCCCAACCCGTCGGTTTCGTGCGGTAGGACGGGCAGGGGCGGGCACGGGCGGTCGAGGTGATACCTGACGCCCGTCAAGGCTGGTACACCTCCAGCTCTCCGTGCCACTGTCCCGTGTAGTCGTATCCGCCCGCCACGTAGAGCAGGCCGTTCATCACGGTGATGCCGACCTTGCAGCGCAGCGTCGGCATCGAGCTGCGCGGCGACCAGGTGTTCGACTCCGGATCGTAGGCATCAACGCCCGCCGACATCGCGCCGGAGTTCTTCCAGCCGCCGATCGCGTAGAGCAATCCGTTGTGTGCCGCCAGCGCGAACTCCATCCTTCCGGCGGGGAGTGAGGCGCGGGTGCTCCAGCTATTGGTGGCCGGGTTGTAGGCTTCGACGATGGCCGTTTCTTGTCCGTTGTGGCCGGCACCGCCCACCGCGTAGAGGACCCCATCCAGGGCGGCGACGGCGAGCCCCATGCGGGGGGTCGGCAGGGAGGCACGCGTCGTCCAGCTGTCGGTCGCGGGGTTGTAGGCCTCGACGGTGCCGAGGGCGGTATCGCCGGCCCAGCCGCCGACGGCGTAGAGTACGCCGTTCAGCACCTCCACTCCGAGGTAGGCGCGGGGGGTGGGCATGTCGGTGCGGCCGGCCCAGCTGTCGGTCGTGGGATTGTAGACCTCGACGGTGCCCGTGGGGGTGAAGTTGTGATCGGTGCCGCCCACGGCGTAGAGATCGTTGCCCACCACGCCGACTCCGAGGTTCGCGCGCGCCGTCCCGAGCCCGGCCTTGTTGGACCAGCTGTTGGTGGCGGGGTTGTAGGCTTCCGAGGGTATCTGCACGACCCCGCCGACCGCGGCACCCCCCACCGCGTAGACCACGCCGTTCACGGTGCCCAGGGCGAGGGCGGCTCGCGGTGTGCCGAGCGACTGCTTCGAGGCCCAGCTGTTGCCCCAGGCGTTGGCGGAGAAGGTCACCGGGTTGCCGGTGATGTCGTTTCCGGCCACGGTGGCGACGAGGGTGTTGATGGCGCTGGTGGTATTGCCGCCGAGGCGCCCGAGGGTCCACGCCCCGACCGCGGCGACGCCGTTCGGGTCGGTAGTGGTGGTTCCCTGGGTGATGTGCCCGCCGCCCGAGGCGGCGGTAAAGGTCACGCCTGACCCGGCGACCGGGGCGCCCGCGGCGTCCGTGACGCGGACCGCGGGGGCGATGGCGACGGGGGTGCCGTCCAAGGCGGTTTGCCCGTCACCGGCGTGGGCCGCCACGGTGCTGTTGGTGGGGGGCGGTGTGACCGAGTTGCCGCCGCCGCCGCAGGCGACGACCAAGAGGAGACTGGAAAAGCCGAAAGACATGCGCGACATAACCACCTCGTTGCCGGAGCTGGGCTAAGGCCGGCCGCTGTTGCACCATAGCGCGAGGTGGGTGAAGGATCAGGGAAGTGGGCGGGAGAAGGACGACAAGAGCCGCCGGCCATGAGGCCGACGGCTCTTGAGTTGCCCCTCCTGGGCTCGGAGCGCAGCCGATGGTCAGGAGGGGTGACTAAGAAAGCCGCCGGCTGTGAGGCCGAGCGGCTTTCAAGTTGCCCCTCCTGGGCTCGAACCAGGACTCTCCTGATCCCATACCACTTCGGCTTTCGCCGCCGCCCGTCGAAACGAGCGTTCGTGGTCCGGACTGTGCCTTCACCTGCGCCGTGACGCGGTCAGGTGGCTCCCACCCAGTCTCTACACCTTCCCCTTGCAGGGCTTGGCTCGGCGTTACCAGTGAAGGGTTCGCCGACTTCGAGAGCATTCACGCGCGCCGTTTCCGAGCGCGGTGTCCGGCTGCTGCCGCCAGAGTCAGGCGTGTTGCCAGTTACACCAAGGGGCAATAAACCCCCGAGGGGCCTGATCGCTCGGGGGAGGAAATTCTACGCAAGAGCCCACCCAACGGCAACTGGCCACCGGCGTTCTCCTCGTGACCCGACGCGCCATGAAGCCGACTGAGCGGTTCGGGTTAGTTTTGTGCCAATGACGAATCCTGCTACGCCAGAGTTCCTGGCGCTCCAGCAGCTGCTGGCCGGCCGCTACTCGATCGAGCGGGAGCTGGGCCGCGGCGGCATGGGCATCGTGCTCTTGGCGCGCGATGTGGCCCTGGACCGCCTGGTGGCGATCAAGCTGCTGCCGTCTCACTACGCGGCGAGCGCCGAAGCCCGGGACCGCTTTCTACGCGAGGCGCGTACCGCCGCCGGGCTCTCCCACCCCAACATCGTGCCGATCCACGCGGTCGAGCAGCACGGCGACCTGGTGTTCTTCGTGATGGGCTTTGTGGACGGCGAAACGCTGCGGGAGCGCGTGGCGCGCACCGGGCCGCTGCCGCCCCGGCTCGCGACCAAAGTGATGCAGGAAGTGGCGTGGGCGCTCGCGTACGCGCATCAGCGCGGGGTGATCCACCGCGACATCAAGCCCGACAACATCATGATCGAGCGCGCCACCGACCGGGCGCTGGTCACCGACTTCGGCATCGCCGTAGGCGGCCGCGCCGGTGGGGCCGGTGCCGGCGAGGTCATCGGGACGGCGCAGTACATGAGCCCGGAGCAGGCGTGCGGCGAGGCGGTGGACGCCCGCAGCGACCTTTACTCGCTCGGGGCGACGGTGTTCTTCGCGCTGACCGGCCAGCCGCCCTTCGAGGCCGCCAACCTGCCCGCGGTCCTGGTCCAGCAGGTTTCGCGGCCGGCGCCCTTGGTGCAGGCGATCCGGCCCGAGGTGCCGGCGCGGCTCGGGGACCTGATCGACCGCTGTCTTCAGAAAGACCCGGCCGCGCGGGTGCAGACCGGCGACGAAGTGGCGCGCATCGTGGATGAAGTTCGCGGGCGCGATCTCAGAGCGCCGCCGCTGGTGCGCTCGTTCCTGCGGAACGCGCAGGTCTCGACGATGGTCATCCTGGCGTCGGGCATCGGCGGCGGGACCGTGCACGTGGGGCAGGGCGGCACCAACGTGTCGCTGGGCGGGGCCGGCATCATCGGCACGATCCTGGTGATCCAGCTGGTCGGGGTGGCGCGCCGGCTGCTGCGCGAGGGCTATGCGTTCGCGGACATCCGGACCGCGCTCCTGGCCGAGGCGCAGGTGCAGCGCGAGGAAGCGGAGGAGCTGAAGCAGGGGCGCCGGATGCAGTGGCTCAACAGCCTGTGGCACAAGTGGTGGGCGAGCCGGTTCGGCCGTGCGTTCTTCTGGGTGGCGGGCCTGAACCTCAAGGCGCCGGAGCGGCGCGCGATCGCGTCGGCCGAGCCCACGGAGCTCGTGCTGGGGCACTCGGCGCTCGCGGCCTTCGAGGCGCTGCCGGAGGCCGCGCGGAGCCAGGTGCACGACGTGCCGGCGGTGATCGCGCGCCTCGAACGCGAGGCCGAAGCGCTGCGGGCCCAGGGCCGGACGGGCGACCGTCTCGCCGAGACCGTAGCGGCGCTGGAGAACCTGCGGCTCGCGACGCTCAAGCTGGGCGCCGGGACGGGCACGGTGGGCGATCTGACGCTCTGGCTCGAGCGCGCCCGGGAAGTCGGGGAGCACGTAGACCGGCGCGTCGAGGCGGAGGCTGAGGTCAGGAACCTGCTCAAGGGGTGAGGCTGGGGCTCGAACCAGGATTCCTTCTCGGGCGGTTGCAGTCTGGAACATCCACAATTCGGGGGTCTAAGCTAAACCGCTATCCTGCCAGTGACTTAGCTCGCCCGCCCGGGTGTTGACCAACATCCTAAGCTGGAGAAGGCTTATTATTGCCTCCCCTTTTGACCGGGCTTCGTCCCGATGCACAAGCACGTAGAACGAGGATGGACGATCATGCTGGTACCGCACGGCGCGGGCTCGTCCCGAGCGGTGGCGGTGTCGCGTGTCGTTCTCCAAGGACTGCTCGGGATCGGCGGCCTGATGGTGCTGGGGATGGTGGTGCTGGCCGTCGCCGCGATCGCGCGGGGCGTGAGCATCACGCGCTACGAGCGGCTCCAGCATGAGCACCGCCTGCTGGTCGACGAGATCGCGCGGGTGCAAGGCGAGCTGGCCATCGTGGGCGACTCGGTCAACAGCATGGGTGAGCGGGGGCAGGGGTTACGGCTCCTCGCCGGCCTCGATCTCCTCGACTCAGGAGTGCAGCAGGCCGGTATCGGTGGTCCGCCGGGGGCGTGGCCCGAGCGGGACGGCCTGCTGGCGATCGGGGCCGACGGCGCGCAGGCGTTCTCGGCGCGGGTCGAGGTGGATGGTCTGTTGCGCCGCGCCGACCTCCTGATGCATTCGGTGGGCCAGGCCTACGAATCGCTGGCGAGTCACGAGCGGCGCTTCGCCGCCACCCCCTCGATCATGCCCAC
Organism: Gemmatimonadales bacterium; assembly: GCA_035500495.1. Lineage (GTDB taxonomy): Bacteria > Gemmatimonadota > Gemmatimonadetes > Gemmatimonadales > GWC2-71-9 > DASTHG01. Next base: position 6,347 of record DATJXC010000107.1, read on the forward strand.
CCACGGTCGGATCTCGAGCCCGTTCGCGGCCGAGCGGTTGGACCCGGTGCTCGGCATCGTGCGTCCGCACGAGGGGATGGACGTCGCGGCCCCGAAGGGCAGCGAGATCGAGGCGCCCGCCGCTGGTGTCGTGAAAGCCGTGAAGTGGGAAGACGGCTACGGCAACTACCTCCTGATCGATCACGGCTACGGCGTGGTCACCCGGTTCGCCCACTGCCTGAAGATCCTGGTCGTCCCGGGCCAGCGCGTGAAGCGCGGGCAGACAATCGCGCTCGTCGGCTCGACCGGTGAGTCCACCGGCCCCCACGTGCACTACGAAGTGCTGGTGAACGGCCGGCCGGTCAATCCCAAGAAGTTCGTCCTGCCCGAGGACAAGATCACCGACTAGCCCGTCACGCCGTCACCTAAGTCACGGTAGCGCAACCTCCTACCCTCCGACCCAAACGCCGGTGACCCGGTTCACCGAACCAGTCGCTCCGTACCTGTAAGCCTTCTCGTTCGCCTTGCCGAGTTGGCGCCCCGCTGTCAAACTCGCCATTCTGGGAATTGCACCCGGGAGGCAGTATGGCCGCCGTCCGTAAGTTCCGTCGCGCCGCCTTCGTCGCCCTGCTGTTCGCCGCGCCCGCCGTGTGGTATGCGTGTACCGACCACGTGGCGGACTCGACCACCGGTCCGGTGGCTGCCGCGCCCGACACTCCAGTCGCGGTCTCCAATCTCCTTAACGCCGTCGCCGCCCTGCGGCGCCACAGCGATGCGCTGCTCGCGAGTCCCGGAATAGTGGGGACGGCGGTCACTCACCTGCCGGACGGCCGCTCCGCTGTGCTGCTGCTGCTGGAACGCTCCGACGTCGCCGGCCTGCCGCAGGCCGTGGACGGGGTTCCCGTCACCACGCGCGTGACCGGTCGGATCATGGCCTTCAGTGATCCCACCAAGCGCGCGCGACCGGCCCCGCCCGGGTTCTCAGTGGGGCATCCGGCGATTACCGCCGGGACGATCGGGGCACGCGTGCGCGACGCCCTGGGACGGGTCTACATCCTCTCCAACAACCACGTCCTCGCCAACTCGAACAACGCCACGCTGGGCGATCCCGAATACCAGCCCGGTCCCTACGACGGGGGCACGATCGCCGATCAGATCGCGACCTTGACCGACTTTCAGACGATCACCTTCGGCTCGAGCGGCAGCAACACCATCGACGCCGCGATCGCCCTGTCAACTCCCACCGTGCTCGATAACGCGACGCCCACGGACGACGCCTACGGCATGCCGAACGCGACGATCTTCGACGACACGAATCACGACGGCCAGTTTGACGACCCGAACGCCCTCTTGGGCTTGAACGTGCAGAAGTACGGCCGCACCACCAAGCTCACCCACGGGCAGATCACCGGCATCAACGCCACCATCACGGTGTGCTATGAAGTGTCGGGCTTCGACTGCATCAAGTCCGCCCGCTACGTGGACCAGCTGATCATCTCGCCCAGCACATTCAGCGGCGGCGGCGATTCGGGCTCGCTCATCGTGACCGATGACGGGAATCTGAACCCCGTGGGGCTACTCTTCGCCGGTAGCTCGACGGTGACGATCGCCAACCGGATCGACCTGGTCCTGGCGCGCTTCGGCGTCACGATCGACGGCTCTGCACCGCCGCCCCCGGGTCCCCTGACCGACCTGGCGGTGACCGCCCTCGGCACTCCCACTACGGCGACGCAGGGCACCCCCGCGACCGTCACCGTGACGATCAAGAACTTCGGCAACCAGGACGTGTCCTCCCCGTTCGACGTCTCGCTGCAGGACACGACGGACCATGTGACGGTCGCCACCCAGAGCGTGGCCGCGCTGACCGCGGGCAGCGGCACCACCCTGACCTTCACCTGGACCCCGGCCTCGGCCGGCGACCACGTGTTGATGGCCAGCCAGAGCCTCGCCGACGACAAACCCACCAACGACCGGCGCTACGCGACGGTGACCGTCAACCCACCGCTGACCGACGTCGCGGTGACCAGCATGACCGGCGGTTCGGTGATCGTGGGCCATAGCATCAACGTCACGGTGACGGTGGGGAACGTCGGCAATCAGAACGTGACGAGCCCGATCGACGTCACGCTGCGCGACACGACGGGTGGCACGACCATCGGCACCCAGACGGTCTCGGGGCTCGCCCCGGGCGCCGTCGCGAGCCTCACCTTCACCTGGAACACCACGGGCGCGGCACTCGGTGGCCACACCCTCGTGGCGACCCACGATCTGACGGACGACAACGCCGCCAACAACCAGCGCGGCACCGTGATCACGGTGAGTCCGAAGCCAACGGACTTGGCCGTGACCGCGATCAGCGGGCCCGCCCGGGTGACACAGGGCGATACCGCGCACATCCTGGTGACGGTCGGGAACGTCGGTGAGCAGGACGTCACGACCAGCTTCACCGTCGTCCTGACCGACGGGACCGCCGGCGGCGCGCTGCTCGGCACCCAGACGGTGGCCGGGCTCGTGGTGGGGGCCAGCACGACGCTCGACTTCCCCTGGAACACGGCCGGCGCGGACACCTCCGGGCATATCCTGTTCGCGTCGCAGAAACTCCCCGACGACGTCTCGAGCAACAACACCGTCGGGATCGGGATCACCGTGAAGCCCCGCCCGGTGACGGACGTCGCCGTGACGGCCGTCAACGCGGCCGCTGCGGTGACCCAGGGGACCACCACGCCAATCGGGGTCACGGTCCAGAACGTGGGAGGGGTGAACGTCACGACGAGCTTCGCCGTCACCCTGACCGACGCGACGGCCGGCGTGACGATCGGCTCGCAGATGGTATCCGCGCTCACGGCGGGTGCCGCCGCCGCACTCTCCTTCAACTGGAACACGACGGGCGTGGCGCTGGGCAGCCACACGCTCGTGGCGACTCAGAGCCTGGCCGACGCCAACGCGGCCAACAACCAGCGCGGGGCGGCGGTGACCGTCACCGCGCCCGTCACCGATGTCGCCGTGACCAGCCTGACCGCCCCCGCCTCGGTGACCCAGGGGAGCTCGGCCGCCATCGGCGTGACCGTCCAGAACGTGGGCGGGCAGAGCGTCGGCACCGGCTTCAACGTCGTCCTGACCGATGCCACCACCGGGGTGACGATCGGTACGCAGCCGGTCGCGACGCTCGCGGCGGGCGCCTCCGCCACCCTCTCGTTCAGCTGGAACACCACGGGCGCGGCACTGGGTGGTCACACGGTGACGGCGACCCAGACGCTCGTGGACGGCAACGCGGCCAATAACCAGCGCTCGGTGGTCGTTACGGTGACCGCACCGCTGGTCGATCTGGCCCTCACGGCCATTACGGGGCCGCCCTCGGTGACGCAGGGGGATACGGCCGTGTTCACGGCGACGGTCCAGAACGTGGGCGGGGTGGACGTCGCGACGAGCTTCGACGTCGTGCTGACCGACGGGTCAGCCGGCGGCGTCGTGATCGGTACCCAGACGGTCCCCGGGCTTGCCGCGGGGGCCAGTGCCACCCGCAGCTTCAACTGGAGCACCGCGGGGGTGACCACCGGCGGGCACATCCTGATCGCGACGCAGAAGCTGGCGGACCACAACTCGAGCAACAACGCCGGGGGGATCGGGATCACCGTGAACCCGCCCAACGTCCACGTCGGCAATCTCGATGGGCTGGTCACGAGCGACGTGAACACCTGGTCGGCGACGGTCGTGATCACGGCGCACGACTGGCACCATGCGCCGCTGAACGGCGTTACCGTCAGCGGCAGCTGGAACGGATCCGGCCAGACGGTCCAGTGCGTCACGGGGACGGGCGAGAGCGTGGCGGTCGGGACGTGCAGCGTCGTGCTCGCGTCCATCCCGAACGCGACGCGCCTGGTCTCGTTCGCGGTGAGCAACCTCGCGCTCTCGGGCTACGTGTACAAGTCGTACCTGAATCACGACCCGGACGGCAGCAGCAACGGGTTCTCGATCTACTTGAGACATTGATGATCGCGCGGCCGATCGCCCTCCTGCTGGCAGCCGGCGTGACGATGGCCTGCGCGGGCTCTCGAGGGGGGGCAGGTCAGAGCGGGGGGAGCGGTGCCACGGTGACGAGAAGGAGCATCGAAGCGGTTCTCGCCGCGCACCGTGATTCCCTCATGGCGCTCCCCGGGGTGGTCGGAACGGCCATCGGGTTGTGCGACGGCGAGCGCTGCATCAAGGTGATGCTCTCCGACTCCAACCCGGACACGAGAGGGAGAATTCCCGCGCGCCTGGAAGGCTACCGGGTCGTCGCGGAGGTGACGGGAACGATCCGGCCTCGGGGTGCGGGGTGAACTAGAGGCGCCAGGGATCGAAGGCCGGGTTGCTCGGCGTGGTGTGGTCTAGCTCGCCAGCTTGAGCGCGGTTGCGATGATGGCGATGGTGGTCGCGACGTTGCCCACCCAAAAGATGAACATCCACTTGATGAGGTGGGCGCGGGTCTGGGCGATCCGGCCCTCGAGGTCGGCGCGCAGGACCGCCAGTAGCTGTTCGAGCTTCGCCTCGAACCGAGCGAAATTGAGCTCGTTCAGCTCCCGCAGGTCCGACCGATACGTAGCATCGACCAAGTTGAACCACTCCACTAGTTCGTTGGCAACTTCATCACCGAGCTTTTCATAGAACGTACGGGACAACCTTGCAGTCACCGGCACGACAGTACTCCGGGAACAAGTCGGCCCCACAGTAACCATATGCTCGGCCTAGCCCGTTATCAAGAAAACGCATGAGGGCTCACGCCACCGCCGGCGCAATCAGCTTGTACATCACCGGCGTCACGATCCGCGCGAGCAGCGTGCTCGAGACGAGCCCCCCGATGATCACCCAGGCGAGCGGCGAGTAGAGCCCGTTTCCTCGGAGCCCGATCGACAACAGGCCAGCGGGAACTGGAAGTGGAGCAGACTTACTGGAGAACTCGTGGCGCTCTCCTGACTCTGGATCAGGAGAGTCTGGGTGCGCGCCCAGGAGGGGCAACTCGAAGCGCGATATCACGATGAGTGGTGTCGCGCCTCTCGCATTTTTTGGGCTCACCAGCGTTTTACCAGC
>DATJXC010000108.1:0-4588 GCA_035500495.1 Gemmatimonadales bacterium
CGGCCTCGACCCCAATTCGGTCATCATCACGGGCAAATGGACCGCTGACAACTACGGGTATATCGTGGTGAACGGCGTGCAAGTGACTCTGGGAACCAGCGGAAATATCGCGAACGTTCCGCAGCAGTTTAAGAACTACACCAACTTCACCCTGAACTCTTCCAACGCGAATTTCCTGTCCGGCATCAACACGATTCAGTTTGACGTTTTCAACACCACAGCGGGATCGCCGAACATCACCGGCCTCGATGTCGATATCCTGAGTGCCACCGCCCAAACCGCGCCCGAGCCGACTTCACTCGCCTGCCTGGGATCCGGCCTGGGCGCCCTCGTCTTCGTTGCCCGCAAACGCCGTAAAAATCGCGCCTGACCCGTAAGGGTCAGGCGTTTCCCGCACGTCGTTACCAAATTTAGCTTCCGCTCACCCGATCAGCAACTCCACTGGCCCCCCCACCACGCACCCGATCCGCTTCGCCGCCGAAGCCTGGCTCACCGAAATCTCGTAATACCCCGAGCTCCCCACAATCGCGAACACCTCGCCGGGCCCGGTCTCCGCGTAATTCCGCGCGATCACCGTCACCGGGTACGGCCCCACCGAGAACGTAACCGCCTGATTCTCCAGCCCCGGAAAATCGTCCACATGAAAGTTGGTAATCACGTTCCCGAAATGGTCGATCTTCAGAATCTGCCCCACCCACGTCCGCTTGCCCGCCCGCTGGGGCTTCTGGAACACCGGCCGCAGGTAGTTCTCGATCCGCTTGCCGAACTGCGCCGGCGTCACCCCGCCCGCCAAATGCGCCGCTACGGGCGAGAAGATATCGCGCCCGTGAAACGTCTTGCTCACCGGATGCCGGAAGTATTTCTCGTTCGAGATCAGCCGCACCTTGGCCGCTTCCCGCAGATAGATCATCGAGAGCACGCCGTTGTCCGGCGCCACGAAATACTGCCCCCCGGCCTCCACCAGAATCGGCCGCCGTGCAGTTCCCACCCCGGGGTCCACCACCACTACGTGCACGGTCTTCTTCGGAAACGTGCGCCACGCCTGCGCGATCAGGTATGCGCCTTCCGTGACCTCATACGGCGAAACCAGGTGAGTAATGTCGACGATCTGCGCCCGCGGGCAAATCCCGAGAATCACCCCTTTCATCGCGCCCACGTAATGGTCGGAGATCCCGAAATCGGTTGTCAGGGTAATGATCGGAGAGGGCATTGTTAAAATGGCAATAGTGCAGCGTTTCTATTTCGACCACAACGCCACCACACCCCTGGCTCCCGAAGTCCTGGAGACCGTGGTGTCGTGTCTCGGTCAAGTGTATGGTAACGCTTCCAGCATCCATCACTACGGCCAGTCCGCCAAGCAGCGCCTGGAACAGGCCCGCCGCCAGTTGGCTTCGTTGCTGCATTGTTCCCCTACCGAGCTGGTCTTTACCGGCGGCGGCACCGAAGCCGACAACCTCGCGATCCTCGGCGTAGCCCGCGCTGCCGGCCAGGGCCACATCGTCACCACCGCCATCGAGCATCCCGCCGTCCTGATGACGGTGAAGCAGCTCGAGCGAGAAGGCTTCGCCGTCACCGGCGTTCGCGTGGGTTCGAACGGCATCGTCAGTCCAGACGACGTCCGGCGCGCTCTCCGGCCCGACACCGTGCTCGTCTCCGTCATGCACGCCAACAACGAGCTCGGCACCGTCCAGCCGCTCGCCGAAATCGCCCGCGTCACGCGCGAAGCCGGCGTCCTGCTGCACTCCGATGGCGTCCAGGCGCTCGGCAAAATCCCCGTAGATGTCGAAGCCCTCGGTGTCGATCTCTACAGCCTCAGCGCCCACAAGCTCTACGCCCCCAAGGGCGTCGGTGCCCTCTACGCCCGCAAGGGCGCCAGGTTCTCGCCGATCGTCTTCGGCGGCCACCACGAGCGCGACCGGCGCCCCGGCACCGAAAACGTCCCCGGCATCGCCGGCTTCGGCGCTGCCGCGGACCTTGCCGCGGCCTCGCTCGCAACCGATAGCGAGCGTCTGTCGACCCTTCGCGACCGCCTCGAGTCCGCCGTCCTCGACCGCATCCCCGGCACCGGCGTGAACGGCTCCCGCTGGAACCGCGTCCCCAACACCAGCAATCTCTACTTCGATGGCATCGATGGCGAAGCCCTCACCATCGCCCTCGACCTCCGCGGCTTCGCCGTTTCCACAGGCGCCGCCTGCTCCTCCGGCGCGATCGCCCCCTCGCACGTCCTCACCGCCATCGGTCTCGACGCCGACCGCGCCCGCGCCTCCATGCGTTTTTCCCTTGGCCGTTCCAATACCGCCGAGCAGGTCGACGCTCTCGTCGAGGCGTTGACCGCCTCGGTGCAACACCTAAGACGGATCTCAGTCCATGCATGACGCCACGCTGAGCCGCGACCGTAAGGGAGCGGTGGCTGAAGCCACGCCCATCGCCGTCGCCATGTCCGGCGGCGTCGACAGCTCCACCGTCGCCGCGCTCTTGGTGCGCCAGGGCCGCTCCGTCGTCGGCCTCACCATGCAGCTCTGGAATCAGCGCCGCCTCCCCGAACTGTCCTCCGAAGGAGCGACCGGTCGCTGCTGCTCCCTCGACGATGTCTACGACGCCCGGCGCGTCGCCGAGCAGATCGGCATCCCCTACTACGTCGTCAACTTCGAGCGGCAGTTCGAGGACCAGGTGGTTAAGCCCTTCGTCGCCGAATACCTCGCCGGCCGAACTCCCATCCCCTGCACGCTCTGCAACAACTACATCAAGTTCGACCGCTTCCTGGAAATGGCCGATGCCGTCGGCGCCCATCACATCGCCACCGGCCACTACGCCCGCGTCCGCTACGACGAGCCCACCGCCCGCTACCAACTCCTCCGCGGCCGCGATGAGTCCAAGGACCAGACCTACTTCCTCTTCGGCCTCACCCAGTCCCAACTTGCCCGCACGCTCTTCCCGCTCGGCGAGCTGACCAAGCCCGAAACCCGCGAGCTTGCCGCGAGCCTCGGTCTCGCCGTCGCCGTCAAGCCCGACAGCCAGGAGATCTGCTTCGTCCCCAACGGCGACTACGCCGCCTTCATGAACGCCTACCTGAAGGAGACCGGCGTCGAGCCGGCGCAGACTCGCGGTGAGATCGTCACTACTGACGGCCGCACCATCGGCCGGCACGATGGCGTCCACCGCTACACCGTCGGCCAGCGCAAAGGCCTAGGCATCGCCGCCCCCGAGCCCCTGTACGTCATCGCCACCGACCCCCAGACCCAGCGAGTCGTCGTCGGCAACAACGACGACCTCCTGCGCCGCAGCTTCTTCGCCCGTGAGGTGAACTGGATCTCGATCGAGGAGCCGAAGGCTCCCATCCGCGCCCAGGTAAAGATCCGCAACAAGCACACCGGCGCCGCGGCGACGCTAGTCGCCGCAGCCAACCGTGTGGAAGTCATCTTCGACGATCCCCAGCGCGCCGTCACCCCCGGCCAGGGCGCCGTCTTCTACCAGGACGACCTCGTCCTCGGCGGCGGCTGGATCGAGTAGATTCCCCCAACATTCCCGCCCCTGCCGACGTCTAACGGTCATGCGCTTGGCAATTGGCTTCGTTCTCTCCCTTTGCGCCTTCGCCCAGCAGCCTCAATTTGAGGTCGCATCCATCAAGCCCGTCACCGTGGGCGACTCCTTTACCTCGGGCATCACCACCGGCCACGGCAAGATCGACGCCGAGAACGTCACCCTCAAGCGCTGCATCATCGGCGCCTACGGCGTCAGCCCCAGCCAGGTCGTCGGTGGCCCCGACTGGCTCGACTCCGATCGCTTCCACATTCTGGCCAAAGCCGCCCAGCCGACCGACAGCGACGCCGAGCTCATGCGCATGCTGCAGTCGCTTCTGGCTGAGCGCTTCCATCTCGCCATTCACCGCGAAACCCGCCCGCTGCAGGCCTACGTCCTGGAGGTCGCCAAGGGCGGCTCCAAGCTCGAGAAGGTTCCGGACGGCGAGTCCTCCACCAGCAGCAGCCACGGCCAGTTGGTTGCCCGCAACACGAGCATGGACCTCTTCGCCCACGTCCTCGCCCGCGAGGTCAACCTGCCGGTGGTCGATCAGACCGCCCTTGCAGGCTCCTTCAACTTCACCCTGAAGTGGACCCCGGAAAAGGAGCTCTCGCGCCCGGATGCCGGCCCCTCCATCTTCACCGCCCTCCAGGAGCAGCTCGGCCTGCGCCTGCACGCCCAAAAGACCCCGCTCGAAGTGATCGTCATTGACCGCGCCGAGCGCCCCACCGAGAACTGACTAGCCCTCGTTGACTTCCAGCCGGAACACGTCCGGCCGCGCGTAGTGTCCCACCACGTCGAGGTCGAACTTGCCCTCTGCGATCTCGCCCGGGTCCAGATCCGCCCGCAGCACGCACTCGCACTCATAGTTCGGCCCGGCGATCACGCGCCCCAGCGGGCTCACGATGACGCTGCCGCCGCGGATCAGGTCCGGCACATACTGGCACGCCGAAAGCACGAAGCACCGGCCCTCCAGCGCGATGTGCCGCATTGACCCCGGCCAGCTTTCGCGGTCGTCCACCGTCGGCGCGCAGTAGAACTGCACGCCTTTCCGGTACATCGCCATCCG
>DATJXC010000109.1:0-84783 GCA_035500495.1 Gemmatimonadales bacterium
GCGATCGACGGTCGCGACACGTCAGGCGCGACGCTGTCGCCCAGCGTGATGTATTGCCACGCAGCGGGTTGCCTGGCGGCGGCGCGGATCTTGAGCCACCCCCAGGCGCCCAGCGACAGGCACATGCTGCCGGCCGCTACCGCCACCCAGAACCGGCGTTGCCAGGGCGTTGCGGCGCTCATGGCCGGAACCGCGGTAGCCCGCGTGGTCGTCACGGTGGGGCCATGTCCGGCGAGCGCCTCGGCAAATTGCGCCGCGGTGGGGAACCGGTCCGCGGGAAGCTTCGCCAGCGCTTTGTCCACCGCCGCCTCGACGTGCGGCGGGATGGTCTTGCGCTGCAGAATCATCGAGCGCGGCTCTTCGGTCACCACGCGGGCGATGATCGCCTGAGCGGTCGGGCCGGTGAACGGCGGCTCCCCGACCAGCATCTCGTAAGTGACGCAGCCTAGCGCGTAGACGTCGGACTTGGCGGTGATCTCCCGCTCCCCCATCGCCTGCTCGGGGCTCATGTAATGCGGCGTGCCGAGGCTCATCCCGGTCTCGGTCATGCGGGTGCCGCCGTCGGAGCGGCTCACCGCGAGTGCGATCCCGAAGTCCGCGACGAGCGCGGAGCCGTCGTGCAGCAGCACGTTCTCCGGTTTGATGTCGCGGTGAATCACCCCGTGGCGGTGCGCGTAGTCGAGCGCGCTCGCGACCTCCGTGGCGATGCGCAGCGCGTCCTCGAGCGGCAGCTGGTGCTCCCGGTGCAGGCGATCGCGCAGCGATTCCCCCTCGACGTACGGCATCACATAGAACACCACGCCGTCCACTTCCCCCGAGTCGTGCAGCGGGAGGATGTGGGGGTGCTGGAGATTGGCGGTGGTTTTGATCTCCTGGAGGAACCGGTCGGCGCCGAGGATCGCGGCCAGCTCGGGCCGCAGCACCTTGAGGGCGACTTTGCGGTCGTGGCGCACGTCGTGCGCCAGGTACACGGTCGCCATTCCGCCAGCCCCGAGCTCGCGCTCGATGCGGTAGCGGTCGGCCAGGGTCTCGGTGAGGTGGGCCAATTCGTCGCGCATGGGGGGAGAAACATGCCGGGTGGCGTTGGGCGGCGCTAGACCTCTTGCGGTAGATTCTCTCCCTCATGCCTGGCTATCGAGCGAACTCCGGTCGCTACGACCGCATGACCTACCGGCGCTGCGGCGCGAGCGGATTGCTCCTCCCCGCCGTTTCCCTCGGCCTGTGGCACAACTTCGGCGCCGTGGATCGTTTCGCCACCGGACGCGCCACCGTGCGCCGCGCCTTCGATCTGGGGATCACGCACTTCGATCTCGCCAACAACTACGGGCCCCCTCCCGGGTCGGCCGAGGTCAACTTCGGCCGCATCCTGCGGGCCGACCTCGCGACCCATCGGGATGAGCTGATCATCTCCTCCAAAGCCGGTTACCTGATGTGGCCCGGGCCCTACGGGGACTGGGGCTCGCGCAAGTACCTGGTCGCGAGTCTGGACCAGAGCCTCCGCCGCATGGGGCTCGAGTACGTGGACATCTTCTATCATCACCGGCCTGATCCGAGCACCCCGGTGGAGGAGACGATGAGCGCGTTGCACGACATCGTGCGCGCCGGGAAGGCGCTCTACGTCGGTATCTCCTCCTACCCGCCGGATCTGACCCGCCGCGCCGCGCAGGTTCTCACCGCCCTGGGCACCCGCTGCCTGATCCACCAGCCCAAGTACAGCATGCTCGTGCGCGACATCGAGCAGGGGTTGCTCGCGACGCTGCAGCAGCTCGGCATCGGCTGCATCGGCTTCTCACCGCTCGCTCAAGGCCTGCTGACCGATCGCTACTTCAAGGGGATTCCCAGGGATTCCCGGGCCGCCAAACCGCACGGCTTCTTGAAGGCGGCGCAGGTGACCGAAGCGGTGCGCGGGAAGGTGCTCCGGCTGAACGAGATTGCACGGGGCCGCGGGCAGTCGCTCGCCCAGATGGCGCTGGTCTGGACGTTGCGGCACAAGGCGATGACCTCGGTCATCATCGGGGCGAGCCGTCCGGCGCAGGTGACGGATGCGGTGGAAGCGCTCTCGAATCAAGGCTTTTCAGAGGCCGAGCTGACCGCGATCGACAAGATCCTCGCGGGGTGAAGACTGACACTCTCACCGCCCGTTCCCCGTATGGAGTTGGTATCCCATTCCTGATGGAGCTCACGATGCTGAAACCGATTCTCACGCTGGCGGGGACGGCGGTGCTCGGGGTCGTCTTGTGGAAGATCCTGTTGCTGCCGCTCGCCGGGATGCTCATGGGTTTGTTGTTCACCGTGGTGAAGATCGCGGTGGTCTTCGGCCTGATCTTCCTCGTCGTGTACCTGCTGCGGCGCAGCTCGAAGGACGAAGCCAAAGCGGACTGATGTCCTGGCGCACACTGTTGGCGCTGGTCCTCGCGTCCCCCCCAGCGTGGCCGCAGGCGGGGGGCGTCAATCTCGCGCGCCAGGTCACGATCTACCGCGACATCTACGGCATCCCGCACGTGTTCGGTCGCACCGATGCGGCCGCCGTGTTCGGGTTCGGCTATGCCCAGGCCGAGGACAACTTCGGGCGACTCGAGGACAACTACATCCGGTCGCTCGGCCGGGCGGCCGAGGTCCTTGGCCCCAGCGAAGTGCAATCCGACTGGCTGAACCATCTTTTGCGCATCCCGGCGCTGGCGCGAGCCGAGTACCGGCGGCTTCCCGCGAACCTGCGCGCGCTCGTGGATGGCTACGCGGCCGGGATCAATTATTACCTCGCGCGCCACCCCGCCGTGCATCCGCGGCTGCTCACCCGCGTCGAGCCGTGGTATCCCCTCGCCTTTATCCGCTACAACTACTACCAGAACGGATTCTTCTACGCCTCCGGAGTACGCCGCAGCGACGTCACCGTCGCGGTGCGGTTCCCGGGGCGGGACGAGGCGGCGAGCCTCGGCTCCAATGGCTGGGTCGTGGGCCCGTCGCGCAGCGCCAGCGGCCACCCCCTCCTGTTCATCAACCCGCATCTGCCGTTCTTCGGCACCGGGCAGGTCTACGAAGGGCACGTCCATAGCGATGCCGGGTGGAATTTCACGGGCTACACGCGCCTCGGCTTTCCCCTTCCATATGTAGGGCACAACGACGCGCTCGGCTGGGTCTCGACCGACAACGCCGCCGACCAGGCGGACCTGTATCTCGAGACCTTCGACGACCCGGGCGATTCGCTCGCCTACCGTTATGGGACCGGCCATCGCCACGCGACGGCCTGGCGCGACACCATCCTTGTCAAGACCGATTCCGGGATGCGGCGCCGCCCGTTCGCGTTCCGGGCCACGCATCACGGCCCGATCGTGGGGTCGCGCGATGGCCGGCCACTGGCGCTGCGCATGGCGAAGCTCGACGGGGACGGCTGGCTGGGCGAGTGGTACGCGATGACCCGGGCCAGGACCCTGGTGCAGTTCAAGCAGGCACTGGCTCCGCTCGACATGCTGTTCGGGAACGTGATGTACGCCGACCGCGACGGCAACACGTTCTACCTGTACAACGGTGCCGTGCCGCGGCGCGATCCCAAGTTCGACTGGTCCGAGCCCGTGGATGGGAGCGACACGACCACCGAATGGCACGGGTATCACACCATCGACGAGCTGCCGCAGCTCACCAACCCGGCCTCGGGGTGGATGCAGAACTGCAACACCTCACCGTTTCTCCTGACCGATCAGGGCAATCCGGTCGCCTCGCGCTACCCCGCCTACATGGTGCCGGAAGGAGACAACTGGCGAGGCCTGGCGTCGCGCAAGATCCTGGCCGCGAATCCGCGCTTCACCTGGGACGACTGGGTCCATGCGGCGTTCGACACCCACGTCGTGGGCGCCGATTCGCTGCTGCCGGGGCTGTTTCAGGACTTCTCGGACCTCACGGTCAGCGATACGGCGCGCGCCACCCGCCTCGAGCCCGCCGTGAAAGCGTTGGCCCGCTGGGATCATCGCGCCGACACGCTGTCCGTCGCGACGACTCTGTTCGACCTGTGGCGATCCGCCACTGACCTGCTGGAGCACGCGCAGCCCGGCGCCGCAGGACACCGGCTGGCGGCGCTCGATAGCGCGATGGCCTGGCTGCGGGCCGACTGGGGGACCTGGGAGGTCCCCTGGGGCGAGATCAATCGGTTGCAGCGCATCCCCGACCCGGGGGACGCGCAGTTCTCGGACGCGCGTCCGAGCGTGGCGGTACCCGGCGTGAGCGGGGGCGACGGCGCGGTGTTCACCTTCTACACGGTCCGCGTACCAGGCGACAAGCGGACGTATGGCGTCGCCGGCGGTACCTACATCAGTGTGGTCGAGTTCGGGCCCACCGTGCGGGCGCTGGCGGTCCATGTGCTGGGCGAGAGCGGCGACTCCACTTCACGCCACTACTTCGATCAGGCTCCGCTCTACGCGCGCGGCATCATGCGGCCCTCCTGGCTCACCCTGGAGGAGATCCGCGACCCCGCGCACCTCGAGCGGGCGTACCACCCGGGGGAGTGACCTCCCTCAGGGGCGGCCGAAGCGCCGTCCCAGGATCACCTTCACCAGCAGCGGATCGGTCGCGGGGGTCAGCCCGAACCCGACACCGGCGTTGAACTCCCACTCCGGACCGAAGTCCAGGTTGACCGCGGGAAACAGCTGGCCGACCATGGTCGGTCCGAACGACCCATAGTACTCGAGTGCGAAGTTGACCTTGGGGGTCACATCCAACGCGAGCTCGGCATTGGGGGCGAAGGTGGCTCCCGTCCCGGCGTTCGCGCCCTCGAGGGCGAAGTCGAGCACCGGGTTGAGGGACCAGTACCATCGACCCAGCCGCTGGTCGACAATCGGCCGGACTTCCCAGGTCCACGTGTCCTCCGAGAACTTGCTCCGCTGATACCCGATCTCATTGGAGAGGCTCAACCCGACCGGCCAGTTCCAGCGCTCGGGGATCGAGACGCGGGGGCGGAGGTGGTTGCCCACGTATTCCCAGCCGTCGCCGGTGGCTCCGGCGCTCGTGAACGTGTAGAACCCGACCTCGAGCCACTCGCTGAACCCGTGGGTGATCTCGACCGTCTCGTGGAAGGCGCCCTGCGACTCCGGCAATCCGTTGACCGTGTAGTTGCTGTGCAGCTCGAGCATCGTCACGGCGGGCGCGACGAGCCCGGCGGGGTAGACCTGGATCTCATAGTTGTCCTGCGCCGGCGCCGGGGCGGCGAGCCCCAGCGTGAGCGCAGCCACCGCCGTCACCGGGCGCTAGCTCATTCAGGCTCCAGACCTCGACCCACCTCGACACACCTCGATCTACCTCAACCCTCAGCATCACCCGCCGAGTGTCTGGCTCAAGAACCCCACCAGCCGCTTCCACGCATCCGCGGCCGGGCCGGCATTCGTCGTCGAATCCCGCTCCACCCACAACCAGAAGCCGTGCTGGACGGGATCATAGATGTGGATGTCGTTCTGGATGCCGAGCGAGTCGAGGACCGTCCGGAACCGCGCCACCTGGTCGGGCGGAATCCCGCGATCCTGTCCCGCGAAGGTGCCATAGATCGGGTGATGCAGGCGGCGGAGCTCCGCGGGATCGGTGACGAGGGTGCCGTAAAACATCGCGGTGGCCTCGTGGGCCGCCCCGCCGAGCGCGTAGCTCAGCGCGATTCCGCCCCCGAAGCACCAGCCGATGACGCCGACCTTGCCGGTCACGTCCGGCCGGCCGCGCAGCATGCGCTGCGCCGCGTCGAGATTCGCGATCACCCGGTCGGGGTGCGCGCGGGCCTCGGTCATCAGCGCCACGTTCTCCTGCTGGTTGTTCCCGGTGCGCCCCTGGTAGAGATCCGCGACCAGGGTGATGTAGCCGCGTGAGGCGAAGAGATCGGCCACCTGCCGGTCGCGATCCACGACGCCGTTCCATTCGTGAATCAGAATCAGCGCGGGGAACGGCCCTTTGCCCTTGGGGATCGCGAGGTATCCCCGGGTGAGGGAGTCGCCGGCCAGGTAGCGCACCGTCTGCCCCTGGGGTGGCGGGGCCTTGCCCAGGATGGCGTCGGGGATGTTGGACTGTTGCGCGCGCGCCGAAGGCGCGGCGATCGCGGCGAGCAGAATGACGGGCCACGCGGCGGACGGCGAGCGACGTCGGTGCATGTGGTGCTCCTTACCAGATCTGGGGGACAAGAGCGGGCGGGCGGACCATCGCGTCGCCGGCCTTGCAGCCGAACGCCCGCGCGAACTCGGCCGAGTTCGAGATCGGGCCATTGGTCCGCCAGCGCTCAGGGGCGTGCTCATCGGTGGTCGCCCGGGTGCGCAGCGACGCGTCGCGAGTGTGGACGCGCCAGGTCTGCGCGTATCCCAGGAAGAAGCGCTGCTCGGGCGTGTAGCCGTCGATCAGGCCCGGCCGGCCGTTTCGGGCGAGCGCCCGTTGCAGGGCGTCGTAGCCGACCAGGACCCCGCCGTAGTCCGCGATGTTCTCACCCAAGGTCAGCCGGCCGTTCACATGGATCGTGTCCACCTGGATGTACTCGTCGAACTGCTTGGCGACGAGGTCCGCCTGAGCGGTAAAGTGTGCGGAATCGTTCGACGTCCACCAATCGCGCAGGTTCCCGGCGGCATCGTAGTGACGCCCTTCGTCGTCGAACCCGTGGGTCAGCTCGTGCCCGGCCCAGGAGCCGCCGAGGGCGCCGTAGTTCGCGCCATCGTCCGCTTTCGGATCGAACGTCTGAGGGACGAGCGCGCCCGCCGGGAACACCATTTCGTTCTTCGTCGGGTCGTAATACGCGTCGACGGTCGGGACGGTAATGCCCCACTCCGTGGTGTCGACGGGACTGCCCGGCCGGTCCGCCACCCGCTGCCACTCGAAGGATTCGGCGCGGGCGACGTTCAACACGAACGGACCGTCGGCCACCACGAGCCGCGCGTAATCGCGCCAGTGATCGGGATAGCCGACTTTCTCCCCCATCTTGGAGAGTTTGTCGAGCGCCTGGGTCCTGGTGGAATCGGACATCCACGACAGGTGCAGCAACCGCTCGCGGAAGGCGGCGCGGATGTCATCGATGACGGCTTTCGCCCGGGCCTTTGCCTCCGGGGGGAACGTCTTGGCGACGTACGCCTGGCCCAGCGCTTCGCCGATCTCGCCATCGGTCTCCTGGAGACAGCGTTTCCAGCGGGGGAGCAGAGTCTTGGCGCCGCTGAAGCGCGACCGGAAGACGAAGTTCTCGTCCACGAACGGGCGTGAGAGCCACGGCGAGGCCGTATGGATCGCGTGATAGCGGAAGTAGGCCTGCCAGGTCGTAATCGGCGCGGTCGTCAGCAGCGAGTCGAACCGGCGCAGGAAGTCGGGTTGGGCGACGTTGACGCGCGACACGGGGTGGGTCACCCCGACGGCACGGAAATAGGCCGGCCAATCGACCGCCGGCGCGAGGCGACTCAGCTGGTCGACGGACATGGGATGATCGGTGGCGGCGGGCTCCCGCAGCGCGACCCGGGTCAACGATGCCTGCGCCAGCGAAGTCTCGAGCTGCATCACGAGTCTTGCGTCCCTGGCCGCACGCGCGCTGTCCGCCCCCGTGAGCCTGAACAGTTTGGCGACGTGGGCGACGTAGGCATCCCGGGTGGAGTCCGCTGCGGCGCCGGGCTTCGTGTAGTAGTCGCGATCGGGGAGGCCAAGGCCGCCCTGGTACAGCCAGGCCAGGTAGCGTCCGGCCTCGTGCGGATCGGGGTCGGGGTTGTAGGGGAACCCGGCGGTTACGCCGCGGCGCCGCAGCGCCACCATCTCGGCGATGATCCCCTCGCGAGAGTGCATCGAATCGATCTCCGCGAGCCAGGGTCGGATCGGCTCGAACCCCGCGGCCTCGCTCGCCGTGGAGTCCATGCACGTCGCGTAGAAGGTCCCGAGCTTCTGCGGGGTGCTGCCGGGCGCCGCGCTCCCGCGGTGCAGCGCGGCGTCGTCCAGGACCGACCGCACCATCAGCTCGTTGCGGTCGCCCATATCGCGGTACACGCCGGAGGAAGCGTAGGCCGCGGGGATCGTGTCGTGCGCCAGCCAGGCGCCGTTGGCGTATTGGAAGAAGTCGGTGCAGGCCCGCGCCGCCGTGTCGATGAAGGCGGGCTCCACCACGCGCAGCGGGACCAGCCCCGGGGAGGGCGCCGCCTGCTGGGCCGGAGCGCCGACCGGCGCACCGAGGATCAGAAACGAGAGCACCGTGATCCTGCGAACCGCTGACATGTGGGGCATTGCACCGAGCTCCGCTGGCGCCGGGAGGGGTCGAACCTAGCCGCCGAAGTGGAGGGGGGCAAATCGTTTCGCCCTGCAACATTGCAACCTTCGGCGGCTTTGCCCCGTCGAACTTTTTCGATGGTCCTAGCGCCCGCCGTATACCTCGCTGCCATGGCTCTCCTGCAGGACGGGGCGAGCGTACACCCTGTTGCCGCTCCGCTGTCTCCCGCCCCCCCTGCGTTGCGCGTGGCGGTCGCGACAGCGGCTGTGCGCGCACCGGTCATCGACGGCCGGGATGATGACCCGGTGTGGGAGACGGCGCAGCCGATTACGGCATTCCTCGAATGGGATCCGGAAGAAGGGAAGGCGGCGCGGTTTCCCACCGCGGTGAAAGTCGCGTATGACCAGAACAACCTTTACGTGTTCGTTCGCTGCTTCGATCCCGAGCCCGGGAAGATTCAGCGGCTGCTCGCCCGGCGCGATCAATTCACGCCATCCGATTTGGTGTGGGTCATGATCGACTCCTATCACGACCGGCGCACGGGATACGAATTCGCCGTGAACCCCGCCGGCGTGAAACTGGATCAGTCGATCTCCAACGACGGCAACGAAGATGACGCCTGGGACGGGGTGTGGGACGTAGCCACCACTGTCGATTCCCTCGGGTGGACGGCTGAGTACCGCATCCCGTTCAGTCAACTTCGCTTCCCCGACGCGCCCACCCACACCTTCGGCTTCATGGTCATCCGCGACATCGGGCGCTACAAGGAGCGGCTCAGCTGGCCTTTGATCCAGCGCAACCATGCGGGCTTCGTCTCGCAGATGGGCGAGCTCCAGGGTATCGACAGCATCCCGTCGCCGCGCCGGCTCGAGGTCGCGCCGTACGTCGTGACCAAGAACGTCTCGGTGGCCACCGCCACCGGGTTCGACCGGGCGCAGCACTGGAGCGGCGGGGCCGACTTCAAGTACGGGATCAGCTCCAACCTGACCCTGGACGGCACGATGAACCCCGATTTCGGGCAAGTCGAGGCCGACCCCGCGGTGTTGAATCTGTCCGCCTTCGAGACCTTCTACCGCGAGAAGCGGCCCTTCTTTATAGAAGGCAGCTCGCTGTTGCAGTTCAACGTGAACTGCAACGTGACGAACTGTATGAACGAAGGGCTCTATTACTCGCGCCGGATCGGCCGATCTCCGGAGCTCTCGAGCTACGGCGATGCCACCTCTCCCACCGCCACGACGATCCTCGGCGCCGGGAAGCTGACGGGGCGAACCGCGGGCGGCCTGCAGCTCGGCGTGCTGGAAGCGGTAACGCAGCGGGAAGCCGGGACCCAGGATCGCACGATCGAACCCGCGGCGAATTACGCGGTGGTGCGGGCCGAGCAGGACCTGCGTAACGGAATGACCGGGTTCGGGGTCATCGGGACGGCCGTCAACCGGTCATTGGATCAGTGGTCCGCCGATTCGCTGCATCGGGAGGCCTACGTCGGCGGAGCGGATTTCCGCCATCGCTTCGCGGGGGAGCGCTACGAGCTCTCGGGCTCCCTGACGATGAGCCAGGTGTCCGGCGACGCACACGCCATCGCGCAGACCCAGCAGGACGCGGTGCACTACTACCAGCGGCCGGACGGCCCGTTGAAGTTCGATTCCACGCGCACCTCCCTCGGAGGCGACGCGGAGCAGGTGAAGTTCGGGAAGGTCGGCGGCGGGACGATCCAGTTCGAAACGAGCTGGCAGCGCGAGTCCCCCGGCTACGAGATCAACGATCTCGGGTATCTGCAGCGCGCCGACTGGCAGGAGCAGGCGGGGTGGATCGTGATCAACTTCTACAAGCCCACCACCGTGTACAAGCGGCTGTTCTGGAACTTCAACGAATGGAATGATTGGACCGCGGCCGGTCTCCCGCTCGAGCACGCGCTGAATACCAACGCCCACACCGAGCTGTTCAACCACTGGTGGGTGCACGCCGGCGTGACGGTCGGCGCCCTGGGCAACGCCTACTGCGACCGCTGCGCGCGCGGCGGACCGGCCCTGCGTCGCTCCAGGGCGCTCGTGCCCTGGGCTGGGATTCAGGGGGATCAGCGCAAGACGGTGACCCCCAGTCTCTGGGTCAACTATTTCAAGACCGACGAAGGGCGGTCCACGAACCTCAACCTGAACCCGCAGGTCGCCCTCCGGGTCTCTTCCCGTCTATCTACGACGCTCGGCGTCAGTGTGACGTGGAACAAGGATCACTCACAGTGGTACGGCAACTTCACCGACTCCGCGGCCGCAACGCACTACACGTTCGCTTACCTCGATCAGCGGACGCTCGACTTCCAGTTCCGGGTCGATTACACGATGACTCCGACCCTCACCCTGCAGGTCTACGCGGAACCGTTCGTCTCGACCGGGACCTACTCCGACATTCGGGAGCTGGCCGATCCGAGAGCCGCCGCCTACGCCGACCGCTTCCGGCCGTACGGCGATACCGCGGTGACGAACAACCCCGGGGGGGTGAACAGCAAGCAGTTCAACTCCAACGTCGTGATGCGGTGGGAGTACCACCCCGGGTCCACCCTCTACCTGGTATGGACCCAGGGCCGCTCCGATTACGCGTCAGTCGCCGGCGATGAGTCGATGCGCGGCAACCTTCACGACCTGTTCCAGCTCCATCCCGCCAACACCTTCCTCATCAAGGTGTCGCACTGGTTCGACTGGTAGGCGGCCGCAGCTCGTAGCCCTGGGGCGGCTCCGCCCCGAGCATATACCGCACGAAGTAGTCCCAGCGCCGGCGGATCATGTATGGCTCGCTGCCGAAGCCGTGCCGGCGGTTGGGGAGCGCCAGCAGATCGAAGTCCTTGTTGGCCTTGATCAGGGCATCCACCAGCAACAGCGAATTGTCGGGCGGGACGTTGTTGTCGGTCGTGCCGTAGGCGATCAGCAGCTTGCCGCGCAGGTTCTTGGCCAGGAGCTGGTTCGCCTGGTTGTCGTAGTTGGTCGAGCCATCCGGCTGGCGGACCAGCAGGGCCTGATAGCGCTCCCCCCAGTCATCCTCGTACTCGCGATTGTCGTGGTTGCCCGCCTCCGACACGGCCACTTTGAAGAAATCGGGATAGCGCAGGATGGCGTCGGCGGCCGCGAACCCGCCTCCCGAATGCCCGTAGATCCCGGCGCGGTCGAGATCGATCCATGCAAAGCGCTGGGCCAGCTGCTGCATCGCCGCGATCTGATCGGGCAACCCGTTGTCCCCCATGTTCCCGTAGTAAGCGTCATGGAATGCCTTGGAGCGCATCGGCGTCCCCATGGCGTCGATCTGCACGACCACAAGCCCGAGCTCGGCCAGCGCCTGGGCATCGCCGCGGGCGGCGGAGAAGCTCCGCCCGCCCACGCTGCCGGTCTGGGGCCCCGGGTAAATGTTGTTGACGATCGGGTATTTCCGGGTCGAATCGAATTGCGTCGGGCGGAACAGCAGTCCGTACAGATCGGTCTTCCCGTCGCGCGCCTTGACGGTGATCGGAATCGGCGGCTTCCACCCCGTGGCGACGAGGCGTGTGATGTCGGCCCGCTCCGGGGTCAGACGCAACTTCCCCGCGGCGTCGCGGACCACCGTCACCGGCGGCACGTCGGGACGCGAGTAGTTGTCGATGAAGTACCGGCCCGAGGGCGAGAGCGTCACGTCGTGGTCGGCGTCCTCGGGGGTCAGCAGCGTGAGCCGGGAGCCGTCGAACCGCACGCTGTAGAGACGGCGGAAGTACGGGTCGCCCGGCTCCCGCCCGGCGGCGGTGAACCAGATGGTGCGGGACTGCTCGTTCACCTGGAGCACCTGGAGCACGGCCCACGCGCCGCTGGTGATCCGGCTCAGCAGTTTGCCGGTGGCGAGGTCGTAGAGATAGAGGTGTCCCCAGTCGTCGCGCTCGGAGAACCAGAGCAGCTGGTGCGTGGTCCACAGGGGTCGCCAGTTCACCCGGTTGAACCCCGACTCGAACTGCGTCGCGCTGGTTTCATCGAACAGGTCGCGGACCGCGCCGGTGCGCGCGTCGGCCACCCGCACCCATTCATGCTTGTGATCGCGCGCAGTGGATACGAAGAGCAGCTGGGTGGCGTCCGGGCTCCACTCTACGTCGGCCCAACGGCCTCCGCACAGCACGTGGTCGCACACCGTGGAGCGATGTTGGTCGGGCGGCATGCGTAGCCGGATGACCTTCGGCGTGTCCACCGCCACGATGACCCGCTGGATGGTGGTGATGATGCTGTCGCCCGGCAACGGGTAGTGCCACTGCTCGAGGACGGGGTGTCCCACGCGGGTCTGCACCAGGTACCACTCGCCGACCCCGCGCTCGTCCTGCTGAAATGTCGCGATCCGCTTGGAATCGGGAGACCAGATCAGCACCGGCCGGTCACTTTTCACCCAGCCCGCGTTGTCGGTGGCGTAACCGAAATCCTTCATGCCGTCGAAGGTGAGCTGGGTTTCTTTGCCGGTGCTCAAGTTCATCACCCAGAGGTTGTAGTCATGGATGTATGCCGCGCGCGAGCTGTCGGGGGACCGCACGGAGTTGGGGGGCACCGGCATGCGGGTGGCCATGACCGCGTTGCAGGCGACTCCCTGGAGGTCACACTGCCACCGCTTGCCGCGCGCGTCGAAGCGGATCTCCTTGCCGTCGGGGGACAACTCA
The DNA here is from genome assembly GCA_035500495.1 of Gemmatimonadales bacterium. Lineage (GTDB taxonomy): Bacteria > Gemmatimonadota > Gemmatimonadetes > Gemmatimonadales > GWC2-71-9 > DASTHG01. The sequence continues at coordinate 12,837 of DATJXC010000109.1, forward strand.
GGTTGGGTGAACGGCAGGTGTAACGAGTCGTAGGTCGTGTCGGCGGCGTGGGACAGGGCGGCGGCAACCCGGCCCTGATCGAACAGACGAGCCCGGCTCTTCTTGGCCGGGTCCACCACCACGAACTCGGAACCCAGAGCCAGGGCGTTGCGGTACCAGAACCGGTCACCCGGAATCCAGGTCGGTCGCACGCTGCCGCTCGAAACCAGAGGATTCGTGTTGTAGCCCAGGAACTGCTCGGCTCGGGCGTAATCGGCGGCGGTCAGGGAACGGGTGGTTGAGGCCGGCTGCTGCGCGATCGCCGGCAGCGCGGCAAGGATTGAGGCCAGCAGGATCAGCTGCGGTCGCATGTGCGGATCTCCGGGATCGGACGGGTCGGACGGTTGCCGCCGAATATGCCCGCACCGCGGAGCGGCGGCAATTCAGCCGGCGATCCAGAACCCCAACGCCAGCGCCGCGGTGAGCGCGAGAAGTCCGGCGGTGACGCGAAGCCGGAAGCCGCGGGCGCCTACCACGACGGCCACGGCGAGTTTGAACAGAGTGCTGGTCAGCGCGCCGACGGCGATTCCTCTGGCCGCAAGCGCGGTCGCTTCCGGCGTGGTGCCGAGTCGGGCCAAAGAGATGGCCAGCGCATCCATATCGACGATCCCCACGAACACCGCGGAGGAGAGTACGCCGGCCGAGCCCCAGAGTCCCTGGACCCAAGGGATGGCGAGGAGGGCGAGCTGAAATCCCAGCGCCATCTTGATGGCGGCGCTGAGTCCCAGCGGGTTCTGCGTCGAGGTCGTTCCCTGCTGCTCCGGCGGCCGGCCTTTGCCTTCGCCGCTTCGCCTCGACCGGGCAAACGCGACGGCGATGATCCCCGCGCCGACCGCCAGCGCCGGCAGCAGGTAGGGCGCCGCCGCGAGGGACACGGCGGGATTGACCGCGGCGCTCACGACCAGCACGCGGGGCACGACAATGGTGGACGCGGTGACGACGCCGAGGGCCAGCGCGGCGCCGAGCCCCGGCTCGACGCGGCTTTGGCGGCCGAAGGAGAGGGTCACCGCCGTGGACGAGACGATCCCGCCCAGCATCCCGGTGATCCCGTAGCCGCGCGTCTCGCCCACCGCGCGTCTCGCGATGTAGCCGGCGAAGCTGATCCCCGAGAGCAGCAGCACGACGGCCCACAGGGCCCGGGGGCGGATCGCGTCGTAGGGCCCGTACGGTCCGGTGGGGAGCAGCGGCAGGAGGACGAGGGCCAGCACCGCGAACTGCAGCGTCGCCGACATTTCGCGCGCGCCGATCCGGCTGACCAGCGTATGGATGCGCGTCTTTTCGGCGAGGGCCAGGACCATCACCGAGGCGGCGGCGCTGGTCAGCAGCGGGAACCCGAGGCCCGCCGCGGCACCGAGGGCCAGGACCGCCAAGGCGGCCACTTCCGTCGTGCCGTCGATGTGCGCGTCCCCGCGCCGAGACGCCATGACGTAGGCGGCGACGACCAGGGCCGCTGCGCCGGCGAGCAGCGTCGCGGCAGCGAGGGTCAGCCCGCCCCGCGAGAGCCAGCCGGCCATCCCCCCGACCAAGCCGAGCAACAGGAAGGTGCGGGCGCCGGCGAACCGCGCCTCGGGGCCCGAGGCGTGGCCCGACCACTCGCGCTCGATCCCGACGGCCAGGCCGGCGAGAGCCGCGACCCCGAGATCGCGCGCGGCGGCGAGGTCGAGTGTGAGGCCAGGGTCCATATTGAAGCAGTATCGTAAGACGTGGATAAGGGATTTGTGAAGGCTGCACTAGGTGTACCTTTCCGCCCGACATTCAAGGAGATCACGGCGTGAGCGCACGAATTGGCCGATCGATGCTCATCGGGGCGGCGGTTGCCCTGACGGTGACCTCACTGCACGGGCAGGCGGCGCCCCTGGACTCTGCCGTCATGCGGATGCTGGCCCGGATCCGCGAGGAAGGGTTGACCCGCTCCCAGGTACTCGAGACGGCCCTCACCCTTTCGGATGTGTACGGGCCGCGGCTCGCGGGGTCGGCGGCATACCTGCGGGCTGCTGGTTGGGCGCGGGACCGGCTCATCGGGTGGGGCGTGACTCACGCGGCGCTCGAAGCCTGGGGACGGCGCGGGCCGGGATGGGAGCTGGAGCGGTACTCGGTCGAGATGACCGCGCCGAACTACCTGCGGGTGAACGCCGTGCCTCGCGCCTGGAGCCTTCCCACGACGGGCCTGGTCATCGGAGCGCCGGTGGTGGTCAACATCCAGGGCGACAGTGATTACGCCCGCTACCAGGGCAAGCTCCACGGCGCCATCGTGCTGGACGGGGCGCCGCGCCGGATGCCCGACCGATTCCGGCCGCTCGCGCACCGCTGGACCGATGCGGAGCTCGATTCGCTGACGCACCTTACCGACCCCGGCTCGCCGCACGGCTACTGGGAGGACTACGACGAATTCGTCCAGGGGCTCGCGGCCCGCAAGCGCCGCTTCACCTTCTTCAAGACAGAGGGCGTCGCCGCGGTGCTGGTGCCGAGCTCCAGCTCGGAGACGCTGCGGGCGGACGGATTCTGGGAATACGCACCGGCGGTGGATTCGAGCGTGCCGACGCTCGTCGTTGCGCGCGAGCATTACTCCCGGCTCTGGCACCTCGTGGAGCACCAGGCCTCGGTTCGTCTCGAGCTATCGCTCGCGGCGCATTTCACGCCGCCCGATTCCGGCTACGACGTGGTGGCGGAGATCCCGGGATCGGATCCGAAGCTCGCTCCGGAGGTCGTGATGGTCGGCGGCCACCTGGACTCCTGGATCGGGGGAACCGGGGCGACCGACAACGCGGCCGGCAGCGCCGTGGCTATGGAAGCGTTGCGCATCCTCCAGGCCGTCGGGGCGCGGCCTCGGCGCACGGTGCGCCTGGGCTTGTGGGATGGGGAAGAACCTTCAGCCGATTACTCCGGCTCGGTGGGGTACGTGAAGCGCCACTACGGCGATCCCGCGACCCTGAAACTCCTGCCGGAGCATGCCAGGTTCGACGCGTACTTCAACGTCGACAACGGCAGCGGGAAGATCCGCGGCCTGTTCCTCCAATCGGACTCCGCGGCCCGTCCGATCTTCGCCCGCATGCTGGAACCGCTGCGAGATCTGGGGGCCGTCACGCTGACCATCGCCAATACCGGGTCCACCGACCACATCTCCTTCGTCGGGGTCGGGCTGCCGGGGTTCGAGGTCATCCAGGATCCCCTGGACTACGAGTCGCGTACGCACCATTCGGTGCTCGACGTGGGGGACTACCTGGCCGAGGACGACCTGAAGCAGGCGGCGGTCGTGATGGCGTCGCTGCTTTATCAGACGGCGATGCTGGACGGGAAGATCCCCCGGACGTCAATGCCAGCGCCGCGAGGGAAATAGGCGATGGGGCTCGTTCCTTCCGGGAACTTCCCGGGGCGGAGCAGGGTTATAGCGGTGATGAAGCGCTTTACACTTCGGTGTCGGGAGGCCTGCGCCTGTACCAGCGGCTACCACCGCGCGGGTCGGAGTGTCCCGATATGAGAGCTTGAGTCTTCGGTCCACAATCGGATGACGACACGACCCGCGCGGTATCCCAGCGCGGGTTCTTCTTTTTTCCCAATGCTCGGAAGGAGCGCCAGGTGGCGGTAAGGATCCGGAATCGGAGACAGAGCGATCGGATGACGAGCGCACGCAACGATGCGGGGCCGCGCAAGCTCGCTTCCGACCTCTCGCGCCGGCGCTACGGCGACGTTCGCGAGCTGATCGCGAGCCCTGAGAATCCCACTCCGCTCGTCCGCTTGAATCGCGTGCTCGCGCCCGCCGAGGGCTACCTGAAACTCGAGTGGTTCAATCCATTCGGCTCGGTCAAGGATCGCACCGCCCGCGCGCTGCTCGAGGGGTTACGAGCGCGGGGTGCGCTGGACGGGCGCGAGCTGGTCGAACCCACCTCGGGGAACACGGGGATCGCCCTGGCCGCGCTGGCGGCGCTCGACGGCCTCCGGTTGACGGTGACGATCCCGTCCGGCGTCCCCGAGGAGAAGCTCGTGCTGCTGCGCATGCTCGGCGCCACCGTCATGCCCACCCCCGACGAGCTCTGCCCGGTGGATAACCCGCGGGACGGCGCCATCGCGCTGGCGCACGCCGTCGCCGAAAGCCCCGCCCATGCCGGTCGCTATGTGATGCCGAATCAGTACGCCAATCCCGACAACGTGCGGGCGCACTACGAGACCACCGGTCCCGAGATCTGGGAGCAGACCGAGGGTCGGGTGCGCACCTTTGTGGCCGGGTTCGGCACCTGCGGCACGATCACCGGCGTCGGCCGGTTTCTGAAGGAACGCGATTCGAGCATCCGCATCGTGGCCGTCGAGCCGCAGCGGGGGCACCGTCTGCCGGGTCTCAAGAATCTGCAGGAATCGAAGCCACCCACGATTCTCGACCGCAGCGTCATCGACGACGTGATCCATGTCCCGGACGAGCCGGCCTACGCGATGGCGAAACGCCTGTTCCGCGAGGAAGCCCTTATCGTGGGGCCGTCCACCGGCGCCATCGTGCAGGCCATGAGGGAGCTGGACGGTGAGACGCATGGGCTCACCGTGGGGATCTCGCCGGATGGAGGCCAGAAGTACGCTTCGTTCTATCGTGACATTCTAGGAGAGGAGGGAATGGCGCCATGACCGCTCCCCAGACGCTCGACTGCAAAGGACTGCTCTGCCCGCTCCCGGTTTACAAGGCATCGCAGGCGCTCAACCGTCTCCAACCCGGGCAGCTGCTGCGCGTCGAGTGCACCGATCCCGGGTCGCTCGCCGACTTCCCGGCGCTCGCCCGGCAGCGTGGCGACACCCTGGTCTCGGCGACCGAGCAGGGAGACGTTCAGGTCTTCGTTCTCAAGAAAGGAAGCGAATAGATGGCCGCCCAAGCGAAACCGCGGCGCCGCCGGTTGGCGCTCGTCGCGTCCCGCGGCAGCCTCGATGGCGCTTACCCGCCGCTCATCCTCGCGGCGACGGCGGCGAGCCTCGGCTGGGAAGTGGGAATCTTCTTCACTTTCTACGGGCTCGACATCCTCCACAAGAAGCGGCACAAGAGGCTCAAGGTCGCGCCGATCGGCAATCCCGCGATGCCCGTCGCCATCCCGAACCTCGTGGGGGCCCTGCCGGGGATGACGGCCGCCGCGACGACGATGATGCGGCGCTGGATGAAGCGGGCGAATCTTCCGACCATCCCTCAGTTTCTGGACATGGCGCGCGAATCGGGGGCGCGGCTGTTCGCCTGCTCGACCACGATGGGCGTGATGGGAATCCGCGAGCAAGACCTGGTAGTCGGGGCCGACATCGCCGGGGCCGCGGCGTTTCTCGACTTCGCGGCGGAGGCGGACGTGTCCCTGTTCGTCTAGTCTCGCGGCGAGTCCGGCTCTATCATGGAGCGAACCTCCAGGGGAGCCGTTCATGCGCCGTGCCGTTGGTTGGATCACGCTGCTGGGTTTGCTGCCCGCTGTCGCCCGTCCTCAACAAGCGGCGCGCCCTCCCTTCACCCTCGAACAGGTGTTGGGCTACCCCTATCCCTCGGAGCTCGTCGCCGCGCCGAACGGCGCCGCCGTGGCGTGGGTGCTGGACGAGCGCGGGGCGCGCAACGTGTGGGCCGCGGCGGGCCCCGACTGGACCCCGCATCGCCTCACGGCGACGACCACCGACGACGGCCAGGAGCTGACCCAGCTCGCGTTCACTCCGGACGGGAAGACAGTGGTCTACGTGCGCGGCGGCAACCACGGCTCGAACTGGGCGGCGGCCGGCAACCTGCCCCCCGATCCCACCTCGAGCCCCACCAAGCCGAAGGTGGAGATCTGGGCCGTCGCCGCGAGCGGGACGGGGGCGCCCCGTGTTCTCGCCGAGGGCGATGCGCCGGCGATCTCGCCGCGGGGCGACCGGGTCGCGTTCGTGCGCGACGATCAGGTGTGGAGCGTCCCGTTCGACACCGGGAAGACCGCCACGCAGCTGTTCTTCACCCGCGGCTCGAACGGCAGCCCCACCTGGTCCCCGGACGGGAGCCGGCTCGCCTTCGTCTCCGATCGGGGTGACCACAGCTTCATCGGCGTCTATGCCAATGACACGACGCCGATCCGCTATCTCGCTCCCACGACGTCGCAGGATTTCAATCCGCGCTGGTCTCCGGACGGGCGGCAGATCGCATTCATCCGGACTCCCGGTGCCGGCGGACCACCGGAGCCGTTTCTCGAGCTGACGCCCAACCCGTGGGCGATCTGGGTCGGCGACGCCGCCGCCGGATCCGCGCGGGAGGTGTGGCAGAGCCCCAAGACGCTGCGCGGGTCATACCCGGAAACGGCCGGCGAGACGAACCTCTCCTGGGGAGGGACGGCGGGCGACCGCCTCGTGTTCCTGGCCGATCTCGATGGGTGGCCGCACCTCTACTCGATCCCGGTGGCGGGTGGCGCCCCGCAGCTGCTCACTCCCGGCAGGTTCATGGTCGAGTTCGTGGCTGCCTCACCCGACCATCGGTTCATCGTCTATGCCGCGAATACCGGCCCCGATTCGAACGACGTCGACCGGCGCCACCTCTTCCGGGTCGCGGTAGACCGGCCCGGTCCGACCGCGTTGTCGAGCGGCACGGGGCTCGAGTACACGCCCGTCGTGACGGGCGACAGTCGCACGGTCGTGTTCCTGAGCGCGGAACCGCAGCGGCCTCCGGTGCCGGCGGTCCAGTCGGTCGATGGAGGGCGGTTCCAGCTCATCGGCGCCGATCGCCTCCCCGCCGACTACCCGACGGCGCAGCTCGTGGTGCCGCGGAAGGTCGTCTTCGCGGCACCCGACGGCACCCCGATTCACGGCCAGATCTTCGAGCGCGCCGGCGGGACCGGGAAGCGTCCCGGCGTCGTATTCGTCCATGGCGGACCGCCGCGGCAGATGCTCCTGGGCTGGCACTACTGGAGCTACTACGCCAACGATTACGCGGTCAGTCAGCTGCTCGCCAGCCGCGGCTACGTCGTGCTCTCGGTGAATTACCGGCTGGGGATCGGGTATGGACACGAGTTCCACCATCCGGCGCACGCCGGCCCGGCCGGTGCCGCCGAGTATCAGGATGTGCTGGCGGGTGGACGCTACCTGGCTGGTTTGCCGGAGGTGGACCCGAAGCGGGTGGGGATCTGGGGAGGATCCTACGGCGGGTATCTGACCGCGCTCGCGCTGGCGCGGAACTCGGACGTCTTTGCCGCCGGCGTGGACATCCATGGGGTGCACGATTGGGTCAGCGATATCCGCGATCCCTACGCGAGACCGGCCTGGCACTACGAGCGCGGGGACGTGGACAGCGCCCGGGTGGTGGCGTGGCGCGCCTCGCCGGTGGCGGACATCGCCTCCTGGAAGTCTCCGGTGTTGCTGATCCACGGGGACGACGACCGCAACGTTCACTTCGCGCAGATGGTGGACCTGGTGCGGCGGCTCGACAAGGCCGGGGTGCGTTACGAGGAGCTGGTGCTCCCCGACGAGATCCATGCCTTCCTGCTGTACCGGTCGCGGGTGACGGTCGATTCGGCGACCGTGGGGTTCTTCGCCAAGATCCTCGGCGCGAAGTGATAGCTCGACTGTTCACGCTACTGCGCGCGCTGTTCTACGCCTCCGCGTTCTTCTTGTTGTGGGGCTGGCTGGCGGTCAGCTCTCGGCGTTACGACCCGCGGCTCGGCGTCACCCTGCCGGCGTGGCTCGAGCCGGTGGGGGTCGTCGTGCTTGCCGTCGGGGGGGCGCTCGCGGCTGCTTGCGTGGGATGGTTCGTGGTGGCGGGGGAGGGAACCCCGGCGCCGTTCGACGCGCCCCGCCGCTTTGTGGCGCGGGGACCGTATCGCTACGTGCGCAATCCGATGTATTGGGGGGGCGCGGGCATCCTCGTCGGGTACGGCCTGATGCAACGCTCCGTGGCCGTGCTCCTGGTCGCGGTATTCATGCTGGGGTGCGCTCACACATTCGTGGTGTTGTACGAGGAACCCAGCCTGGAAGGACAGTTCGGCGAGGAGTATCGGGAGTACTGCCGGCGGGTGGCGCGCTGGCTGCCGCGCATTCCCGGCTAACTAGCGCCAGGACTCGGTCGGGACGTCCTCGGGAATCGGCAGGGACCGCAGGTAGGACACGAGCTTCCACACACCGGCGGGTGGCAGAATCCCGCCGTACGCCGGCATCCCGCGTGGCCGACCGAAGTAGATCGATTGGAACACGGCGCCGTCGGCGCCGCCGTAACGCCAGCGCCCGTCGGCCAGGTTCGGGGCTTCGCCGCCCGCCGCCCCTCCGCCGTGGCACCCATCGCAGTTCATCGCCGCGAACAGCTGCCCGCCGTCGGTCGCCGACTTCCGGTCCTGGGCAAAGGGGTTCTGGAGCTGCCCTGCCAGCGGCGCCAGGCCGCCGGCGTTGACGTGGGCGTCGTAGCGCACCGAGGGCGGGACGGTGTTCGCCGTCACGTTGGCTCGCTCACAGCCAAGTGAGAGCAACAGCACCAGCAGCTTTTTCATTTGACGGCGAACACCCAGACCATGCCTCCCTGGCTCGTGTGCCTGGCCAGGTCCTTGGCGAAGTCTGCCGGCGGCCGCACGTCGGCCGGGTCGTCGGAGCGGACATCCCCCGCCAGGAGGAACCAGTCTCCGCCGATCCCCGAGTAGACCGCGATGTACTGCGTACCGTCGGGGCCGCGGTAGCTGATGGGCGCGCCGACGACACCCGATCCGACCTTGAACTTCCACAACAGTTTCCCGGTGCGGGCGTCGGCTGCCTTGAACCAGCCGTCCAGGGTGCCGTAGAACACCACGCCACCGGCCGTCGCGAGACTGCCGCTCCACACCGGATACCTCTCCGGGATCGACCAGACCTTCCGGCCGGTCGTGGCGTCCCAGGCGATGAACGCCCCCATGTTGCCGCCGGGGCCGGCGTGATACGGGGCGTTGTCGAGGCCCATGTACGGCGTGCCACGGATGTGGGTGACCTGACGCGCCTGGTAGTCCATGCAAAGGTTGTTGGTCGAGACGTAGAACCAGCCGGTTTGCGGCGAGTAGGACGCGGGTGATGCGGGGCTCTTGGCGCCTTCGAGGCTGGGGCAGATGTCGGTGATGTTTCCGCGGGAGGCGCCGGTGTATTTGGCGGTGTCGACCACGGGGCGCCCGGTCGCGAGATCGACGCGCTTGGCCCAGGTGACCGGCGCGAACGGCTCGGCCACGAGCACCTCGCCGGTCGTGCGGTCGATGGTGTAGGCGAAACCGTTCTTGTCGAAGTGCACCAGGACCTTGCGGCGGTGACCGTTCACCACCAGGTCGGCCAGAATGTTCTCGGCGTTGGCGTCGTAGTCCCAGTTCTCGTGGGGGGTGAGCTGATACGCCCAGACGAGGGCGCCATCCCCCGGGTGTCGCGCGAGGATCGAAGAGGCCCACTTGTTGTCGCCGGCCCGCTGCTCCGGGTTGTACGGTGACGCGTTTCCGGTGCCGTAATAGAGGAGATCCAGCTCCGGATCGTAGGAGAGCCAGCCCCAGACCGGTACCCCGCCGTGCTTCCAGGCGTCGGGCGGCCAGCTGGACGAGCCCAGCTCGGTCCCCCGATCGTAGAACGGCTTGAAGGTCCCGGGCTTTACCAGCATCTCGCTGTCGGGGCCTTCGTTGTAGGCGGTCCAGACGACTTTGCCGGTCGACAGATCGAGCGCCTTCAACCAGCCGTGGATCCCGAACTCGCCTCCCGACGGCCCGACAAAGACGTGCTGCTTCACAATCAGGGGCGCCATCGGCGTGGTCTCGCCGTCGGCCAGCGAGGCGGTCGGGGTGTTCCACAGCTCCTTGCCGGTGACGGCGTCGACGGCGACCGTGTGCCCATCGAGCAGGTTGTAGACGATCTTGCCGTCCGCATACGCGGCGCCGCGGTTGATGACGTCGCAGCAGGCCGTGCCGATGGCCGACGGGTTCACGTCGGGGCGGTACTTCCACTTGAGCGGATAGTCTTCCTTGGCTAGGTCGAAGGCATAGAGCACGTTCGGGTATGGCGTCACGACGTACAGCGTCTGATTCACCACGAGCGGTTGCCCTTCGTGACCCCCCAGCACCCCCGTGGAAAAGGTCCATACGGGGTGCAAGGTCGCGGCATTGGCGGGGGTGATCTGGGTCAGACCGCTGAAGCGGGTGGCGGCGAAGTCTTTGCCGGGCATGGTCCACTGCCCGTCATCCGGGGGGAGCGCGCCGGCCACCACCGCCCCGAGCGCGACTACGAAGGCCATGCGGAGATGGGGCGCAGGGGTCATGCTCCAAACTGCATGCGGCGAGGCGGCGCCGCCAGACAAGCCTACTGAGAGGGCTCGCGCGGGCGCGCCTGCTGCTCCAGCTCCTCGGCTTGTTTGCGCTGATCGTCCTTCCACTGCTTGTAGTCTTTGTAGTGCGCGGAGCTGAACACTTTCTTGACTCGCTTGTCGAACTGGTTTTCCTGTTTCGTCAATTCGTTACCCAACTGCTCCAGCTGGTCCGCATTGGCGTTCCCACCTCGTGCACCACCGGCCTCGCCACCATGGTATCCGCCGGTTCCCGAAAGACCATGGTGAGTTCCCATTGCGGCTCTGGCGCTGTCGCGTAAGGGCTTGGTCGCGACCATGAACGAATCGTACAGCTGCTGGTAACCACCCGATTCCGTGCTGTCGAGCTCGAAGCGCATCGTGACGAATTGGGGGTATGGTGGTCCTTCGAGCTGGTCGTCACTGATCGTGGGGCGACGATGTCGTTGCTGCTCGCCTTCCCGCGCCCGGCCGGCATCGTACTGCCCCGGGGCACCGGGTTGCTGGGCGGCGAGGCCACTGCCGGCGAGCGCCAGCAGGAGGGATGCAATTGTGAACGTCGGGATGCGGGGGCTGCCGGGCATGCGCTCCTCCTTGACCCCCATGATACGCAGGCTGCGTCTTGTTCGCTGAGGGCGGCAACCCTGCAGTCGCGCTAGGGACTCCCGGACGCCCAGCGATCCCGCATCTCGCGCTGGCGCGCGGTCGCGCCGGGGATCTCCAGGATCCGCACGTTCGGTTCCACCAGCTGGGACAGGATCAGGGTGGCGCGAAACCGTCCCGTGGGTCGAGTGACCACTACCCTGACGGTGTCACCGACTCGCAGGTGACTGACGAGGGTTCGGAGTTCCGCCGTGGTCGATGGTGACACTCCGTTGATGGCGGCGAGCGGATCGCCCGTGTGGAGACCGGCCTTGCCCCACACGCCGGCGGGGTCGGTCACGATGAGACTCAAACTCCGCCGTCCCGGCGGCAGCCACGCGAAGATGCGCAGGTCCGGCACCGCAGCGCTGTCCCGGCCGAACGTCGACCGCCAGGCGACTTCCGTGCGCAGTCCGATCACTGCCAGGTAGCGGTCGAAGTCGATGCGGTGCGCGCTCTTCACATACCGGGTAAAGAAGTCGTGCACCGGGCAGCCGCACACGCGGGCGACGACGCGCTCCACGTCGGCGGTCTCGAAGCCGCGGTCGCCCGAGAAGCGCTCGAGCATGGCCCGCATCACGTCGTCGAGCGAGCGGCGGCCCGCGGTGGCGTCGCGCACGATGAGATCGAGCATGGTTCCGATCAACTCGCCCTGCAGGTGGACGCTGGCGCTGTAGTCGCCCAACGCGCCGGGTGGCACACCGTACGTGACGAGGCTGACCGACTCGGGAGAGAACCGCGCGTCGCCGGAGCTCGCGAGGTAGTTGGCGATCTGCCCCTCGAGGTGGGCCACGCGCGTCGTGTCGAAGCGGGGGAGGCCCGCCCGCCGTGTGAACAGGTCCGCGTAGAGCATCGTGACCCCTTCGCTCCACCAGAGCCCGCGCGACCGCGGCGGCGGGCGGTAATCGACGTCGACATCGTACCCCACGGGTCGAATGCGGACGAGGTTCCACGTATGGAAGAACTCGTGCGCGGTCTCTGCGAAGAGACCGGTCAGATCCCGGGCCAATCGATCGCTCGGCGCGCCGAGGGTCACCGAGTTGGCATGCTCCAGAGAGCCGAGTGCCCCGTCCTGGACGAGGAAGGTGTAATCGCGGTACGGCAGCCTGCCGAACAGGGCGAGCGCCTGGCCGACGAGCTGCTGAAGTCCCGCGACCAGGGCCACGCTGTCGAAGGACTGCGCGTCCGGGCGGGGCCAGTACACCACCCGGTGGGGCACTCCATCCACCGTGAACCGCCAGTCTCTGAGCCGCCCCACGAGGATCGGGCAGTCCACCAACACGCCGACGCTCGGCGCGAAGAACGTGTGCGGGTCGGCGGTCGCCTCGAGGCCCGTGGCGATCTGCCAACCAGTCGGCAGGTCGAGCGTGACATGAGCGGGCGCGAGGGTGGCGCCGACGATGTACATGAACGAATGCGGCCCGCCGATGAGGCCTCCCGTCGGTGCCAGGAACGGGACCCAGGAGGACCGGAACGGCGTCTGCTGCGCGGGGAGGTGCAGTCGATAGCGGATAGTGCTGGAGCCTCCCGGTGCCGTCACCCGCCACAACGCGCTGTCGGCTCGGCTCACCGAGGCTCCGGCGCCCGGCGCTTCGATCCGCATGTTCTCCAGGTAACGCCAGAACCGGCTGTCGTACTCGGGGTGCGTCACCATCGCGAGGCGGAAGGTGTCGGGCGCGTTGCGGATGCGGACCGTGACGTCGTAGCCCGACAGGTCGGCGCTGTCGACTCGCAGGACGTAGCTCACGACCGGTTGAGAGGCGGCGTAGCGAATCTCGATGGCCTCGGCGGGATGGCGCAGCGGGTGCTGCGCCATCGACCGCGCCGTGATACAAATGCAGAGGGCGGATACGAAGGCTGTCGTTCTGATCACGCCCGCTATGATGCCGGGCGGGGGCTTCCGGTTTACCGGCGCCGCCTCCGGGCCCGCGTGGGCTTCGCCTTCCGGCGAACGGGCTTCTGCTTCGCAGCCTTCTTCCTTGCTGCCTTCTTCTTGGCGGGCTTTCGTTTGGCCGCCTTGGCGGGAGTCTTGGCGGCTAGCGCGTGCACCGCCAGCCGGGCCCCCTGAGGATCCGCGAAACCCGCCACCCGGTCCCCACCGGGGACGTCCATCGGTTGCATGAATACGGTGCCGCCAGCGTCTGGGATGAGGCCGGCCACCGTGTCGACGTTCGCGACCCGGGCGTAGGGGAGCCAGTGGGGTGCCGGAAAACCGGGCGGCAGGTTGTACATCCCGCCCAGCATGTTCCCTTTGCGACCGAAGATCTCATAGGTGCCGGCATTGCCCATGTCCATCGACTGCATCAGATCCCAGCCGAACAACGCCTGATAGAACCGCCACGCCCCGCGCAGGTCGGTGGTGAGCAGCTCATGCCAGGAGAAGTCGCCGATGGGGGGCGGGCCGGACGGTTCTTCGCTCGGGCCCATCGGATTGAAGACCGTGAACACCGCGGTCTGTGGATCCTTGAGCACGGCGAACCGGCCGACCGTGGGAATGTCCTGCGGCGCCATCATTACCCGGCCGCCCAACTGCTCAGCCTGCTTGGTCGTGCCGTCTACGTCGGGGGTGGAGATGTAGGTCATCCAGTGCGGTCCCGCTCCCCGCGCCCGGGCCTCGACCGGGAGCAGCATCAACCCGGCGCGCTGGCCCCCCTTCGAGGTCCAGAGATGGTAGTCGGGATTACCCGGGTATGCCTGGGCGGTCCACCCCAGGGTCTTCCCGTAGAACGTCTTCGCGGCGTTCAAGTCGGCGGTCACGAGCTCGTGCCATACAAAGCGGCCACGGGCGATGGGATCGGGCATGAGCGACTCCCTAGAAGTGGGCGGCGTTACCGCAGGTGGAGTTGTTGTACCATGGCCTCGAAGCGGGGATCCTTGCGCAACGGCTCGTAGCCGGGGTCCAGGTGCAGGTAGATCAGCCCGGCGGATCGAGCCTGGAGGGCGCGAGACAGGCTGGCGAAGGCGCGATCAGTGTCGCCCATCGCTGCGTAACCCATTGCCAGCGTCTCGGCCCGGACGTAATGATGCCGCGACTCCTCCTCCAGGCGGGACAGGATCTCCTGCGCTTCCTCGCGCCGATCCATGGCGGCGAGCGCCCGCACAATGAAGGCGTCGTACGAGCGCACACTGGAGTCGAGCGCCTGGCCTTTGCGCCACCACCGGAGGGCCCCTGCGGCGTCGCCCTGCGCCATGTGGACGCTACCCAGGTCCAGGTATGCCTGGAAGTATTCGTCGTCCAGCTCGAGGGTCTTGTGGCTTTGGGCGATGGCGCCCGCATAGTCATGCGCATAAAGCAGGAATCGACCCAGCCAGCGGCTGAACTGCGGGGCGAGGGGATCGAGCGTGAGCGCCTTGCGCATCTCCACAATCGCCTCGTCCAGCCGGCCCACCGCCGGCAGCGTGCTCCCCAGCACGTAGTGCGCTTCCGCGAGGTTGGGATTGATCTGGACGGCCTTGCGGAGCTGGTGCTCGGCACCGGCGAAATCCCATTCGTACCAGCACAGCACCTTGCCGAGCGACGTCATCGCTTCGGCGAGATCGGGGTCGTTCTGCAACGCCCGCGTAGCGGCGGCCTTGGCGCGGGGGTAGGCCTCATCGGGATTGACCCAGTCGTCGGCGAGGTCAGACCAGCAGTCGGCGATCCCCGAGTACGCCCGCGCGTACCCCGGGTCCTCGACCAGCGCCTGCTGGAACAGCTCCAAGCCCTTCTTTAGGCCGGCCTCAGTGTACTTATTGAAGAAGAAGCGTCCTTTCAGGTAGATGTTGTAGGCTTCGATATTCTTCGTGGGGGCGACGACGTGGCCGGCCGCACTGTCCCCCGTGAGGCGCACCTTCAGCGCTTCGACGATGGCTCGGGAGATCTCGTCCTGCACGGCGAAGACGTCCTCGAGCTGGCGGTCGTAGGTCTCCGACCAGAGATGGTAGCCGTTCTCCACGTTGATGAGCTGGGCAGTAATTCGGATTCGATTCCCGACCTTGCGGACGCTGCCCTCCAGCACCGAGCTGACCGCGAGCTTTTCCCCGATCTGCCGCACGTCGACTTCCTTGCCTTTGAACGCGAACGACGAAGTGCGCGAGGCCACCTGCATCCCGGGAACCTTGGCGAGCGCGTTGATGATCTCCTCGGTCATTCCGTCGGAGAAGTACTCGTTCTCGGGATCGGCGCTCATGTTCGCCAGCGGCAGGACGGCGATCGCTTTCGGGGCCGCGCGACTCGGGGCGGCCGAGTCGGAGCCTCCCTGGAGGGCGGCGGCGAACTCGGCGGTCGTGACGAAGCGATCGGCCGGTGCGCGGGCCAGCGCGCGGATCACGGCGTCCTCGACGCCGGCCGGCACGTCCCGGTTGGGGCGGAGCTTGGGAACGGGGGACACGAAGCGCTTGGCGATGATCGCCTGGCCGGTGGGGCCGGTGAACGGGGGCTCTCCGCTCAGCATCTCGTACAGCACGCACCCGAGACTGTAGAGATCCGACCGGCCGTCGACCCCGGTGTCCCCCGACGCCTGCTCGGGGCTCATGTACGCCGGTGTCCCGACCGTGACGCCGGTCTGCGTGGTGGACCCGTTGCCGCTCAACGCTTTGCCGATCCCGAAGTCGGCCACCATGGCCGCCCCTTCGTGCAGCAGGATGTTCTCGGGCTTGATGTCGCGGTGGACCACCTGTTGGCGATGCGCGTAGTCGAGGGCCGCGGCCACCTCGCGCGTGATGCGCAGCGCCTCTTCCAGAGGAAGCTGGCGTTCCTGGTCGAGCCGCTCCCGCAGGGAGCGACCTTCCATGTTCGGCATCACATAAAACAACAGACCTTCGGCCTCGCCGGAATCATGGACCGGGAGGATGTGCGGATGCGTAAGCCCCGCGGCGAGCTTGATTTCGCGGAGGAATCGCTCGGCCCCGATCTCGGCGGACACCTCGGGGCGCAACACCTTTACGGCGACCTTGCGGTCGTGCCGCAGATCCCGGGCCAGGAAGACGACGGCCATGCCGCCCTGGCCCAGCTCGCGCTCGATGGTGTAGCGGCCGGTGAGACCGCGGGAGAGACGATCTTGCAGTTCGGTCATTGGGCGGAGAAAGATGCTCGCGGGGTGCTGCCGAGGCCAGTTCCAGGAGCTACGGCGTGAATCCCACGCTCCGCCACAGGGGCGCCGGCGCGAACCGGCGCCCGTTGGTGACTACGAGCGAGATCTTCCGCAAGTTGGCCACGTTCTGCAGCGGGTCCGCATCCACGACGATCAAATCGGCGCGCTTGCCGACGGTGACGGTTCCCACTTCGCGGTCCTTGCCCATCACCCGTGCCGGCACCAGCGTCGCCGCCTGAAGCGCTTCCAGCGGGGTAAAGCCGGCCTGGGCGTACAGCTCGATCTCCCGATGCAGACTGTAGCCGGGGACCGCCTGATCGGTCCCGGCGACGATCGGCACCCCTGCGCGGTGCAGGGCCCCGATGAGCTGCAGGAAATTGTGCAGCCGTTCCGCGGCCGCGGCTTCCTGGTCGGGAGCGACGCCGATATGGGTGATCTGATCGGCGATCTCCGGCG
Source organism: Gemmatimonadales bacterium (assembly GCA_035500495.1). Classification (GTDB taxonomy): domain Bacteria; phylum Gemmatimonadota; class Gemmatimonadetes; order Gemmatimonadales; family GWC2-71-9; genus DASTHG01. The sequence continues at coordinate 29,277 of DATJXC010000109.1, forward strand.
CCACGTGCGCGATCCCCGGCTCGACATCGGTGGCCGGCAGGCGGGCCGGATGGGATAGCAGCTCCATCAGCGCGACGGTGGGGTCGACCACGGTGTGATGGGCGACCAGGAACGCCAGCGCCTGCTGTGCGGCCGGACCGGTGAGGTCGAACGCGGCGCCCCCCGCCCGGATCATCGGATAGATGTAGGAGATGTGGTTCACCTGATCCATGCCGGAATCCACCGCCTGGTACACCGTCAGTCCCTGCGGAATGTGCCCCGTGACCGTCATGCCGAAACCGTGGGCCGCGCGGGTGATCGCCCCGAGTACCGGCAGGGTGACACTGCTGTAGATCTTGATCTGATCGAATCCGGCGTCGTGGTAGCGCCGCACCATCGCGACCCCTTCTTCCGGGGTCCCGGCCTGTACGATCCCGGCCGCGCGTGGACCCTTGCCGTCGATCAAGCCCGCAAGCAAGAGCCGCGGCCCGATCCCCCGACCGGACGCGATGGCCTGACGCACGCTCGCGATGAAATCGAGCTCGTTGCCGACGTCGCGTGCCGTCGTCACCCCGGCCGCGAGGTAGATCGGTCCCCATTCCACCTGCTCGTAGTGGGCGTGCATGTCCCACAATCCCGGGAGCACGAACTTCCCGGTGACGTCCACGCGGAGGATCCCGGGGGGGAGCTGGACCTGGCTGCGCGGCCCGACGGCCGCGATCCGTCCGCCGCGAACCAAGACGACGGCGTCCTGCTGCGGCGGGGCTCCCGTGGCATCGATGACCGTTCCACCCACGAGGGCGAAGGTGCCGGTGTCCATGGCCGACCGGGCGGCAAGCTCTGCGAGGGCCGCGGCGGCGTCTTCCGCGGCGCGCGCGACGAAGCGGGGGAGGGCGTCCTCGAATCCCTCCCGTACGGCCTCGAAGTGATCGAACTCCGCGTCGGTGGTGACGACCGCCACGAGGTGGGTCGAATCGTCCACCCATGCGATCTCCCGGCCCCAGATCAGGCCGCTGATGCCGATTCGCCGCAGAACGGCGGGCGCACGCGATCCGGACGCCGGCACGGTATCCACGCCCCGGAGCGCGATCATCACCCGTCCGGCGGGTAACGTGGCGAGTGTATCGGGGCGGCCGTGCGCGTCCCAGTAGCGCAGCAGCACTTCCTGCATCGCCACCGGGGCATACCCGGCGATGGTGAAGACTTTGTCGCTGCGCGGCGCAACAGTCACCACCGTGTCGATCGTGGAGATCCGCGACGTCTTTCCCTTGATCTCGAAATACCGGGGCGTGAAATCGCGGCCGGCGCGCCAGGTGGCCGTGAGCGGAACCGAGGTCCCCCGGTCGGTGAACTCGAAGGTGGTGACGAGCGTCAGCACGCTGTCGCGCGTGATGTGGTAGGTCTCCGCTCCGATCGGCTGCATGAACTTGTGCAGGCGGAAGAAGCCGGAGTCCTGGATGGCCGCTTCCGCACCCCAGACGGCGTGGATGGGAGCGAGCAGGGCGACGATGGCGGAGAGGACGGGTGGCGTGCGCATGAGAAAAGGATAGTCGCGGGTGTGAGCGGGGCCGCAAGAGGCCCGGATCGCTATCCGCTCGCCCCGGTGTAGCGCCGCAGCGCCGCCCGCCACACCAGGCGCGCCAGGAGCAGGGCGGTGCCGCCGACCAGGGCGGCGCCGACGGCGGTCCCCGGCCCGAAGCGGCCCGTGAGGGTCGCGGCGGGGATCGTCGTCGTCCAGGCGATCGGCAGCAGGTAGACGAACACGAACCGCAGGGCGCCAGGATAGGCGGACACCGGGTAGCGCGCGCCTTCGTACAACGAATCGAACACGACCGACACGTTTTCGACGGACACGAACCAGAAGGCGAGACTCATCAGCGCGACCCAGATCGAGTAGACCACGACCGCGGCGGAGCAGAGCGCCACGAGAAAGGCCGTTACTTCGAGAATCGAAGGGGTGTGCCCCAGGCGGTACAGGGCATAGCCAGCCACGCCGAGGCCCATGACCACGTCGGTGATGCGCCAGATGTCCAGCCGGCGGAACGACACGAACCCCAGTGCATCGACGGGCTTGGCGAGGACGAGATCGAGGCCGCCGTTGCGGACCTCCCCGGCCAGCTGCCCGATCCCGGGCCGCAGCACCGCTTCGATCACGCCGGTCAGCGCGTTGAACACGCCGAGCAGCACCACGACTTCCCAGTAGTCCCAGCCCCCCAGCGCCTGGGTGTGCCGGAAGAACAGGGACAGCGTGAGGAGTGCGGTCGCAAGGTAGAACACCGTGCCGAGTACACTCGCCACGAAGTTGGCGCGATACTGCAGCTCCTCGGCCACGTTGAGGCGGACCAGAGCCGCTAGCAGACGTAGTGCCGGCTTCTTAGCCGTCATCCACCTACCGCCCCGTACTTCACGATCCCCTTGCGCCAGGCCACCCGGCAGGCGAGCGCCCACAATCCGAGCCAGAGGATCTGTCCGGCAAACCCCCGCACCAGGGCGCCTGCTTCCGTGACCGCGCCGGTCAGCACATCCACGGGGAAGGACAGCATGTAGCGGAACCATAGGATGCCGGCGACTCCGGCGACCGCGGGCGGGAGCAGCGACAGCGGAGCGATCCGGCCGGCCAGGAACAGCGCCACTCCGGCGTGCAGCTCCATGATGGCGGTGGCTCGGGTCGTCCAGAAGGCGAGGAGGCCGGTCGTGAAACTGATGAGGAACCGCATCGCGGCCGCCAGGATCACGGCTAGGGCGGCGAGCGCCCACCGCCCAGGCTCGAAGGGGAGACGGACGGTCGGCCAGGCGAGCGCCAAGAGCAGCCACACCAGGCCGATCACGGTCGCCGTGCGCGCCTTGTAGGCGAGGTTGTCGGCGATCGCTTCGTTGACGGGGTGGAGCGGCCGGGCGAGACGGAAGTTCAGCTCCCCTTCCCGGATCCAGCGGTCGAGATACCAGGAATCCCAGGCGATCGTGAGCTGATTCACCAGCATGATCCCGAAGAAGTACCGGGCGAAGTCGGCGCGGGCATAGCCCCCCACCGACCCGGTACCGGCGATCGACCACCAGATTCCCAGGGCGATCGCCGGCTCGGTCACCCCCCAGAGCATCCACAGGATGATGGCGGCGCGGTACTGGAGGTCCACGAGCCACGCGTTGCGGATCAACGCGACATAGCGGCGCGCCCAGACGGCGGCGCTCACGCGTCGTCCTCCGCCGGTCCCGAGTCCTCCGCCCCTTCCGCGAAGGCCTGCCGGATCACCTCTTCGATGGGAGGGTCCTCGATGGAGAGGTCCGCCACTGGCAAACTGGCGAGCAGCCGGGCGCTCGTGGCCGCGGCGACCTCTCGCGGGACTTCGAGGACGGCGTTGGGATAGCGGAAGCTCCGAACCGTTCCGAACTCGGCCAGGGCTGCGGCGGTGACGCCGTCACCCAGCACCAGCTCGAGCCGCTTGGTGCGCGCGATGCGCGCGACGAGGGCATCGAGCGCTCCGTCATAGAGCAGCCGGCCGCGATTGATGATCAGCACCCTCCGGGCGAGGGCGGTCACGTCCTGCATGTAGTGCGAGGTGAGCAGGATGGTGGCACCGTAGCGGTCGCGGTACTCGGTCAGAAAGCGGCGAATCGCGTCCTGGGCGCTGACGTCCAAGCCGAGGGTCGGCTCGTCGAGGAACAGGATCGGCGGGCGATGCAGCAGGGCCGCGCACAGCTCACACTTCATCCGCTCGCCGAGGGAGAGCTGGCGCACCGGCTTGTCGAGCACGGCCTTGAGATCGAGGAGCTCCACGAGCTCCCCGAGCCGGGAGCGATAGTCGGGCTCGGCGACGTCGTAAATCGCACGGTTCAGCTGGAAGGTTTCCTCGGGCGGCAGATCCCAGGCGAGCTGTTGGCGATTGCCGAGGATCAGGGCGATGCGGCGTTTGAACGCGGAGCCGCCGGTCCAGGGATCGAATCCCGCCACGTTGCATCGGCCAGCAGATGGATACAGGAGACCGGCCAGCATCTTGATGGTCGTCGTCTTGCCCGCTCCGTTGGGACCGAGGAACGCCACGATCTCTCCCGACTCGATCGCAAAGCTCACTTCACGCACGGCATGGACGTCGCGATAACGCGGATGGAACAGCGCCGCGAGTGCGCCGCGCAGACCGGGGTCCCGCACCTTCACCTGGAAGGATTTGGAGAGCCGCTCGGCAATGATGGCGGGAGTGGCAGGCATGAGGTGGGAATTTAGGCCGCTGCAACCTGCAAGAACCGCGCGGTTGCCCGGAGCAGAACCCGCGAGCTAGGCCAGGAGCCCATGGTGTAAGTCCCGCTCCGGGAAAGAGATATCCGTGAAACATCGATCCGGCACCACGTTTGCTCATCCAAGTCGATACCACGAGCGGAATTACGCAGTCAGTCAAGAGGCGGTTTGAGGATGCAAGCGGGTTGGCAGGACACTTGGACCTTCCGAATCGTCGACCAGGACACTGGGGCGGCGATATCGGGCATTCCCGTCACCGTGTTGGACGACGGTGGCAGGTCCGAGGGATTCTGGGTGAGCGATGCCAACGGCGTGATCCGGATTCCCAAGCACGACCGCGGCCGGTTGCGGCTGCGCGTCGGGCTGCGGAGCGAGGACACGATCGAGCTGGACGCCCGTTCGCTCCCGGACGAAGCGGTGCCGCTCGCCGCCCCCCATGGTCTAGCGGAGGCGTCGGGCGGCAGCGAGCCGTCATCGGTCGCTGTCGCGAGCCCCGAGCTGGTCCCCGGTGGAGGCGGGTCGGCGGGGGGAGGTGGGCATGTACTCCGGTTTGCGCGGATCGGCGTGCTCCCCTCGGACGCGGAGCTGGTGGCGACGAGAGGTGGTGCGCGGGAGTCCCAGCCCGATCCGGTCGTCGACGGTGCCACGCTCCGCTACGGGGTGCTGTTCGAGGTGGAGCAGATTTGGCAATCCCTCGGCACCGAGTCCGGGGACCTGCTGTACAGCGTGTCGCTCGCTCCGGGGGAGGAAGTCAAGCTCGCCGTTTCCGACGGACGCTGGCGGCGCAAGACGGAGCAACGCGAACGCCCGTTCCAGATCGTGGGTCGGATGGTCGCCGCGCAGCTGGTGGGCGACGGCGTCGAGGCCCTGCCGCTCGATCCGATCGTCACTCAGGACCTGCCCGCGGCGGCGGAAGACACGGTGCGGGTGCTGGCGCAGCGCACGGCGCGGATGAGCGAGTCGCTGCGGCGCCGGCCGGTCAGCGTAACGGAGCTCGAGGACGAGAAACCCGCCGGGGCCTCGATCCGCACGGTGCGTAACCTGCGCGCGGAGGGTGTGCTCACCTATCACTTCGTCGAGCCCGTCGAGCGCTATCGCGTGATCGTACGGACGCCCCGCCTGCGGCCCGCGATCCTCGTGCCCTTCCGCCTGCCGAACCTCGCCACCCGGGACGTCGTGCGCCGTTACGGGCACGCCTTACGTCGGGCCCTGCTCGATCGCGCGCTGCTTCCCGACATCGAGGCCGTGCTGGCCGACGAGTCGACTCCGGACGCCGAACAGCGCCTGTTCGGGCACGTCGCCAAGCACCTGGCCTACTATTCCGCGACGATCATCGCGGCCGGCGACCCGGATGACCGCTTCTACGCGCTCTCCAAGATCCGCGATATCGGTCAACATCCTCTGACGGATCTCATCGAGAACGTCGTCGCGGGGCGGGTGGGGAATTACGTCGCCTTTCCGTTGCGGGCCGTCGAATTCATGCCTCCTGAGTGGCAGGCCGTCTTGAGCGAGGGGTTGTCCCAGCGTCTGCGGGCCTATCAAGAGGCCATCGTGAGCCTGCCGATCCCCGGCGTGTGGTTGCGGTCCCAGCTCTCGCCTTCCACGGTCGACGAGGCGGCCCACGAGACGGATCACGAGGAGAGTGGCGCGGAAGGCCGCAGCCGGCGCAAGCGGCGCGGCGCCTCTCCGGGCTAGCGAACGGCGGCGCAATGCGTTAGAACACGCGGGACAGCATCACGAGGAGAGCTTGTGAAGGTCGGTCGCGCGTGCATAGCCGGGGTCGTCGGAACCGCCGCCATGACGGTATTGATGCTGGCCCTGCCCCATGTCGGTCTGCCGCGGCTGGCGATGGGGGAAATGCTCGGGACGTTCTCGGCCCTGACCGTAGGTTATGCCGGGATCGGGGCGACCGTCGGATGGGTCATCCATGGCCTGTTCGGCGTGGTGCTGGCCGTGATTTACGCGGGGGCCGTCGTCGGCCGCCTTCCCGGCTCGCCCCTGATGCGCGGCCTGGTCTTCGGGTTCCTCGTCTTCATTCTCGCTCAGCTCGTCTTCATGCCGCTCGTGGGCGTCGGGTTCTTTTCCGGCGGCGACCTGCACATGCTGCTGGGCAACTTGTTGGGGCACCTCGTCTACGGCGGTTTGGTCGGAGCGGTGTACGGCTTACCCTGATCTGCCTGGTCCCGGCGGTCTCTCGCTTCGGAGGGTTTTCGGCGTACCTTTGGGGAGACCCGAAGGACGGAAGTCATGACCAGTATCGCACAGCCAGACCAGGATCGATTTTCGTTCGCCCCGTTTGCGTCGCACCCGTTTTTTGGGGAGCTGAACCGCTGGATCGTGGACCGGGTGATGGCCCAGCCGCGGCGGACGGTCGTGGACCTGGGGTGTGGTCCAGGCGCCGTGACCCGGCTGATCGTGGAGCGCCTTCGGGGCGTATCCCAAGGCCACGTGATCGGCATCGATCCCTCCGAGAGCGCCTTGGCCCGAGCGCGAGTCGCCGTGGCCTCGAGCCTGGCCGAGTTCGTTACCGGTTCGGCTGAGTGCCTGTCGCGACTCGTGTCCTCGGCCGACGCCGTGGTGTTCTGCAATGCGATTCACCTGGTCCCCGACAAAGCGCGCGTCCTGTCCGAGATCCGCCGGGTCCTCCCGGTCGGCGGCGTACTCGCGTTCAACTCTACCTTTTTCAATGGCGCGTATGTCGAAGGCACCAGCGGGTTCTGGCGCCGCTGGGTCGTTCGATCGGTGCAGGTGCTGAGGGAGCGGGGGATCGAGATGGTGCGCGGCGCGAAAGCGACCGCGATGCAGTGGTTGTCCCCCGACGAGTACTCGGCGTTGTGCCGTGAGGCGGGATTCGCCCCCACGGTTCAACTGACACCGGTTCAGATGTCGAAGGAAAGCCTCGCCGACATCAGCCGCTTCTCGCTGTTCATCGAGGGGGCGCTACCGGGTGTGCCGCTGCCCGATGCGTGTGATGCGTTGCAGGAAGGTCTGAACCGTACGATCACCGAGCTTGGCGTCTCGGCCGTCCCGCGAAACTGGCTCCAGTGCGTGGCGACGGCGGTCTGACCCACCCCCGCCCGAACCGGCGCTAGCCGGCTCCCTCCAGACGCTCCGCCGCAAACCGTAGCCGCAACATCGCCGCTTCCAGCTCCCGCCGCTCCACCTCGGAGAGCACACCTGTTTCGGCGACCTGCGTCAAGAGCTTCAGCGCGCCGCGAATTTGATCCTCGGCGGAATGAATCGACAGACGGCGCTCGACCCCGACTCTCCGGTCCACGGTCAGCCGGCGCTCCCCGCTCAGGCGACGTTCGACGATCTGTCCGGGCGGCGGTTCCCCACGTCGGTCGACCCCCGCTCGGCGATCGAGCAGGATGCGGCGGTCAGCGGGGCCGCGAGCTTCCGAACCGGGGGTCACCATGGGCCCAATATTCAACTTTCGATCCTGAAGAGCCAGCACCCGGCCGGCGATTTGCCGGATGTCCGGTATCTGCTTCACTTTGAGGATGGATTTTCGAAGGGAGGCGGGTGGCGGCATGAGGGCGAGCGGTGTGCTCCTCGACCTGGACGGCACGGTTTATGAGAGTGGGCACGCCATCCGTGGCGCCGCGGACGCGCTCGAGCGTCTGCGCGCGGCCGGGCTCTCGCTCCGCTTCGTCACGAACACGACTCGGCTGCCTCGTTCCGCCCTGGCCGAGCGGTTACACGGCTTCGGTGTCCGGGCGGAGGCCAACGAGCTGTTCACGGCGCCCCTCGCCGCGGCGGCCTGGTTGGCGGAGCAGGGGATCCAGCGGGTGGCGCTGTTTCTTCCCGAGCCGACCTGGAATGAGTTCGCGGCCTTCACGATCACCTCCGAACGCCCCGACGCCGTGGTGGTGGGCGATCTCGGGGAAGCATGGACGTTCGAGCGATTGAATCAGGCGTTCCGGCTGGTGCTGGAAGGGGCGAAACTCGTGGCGCTCCAGAAGAACCGGTTCTGGAAGGTCGATCAGGAGTTGGTGCTCGATGCGGGTCCGTTCGTTGCGGCGATCGAATACGCGGCCGGAGCCCAGGCGCAGGTCATCGGGAAACCGTCGCCCGAGTTCTTCCAGGCGGCGGCCCGGTCGATGGATCTGGCGCCCGCCGGAGTGGTGATGGTGGGGGATGATATCGAGGCGGACGTGCGCGGGGCCCAGCAGGCCGGGTGCCGGGGTGCGCTGGTGCGCACCGGCAAGTACCGGCCCGGCGACGAAGCGCGCACCGGCAGGACACCCGACGCCGTTCTGGAATCCGTGTCCGACCTTCCGGGATGGCTGCTCGAGTGATTCTCGCTGTTCCCTGACCCCTGACCCCTGGTTCTCACGGCGCGGCCGAAACGATGACGCCCTGCTCCAGCGCCTCCGCGATATAGGCTTCCTCGCCGTGCTCGGACCGGTCGAGTCCGTCGACTTCTTCGTGAACGCCGGCCCGGGCCCCCAGGGTGAGCTGCACGATGGTGAGAGTGACCACTGTACCGACGGCGGCCAAGGCGATGGAGGCGAGCACGGCGAGGGCCTGCGTGGCGAGCTGCCCCGGATGGCCGGCCAGGACTCCGTCGGCCCCACCCGGGTTCAGGGCGCGTGAGGCGAACACGCCCGTCAAGAGCGCTCCCGCGATTCCCGCCAGGCCGTGACAGGAGAAGACGTCGAGTGAATCATCCAGGCGCGTGCGTGAGCGGATCTGTATCGCCGTGTAGCTGATCGCCGCGCAGGCGAAACCGATCGCGATGCTCGAGAGCGGGCTTACGTATCCTGCCGCCGGTGTGATCCCGACGAGTCCCACGACGGCCCCAGTCGCGGCCCCGACCGCGGTCACCTTTTTCGATCGAGCCAGATCGAAGAACGCCCAGGTGAGCAGCGCGGCGGCGGCCGCCGTGTTGGTATTGACGAACGCCAGCGTGGCGACGCCATTCGCCGCGAGCGCCGACCCGGCGTTGAACCCGAACCAGCCGAACCAGAGCAGCCCGGCGCCCAGGAGGACGAGCGGGACGTTGTGCGGCGCCAGCGGCATGCGGCGGTAGTCGCGCCTGGGCCCGAGCAACACCGCCGCCACCAGGGCCGAGACGCCGGCGCTGATGTGCACGACCGTGCCACCCGCGAAGTCGAGGGTGCCGCGAGTCGCGAGCCACCCGCCGGTTCCCCAGACCCAGTGCGCCAGCGGCGCGTAGACGACGACGGACCACAGCAGAATGAAGGCGATGTACGCCCGGAACCGCATCCGCTCCACGATGGCCCCGGAAATGAGCGCCGGCGTGATGATGGCGAACATCCCCTGGAACGCCGCGTGCGCGAGCTGGGGAATGGTCGCCGCGTAGTCGGGATCGGGGGCGAGTCCCACGCCGCGGAATCCGGCCCAACCGAGTCCACCGAGCCAAGGGGTCCCCGGCGCGAAGGCGATGGAGTAGCCGACCACCACCCACAACACGCCGACCGCGCCCAGCGCCACCACCGACATCATCATCGTATTGAGGGAGTTCTTGGTGCGGACTAGTCCGCCGTAGAAGCAGGCGAGGCCCACGGTCATGAGGAGCACGAGCGCGGAGGATGCCAGCACCCAAGCAGTATCGCCCGAGTTCATGCGGCACCACCTTCGCGTCCGGCGGCGAGCGCTGCACGCTGCACTTCGTCCGCGTTGATCGCGGTCAGCGCGTCGTTGTCCCGCTCACCGGTCCGGATTCGGATCACCCGGTCCAGCGGCTGCACGAAGATCTTCCCGTCGCCGACCTCTCCGGTGCGTGCGGACGAGAGGATCGCTTTGATGGTCGGCTCGACGAACGGCTCGGAGACGGCCATCTCGATCCGCACCTTTTCGCGGAACTCCATCACGACCGTGGTACCGCGATAGTGCTCGACGGTCTCGTGCTCGCCGCCGTGGCCGCTGACGCGGCAGAGGCTGATGCCGGTGACGCCGGCCCGGAACAGCGCCGCCTTGACCTCAGGCACGCGCTCCGGCCGGACGATGCAGGTAATGAGCTTCATCGCTGGCTCCAGTGGGGGTGGGCGGGACGCCAACAAGCTACGTCACCCGTGCGGCCCGCGGTATGAAGCCAGGAGGAAGGATCCGTCTAGTGTCGCGTCAGCTCGCTCACCCGTTGTCGCGCCATCCCGAGCGTCGAATCGATCGCCAGCGCGTGACGGAACTGGGTGAGCGCTCCCGCGGTGTCGCCCTGCTGTCGGAGCGCTTCTCCCATCCCCGCGTAGACCATCGCCGAGTTGGGGAAGAACTCGGCGTTGAGTCGCAGCAGGGCGAGGGCCTGATCGGGTTTCTGCTTCTGCTGCAGGCCGCGGGCCATCTCATTCAGGACCCGCTCGGAGAAGTCGTAGGACCCGGTGCCGTAGTAGCGGTCCCGCAACGCGCGATAGGCCCGGGTCACCGAGTCGACTCCGCCGGCCGCGAACGCGTCGTCCAGCACGTCCTGAATCAGGCGCGGTCGCGACAACCCGCGGTGACAGGTTTCGCACCGGACTTCCACGACCGGCTGCGGCCGGTCCGGCACTTCCTGGAGATGCTCCGCGTTGATGTGGTGCACCATGTCCATCATCACGCGGGCGGTGCGTTTGGTGCGCTTGTCATCGGAGGCGAAGTTGAAGGTCTGGAGCGGCGCTCCCTCTTCGCCCACGTGGCAGTAGTTGCAGCGCACCCCGAGCGCCATCGCGAATCCCCGCATGGTGGCGATGAGAGTCCGCTGGTCGATGTTCTTGGGGAGCACCTTCAGGTTGGTGAAGGAGTCGGGCGGGAACTTGCTCTGGACCTGGGCCGAGAGGCTCGCGGACGCGACGCAGGTCAACGCCACCAGGGCGCGAAACGGCAATGCGGTCATGGGCACCTCATACGCGGTTGGACTCGCGCCAGTTCCGGATGATCCGGCCGGCCGTCTCCAGGATGGCCAGGATGGTAGGGCTCGCCTCATCCCAGCGCCACAACAGCTCCAGCCCCCACGGGACGGCGACGTCCTGCAGCGGGACGGTGACGAGAGCACTCCCGGGACCCACGCGGGGGCGCTGGCGTTGCACCGCCAGAGTCCAGCCCTTCCCCTGGGCGGCGAGCGCCCGGGTCGTCTGCAGGCTGTCGGAGGCGAGGATCGTCCCGAGTCGGACGCCGCACCGATCCAGGACGCTCATCACGCGATCGTGGAAGAACGGCTCGGAGGAGCGGGAGACCAGCAGGAACGGGAACTCCGCGAGGTCCTCCGCCCGGAGCACGGAACGCGCGGCCAGGGGGTGCTCTCGGTGCAGCAACGCGGCGTCGAGCCGGAACTCCGAAATGCGCAGCCGGGCGACCCGACCCTCGTACGCGGGTGAGGCGCCGAGGTAGGCCAGGCCGAGGTCGATCTTCCCTTCGAGCAGGGCCCCCACCTGGGGAATCGCCGGCAGCTCCTCGGCCGTGATCTGAATGTCGGGGTACCGCTCCGCGCACACCCGCAGCACCTCGTGCACCACCGGGTTCGACAGGGCCGTCTCCACGGCCGCGAGCTCACAACGCCGCCGGCCCAACCGGTGGGCCCGCTTGGCATCGGCGACCAGGCCCTGGAGCAGGGCCAGGACCTGCACGGCGTCGGCGGCGAGGGATTCCCCCGCGGCCGTCGGACGCATTCCGCGCGGCAGGCGCTCGAGCAGCGCCGTTCCCACCTCTCGCTCGAGGTCGCGAAGCTGACGGGAGAGGGCCGGCTGTGAGATGGCGAGCCGTTCGGCGGCGCGTCCCACGCTGCGATCCTGAGCGACCGCGACCAGGGCGCGAAGGTGGCGCAGCTCCAGCCCGCGGGGGATTCCACCAGTCGACGGTGATCGTTTGCCTTTCGCCGCCACCGGATCGGGCAGCGCCGCCGGCGGCTCGACGTGATCGCGGATGGCACGGAGGACTTGCAGCACGCGTTGCAGCGCCGCGGTCGAGCGGCTCGGCCGCCAGATGAAGGCCATCGTCTGCTGGATATGCAGGCCGGTCAGGGGGACCGCCGCCGTCCCGTCCGGCGCGAGACGCGTCATCAAGCTGGGGGCGAGCGTCCACCCGCGACCAGCCGCGACCGCGATCCAGACCGCGTGCATCCCGGCGTATTGGTCCTCCAGCGGTGCGGTCACCCGAAGACTCCGGACGGCGGAGGCGATCGCCGCGTGGAGATCGGGATGGGTTTCCTGCGTGACCCACAGCAGCGGGAGCTTCCCGAGATCCGACGGCTTGAGGGTTTCCCGCTCCGCGAGGGGGTGTGACTGCGGCAGCAGCGCGCACTCCAGCGGCGCCTCGAAGAGCGGCTCCCACGCGAGGTCCAGGACCTCGCTGGGCGGCAGCACACCGACCGCCAGATCCAGCTCTCCGGTCTCGAGTTGGCGCCACTGCGGCGGCCCCGCCTCGATTTCACGGATGTGAACGGCGAGGTCGGGGAGCTGGGTGCGGATCGAGGTCCACGCCTGCTGCACCAGCTCTTGGGAGTTGGGGATGCGTCCGACGCCGATTTCCAACCGTCCATGCAGCCCGGTCGCGGCCCGTCGCGCGCGCTCCACCGCCGTCCCGGTCTGGGCGAGGAGCCGCTGACCGCCGGCGTGGAACGCCTGTCCGGCCGGGGTGAGGGTCACCCCCGCGGCGTGGCGGGCGAGCAGCTCGAAGCCCAGCTCGTCTTCCAGGTTCTTGAGTTGGCGTGAGAGCGCGGGTTGCGCCACGTGGAGGATGGTGGCCGCTCGACTGACGCTCTCTGCTTCCGCGACGGCGACGAAGTACCGCAGGTGCCGGAGATCCACGTCTTGCCTGCCCCCCTATACCCAAACGGTATGGAAGTCAGACCATAGAAGTATTGGCTCTACATGCACTTACGCGATTAGTCTACGCCCCCGACAAGAATGGCCGCCCGCGATAAGCGGCGCAAGACAGGCCAGGAATCGCGTGAATCCAAGGAGAATCGGTGTGGCGGAAGCTGTTGCGGTGGACGTAGCAGGGCGAAGCGCGGAGAGCATTTCCAGGGAATTCGTGGATGCGGTGCTGACGCCGGGAGCGATCGCGACGCTGTTCCAGCCGATCGTGTACCTCGGGGGCCAGGTGTCGGAGGTCTGGGCCGTGGAATGCCTCACCCGCGGCCGCGCGGACACGATGTTCGGCGACGCGGATGCGCTGTTCCGGCGGGCGCGACGCGAGAACCTCGAGGTGGAGGTGGATCGCGCCTGCGTGGCGACGGCGCTGGAAACCGCGCAGCGGCGTCGGGTCCAGACGAACCTGTTCTTGAACGTGCATCCGGAGACGTTGCGTCGCGATGCGCGGTTCCCGGCCTTCCTCGCCGCGACGGCCGAGCGCTGTCGGGTGGCGCTGACCCGTGTGACGCTGGAGCTGGTCGAGTATGGCCGTCATCTGGTGGACGGGGCGTTGCGACGGGCCTTGGGGAGCCTGCGGGCCAGCGGCGCGCGGATCGCGCTCGACGATTTCGGGCGCGGGCCCTGCGATCACCAGATGCTGCGGGATTGCCAGCCGCACTTCCTGAAACTCGATGGTCACCTCTTGCGGGCGGCGCGCCGGTTTCCCGCCGAGCGCCGGTTAGTGGCGGCGGTGCTGGATGCCGTGCGGGACCGGGGGATTGTCCCGATCGCCGAAGGCATCGAGCAGCCGGCTGACCTCGACCTGGCGCGGACGATGGGGGTGAGGCTGGTGCAGGGATATCTGATCGCGGGGCCCAGCGTCGACGGCGGCGTCGCCGCGGTGATGGAGGCCCCGAAACGATGAACCCGGTGTTTCAACGGCTGTTGCCGTTGTTTCTCCTCGATGTAAACGGATCGCTGCATCAGATGGATGAAGCGTTGCGGGTGCTGCAGCGGGACGCGCGGAACCCGGACGCGGGGCACGTGGTGGGTCGCGCCCTGCACACGATCCGGGGGAGCGCGCTGATGATGGGGTGCGACGCGCTGGCCGAGGCCGCCCGTGTGGCGGAGCTGCTGGTCAAGCGGGAGGTGCTCGACCCGGAAACGGTGGTCACCCTGGCTGGTGCCCGCGCCGCGCTGGGTCGTTTGGTGGGCGGGTTGGCTACTCAGGCTGTTGTGTAACTCGCGAACACGGAATGGAGCCGATGCCGAAGAAGGTCCTGGTGGTAGATGATTCGATCCTGCTGCACCGGATGTACGAGCTCGCGTTGAAGTCCTACGCGCGGGCGGAAATCGCCCCGGTGCTCGCGTCCGACGGACGCGAGGCGTTCGTGCGGCTGCAGGAGCATCCGGACGTGGTGCTGATCCTGCTCGACGTGAACATGCCGGCGATGAGCGGCCTCGAATTTCTCGAGCGGCTCCGCGCCGAGCCGGCGTTCCGGGACGTCCGTGTGGTGTTGCAAAGCACCGAGGATCAGATCCAGGACGTGCGACGCGGCCTCGCCGCCGGCGCGGTGGGATACCTGACCAAGCCGTTTACCCCGAGGCAGCTGCACCAGCTGCTCGACGTGGTGCTGGTCTAGCGATGGACGGGTTCGAGGCCCTGCGGGGCGAGTACGCCCTCGACGCGCGCGAGCGTCTGGATCGTGTGGAACAGTCGCTCCTCGCGGTGGAGACCCTTGTGGGGGAGCCGCGGGACGTCGAGCTCACGCGCCTCAAGGCCGAGCTCCACACGGTGAAGGGCAACTCGGCGATGATGGGCTTCACCGACCTGCAGCAGCTGGCCCATCAGATGGAAGACGCCGTGCTGGCCACTGGGACGGATGGTCTCGACGTCGCATCGCTGCTCGTGTCGGTCGATCGCTTCCGGCGTCGCGTGGTGGAGCTCGTGGCGGATCCGGCCTCCTCCCCGGTCGCCGCCTCCGAGATTGCGGCCGTCCCGGCGGAGACTGCCGAGGCGGCGCCGACGACTCAGACCGGCGTACGGGTGTCGTTCGCGGCGCTGGACGGGCTGATCGATCTGGTCGCGGAAATGGTGATCGAGCGCAATCGCCTCGAGACCGCCATCGCTGGCGCCGGACCCGACGTCCACCTCGCCTTCGAAGGCCTTGAGCGGACCCTGGAGCTGTTACAGGAGCGCGTGACGGCGCTTCGTATGACACCGCTCCACACCGTCTTCGGGTCGTTGCGCCGCATCGTGCACGACGAAGCCCACAAGGACGGGAAGGACGCTCGGCTGGTTACGACCGGTGGAGAGACACCGCTCGACAAGGCCCTCCTCGAGCTGGCCAACGAGGCGCTCGGTCACCTCGTCCGGAACGCCGTCATCCACGGGCTGGAGCCGGCCGCAGCGCGGCGTGCCGCGGGGAAACCAGAGACCGGAACCGTGCGGGTCGCGGCGGCCGTGCGCGGAGACGAAGTCCTGATCGAGGTGGCGGAGGATGGGCGGGGCATCGACCCGGAGCAGCTGCGGCGGGCAGCCGCGGCGAAGGGGTTCCCCCTGGCTCCGGAGGCGGATCCCTACGAGGTGCTGTTCGAGTCGGGGTTCTCCACGCGAGGCTCGGCCGATCTCTCCGCCGGGCGAGGGGTCGGGTTGGCGGCGGTACGGGAGGCCGTGCTGCGCCAGGGTGGCCGTATCGAGGTGCGTTCCGAGATCGGCCGGGGCACGACGTTCCAGCTGTGGCTGCCGCTCTCGGTGTCGATCGCGCGGTCCCTCCTGTTGCGCGCCGACGACGAGCTGTACGCCCTGCCCATGGCCCTCGTGGTGGACAGCCGCCGCCTGCGCCCCGAAGACGCGCACGACGTGAACCATGCCGGCGTGATCCGCTGGCGCGACGGGATGCTCCCGCTGCTCGACCTGGGGTGTCACTTCGGCACCCGGCCGCGCCGCCGGCGCGACGGCTACGTCGTCGTCGTGGAGGCCGCGGGGAAGCGGCGCGGCCTCGTGGCCGACCGCATCCAGGGGCTCCAGGAAGTCGTGGTGAAAGGGCTGGACCCGATCTGCGGCCGCCCGGTGGGCGTCGCTGGGACCACCGTGCTGGGCGACGGTCGTCCGATTCTCATTCTCGACCCGCGGTCCCTGGTAGATGCCGCGGTCTTTGACCGGGAGGAAATGTGACGGACGTGCTGCAGGGGGCCGCGTCGGCCGCCCCCCGCCTCGCGGGGAGCGATCGGGTCTATGCCTTCGCCGATCAGCTGGCCGCCGAGCCGACCCCGTCGGACGCCGCAGTGGCGGCCGCGGTGTGGGAAACCTGGGTGACGTGCCGGCTGGGGAGCGAGACGTTCGCGTTTCCGGTCGACGCGATACAGGAGATCCTGCGCGTCGCCACCATCACCCGGGTGCCGGACGCCCCGCACCCCGTGCGGGGGATCATCAATCTGCGTGGCCGGGTGGTCCCGGTCGTGGACCTTCGCGTCCGACTCGGACTCGAGGCCGAGGCGCCGGGCCCGCGCTCGCGCATTCTCGTCGCCAGCGCCCGCGGCCGCGTCATCGGTCTGCTGGTGGACGCGGTGGAGCAGGTCGTGCGACTCGATCGCAACCGGTTCGAGGCACCACCGGCGGACGTCATGACCGAGCAGTCCGCCTACATCACCGCGGTGCATCAACGGGACGGTGTGTTGTTGATCCTGCTCGATCCGGAGCAGGTGCTGATCATTTCCACACACAACCAAGATCTCACTCAAGACAAGGATAAGGCACCATGCGTACGCTGATCATGCTGGGCGTCATGGCCGTCGCCGCGCTGGGTGGCGCGTCGCGGCTCGTCGCTCAGGACAAGGGCTGGGTCGTCGTCGTGAACGAGGGGAACTACCTCACGGGCATTTCGACCGACGAGCTCAACCGCATCTACACCAAGAAGACAATCCGGTGGACCGACGGCCAGGTGATCGTGCCGGTCGACTTGACCGACGATCAACCGGTGCGCGAGGTGTTCAGCCAGGCCGTCCTGCGCAAGACCGTCAATGCCGTGAAGTCCTACTGGCAGTCGATCATCTTCTCGGGCCGCGGCGTGCCGCCCGTGCAGTTCCAGTCGGAGCAGGCCGTGTTGTCCTACGTCCGCTCGACGCCGGGTGCCATCGCCTACGTGTCAACCGAGACGGCGATCGGCCCAGGCATCCGTCGGGTTCACGTGCAGAACTAGAGACCGAACAAGACCGCCGGCGGAGCCCCGCCGGCTTTGAAGGAGGGAACGTGTTCAGCAATCTGCGATTCGCCCAGAAGATCGGTCTCCTGCCGCTCGCGGCGGGAGCCGGCTTCCTCACGATCCTCGTGATCTCCGCGCTGCTCGGGTCCCGCAGCGCGAGCCGGCTCGAGCTGATTCGCGCCGGCTACGTTCCCTCGCTCGAGGTGAGTCGGGACCTCGAGGGCATGCTCGGCGACCTGCAGCGCACGCTGCAGGATGCCGTGGCGGCGCGGGATTCCGAGATGTTCAATGCAGCCGAGGATCTGCGCGGGCGGTTTCTGGCCCGATTGCAAACGGCCCGCACGAACCCGGTGCTCGCCAAGGCGGACCTGGACCAACTGGAACAGCAGTTCATCGGCTACTACGGGATCGCCCGCAGCACGGCCGGGGACATGCTGACCGGCGCGTCGGGGGACCGGCTCACCGCCGCGCTGCAAGAGATGAGCACGCGGTACAACGAAATCCATCAGCGTCTGGCCGACCAGACGACTCACGACCGGACCGAGATGGAAGCCGGTTTCGCCATGGCCCGGTCGGCGCAGCGGCTCGCCACGCTCGCGACGGTGGCGGTCACCGTGGCGGGGCTGGCGTTCCTGATCTTCTTGGCGCTCGTCATTCTCCGTGGCCTCGGCCGGTCGTTGCAGGAATTCTCCGAAGGGTTCGCGCGGGTGAGCGGCGGCAACTTCACCCAGAAGCTGCCGGCTCTTTCCCGGGATGAGTTCGGCGACCTGAGCCGCCAGGCGAACACCATGATGGATGGTCTGTCGGAGCTGGTGGGGGCGGTGCTGAAGACGGCGGGGACGGTGGCGCAGGTGGCCGAGGAGCTGTCGGCGGCCGCCACCCAGATGCAGAAGGGCGCCGAGCATCAATCGTCGTCCTCCGAGCAGACGTCGGCGGCCATGGTGGAGATGGCGACCCAGATCGACCAGGTGGCGCGGGCCTCTCACGACCTCGCCGCGACCGTGGATGAGACCGCCAGCGCGATCCAGGAACTGGGGGCATCGAGCGATCAGGTGGCGAAGAACTCCGAATCGCTCGTGACCTCCGTGGAAGAGACCGCGGCGACCATTCAGCAGATGACGGCCTCGATCGAATCGATCGCCTCCAAGGTGCGCGTCGTGGACGAGGTGTCCCGCACCGCCGCCGTGACCGTGCGGTCGCGCGGGGACGAGCTGGGACAGGTGATCCGGGGGATCGGGGCCTCGAGCCGCGATATCGGCAAGATCGTCGGGATCATCGAGGAGATCGCCGACCAGACGAACCTGCTGGCCCTGAACGCCGCCATCGAGGCGGCGCGGGCGGGCGACGTGGGCCGCGGCTTTGCCGTCGTGGCGGAAGAAGTGCGGCGCCTGGCTGAACGGTCGGTGGAATCGATCCGGGAGATCGGGAAGGTGGTCGAAGGGGTGCAGCGCGACACGACCCACGCCGTGGACCTGACGCGCGCCGTGCTGGACGAAATCGGGTCGTCGGTCGACAAGACGAGCGGTCTCGTGACGGAGGTCCATACCTCCACCGAGGAGCAGTCTCGCGGGATCAGTCAGATCGTTTCCACCACGAGCCACATTCAGGACATCACGCAGGAGCTGGCGCACGCGGTGCGGGAGCAGGCCAACGGCAACAAGTCGATCATGTCGGCCGTGGAGAACATGAACCGCATGACCCAGCAGGTCGCCGGCGCGACCCGCGAGCAGAAGCGCGGCGGGGACATGGTGGTCAAGGCGACCGAGGAGATCACCGATGTGGCGCGGCAGAATCTCACCACGAGCGGGCAGCTGGCGAGCACCACTTCCGCGTTGGTGCGGGAGGCCGAAGCGCTACGGCAAGTCACCCGGCGGTTCGCCGCGTGACCGGGATGGTCGAAGCGGACGCCACGCTCGAGTCGATCCTGCTGCTCCCGCCCGAGGCGCGGGCCGAGCAGCTGGAGCGACTGTTGCGCCACCCTAGCGAGTCGGTGCGTGCCCCGGCGCGCCGGGTGGGCGCCGTGGTGCTCCCGGGAGACCGGTTGGTCGGCTACCTGAGGGAAGGGGCCGACGACGTCCTGCGGAACGCGGGGCTCGAGATGTTGCGGGCACGCGGTACGGAGGCGGTCTCGTTGGCACTCGGGCTCCTGGCCGACCCGGATGCCGATGTCGTCCTGCAGGCGGTCCTGCTGCTCGACCACTTTCGCCCCGCGCCGGCTCTGCAGCCGCTGCGCCGGCTGCTGGCGCACGAGAACCCCAACGTGGTCCAGGCGGCCCTGGTCGCCCTTGGACATCTGGGCGATCCCACGGTGGTGCCGGACCTGCTGCCGTTCCTGAAGGCGGATCCCTGGCTCGCGGTGGCGGCGGTGCAGGCGCTCGGGGACGTGCGCAGCCGAGATGCGGTCACGCCGCTCGCCAACCTGTTGGATCACGAGTGTCTCGGGGGCCTCGCGGCCGAGTCGCTGGCGCGCATCGGGGGTCCGGAGGCGTTCCGCCTGCTGGCGAGTCGCTGGCTCGCCCGAGCCCCCGGCGACGCGGTGCTGGCGCTCCTCGCCGACGTGGTCGAGCGGCTCGACGATGCCGTGGCGCCCGGACGCACGCTGGCGACCGCGCTGCGCGGCGCGATGGAGGGCGCGTCGGCAGATGGACGGCTCAGTGCGGCGCGGTGTCTCCTTGCCGGCGGGCCATCCGACGCGGATGAATCGGCGCTCGAGGTCGTCATGGGAGGCTGCTCAGAGCACACCGCGGTGCCCGCCTGCCTGACGCGTCGCGCCGATCTGATCGGACTCCTGCTGCTCACACGCGGGGTGTCTCGCGAGTGGGGCTTCCGGCTCGCCGCGCAGGCTCCCGCGGAAGCGCCGGTCGGCGCGCTGATCTCCGCGATCGCGGACTTTCGCGGCCAGCAGCACCTGGACGCGATCGCCGAAGTGCTGTTCGCCATTTCGGACGCTCGGCTCGGCGCGGTGATCATCGATGTCTACGGGCGGCTCCCGCGCGACATCCGGATGACCTGGGGACTGCTGCTGTACCGGCATCGCTGGGGAATCCGGAACGGGCTGGCCGAGCGCGAGTGCGCGGCCGACGTGCGCGCCGTGCTCTCCACCATCGTCGAGGAAGACCCGGCGCGGGTCGCCGCGGCCATCTGCGCGACCCCGCTTCCCATCAGAATGGAAGTACTGGCGCACGCCACGCAGCGCGGCGACGTGCTGCGGCTGCTCCCATGGCTCACGTGGCTGGACGCGGATCCCGATGCCTACGGCGCGCTCGCGGTGTCGGTGGCGGAGCGAGCCGAGCTGCAGGCCGAGCTCCCGGTGCTGCGCGCGATGGCGCAACGACGGCCGCACAAGGAGCTGGTTCGCCTGCTGGGCCGCCTGCGCGACACCGTCAGTATTCCCTTCCTGGCCGACCTCGCCTTGAACGGGTCGGCGGTGTTGCGCCCCTTCGCCCTGACGGCGCTCGGCGCCATCGGGGGTGAGGAAGCGCGAAACGTGCTCCGCCGGGGCGTCGCGCTCGACATGCCGTGGGCCCGCTTCGCCTGCCGGGCCTTCGCCGATTGCCATGTGACCGAGGATCTACCGGTATTCCGCGATACCGCCGGGCACGCCGATTGGCACGTGCGCATGATCAGTGCCGAGGTGCTCTGCAAGGCGGGATTGGCCGAGGATCGTCCGCGGCTCGAGGCCCTCGCGGCGGATCCGGTGGCCGCGGTGGCCGAGCGCACGCGGGAGCTATGGCGGCGTTGATGGTCCCGTCCGGATTCGGCTCGATCGCCGCGCCGCTCGACGACGAGGCGTATTACCTCCTGAACGAGCTCCTCGAGGAGCGGTTCGGGCTGCACTTTCCGTCGCCGCGACGGTCGGTGCTCGAAACCCGTCTCCAACACCGCCTCCGGGCGCTGCATCTGGACGACTTCCTGGAGTACTACGCCTACCTGCGGTCCAACGGAACCGACGAGTCGCGGGAGCTCGCCAAGGCGATCACCAACAACGAGACCTACTTCTTCCGCGAGCGCGACCAGCTCGACGCGCTGTTCGGAGAGGGCCTGGCGTCGCTCGCCGCGACCCCCGCCGTCCCCGGACGGATCCGGCTCCTCTCGGCCGGGTGCTCCTCCGGCGAGGAGGCCTATACCCTGAGCTTTCTCGCGGCGGACCACGCCGCGGGCCGGGCCATACCGGTCGAGATCGATGGTCTGGATCTGGACAGTGATCGCGTGGCGTCCGCCCAACGCGCCGAGTACCGGGTGCGCTCCCTGCGCCAGATGACCGACGAGCAGATCCGGCGCTACCTGGCCCCCGCCGCGGCGCCGGAGCGGTGGACGGTGCGAGAGCCGTATCGCCGGACGGTCAGGTTCGACTTCGGCAACCTGGTGGATGGATCCTGTTTCCGTCGCCGACCGCTGTACGATGCGGTCTTCTGCCGCAACGTGCTGATCTACTTCTCGGCGGCCTCGATGCGCCGGGCGATAGAGAACCTCGTGTCGGTGCTGCGGCCGGGCGGCCTGCTGTTTCTGGGGCACTCGGAGTCGGCGATCGGCCTGCTCCCGCAGCTCCAAGCCACCCGGTTGGGCGGCTGCATCGTGTACCGGAAGGTCGCCCGATGATCGCCGCGGCCGCTTCCACGGGTCGGCCCGTGCGCGTCGCCATCGTCGACGACGCCCTGTTCATCCGCGAAGGGCTGCGCCGGCTGCTGGCCGAGGAGACCCGGGTGATCGTCGTGGGGACCGCGGCCAACGGTCTGGAGCTCCTGGCCAGGCTCGAAGAATGGCGGCCGGACGTGGTGACGCTGGACCTGCACATGCCCGGCCTCGACGGTCTGGGGACGCTCGACCGCCTGATGGCGGCCCGGCCCCTGCCGGTCATCATCCTGTCCACCCACTCCGGTGCCGGCGCCCCGCTTACCGTGGAAGCCCTCTCGCGCGGTGCGGTCGATTTCATCGACAAGGAAGCCTACTCCCTGGTCGACTTCGAAGCGCTCCGGACGGTTCTGGTCGAGAAGATCCTGAGTGTGAGCGGGCGGGGAGGGGCGCATCCTGTGACGACGGCGACCAGTGCGGCCCCCGCCGTTGCCGCCGCTCCGCGGCCGGCTCGCTTCGACCTCGCCGTCATCGGCGCCTCGACCGGAGGACCGCGGGCGATCGAGGCGGTGCTCACGGCACTGGGCCCGGGACTGCCGGTGCCGGTGGCGGTCGTGCAGCACATGCCCCCCGGGTTCACCCGGGCCTATGCCGAACGCCTTACCCGCGCGTTGCCGTTCCGCGTACGGGAAGCGGAAGCGGGCGCCACGATCGCTTCGGGAGAGGTCGTGATCGCTCCGGGGGACCGACACCTGGCGCTCGCCCTCGGCGCCGACGGATGGCGGGTGGAGCTTCACGCGGATGCCGCCGACGCCGTGCATCGGCCCTCCGTGGATGTGTTGTTTTCCTCCGCCGGCGTGGTCGCGCGCGACCGCGTCGTGGCGGTGCTGCTCACCGGGATGGGCCGGGACGGCGCCCGGGGGATGCTGGAGTTGTCGCGCGCAGGAGCGCACACCATCGCGCAGGACGAAGCGTCCTGCGTGGTGTACGGAATGCCGCGCGCCGCGGCCGAAGTCGGCGCCGCGAGAGAGATTCTCGCCCTCGATTGCATCGGCCCGCGACTTCGCGGGCTTCTCGAAAGGAACTGACGATGAGCCGGACGGTCTTGATTTGCGACGACGCGATGTTCATGCGCATGCTGATCGGGCGTACTCTCACCGCCGCGGGATTCACCGTGGTCGGGGAGGCGACGACCGGCGCGGAGGCGGTACAGAAGTACAAGGAGCTGAAACCGGATCTCGTGACGATGGACGTCGTGATGCCCGAGCTGGGCGGGATCGACGCCGTGCGGCAGATCTCAAGCTTCGATCACGACGCGTGTGTGATCGTCTGCTCGGCGATGGGCCAGGCGAAACAGGTTACGCAGGCGCTCGATGCGGGCGCGACCGGGTTTCTGGTGAAGCCGTTCAACGCGGACCAGCTCGTCGCGGCGGTCGAAGAGGCGCTCGGACGCCGGGCCGCCCGAGGCGCGCGGTGACGGCCGCCGCGGCGCTGAGCCAGATCGAGGTCGACGCCTTGCGGGAAGTGACGAACGTCGGGGCGGGGCATGCCGCCACCGCGCTCGCCAAGATCACCAACGTCCCCGTGACGATCGACGTGCCGCGCGTGTCGATCGGACCGCTCGCGACCGTCGTGA
This sequence comes from Gemmatimonadales bacterium, assembly GCA_035500495.1. GTDB lineage: Bacteria > Gemmatimonadota > Gemmatimonadetes > Gemmatimonadales > GWC2-71-9 > DASTHG01. Next base: position 52,689 of record DATJXC010000109.1, read on the forward strand.
GCCGGTTCGCCGGCCAGGGCGATCGGATCGCCGCCCTGTCCATGGAGATTCAGGGCGATCTGAGCGGCCGGACGGTGCTGCTGATGCGCGAGGATGAAGCGACGTTCCTGTGCGAGCGGCTGCTGCAGCGGGAGGCCGGCTCCGGCACGACGCTCGCGGGCGAGCTGGAACGTTCCTGCCTACAGGAGACCGGTAACATCCTCGCCTCGAGCTTCCTGAACGCCCTGGCGGATTGGGTCGGGAAGCGCGTGCTCCCCTCGGTTCCGGTGCTGGCAATCGACGACGGCGCCCGAGTCGCGAGCGATGCGGCGATTACGGGAGGCGAAGATCCGGTGCTGGTCGTGGAGACGAGCCTGATCTACGCAGGCGCAGATCTGACGCCGGAACGCCTCAGCGGATTGTTTCTCTATCTGCTCGACCGGCCGTCGCTGGACGTGGTGCTGGGAGTGTTGGGCGTCTCGTAGCAGAAGGCTAGGGGATCAGTCCCTGCTCCAGCGCGAACTTGGTCAGTCCCGCCACGGTATGAATCTTCAGCTTCTTCATCAGGTTGTCGCGGTGCGTTTCGACGGTCCGCACACTTATCCCCAGCTCGGCGGCGGTCTCCTTGTTGGTCCGGCCGCGGGCCACCCGCACCAGCACTTCGCGCTCGCGCGCGGTGAGATCCGCGGCCGCGCCCGCATCGGCCGAATCCGCGCCGCCCTCCCCCCCGCCCCGCAGCGCCGCGGTCAGATGGCGGGCGACCACCGGGCTGAAGTAGGAATTCCCGGCCTGCACCGCCCGCACCCCCTGACGGATTTCCGCGGGGGTGCTGTCCTTGCGCAGGTATCCGTGCGCGCCGGCGCGGACGCTCTCGATGACGTATTCGCGCTCGTCGTGGACCGAGAGCACCAGCACCCGGATATCGGGAAGCTGTTCCCGCAGGCGTTGCAGCACGTGGATCCCCGTGCCGTCGGGCATGGTGAGATCGAGGAGCACGACGTCGGGCCGCTCGCGCAGCGCCAGCGCCAGGGCCTCCGCCCCCGTTCCCGCCTCCCCGACCACGCTGAACACGGGGTCTCCTTCGAGCACGTGGCGGATCCCTTGCCGCACCACGGTGTGATCGTCGGCGATCAACACCCGAATCGTCTGGCTCATTCACCGCTCTCCCGCAAAGGCAATTCGACCCGGACGCTGACGCCCGCCCCTGGAGCCCCCGTCACCTCGACGCGACCGCCCAAGGCGATGATGCGCTCCCGCATCCCGGCGAGCCCCAGGTGGCCTTCCCGCTCCAGCGCCCGCATGTCGAACCCCGCCGGCAAGCCGCGACCGTCGTCGGTGATCTGGAGGGAGAGCGCTCCATTGACGGCGCAGTGCACGCGGACCAGATGCGCGCCGGCGTGGCGCGCGACGTTGGACAGCGTCTCCTGCAAGGCCCGGAACAGCGCCAGCTCGGCCGCGGCACTGATCTCGGGGAGGGCGTCGGGGGCCGTGATTTCGACTGGTATCCCAGACCGCTCCGTAAAGGCTTCACCCAGGGAGCGGAGTGCCGGCAACAGGCCCAGGTCGTCGAGCAGGGAAGGGCGCAGCTGATCGGTCACTTTGCGGATGCTCTTCATGCCGGCGTCGATCAGGTCCTCGGCCCGCGCCAGCCGTCCCGCGACCGCCTGGTCCGCCTGTTCCCGCAACAGCCCGAGCTGCAGCTTGACGGCGGTGAACACCTGCGCCGTCTCATCGTGCAGCTCGAGCGAGAGCCGACGGCGCTCCGCCTCATGCTGCTCGATCATCCGCGCCGACAGCTGCGCCAGCTCGGCGGTGCGGGCCTGGAGGCGGCGCGTCAGGTCCGCGTTCTCGAGGGCGGCACCGATCTGCTGGCCGAGCGCGTGCAGGAAGTCCTGATCCAGGGCCGTGAAAGGGTCGCGGGCGTCTCCCACGACCGCGAGGGCGGCGGTGGCGCGACTGCGTCGCCAGACCGGCAGCACCACCGCGAACGGATAGACTCGGCCGGACCCCGGCCGCGGATCGGGCCAGTTCTTCGAGAACACCGCGCGTTCTCCGGCGATCGCGGCGGTCACCGCTTTCGAGGCCGGTGCCGGCGGATCGTAACCTTCCCACCCGGCGCAGGTGCCGGCCCCGGCGAGACAGTGCGGCGTCCCGTTCACTGATTCGTAGATGGCGCTACCCAGCGCGGCGGGAAGCGTGAGCGGCCGCTGCAACAGGGTGGCGAGGCTGTCCGAGTGGGGGTCGGCGGGCTGGAGGTCGCCGGAGAGAGTCGACAGCGCGGAGATGCCCCGCCGCAGGTCATCGAGCACGAGCACCAGGATCCCCGATCCCGTCGCCAGCAGGAACAGGATGTCCAGGTAGTAGCCCCAGGGACTCCAGGCACCGTAGGCCCGCAGGAACGGGTAGTCGAGGTGGTGGATCGACCACAAGAAGAGCGCCACGGCGAGCACCAGGGCGCCTGTGGCCCGCACGAGACGGTAATAGCGGAAGAAGATCCACCCGGTCCACAGCGTCACGAGCGACAGGAACAGCACCGCAGGACCCGCCGCCAGCATGAAGTTGTCGAGCCGGTAGATCGCCAGGTACGACCAGGCGGGGGGGAACAGCAGTAGCCCGGCGTACCCCCAGCGCCACTCCACCTGGCGCGAGAAGACGAGGGCCGCCCACAGGAGCACCAGGGCTGTCCATCCCGTGAGCACCTGGTGCCAGTAGAGCCAATCCCAATTCTTGGTGACGAGAAACGACAGAATGGCGCCGAGCCTGAAGAAATAGAGGAACCAGGCGAGCGCCCACCAGGCGAAGTACGGCTTGTGATAGCGCCGGTGCAGGTAGAGGCAGAGCAGCGCCAGCCCCAGGATGATCATCGCCTGAAGCAGAGCGGCTTGCATTTCCCCCGGTATCGTGGGCGGTACCGTTCTCACAGGGTGGATTGTACCGCGGTGCGTGGCTTGTGCCTAGGACGCCGCGATCGATGTACCTCACCCCTGACCCCTCTCCCCATCGGGAGCGGGGGAACCCGCCGCTACCGACCCAGCATCCCCCGCGCCACGTGGTCCGCGATCGCCATGATGGTGATCATTGGATTGACGCCGCTCGAGGTGACGAACGCGCTGGCGTCGGCCACGTAGAGGCCGGGCAGATCGAACGTCTCACCGGTCTCGGAAACAACGCCGCGGCGGCGGTCGGCCGCCATGGTACAGCTCGCCATCTGATGGAACGTGATGTAGGACATCCGGCACTTGGTGAACCCGCGGGCGTCGATGCCTTGGGTGAACCGCTCCAGCCATCCCCGCTCTCCCGGCCGCACCCGCACGGGGGGTGTGTGCAGGCTGAACAGCTCGGTCGCGCCGACGGCGACGAGCAGCTCGGCGGCGCCGATGAGACCCTGCCGCACGCTGCGGACGTCGTGGCCCGACAGCTCGTAATGCACGCGCGGATGACCGGCCTTGCTGACCACGACGCGTCCCGGGTCGCGATCCCGCAACAGGACGCCCACGATCGACAGATGGGCCAGGCGACCGATGTCGTCGCGGTGCTGGCGCGCGTTGGCCCAACCGAACCCGCTGGCGGGAAGCGCGAAGTGCACCGGGGCGGTCTCGAACTTGGCGCCGTAGCCGTCTCCGAGATCGGCGAACTGGTCGGAATACCGGGTCTGCAGCGCCCCGGTCCAGGGCTCGACGCGATCGGGGAAGACTCCGGCCACGGCCGTGGCCGGGTGCAGTCGCAGCCCGCGCCCGATGTGTGGATTCTCGAGCCCCGAGCGGAGCAACAGGGCCGGGGTGTTGATCGAGCCCGCGGCCGCCACGACTGTGCGGGCACGTACCCGGATCTGGTGCGGGCGGCCGTCCGGGCCGGTGACCAGACCGGTTACCCCGTTGGCCCGCCCATGATCGGTAGTAACACGATCCACCTCGCAATGCGGGATCAGCGTGGCGCCATGGCGGGCGGCTGAAGCGAGGTAGGTGCGGGCGGTGGAGTTCTTGGCACCGTGGCGGCAGCCATAGCCGCAGTACCCGCACTCCACCCCTTCCTTGCAGTCGGTCACGTTGCGGGGAATCGGCTCGACGTGCCACCCGAGTGTGCGGCAGCCGCGCTCGAGCAGCTGATCCCGCAGCGCGGGGGTACTCCAGCGGGTGCCGACCGTCAGTCTCGTGTGCACTCGCTCGAGCGATTCACGGAACCGGGCGCTGTCGAACAACGAGAGTCCGGAAATGGCGTCCCATTCGGCGCGCGCCACCGGCGGAAGCGGGAAGCTCGTCGAGTAGTTGATGACCGTGCCCCCGCCGAGGCAGCTCCCCGCGAGAATCGGGAGCGACCCGCTTTGGGTCATGATCAGCCCGCCGTCCAGGTAATAGCGGGAGAGCATGTCGCCTTCGACCTGGGTGAAGTCGCGCGAGCCGGGGTTGCCTCCCTTCTCGAGCACCACGACGCGCCAGCCGGCTTCCGCCAAGAGACCCGCCACGACACCGCCTCCCGCTCCCGAGCCGACGACGACCACGTCGCATTCGAGCTCCAGGTCGCGATCGACAGTGCAGGCCGGGAGTGGGTCGATCTGCCGAGCGGGCTGGGGAAGCGGGCCAGGGTAGCCGTTGTGTTCCCAGGCGGGGTGACGGGGGGGGCCGTCTTTCACCGGCCAACAGTAGAAGGCGACGTGCACCAGACGTTTAAGCGCCTGGAATCCCGCCCGGCGCAGCGCCAGGCGTGAGTGGGCGTAGCCCTGGAGCACTCTCTCCCGCTCGGTCGCCGGCAGCTGGCTGAAGCGGACGAATCGCCCGGTGAATATCAGGTTGACGAACCGGTTCTCGAGGGTGTCGAGCAGCAGCCGCAGTCGAGCCAGGTCGAGCGGGTCCCGCAACGCGCCGAGCAGTTGTTCCGCGCGGGTCGCGGTAGCCGTGTCGTGTGCCCCGGTCGCGTAGAACCCGGCGGGATCCGGCGAGACCTCGAAGGAAGGAAGCAAAGTCTCGCATACCCCGTCGAGCACCTGCCGCTGACGCGGGGACAGAATGGAACTCATAAGAGCAACGTGGGACGGGAATCGCGAACTGGCAGAGAAGTGCGAATAAGAGTTTCTTCATGAGGTGGTACCTCACCCCCCGTCCCCCTCTCCCTGTCGGGAGAGGGGGCGAGAAAGGGAAGCGGCGAGATCATGAAGCTCACCGGCGGCGAGATCGTAGCACGGGCCCTGGCCGACGAAGGCGTGCGCTTCGCGTTCGGGATTCCAGGCACGCACAACATCGAGCTGTACGACGCGCTCGCCGAATCCGACGCCGTGCGGGCGGTGCTCGTCACCGACGAGCAGAGCGCGTCGTTCATGGCCGACGGCGTGTGGCGTGCCTCGGGCCAGCTCGGGTGCGTCAACGTCGTGCCCGGGGCCGGTCTCACCCACGCGCTCTCCGGGATCGCGGAGGCGTTCATGGATACCGTGCCGCTGCTCGTGCTGGGGTGCGGGATCCGCCAGGACTTCAAGAAGTCCTTCCAGCTGCACGACGTCGATCAGCTCGCCATCGCCGCGCCGATCACCAAAGCCGCATTCCGGGTGGATCGCGGCGCGGACCTCTACCCTGAAATCCGGCGGGCCTGCCTGATCGCCCGCAGCGGGGCTCCCGGTCCCGTGATGGTGGAGGTACCAGTGAACCTCTACCTCCAGCGCCACGACGTAGACCCGGCGGGGTGGTCGGCACCGGCGCCGGTTGCCCCTCCGGTGCCGGAGGCAGAGGATATCGACCAGGCGGTCCGTTTGCTCGATGGGGATGCCGTGCGGCCGCTGCTATACCTCGGCCTGGGGGCGGCTGGCGCGGGAGTGGACCTCGTCGCCTTGGCCGAGCGGTTGCAGGCTCCGGTCGCCACGACCTTCCAGGGGAAGGGCGTGTTCCCCGAGTCGCACCCGCTGTTCCTGTGGAACGGCTTCGGGGACGCGGCGCCGCCGTTCGTACGGGAGGTGGCCCGCGGGCGTAACGCGACGCTCGCCATCGGCTGCCGCTTCAGCGAGGTGGGCACGGGGAGCTACGGGGTCGCCCCGCCGCGACCATTGATCCACGTCGACATCGAGCCGGCGGTCCTGGGCCGAAACTTCCCCACCGATCTCGGCCTGGAGGCGGACGCCGGCGCGTTCGTGCGGGCGCTGTTGCCGTCGCTGCGGTCTAGGGCGCCGGAGCCGGAGGTGCGGGCGGCGATCCGCGCCGGCCATGACGCGACGTGGAAGCAGTGGCTGGCCGACGTTGGCGCCGGCCCCAAGGTCACTCCCGCGCACCTGCTGCGGTCGCTGCAGAGCGCGTTCGGGCCGGACACGATCTTCACGACCGACTCCGGGAACGGGACCTTTCTGGCGATGGAGTGCCTGCGGCTCGAGCGGCCCGGACAATTTCTGGCCCCCGTGGATTACTCCTGTATGGGCTACTCCGTCCCGGCAGCGTTGGGAGCGAAACTCGCCCGGCCGGAATGTCCGGTCGTGGCGTTGGCCGGCGACGGCGCGTTTCTCATGACCGGCCTCGAGCTGCTCACCGCGGCCAACCAGGGAATCGCCGTCGCGGTGTTCGTGCTGCGGGACAAAGAACTGGCCCAGATCGCCCAGTTCCAGGAAACCGCATTGAATCGCAAGACGGCGAGCGTGCTGCCCGACTACGACGTGGGCGGGATCGCCGCGGGGCTGGGAGTGGAGGCGCTGCACTTGCGATCGGATGCTGAGGTGCCGCGGGTCCTGGAGCAGGTGCGGGACTGCCTCGGCCGGGGGCGCCCGATCGTGGTGGATACGGCGATCGACTATTCGCGGAAGACGTTCTTCACGGCGGGGGTGGTGAAGACCAACCTGTTGCGGTTCTCCTGGCCCGAGCGGCTGCGGTTCATCGGGCGGGCCCTGAAGCGAAAAGTCCTCGGCTAACTTCTTCTAGAAGAGACTGCGCAGTACGAACCAGACGTTCGCCGGCCGCTCCGCCAGCCGTCGCAGATACCAGGCAAACCAGGCACTCCCATAGCTGATCAGCACCCGCACCTTCGCCCCCTGAGCGGCGAGTCGCTGCTGGTCCGCGGCGCGAATCCCGTACAGCATCGCGAACTCGTACGCCGAGGGTGAGACCTTCAACTGTGTCGCACGCTCGCGCAGCCGGGCGACCAGGCCCAAGTCGTGGGTCCCGAACACCGGTGACGCGCGACCCTGGCCCGCGGCCTCGAGCAGCTTCGAACCCAGCGCGAAGTAATTGGCATCGGTGTCGCGCTTGGCCGGGAACGCCACGAGCGGCGGCTCGTTGTAGGCCCCCTTCACCAGGCGGATCGCCGGCTTCAGGGGCAGCAAGGCATCCACGTCCGCGGCGGTGCGGCGCAGATAGGCCTGGAGTGCCACCCCCACGTTCTCGTAAACCGCCCTGACCTGCCGGAACACCTCCAGGGTGGCGTCGACGTAGTTGGATTCCTCCATATCGATCCACAGGAACGAGCCTTCGGCGCCGGCTGCCTCCGCCAGCGTCATCACATCTTTGATGCACGCCGCGCGATCGCCGTCCAACCCGAGATGGGTGAGTTTGACCGACACGACCGAAGGAAGAAATCGCTCGCGGATCGATTTCAAGACACCGAGGTAATGGTCCCGCACGGCGGCCGCCTCACTCCGTGAGGTGACCCGCTCCCCGAGCTCGGTCAGGATCGTGCCGATGCCGACCGTCCCAAACTCGGCCGCTGCCTGAAGCGCCGATTCGAGATCCTCCCCTGGCATGAACCGTTTTACGGCGCGTTGCGCGAAGGCGCGGCGGCGAAACTGCTCGGCGAGCCATTCGCTGCGGGAGGCCTGAAGCAGCAGGGAACGGGCGAGGCTCATGAGGCAGACAAAATAGCCCGTGAGGCGGTTAGGCGGTTAGTAGGCCGGTAGAATGGTCGAGTCGGGAGATTTCACCGACCCGCTCCAATGGTCCGACCTGACTGCACTCGCGCTAACCGCCTCGACGGTCAACCGACTACGCTGGTGTCGTCTCCCCCTGCGGGGGCTGCGGCTCGGGCGCGCGCTCACCGCGGCGGGCCAGGCGCTCCGCCGCGACGGTCGCGGCGGCGGCGGCTGCCGCGGCGACGGCCGGCTTGCCGATCTCCAGCAAGACCTGTCCCGCCTTCTTGATGGCGCGTTTCCTCTGATAGCGCTTCACGGCGTGCTGCGCCTCATCCGCCACAACCTCGGCGGCCGCGACCACTCCGCGGCCCACCGCTTTCGCCTTCTCGGCGCCGCGGTCCATGGCTTTGCGAAGCTGCTTCTTGGTCTTCGCGTTCATACGTCACCCCTCTCACACCTGATACCTCATACCCGCCACCCCAGCTACCGTTTCACCTGCAGGCTGTCCGTTACCCCTACCACCCCCGGCACCCGCCACACCGTGTGTTCGATCTCCGAGCGCTCGGCGAGGGTGTTCACCTGTCCGGACAGTTCCACCAGTCCGCCACGCGTTTCGACGTGCACCCCTTTGGCATTGGCCCGCCGCAGCGCGGCCATCACCGAGGGTTTGATCTCCCCGGTGGTCCACTTCGGCTCCACGGTGATCATGTTGGACACCCCGGTGACACCCTGGAGGGGGGTGACCACGGCCTCGGCGGCGATTCGCTGGTGATCCCAGTCCACTTCACCGGTGAGCACCACGTGCCCTTCGCGCACCGTCACGGCAAGGCGCTCGGCCGGCACGACCGTGTCCCACTGCAGCACGCGATTCACCTCTTCAGCGATTACTTCGTCGGGCCGCCGCTCGGTGGGGACGAGGTCAACCTGAATCATGTTGACGACATCCGCGACCTTGGGCACCCGGCGCGCCGCCCGCTCCGCCGCTACCCGGTCGGGGTAGCGCCCCACGCGACCGGCGAGGGTGACCTGCCGCCCGGTGACGTAGACCGCCAGGTCGGCCGTGCCGCCCTTCAACTCCCAGTTCAGCTCCTCCCAGACGTCGTGCTGCAGGGTGGAGGCGAGACCGGCGTCCTCATGCTCGGACAACCAGATCTCCGTTGAGTAGCTGCCGCCAGGCTCGATCATGTGAATGCGCCTCCCTTCCGCGATGGATCCGGGTACTCCTCGCCCGTGGCGGGAGGCTACCGAATAGGAAGTGAGGAAACCGTGAAACGGGTGCGAAATCAGGGGTCAGGGGTTCAGGGGCTAAGGCAGCACCCTGACGCCTGACCCCTGCCGTTCAGCTCTCCACGATGATCAAGTACTTGGAGGGACTCCAGAACCGACCGGGCTCGGCGATTTCCAGGGTGCCCGAGACCTTCCCGTCCTTGTCAGGGGGCGTCGCGAGCGACGACAGGTCCTGACGCGAGGCGATCCGGTAGGTCTTGGTCGAATCGGGCAACGCGATCTTCGTCACCTGCCGGCGGTCGATCGCCGTGAACCGAGACGGGTCGAGCTGGCGGCTCGGCACGATCGTCTCACCCGACTTCCAGAGCACCCAGAGGAAGCGGCTGCCACCGGTCTCCTCGATCAGCCCCTTCTGCCGCAGCTCGTCCTTGGTGCCGATCACGTAGTAGACGGTATTCTCGTACGTGGTGAGGTTCTGCACGGTGTCGCGCAGCGCCACCGTCTGCCCGCGCAACGTGTCCACCTGGGCGGCCAGCTCGGCGAGCTGCGTGCGCTGGGAGGCGATCACCGAGTCGTAGTTCGCGATCGTCGCCTGCAGCGTGGCCCGCAAGCTGTCCGACAGGTGAGTGAGGCCCTGCACCTGGCGCTCGCTCGCCCGGAGTTTCCGATCGGTCTCGTTGAGTCGCGTGGCGATGTAGCGCACGCGCTGACGGATGCTGTCGCGCGAGGCCTCCGCGGGAGACTCGCCCGAGACCTTCAGCTTCTGGTGCAGCTGCACTTTGGCGAGGTCGGCGGAGATGTCGGACAGGAGGCGCGTATTCTGCGCCATCTCCGTCACCATCTGGTCCCGCTCGCCCGCCACGCGGGTGAGGGAGTCGATGCGGGCCTGCGTTTCGGGGGATGGCCCCTCCTTGCAGGCGACGGCGGTGAAGACGGCCAAGGCGGTCCAGGCCGCCGGCCGCATGATTCTCGGAATCCAACTCATTGGCATCACTCCGGGTAGTAGGTGCGGTTCACTACAAGGATAACTGGAACCGCGTGACGGTCACCGTGGTGGTCATCGCACGTAAAACGCCGTTCGGCCGATCGAGCCGGCCCGTTCGAACCACAGGGAGATTGCGCCCCCACCCGTCGCCTGGGTGAAGGCTCCCCGCAACTCCTCCGCCGTGGCGACCCGCTGGCGGTTCACCTGGAACACGACATCGCCGGGTTGTAGCCCGGTCGCCTGCTGCGCCTCGGCGCCGATGTCGTAGATGAGTACCCCCTGTTGCGCCTGGATGTTGCGTTCCTGACGGATCGCGGGAGTCACCGTCACCGCCTGGATGTCGCCCAGAACGGAGACCTTTTCGGCGCGAGAGGTGGGCAGGTCCGCGACGGTCAACACCGCCGTGTGACGCGCTCCCTGCGTGAGGTAGGTCACACCCAGCGTGTCTCCGGGACCGGCGTCGAGCAGCACCGCCTCCCAATCGAGGAAGGTCCGCAACCGCTTCCCGCGCGAGCCGGTGAGGACGTCGCCGGCCTTGAGCCCGGCCCGGGCCGCGGGGCCGTCGAGCGCGACGGCGCTGATCCGCAGCCCGCCCGACTGCTTCCAGCCGCGCAGGTCGGTGTCACCGACGTCCAGGCCGACCCACGGCTTCTGCACCTGTCCGAAGCGGCGCAGCTCGTCCGCCACCCGGAGCGCCCGCTCGATCGGGATCGCGAAGCCGATCCCCACCGATCCCCCGGAGCTCGAGAAGATCGAGCTGTTGACGCCGACCACTTCTCCCAGCGCGTTGACGAGCGGCCCACCCGAGTTCCCCGGGTTGATCGCCGCGTCGGTCTGGATCATCCCCACGTACACGCCGGTCTGGTCCTGGGAGGGAAGCAGATTGCGCTCGGTGGCCGACACGACCCCGGCGGTGACCGTCGGCTCGCTGTTGCCCAGCATGTAGGCGTAGGGGTTTCCGATCGCCACCACCCATTCGCCGATCATCAGGTCCCGCGACGATCCGACCGGAGCGGTGGCGAGGCCGGTCGCGTCCACCTTGAGGACCGCGATATCGGTTTGGGGGTCCTCACCGAGGAGCCGGGCCGGGTAGTCGCGGCCGTCCCGGGTGGTCACGACGATCTGCTGCGCCCCTTCGATGACGTGCTGGTTGGTGAGGATGGTCCCATCCGCGCTGAGAATGAAGCCCGATCCCAGCCCCTGCACCTGCCGGTTGACCCCCCCGGGGGTGAAAAACAGATCGAAGGGATCCTGCGGCATGGCGCGCTCACGCTTCAGCACGTTGACGCTGACCACGGCGGGTGCCACGCGCGCGGCCGCGGTCACGATCGCCGTGCGGCGGCTGGCAGCCGGGTCGGGCTTGGGGCGCTGAGCGACTAGGGGAGCGCTCGAGAAACAGATGATTGGGATCAGAAGGCGATGTGGTCGCATTGGTGGATTGTAGCGTTTCATGGTTGTGTGAGGAACCGGTGATCATCGGTTGACATCACCGAGCTAACTTAGGAAGCCATGTCAGTGGCGCACCCCCTCGCCGCATCCGTCCCCACCGCTTCCCCCGAGCAGCGCGCGGCGGTGGAGGCTCCGATCGGTCCGGTGCTGGTGCTGGCGGGCCCCGGGGCCGGCAAGACGTTTTGTCTGATCGAACGGGTGCGCTACCTGATCGAGCACCACCACGCGGCGGCCGAGCGGATCTGCGCCGTCACCTTCACCAATAAGGCGGCCGAAGAGATCGGCTCGCGCCTGCACCGCGAGCTGGGGCCGAGCAGTGAGCTGGTGCATCGGGGCACGATGCACTCGCTGTGTTGCGAGATCCTGCGCGAGCATGGGGAGCGGGTCGGAGTGGCGCGCGGGTTCGGGATCGCCGACGAGGACACCCAGCAGATCGTGTTGCGGCGGCTCGGCGTGCATGTGTTCAAGCGGCGCCAGTGGCTGCTGTCGCAATTCGGCCGGCGGCGCTTGCAGGGAGCGCCGGTGGAGCCGGACGTGGCCGTGCTCTGCGAGCGCTATCTCGAGGTCCTGCGCTCGCGCCGCCTGGTGGACTTCGACGATCTGGTGCTCCTCGTGGACCAGTTGTTCACCGCGGAGCCGGCGATCGCGGACGCGATCGCCTCCCGCTGGGACCATCTTCTGGTCGACGAATTCCAGGACCTCAACGCCCCGCAGTACCGCCTCGTGCGCCGCCTGGCCGAGGCCCATCGCAGCATCTTCGCGGTGGGCGACGACGAGCAATCGATCTTCTCCTGGACCGGCGCGGACCCCCGGGTGCTCGACCGGTTCCGTACCGACTTCGCGATCGCGCGGCCGTTCGCGCTGGAGGAGAATCACCGCTGCTCCCGCCAGATCTTCAGCGCCGCGCGGCGTCTCGTGGAGCGGAACGAGCAGCTGTTCGCCAAGCGGATCGTCGCGGTGCGCGACGTGCCGGTTCCGGTGGTGGCCCGCGCTTTCGCCGACGAGCGGGCGGAAGCGAGCTGGATCGTCGCCGACGTGTGCGCGACGCGGGAGGGTAGTGGTGCAGGGGCTCGGCTGACCTGGGGGGACTTCGGGGTCCTGTACCGCCATCACGACATCGGCGACGTGTTGGAGCAGGCGTTCGTGCAGGCCGGGGTCCCGTGCCGGTTGGCCCGGGGCCGGGCCCTCACCGACGATCCGGTGATCGCGCAGGTGCTCGCCTCGCTGCGGGTGATTCAGGATGACGCGGATCCGCTGGCTGCCGAGGCGCTCGCGCTCAGGGTCTTTCCCGAGGCCCTCATCCAGCGGGTGCGCGCCGCGCTCCCCGCCGGTCGCGGCGACTTCCTGACCGCGGTCCGGGACATCGCCACCCGGGCTCCGCACGGCGATCCGGACCGCCGGCAGGCATGGCGCTTCGTCTACCAGGTCGAGAATCTGCGGGCGCTGGCGCGCACCCACACGACCCTCCCCGCGCTCATCCTCGAAGTGCTGGGCCAGCGCATGGGCGTCTGGCAGAACGCCCTGGAGGAGCAGGCGGAGCATCTCACCGATCCGGCGACAGACCCTGCGGCGGTGGCGCTGGCGGCGGCCCTGGAACAGGTGATCGCCCGAGGGGCGGTGGTGTGGATCCCACCGTGTGGCGGCGCGGAGATCGGGATACGCGGGCTCCTCGTCCGCGCCGAGCTGCTCCCCCAGGTCAGCTACCGAGGGCCCGAAGATCAGCCCGGTGCCGACGACCTCTTGCTGGATGGGAAGGACGGCGGCGCGGCACTCGCGCTGCGGGTGTTCAAGGCACTGCAGCTGCTCCAGACCCGTGCCGTTCGAGATCCGTTTCCGGAATTCGTCGTCTTCGATTTCGAGACCACCGACAAGGACCGGGACCTTTGCGACGTGGTGGACATCGGTGCCGTCCGGGTCGTGAACGGCGACGTGGTGGACTCGTTCCAAGCGCTGGTCCGGCCGACGCAGGCGATCTCTCCGCGCGCCGCCGAGGTCCACGGCTATTCGATGGAGGATCTCGCTCAGGCGAAATCGTTCGCGGAGGTGTGGCCGGCGTTCCGCGCGTTTGTGGGGGATCGCGTTCTGCTGGCCCACAACGCTCAGGAATTCGACGTCCCGGTGCTGTTGCGGCTCGCGGCGGACCTTCCCGGGTCGGACGACCTGCGGTTCTTCGATTCACTCCCGCTCGCCCGGGCGGTGATCACCGACGGCAGCGCGAAGCTCAAGGACCTGGCCGAACGGTTTGGGGTCGATCCGGCACGTTCCCATCACGCGCTCGACGACGCCCGCACCCTCGCGGGAGTGTACGCCCACCTGGCGCGGCTGCAGCAGACGCGGGCCCGCAAGACGGCTCAGGTGCCGCTGCTCGACGCCCTGGGTCTCGCGCTGGCCGCCGATTGGGATCCCGCCGCGACCGGTGAGCGGAAGCTGTTCCAGGAGCTGGTCCCCCGGTTCACGTTGGGCCGTTATTCCGACGCCCTCGACTTCTACTCGGCCGAGCGCGAGCGTGTCCCCGAGTTCGGGGCCCCGCCGGTGGACAGCATCATCGTCAATCTCGGGGGCCGGTCCCGCATGGAGCAGCTTCGAAGGACCCGGTCGGCTGGGGACCGGTACGCCACGGCGCTCGCGAGACTGGAGGCGCTCGTCGGGGCCAGCGCGGCGGAGACGCTGGCCGACAGTATCGGGCGGCTGCTCGAGCGCGTCGCACTGTCCACTTCTCGGGAGGCGGAAACGGATCCGGAGCGCGTGAACCTCCTGACCCTGCACTCGACCAAAGGGCTCGAATACTCCCAGGTCTACGTCGTGGGCGTGGAGGACGAACGGTTGCCGGGCGTCCGGGCCGGCGGCGACGAGGGGCTGCGGGAGATCGAGGAATCCCGGCGGCTGCTCTACGTCGGGATGACCCGCGCCAAGGACCGGCTGGTGCTGACGCGAGTGGCGCAGCGGGCGGGGAAGGATGCGGGGGGAGGGATGTTTTTGGGGGAGATGGGAATCGAGACAGACTAAATTGCGGATTGTCGATTGCGAATTGCGGATTCCAAACGGAGGGTCGAGCGGCGCTGGAGCCTTCATTGATATTCCGCAATCCGCAATTCACAATCCGCAATCGCCTCATTTATCTAGCTCCCTCCACCTGTAACATGTCACCAAGTGGTCGTTCACCATCCCCACCGCCTGCATGAACGCGTAGCAGATCGTCGGGCCGACAAAATGGAATCCCTGCTCGACCAGGGCCCGGCTCATCGCTTCGGCCTCTTTCGTCTTGGCGGGGACCTGTCGGATCGACCGCCAGCGGTTCCGCTTGGGGATGCCGTCGACAAAGCCCCAGAGGAACCGGCCGAACGGGACACCGGCTTCCCGCAGCTCGAGAAACGCCCGCGCGTTGCCGATCGCCGCCGCGATCTTCAGGCGGTTCCTGACGATCCCGGGGTCGGCGAGGAGCGTGCGCACCCGCGCGGGGGTGTAGCGGGCCATCCGGTCCGGATCGAAGCCATCGAACGCCTCGAGGAAGGCCTCCCGCTTGCGCAGGATGATGGCCCACGAGAGTCCCGCCTGGAAGCCGTCGAGGATCAGCTTGGCGAAGAGCGGCTTGTCGCCGCGCACGGGAACGCCCCATTCGCGGTCGTGGTACACGATCATCTGGGGATTGCCGGTGGGCCAGGGACAGCGCGAGAGGGGCCGAGTCATGGCGCAGAATCCTACGGTGTAGATTGTGGCGATGCCACTCGCCGAGGTCCTGCGCAGTCACCCCTTCGCCGCCATCGCCCTGCTGTTCGGCGCCGGCGTGGTCACGAGTTTCTTCCCCTGCATCTATCCGATGATCCCCATCACGGTCGGGGTGATCGGGGGCAGTGCCGGGACCGGGGCGCCGCGGCGCCGGCTCGTCGGCCTGACGCTGACCTACGTGCTCGGGGTCGCGTTGCTCTACGCCACCATGGGGTTGGTCGCGGGACTGACTGGATCGTTGTTCGGGACCATCGGCGCGAACCCGTGGGTGAGGCTCGCGACCGCGAACCTGCTGCTGCTCTTCGCCCTGGCGCTCCTGGATCTGTTTCCGGTCACCGCACCCCAGCGCCTGGCGGCGTGGGCGGGGCAGCTGACGGGAGGGAGCTACGGGGGCGTGCTGCTGCTGGGCGCGACATCGGGAATCGTGGCCGCCCCGTGCGGGGCGCCGGCGTTCGCCGCGGTGCTCACCTGGGTGGCCGCCACGCATAGCGCGGTGCTCGGCTTCGTGTACCTGTTCGCCTTCAGTCTTGGGATGACCGTTCTGCTCGCCGTCGTCGGCCTGTTCTCCGGCGCCGCGGCGGCGCTCCCCCGGCCCGGGGCGTGGATGGATTGGGTCAAACGGATCAGCGGGGTGATCCTGATCGGGGTAGCGGAGTATTACCTGGTCCAGGTGGGAAAGACCCTATGAAGGTACGCCTCGCGATGACGGCGCTCGCAGCTCTCGTGGTCCTCGGCTCCCGTTCGCTGCGGAGCCAGGACGAGGAGTTGGGGCTCGCGGTCGGCGCGAAGCCCAAGGCAGTGACCATCGAAGATCTCGATGGGAAGCCGGTGGACCTCGGGACCTGGGTCGGGAAGAAGCCGGTGCTGCTCGAGTTCTGGGCCACCTGGTGCCCGCTCTGCGAAGCGTTGCTCCCCCGCATCCGGGCGGTGCAGCAGAGCTACGGCGGCCGCGTCGAGTTCCTCGTCATCGCGGTCGCCGTGAACCAGAGCAAAGCCAGCGTGCAGCGGCACATGGCGGCGCATCCGGATCCGTTTCGCTACCTCTGGGATACCAACGGCAACGCCACGCGCGCCTACCAGGCGCCGTCCACCAGTTATGTCGTCGTGCTCGATTCCACGGGGACCGTGGCCTACACGGGGATCGGCTCGGATCAGGATATCGCCGCCGCGGTGCGCCGGGTGGTGCTACATTGAGAAGCGCCTTTTCTCTGGAGGCCGAGTGAAGAAGACTCTCGTGACGATGCTCCTCGGAGTTGCGTTCGCCGCACCGGTCGTGGCGCAACAGACGCCTCCTCCGGGACCGCAACCGCTCGCCGTCGGCACCATGGCACCGGATTTCGCGCTCACGGGCGCCACCCGGTATGGCGTGCTCAAGACCCCCATCCGCCTGTCGGACTTCCGGGACAAGACCGTCGTCATCGCGTTCTTCTATCAGGCGCGGACCCGCGGCTGAACGATTCAAATGAACGCGTACCGTGATCAGTACGCGCAGCTGTTTAAGACCGGGCAGGGGATCGTCCTGATCGCGATCAGCGTCGATCCCGATACGGCGCTGTACTCGTGGGCGCGGGACGCGCAGTTCCCGTTTCTGTTCGCGAGCGATACGGGGGCCGTGGTCGGCAAGGCGTACGGGGCGTTCTCGGCCCAGTACAAGGTCGACAACCGGACGCTGTTCGTTGTCGCGCCGGGTGGCAAGATCGCCTACGTCGCCGCGCCGTTCCGGGAGATCGACCCCACGTCGTATACCGACTTGGGGAAGGCGATCGACAGCACCCTCGTCAAGCACTGACGGATTCGGGAGGCCCCGCGATGCGGGTCCACGTGGGGACTTCGGGCTACAACTTCCCCGAATGGAAGGGGAGCTTCTACCCCGCGAAGCTCGCCACCAAGGGGATGCTGTCGTACTACGCCGAACGGCTGTCGACCGTCGAGATCAACTACACCTTCTACCGGATGCCCAACACGAAGACGGTCGCGGGGTGGGATGCCCAGACCCCCGCCGGCTTCACGTTCGTGCTCAAAGCGCCGCAACGCATCACCCACATCGCCCGGCTCAAGAACGTCGATGACCCGCTGCGTTTTTTCACCGACGTCGCTCTCACCCTTGGGCCCAAGCTCGGGGCCGTGCTGGTGCAGCTGCCGCCGAATTTCAAGCAGGATCTCACCCGCCTGGGCGACTTTCTCGCCCTGGCCCGGCCCGAGCTACGGCTCGCTTTCGAGTTCCGGCACGCGTCGTGGTTCGCCGATCCCACCTACGAGCTGCTGCGGAGCTACAACGCGGCGCTGTGCGTCGCGGACACGGAGGCCGGGAACACGCCGGTCGTTGCCACCGCGGACTTCGGCTATGCCCGGTTACGTGACGAGGGGTACACCAGGCCGGCGTTGCGGCAGTGGGCGGAGACCTTGCGCGGCATCAGTAAGGAGTGGAAAGACGCCTTCGTCTTCTTCAAGCACGAGGAGGGTGGGGAAGGACCCAGGCTGGCCGGGGAATTCGCAGGGCTGTTTCGGGCGTAGCAGGTCTGTGGTCGAGGTGGGTCAACCGCGATAGCGTCTCACTCCTCGTCGGTTTCAGGTTCCGGAAGGGCTGCATGCACCGCCGCGAGCAGGGTCGCCTGATCCACCGGCTTGTGCAGGAACCCCGCTGCCCCGTGGTCCCGCGCCTTGGCTTCCAGACTCTGGTCGCGACTCGCCGTCACGATGACCTTCGGAATGGTCTCGGTGGCGCGGTTGGTGTGGAGTCGATCGAGCAGCTGCATCCCGCCACCGGCCGGCATCTGGAGATCGACGAGCACGAGGTCCGGGTGATCGCGCTTGGCGAACATCAGCCCCTGCATCCCATCGGCCGCCACCGCGACCTCGTAGCCCGCTTCCCGCAGGTAGTGCCCCACGAGTTTGGTGAACGCAGGATCGTCGTCGACGATCAGGACCTTCGATTTCGTGCCCATGTGACTCAGTCGCGCCCCGATAGCAGGTGGTACTTGGACAGATGCCGCAGTGCCGCCGCCCGCTTCCCGGCCTGCTCATAGAGCCGGGCCAGATTGAAGTGGGCGTCCGCGAGGCGGCGGTCCGCGGCGACGGCGCGCTCATATGACTTGGTCGCTTCGGCCGTCCGGCGCAAGTCCTCCTGCGCCACCCCCAGGTTGAACCAGGCGGTGGCGTGGTCCGGCTGATCGGCGAGCACAGCCCGGTAATGCGTTTCGGCCTCCCCCGCCCGGCCTCCCTCCTGGAGCAGGCGTCCCAGGTTGACGTGCGCGTCGGCATGATGCGGCTCCAGCTCCAGCGCCCGCCGGTAGGCATCGCGCGCCTCGGCGGGGGCGCTGACCTCCAGCTCCACCCCCAGCTCGAACCACTGCTCGGCGTCGAAGTCGTCCTCGGCTCGGCGGGCCGCCTCCGCCTGGCGCCGAGCCAGCGGGGCGGCGCGCTGCGCCAACGAAGCCACGTCGAAATCGAGGACCAGCTGGCCCGAGTCGGGGTTCCAGGCGACCGCGCCGTCCCGCGCGACGACGCGATGGCCCTCCGCGGTGATCCGCAGCTCGGAGAGGGCGCGACCCCGGGGGAGCTGCTGCTTGAGGCGGCGCAGCGAGCCGCGGATTCTGGCGGCCGGGATCCGGGCCGCCATGAGCCCCTTGGCCGCCCGGAGCAGCACCAGATCCTGGAAGGTGAAGCGGAGGTCCCCCCGCGCGCCGCGCGCGGGGGAGAGAAAGCCGGCTCGAGTGTAGGCACGAATCTGCGCAGGTGAGAGACCGAGGAGACGGGCCACCTCCTCGGTGGTGTAGCCGGTCATCGCGTCAGGCGCTGGCCGCCCTGCGCTTCAGCGGTTTGACCTTGGCGGCCTTCGCCGCTGAGCGCTCGGCGCGCCGCGCCGGCTTGCGCTCCCCGCCGGTCGAGCCGTGCCCCTTGGCGAGGCTCGCTTTGAGGGCTTCCATCAGATCGATGATCTGCGTCTTCGGCGCCTCGGCGGGCTCCTCGGTGATCTCCTTGCCCGCGATCTTCTGCTCGATCTGCTCCAGGATCTTCTTCTTGACGTTGTCGTCGTACTTCTTGGGGTCGAATTCCTTGGATGCCGCTTCCTGAATGAAGCGGATCGCGAGGTCCATCTCCGCCTTCTTGACCTCGATCTTGGGAATCGGCACCTCGTCGATCGACCGCACTTCATCGGCGTAGCGCAGCTGCTCCATGGCCAGCCCGCGGCCCAGCGGCCGGATCATGATCAGGTACTGCTTGCCGCGCGCCGCCCACTGGCCGATCGCCACCTTCCCCGTCTTCTTCAGGGCTTCACCGAGCAGCGCGAAAGCCCGGTCGCCGCCCTTGTCGGGTCCCAGGAAGTACACGCGGTCCATGTACATGCGGTCCACCGTGTCGGCGTCGACGAACTCCTGCACCTCGATCGAGCCGGTGCCCTTCTCCTCCAGTGCCTTCAGCTCTTCCTTGGTGAACACGACGTACTGGCCTTTGGAGAACTCCCAGCCCTTGACCCGATCCTCGTTTTCGACCTTTTCCCCGTCCTTGGAGCAGATGTACTGCTGTTTCAGCCTGGCACCGTCCTTCTTGTGGAGCCAGTTGAAGGAAATCGCGGCGGAGGACTCGCCGGCCGAGAACATCTTGATGGGAACCGAAACGAGCCCAAAAGAGATCGTGGCAGAGCCGATTGCATGAGCGGGCATAGGGGGCCTACTATAGGAGTTGTGCCGGCAAACCGCAAGCCAAGCGCCGATGCGCTAAGCACTTACCGGGCAAAGCGCTCCGCTGATCGCACCCCGGAGCCATCCGGCTCGGTCGCTCCTGAAGCGGGGCGCCGCTTCATTGTACACCAACACGCCGCCACCCGACTCCACTTCGATTTGCGGCTCGAGATGGACGGGGTCCTAAAATCGTGGGCCGTGCCCAAGGGCCCCTCCGCCGACCCGGCCGACAAGCGCCTCGCCGTGCACGTCGAAGACCATCCGATCGAATACGGCGATTTCGAAGGGATCATTCCCGAAGGAAACTACGGCGCGGGCGCGGTGATCGTGTGGGATCGCGGGCTGTGGGTGCCGCTCGAAGACCCGGCCCTGGGGCTGCAGAAGGGCAAACTGCTCTTCGAGCTGCGCGGCTACAAACTTCACGGGATCTGGACGCTCGTGAAGATCAAGAAGTCGGTCAAGGACTGGCTCCTGATCAAGGAGCGCGACGGCTACGTCTCGAAGAACGGCGGCGACTATCCCCAGGGGTCGGTACTGTCGGGGCTCACCGTCGAGGAGTTGCAGCACGGCAGCCGCAAGCAGGCTCAGCTCGTAGCCGAATTGAAGAAGCTCAAGGCGCCCGAGCGTTCGGTGCGTCCCGAGGACGTTTCCCCGATGCTCGCGGAGACGCGCGAGGAGCCGTTCTCGCGGGCCGGATGGATTTTCGAGGTGAAGCTCGACGGCTATCGCATGCGGGCGGCGAAAGACGACGGCGCCGCCCGGCTGATCACTCGCAACGGCAACGATTACACCGCCGCGTTTCCCGAGCTGGCCCGCGCGCTCGCCGCACTGCCCGTCTCGCATCTCCTGATGGACGGGGAGCTGGTGATCCTGGACGAAGCGGGGCGGCCCAGTTTCCAGCGGCTGCAGAACCGCGCCCGCATCGGGCGCGCGCCCGACATCCGGCACGCGGCGGTCGAGACGCCGGGGACCCTCTATCTCTTCGACCTGATGGCCCTCGAAGGGTTCGACCTGCGGTCGCTCCCGCTGATCAAGCGCAAGGCACTGCTGCGCAAGCTGCTGCCGGCCGCGGGACCGTTGCGATATTCGGAGCATTTCGAGCGCGACGGCGAGGCGCTGTACGATCAAGCGGTCGGGATGGGGCTCGAGGGGATCGTGGCGAAGCAGGCCGACTCTCCATACAAGAGCGGGCGCTCGGAGCTGTGGCTCAAGGTGCGCGCGGACAAGACGGGCGACTTTGTGGTGGTGGGCTTTACCGAGCCGCGTGGCTCGCGCGGCGGGTTCGGCGCGCTGCACCTGGGCGGCTATCGCGACGGGCAGCTCGTCTACATCGGGCGGGCCGGCAGCGGGTTCACCGCGCGACAGCTGAAGGATGTCGCGGGCCGGCTGGAGCAGCTCGCGACCCCGCGTCCCGCGTTCGATGGCCCAGTGCCAGCAGAAAAGGAGAGTCGCTGGGTGAAGCCGGAGCTCGTGGCGGAGGTGCGGTACAAGGAGGTCACGGGGGACGGCTTGCTGAGGCAGCCGGTGTTCCTGCGGTTTCGGGACGACAAGAAGGCGGAGGAGTGTGTGATATCGGGACGGGGACCTGGGGACGAGGGACGGGTGGTCGACACGCCGGCCGCGGTGTCCGCGCTTCCCGCTTCCCAAGTCCCTCGTCCCGCCGGGCAGTTCACCAATCTCGACAAGGTCTTCTGGCCCGCCGAGGGCTACACCAAAGGCGACCTGATCGAGTACTACCGCGCCGTGTCGCGCTGGATGCTTCCCTATCTCGCCGAGCGGCCGCTCGTACTCACCCGCTATCCCGACGGGATCGACGGGAAGTCGTTCTTCCAGAAGGACGCGCCGCAGTATGCGCAGGACTTCGTGCGCACGGTGACGATCTGGAGTGAGGATTCCCAGCGCGAGCTGGACTACTTCGTCTGCGACGATGAAGCCTCGCTGCTCTACATCGCCAACATGGGCGCGATCCTGCTGCACATCTGGTCGAGCCGCGTGGGCAGCCTCGAGCAGCCCGACTGGTGCATTCTGGACCTCGATCCCAAAGAGGCGCCGTTCAAGGACGTGGTCACTGTCGCCCTCGAGGTCAAAGCCCTGTGCGACGACATCGGGCTCCCCACCGGGATCAAGACGAGCGGTTCGACGGGGCTGCACGTGCTGATCCCGCTCGGCCGCCAGTGCACCTACGAGCAGTCGCGCACGCTGGGCGGTCTCCTGGCGCGGGTGATCGCCACGCGGCTCCCCGAGATCGCCACGATCACGCGGCAGGTGCAGAAGCGGGGGGGGAAGGTCTATCTGGACTACGTGCAGAACGGGCACGGACGACTGCTCGTCGCCCCCTTCAGCGTCCGGCCGCTCCCCGGCGCGCCGGTTTCGATGCCGATCGAATGGCGTGAAGTGACTCCGAAGTTGAAGCTCTCCGACTTCACGATCCGCACCGCGCCCACACGGATGAAGAAGTTGAAGCATGACCCGCTACTCGCGGTCCTGGACGAGAAGCCGGACCTGGTGGGCGCGCTCGAGCGGCTCCAGGCTCGGCTGTGAACCAGCAGAACTGATACTGAAACCTGAGAGCTGACAGCTCATGAGCGCGGAAGAACTCCGATTCTCGGTTGGGGATGCCATTGGGCAAGTCTCCGCCCTCTGGCTCTGCCCGCCGCGGGCTCGGCTCACCTACGTGCTGGCGCACGGCGCTGGGGCGGGGATGCGACATCCCTCGCTGGAGACGATCGCCCGCGCGCTCGCCGAGCGCGGCGTCGCGACGTTGCGGTACCAGTTCCCGTACATGGAACAGCACAAGAAGCGCGTGGACTCTCCCGATGTCGCTGTGGCCACGGTGCGTGCCGCGGTGGGCGTGGCGGCGGACGCGGCGGGTGACGTGCCGCTCATCGCCGGCGGCAAGTCGTTCGGCGGGCGCATGACCTCCACGGCGCAGAGCCAGGAACCGCTCGCGGGGGTGCGGGGGCTCGCGTTCCTCGGCTTCCCGTTGCATCCACCGGGCCAACCGGGGACCAAGCGCGCGGAGCATCTGGCGAAAGTGCAGCTGCCGTTGCTGTTTCTGCAGGGCGACCGCGACGAGTTCGCCGATCTGTCGCTGCTCCGACCCGTGGTGCGGGAGCTCGGCAAGCGCGCGACCCTGCACGTAGTCAAAGGGGGCGACCATTCGTTTGCGGTGCTCAAGAGGTCGGGGCGGACGCCCGCGCAGGTCTTGGATGAGCTGGTCGAGACGATTGCGGATTGGGGATTGAATCTGAGGCCGTGAGCCATAACGGAGCGACCGATGCACTACTGGATCCTGAAGACCGAACCCTCGACGTACAGCTTTGCCGACCTCACCCGCGAGGGCACCGCGGTCTGGGACGGGGTGAAGAACCCGGTTGCCCTGAAGAACCTGCGGGCGATGCAGCCGGGCGACGACGTCCTGATCTACCATACCGGCGCCGAGAAGTCCGCGGTCGGCCTGGCCCGGGTGACGAAGGGCGCGTATCCCGATCCCAAGAAGAACGATCCGCGGCTCGTGGTGGTGCAACTCAAGGCACTTGCCCCGTTGCCGCAACCGGTGACTCTTGCCACGATCAAAGCGGATCCGGCGTTCAAGGATCTGGCACTCGTCCGGCAGGGGAGGCTATCGGTCGTCCCGGCGACCGCGGCCCAGTGGAATCACCTGTTGCGGCTCAGCCGGCGCTGAACCGGTTCAGCGTCTCCCGTTCGTCGGCGGTCAGGCTGGCGGGCCCGTGTTGCTCGAGCTTGGTCAGCACCCGGCCCACCTCTTCCCGGTTGGCGGGGTGGAGCGCATCGAGGGGGATGCGCTTCCAGCGCTCGATCGTGGCCGCCGCCACGCCTCCGCCGAACGAGCGCCTCGGCTCCCGGGGCGCCACCGCCATCACGAAGCGCCGGCGCTCCATCCACTTCAAGTAGAGCCACCCGCCCGCGAACCCGCCGAGATGGGCAAAGTGCGCGATGCCCGCCTGGCCGATCCCCATGCCGCCGAACAACGAGAGCACGGTCATGATGATCACCATGATTCGGGCCTGGACGGGGACGATGCCCCAGATGAGGATCGTGGCCCGCGGCCAGTAGCGCGCGAATCCCAGCATGACGCCGAAAATCGCGCCTGACGCCCCGACGATCGCCGCGAACGGAGTGACGAAGGAGGCTACCGCACCGCTCAAGGCGCTGAACAGGTAGAGCCGGATGAAGTTGGTCCCGCCGATCCGCGCTTCGAGCTGCGGGCCGAAGAAAAACAGGGTCAGCATGTTGAACAGGATGTGCGCGAAGCCGGCATGGAGGAACGCGTAGGTGACGAGCGTCCACGGACGCTGCAGGACGAGGGCCGGGATCAATTCCAGCGGCTTCATCAGGTCCGGCATGACCATGGTGAGCAGGAACATCACCACGTTGGCCGTGATCAACCAGCGAACCCAGGGGGTCATGGGAATCGAAGGCTAAGCCTCTACCTTACGGGCAGCAACCATGGGCAGCGACCGCCGCATTCTACTCGCCGACGCGGACGCGTTCTACGTGTCCGTCGCCCGCCTGGCCGATCCCGAGGGGGCGGGCCGCGTCCCACTGCTCATCGTGGGCGGGTCGGCCGAGCGGCGTGGCGTCGTCACCTCCGCGTCCTACGAGGCGCGAGCCTTCGGCGTCCGCTCGGCGATGCCGATGGCGCGCGCGACGCGGCTCTGCCCCGAGGCGATGATCGTCCCGGTCCCCTGGGATCTGTGCGTCGAGAAGAGTCGAGCGGTGCATGCCGTGCTGGAGCGGTGGGCGCCGGTCGTCGAGCAGGCCTCGAGCGACGAGTTCTACCTGGAGTTGAGCGGCACCGAAAAGCTGTACGCCGAGCCGCTGGCGGAGACCGCCCGGAAAATCCGCGCGGCGGTGCACGAAGCGACGGCGCTGTGGGTGTCGATCGGCGGCGGGACCTCCAAACTCGTCGCGAAGCTCGCGGCGGGCGCCGCCAAGCCGACTCCGACCACGCCCGCGACCGGCGTGTACGTAGTGCCCCCCGGCGCCGAGCTCGCCTTCATGCAGCGGTTCGCGTTGGCCGATCTCCCATTCGTGGGCCCCCGGTTTCAGGAGCGGTTGCAGCAGCTCGGGTGGCGCACCGTGACGGACGTGGTGCCGCGCGAGCGGGCCGAGCTGGTGGCGCGGCTGGGGGAGCGGGAGGGGGAGTGGTTGTGGGAGCGGGTGCGCGGGATCGACGAATCCCCGGTCGAGGCGTGGAGCGAACCCAAGTCCCTGAGCCGCGACACGACCTTCCCCAAAGACCTCGAGAGCGACGACGACCTCGCGCGGGAGCTCCTGGCGCTGGTGGACGTCGCCACCTCGGATCTGCGCGCGGACGGCCTGGTCGCCCGGACGGTGTCGGTCCGGCTGCGCGATGCCGACTTCACCAACCGCCAGGCCAGCCGCACCCTGGCGGAGCCCGTCTGTACCGATCGCGCCGTGTACGCCGTGGCCCGCGAGTTGTTGGCGCGGCTGCGGGCGGCGCGGCGCACGCCCGCCCGGCTCATCGGCGTGGCGCTCTCCCAGCTGTCGCGACCCAAGGATGAGCTGCAGCTGGCCCTGCTCGAGGCCGAGGCGTCGAGTGGTGCCGAAACCGGCCGCGACCGCTCGCTCGCAAAGGCGATCGATGCGGTCCGGAATCGCTTCGGCCCCGATGCGTTGGGCCGGGCGCGCACCCGCTAGCCGGGTCCGGGGCGCGGCGGTACAATCAACGCGCCACTCACCCGCTTGAAGAGGGAATCCCATGCAACCGTTGCGTTCTTCCATTCTCGTTCTGACTGTCCTCGCGGCCTTCACCGGCCGCGTCGTCGCGCAACACCCCGCGGCGGCGCCGTCCGAGTATCCGGGGCTCGAAACCGGCACGATGTGGACCTTCGACGTGCCGCCGCTCGAGTATTGGGCCAAGCGCTACGACTTTCACCCGACCGCGACCTGGCTCGATCACGCCCGGCTGTCGGCGGCCCGGATCCCCGGGTGTTCGGCCTCGTTCGTCTCGCCGGACGGGCTGATCATGACGAATCACCATTGCGCGCGGGCCTGCATCGACGCGACGGCGAAGCCCGGAGAAGACCTGCTGTCGAACGGCTTCTACGCACCGAGCCGCGCCGAGGAGCGTCCCTGTCCCGGCATGGTGCTGGATCAGCTGCAGGCGATCACCGATGTCACCGACAGTGTGGCCGCCAAGACCCCGGCGGGCGCGACGCCGGGCGCCGCCGCCACGGCTCGCAACACCGCCATCAACCAGATCGAGCAGGCGTGCGGGCAGAGCGCGCCCGACGCGCACTGCGAGGTCGTTACGATGTACCGGGGCGGCCAGTACAAGCTGTACCGGTTCCGTCGCTTCACGGATCTCCGCCTTGTCTTCGCCGTGGAAGATCAGACCGCGTTCTTCGGCGGCGACCCCGACAACTTCACCTACCCGCGCTACGACCTCGACCTGTCGATGTTCCGCGCGTACCTGAACGGCGCGCCCGCGCATCCGGAGTACTTCAAGTGGAGCAAGAACGGGGCGGCCGAAGGGGATCTCGTGTTCGTGATCGGGAACCCCGGCTCCACGGGCCGGCTCAACACCGTTGCCCAGATGGAGTACTACCGCGATACCCAGTACCCGATGACCCTCGCCACCCTCGCCCGCCAGCTCGCCGTCTACGAAGCGCTCTCGGCGGCCGACACGGTGCACGCCAAGGCGCTCCGGAATACGATCTTCGGCGTCGCGAACTCGCAGAAGGCGGTCAAGGGCTACCAGGCGGGGCTGCTCGATCCGGAGGTGATGGCCAAGAAGCGCGCCTGGGAAACCGATTTCCGGAACCGGGTGAATGCCAACGCGGATCTGAAGAAACGCTACGGCGACGCCTGGGATGTGATCGCGACCGTGCGCCGGCAAATGAAGGCCCTCGACGTCAAACACCGCTACTACGGCTTCAATGCCTACGGGTCGCGGCTGTTGACGCTCGCCGCGGTGATCACGCGCTACCCCACGGAAACCGCGAAACCGGACACGGGGCGTCTCCAGGGGTACCGCGACGCCAACCGCGCCGGGCTCGAGCGGTTTCTCTATAGCCCCCAGCCGGTGGACACCCTGGCGGAAGCGTGGATGCTCACTGCCTATCTGACGGCGATGCAGAACGAGCTGCCGGCCACCGACCCCGTGCTCACGGCGGCCCTCCACGGCCGCACCCCGGAGGCGGCGGCGCGGGAGATGGTGAGCCATTCGCAGATCCTGACCGTCGACGCGCGGAAGGCCCTGATTCAGGGCGGGACCGCGGCGGCCGCCGCTTCCTCCGATCCGTTCCTCGCCCTGGCGCGAGTCATCGACCCTCTGGAGCGCGGCCTCGCGAAGCAGTGGTCGGCGCTGCAGGACCAGGAGGACCAGGCGAGCGAGCGGGTGGCGCGGGCTCTGTTGGCGGTGTTCGGCGGCAAGGTCGCCCCCGACGCCACCTTCAGCCTCCGCATCTCCGACGGGGTGGTGAAGCGCTACCCGATGAACGGCACCTTCGCCCCGCCCTTCACCACCATGTACGGCGTGTTCGACCGGTCCGCCTCGTTCGGCGGCGCGGAGCCGTGGAACCTGATGCCCAAGTGGCAGAAGGCGCGGGATTCCTTGAACCTCGCGACCCCGATCAACGGCGTCTCGACGGCCGACATCATCGGCGGCAACTCGGGGAGCCCGGTGATCAACCGCGACGGCGAGGTCGTGGGACTGATCTTCGATGAGAACATCGAGGCGCTGCCGCACCGGTTCCTGTTCCGCGATGACGCGGGCCGCTCGGTCTGGGTGGACTCCCGCGGCATCGTGGAGGCGCTGCGGAAAGTGTACGGCGCCTCGGCGCTGGCGGCGGAGCTGGTGGGCAGTAATCCGTGACGGGTACGGGGGGGCTGCTGCGCCGGCCGCTCATCGCGTTCGCCGTCACCTTCGTCGCCGCGCTGATCGTCTTTACGCTGCCGCGCTTCGCGTTCAACAGCGTGGCGGCGGCCACGCAGCAGCCCGTCCAGGACACCTCCCATGTCCAGTCCGGGTCCTCCGTCGCCCCGGCGCCGGTGCGGGGAGGCGGGCCACCAGGCCCCGCCGTTCCCGCCGCCTCCCGACCGCTGGGGCAGCGCATGGTCGGGGTGTTCGGCATCATCGCGATCCTCGGCCTCGGCGTCTTGCTGTCGTCCAACCGGCGTCGCATCTCCCCCCGGGTCATCGGCTGGGGCCTGGGGCTGCAGGCCGTCTTCGCCATCTTCGTGCTCCGCATCCCCGTCGGGCAGCGGATCTTCCGGGGGCTGGGCGAGGCCGTCACCGCGCTGCTCGGTTTCTCCTATGCGGGCTCGACGTTCGTCTTCGGCGAGATCGGCAAGCAGCACTCGAGCCTCGGCGTGGTATTCGCGTTCCAGGTGCTCCCGGCGATCATCTTCGTCTCGGCGCTGTTCGCGATCATGTATTACCTCGGCGTCATGCAGGTCGTGGTGCAGGCGTTCGCCGTCGTCATGAACCGGGTGATGGGGGCGAGCGGCGCCGAGAGTCTCAACGTGGCGGCGTCGATCTTCATGGGGCAGACCGAGGCGCCGCTGACGATCCGTCCGTTCCTGGGCAAGATGACCCGCTCCGAGCTGATGACGGTGATGACGGCGGGGATGGCCCACGTCTCGGGCTCGATCATGGCGGCCTACATCGCGTTCGGGATCGAGGCCCGGCACCTGCTCACCGCGGTCATCATGACGGCGCCGGGCACGATCATGATGGCGAAAATCATGGAGCCGGAGACGGCGGTGCCGCAGACCCTCGGCGGCGTGAAGGTGGAAATCCCCCGTACCGACGTCAACGTCGTGGATGCGGCGGCCCGCGGGACCAGCGAGGGCCTGCAGCTGATGCTGAACGTGATCGCGATGCTGGTGTCGTTCATCGCGCTGGTCGCGCTCGCCAACGGGCTGTTCGGCTGGATCCACGGCTCCGTGGGCTGGTTCCCCGCCAACATCCAGACGGTGCTCGGTTGGTTGTTCGGCCCGATCGCCTGGATCATGGGCGTCCCCTGGCACGACAGCGGGACGATCGGCAGCCTGCTCGGCACGCGGATGGTGCTGAACGAGTTCATCGCCTACTCCCAGCTCGGGCCTCTCAAGGCGTCGCTCGACCCGGTGTCCTTCACCATCGCGACGTTCGCGCTGTGCGGCTTCGCGAACATCAGCTCCGTGGGCATTCAGATCGGGGGAATCGGCGCCCTCGTTCCCGAGCGCAAGCACGACCTGGCGCGGCTCGGGTTCCGGGCGATGCTCGCCGGGACGCTCGCGAATTTCTTGTCGGCCACCCTGGCGGGGATGCTGCTCTAGGCTAGTTTGGTATCCCGTGACTTGGATTCGGCTTTCCCCCCGCTGGATGCTCCCGGTCGCGCTGGTCGGCGGTCTGGTCCCCCATCGTGTGGCCGCCCAGGCGGCGCTGCCGGGACCGCCGGACTCTCTCATCCCCGCTGACGCCCTGGGCGCCTCGATCCGGCGCGGCCGAGCTCTGGCGCTCGCCACGCGCGACAGCCTCCCCCGGAACGTCGGCAACAAGCTGCGCTGCGTCTCCTGTCATCTGGACGAGGGCCGGCGTCCGACGGGATCGTGGGTGGGGGCGTTCGCCCGCTATCCGCAGTACCGCAGCCGCCGCGGCAACATCGAGAGTATCGAGGACCGCGTCAACGACTGCTTCAAGCGCAGCATGAACGGGCGGCCGCTCGACCGCGAAGGGCGCGACATGCACGACATGGTGGCCTACCTGTCCTTCCTATCCTGGGGCACCACGATCGGGCCGCCCGTGAAACGGGCGGAATCCAATCCCTTCGCCGCGCTGCACCCCGACACGGCCGCGGGGGCCCGGACGTTCAGCACGGTGTGCGCCGCCTGTCACGGGGCGGACGGCGCGGGCGGCAGTCCGGGAGCGGTCGTGGTCGGGCCTCCGCTCTGGGGTCCGGACTCCTACAATATCGGCGCCGGAATGGCGCGGCGATTCGCCGCCGCCAGCTTCATTCGTCACAACATGCCGTATGACCGGCCGGGATCGTTGAGCGATCAGGAGGCGCTCGACGTCGCGGCGTTCGTCAACGGGCACGCTCGTCCGGACTATCCCGGCAAGGAACTGGATTGGCCGAAGGGCGACCCGCCGCCCGACGTCGCGTATCCCACGTCGGCGGCGCGTCGCAAGCCGTAACTCACCGAGTACTCACGCGAGGGAGGTAGCAATGAGTCTGTTTCCCGCAATCACCCATCGGCGCGGCTTTCTTGGCAGCCTGGCTGGCTCGGCGGCCGCCGTGGGCCTCGGCGGTCTCGTGCCGCAGGCGCTGATGGCCGCACCCGAGGCGGGGGCATCGGCGCCGGAAGGCGACGCCGCGTTCAACGCCTGGCTCGACGGGATCAAGGGAAAGTACCGGCAGCTCTACGACGCGACGGAAACCAACGGCGGCCTGCCCCTGATCTGGCCTCTCGTTTTCCTGATGACGGGTGCTCCCGCGTACGGGGTGCCGGAGAGCGAGCTCGGCGTGGTGGTCGTGCTGCGCCATAGCGGGATCCCGATCGCCTTCAAGGATGCCGTGTGGGAGAAGTACAAGTTCGGCGAGGTGTTCAAGGTCAACGATCCGGCGACCAACGCGCCGTCGGTCCGGAATATCTATACCAACCTGAAGCCGGGCGACATGCCGTTCCCGGATGCGGCGCTGGAGAAGCTCCAGGCCCGCGGCGTGAAGTTCGGCGTCTGCGCCATGGCGATTCAGTTCTACAGCGGCGTGCTCGCGAAACAGATGAACATGGACGCCGCGGCGGTCAAACAGGAGTGGTTGAGCGGTGTGCTGCCCGGCATCCAGGTCGTGCCCTCCGGCGTCGTGGCCGTGAACGGCGCGCAGGTCCACGGCTGTCACTACTGCTTCGCCGGCTGAGCCGTCGGTCCAATTCGTTCTGGCGCGGGCCGCGTCGCAAGGCGCGGCCCGCTCTTTCCGGAGGATCAGCATGTTCGGATTCCCATCGCTCGCGTCGAACCGCCGCCGGTTTCTCGGTACCCTCGGCGCCGTCGCCACCGGGATGATCGGGGGCGCGGCCGTCGCTGAGCGGGTCATGGCGCAGGGGGTCTCGTTCGATGCCTGGCTCGATGCGCTCAAAGGCAAGCACAAGCAGCTGTTCGACTGGCCGGAGCCGGAAGGCGGCCTGGGCCTGCGCCACGTCCGGGGATATCTCAACACCTGGCGCGATGCGTACGGAGTTCACGAAAAAGACCTGAGCGTCATCGTCGGGCTCTACGGACACACGCTGCCGCTGGGGCTCACCGACCTCATGTGGGAGAAGTATCAGCTGGGTCAGGCGCTGAACATCACCGATCCGAAGACGAACGCTCCCCTGGTGCGCAACTGGTTCGCGCACCCGCAGCCCGGCGATCCCGTGGCGGACGGCCTGGAGGACGCCGCGATGGAAAAACTGCAGGGGCGCGGCGTGCTCTTTATCGTCTGCAACAACGCCATCGGCAACTGGTCGTCGAGACTCGCGCCGGCGCACGGCGGAGACGCCGCCGGTGTCCGAGCCGACCTGCTGGCGCACGTGATTCCCGGCGCCGTCGTGGTCCCGGGCATCATGGTGGCCATGAACAAAGCCCACGAGCGCGGCTTCGGGTACGTGCGGTTCTAGGAGAAGTCACGGCATGCGCTTTTCATGGGCAGTGGCGTTCGGACTGGCGGCGGTCTCACCCCCGCTGGGGGGACAGGCGCCGGCCTGCCACGACACGACGCTGGTCGCCGACCGGCAGTTCGCCAGCGCGATCGCCGCCGCTCGGGCGTTGGTCTGCGACAGCCTCGCCCCGCGCACCCCCGGCGTCCAGATCGCGGTCGCGGTGGACGGCCGGCTGGTGTGGTCGGCGGCGTTCGGATACGCGGACGAGGCGGGACACGTGCCGGTGACCCGCACGACCCAATTCCGGATCGGGAGCGTCTCCAAGCCGCTCACCGCGGCGGCGGTCGGCCTGCTGGTGGAAGCCGGGAAGCTCGACCTCGATGCTCCCGTGCAGCGCTACGTTCCCGACTTCCCGGTGAAACGCTACCCGATCACGACCCGCGAGCTGGCCGGCCATACCGCCGGGATCCGGCATTACCAGGGCGACGAATTTCTCCTGAACCGCCGCTTCGGGTCGGTTCACGATGCCCTCGCGGTCTTCGCCGGCGATTCGTTGCTGTTCGAGCCGGGGACACGGTTCTCGTATTCGAGCTACGGGTGGAACCTCGTGTCGGCGGTGGTGGA
>DATJXC010000110.1:0-14442 GCA_035500495.1 Gemmatimonadales bacterium
CGCCACCGCGCCTTCCGGCGGTTCCGCCTGGTGGGCTTCACGCAGGGACAGCCTTGCCACGCCGCCCATCAACCGGAACAACGCGAGGTAGGGGGGGAACAGCGGCAGCACGAAGCGGTCGAGGACACCGAACGGAGCGAACCCCGCGGCCTCCATCACCTTTCGAGCCCCCGGCAAGGGATCGCTGTAGGCGAACGCGCAGCTCCCTTCAGATTGCAGGTCCTCCATGGCACGGCTGAGCAGTCGGACGGCCGAGAAGAAGTCGCGATGCGCCGGATCCACGAGGAGGTCGGTGATCACCACACCGCGGGTGGAACCCGCGGGACCGCGATAGGTCCTCGGGAGCACGCCGACGTGACCATACACCGGCCCGGCGTCTTCGCGAGCGACCCAGCTCGTACCGCCGGCGGCTCTCAGATAGGGGTAACACCGATCGAAATGCGACCAGCCATTGCGCTGGAACAACGCGCGGATCTCCCCCTCACAGCCCGCACCGTCGCAGCGCTGGATCACGCCGCCTTCCCCGGAGCCCTTAGGGCTTCAGCGTGAAGTCGGACGTGGACCGCGGCAGCATGCGCCAGACCGTCGCACTGGCGGGAACCAGGACCCCCACAATGTCGAACTTGGCGCCGACCGAATCCACCTTGGCCGGGAATCCGCCCGAGAAGGTCAACGAGTCGAGCCGCACCTCGAGCAGCCCGGTGCCGTCGTTCACGTGGATGCGGAACGCTCCGGGGACGGTGGCGGTGTCACTGACCGTGGCGGTCAGTACGCGGACAAGTGCCGCATCCGCCGTGCCGCTCGCCCCGGTTGCCGAGGACGCATTCACCGTGGACAAGGTCTTCAGCGGCACGGCTGAGCTCGTGCCGGCGGTCTGGCTCGTGAACACCACCTGATCGAATGAGGGCTGGGCGTCGCGCGTGGCCCGGACCGCGAAGATCCGCATCGTGTCGCCCACGGCGATCAGCTGGTTGCGGACGTTCATGAGCCGGATGGCGAGGCTCGTGTCGGCCATGTGCAGGGTACTGTCGCCGAACGTCCCGGCCAGGTGCGACCCGGTGACGTCGGTGAGCGCGACGGCCGTCACGAACGCCTTGGTCCCGACGGTGAGGGCGCGGGCCTGCCGGACCGTGACGGTGGCGATCTGCTCGACGACGTCCGCCGAGGAGCGCGGCTGCAGCCGCCACACTCCGCCACCCTGGGGCACGAGCACGCCGGAATACGTGAACACGTTGCCGATGAGGCCGATGTCCGCCGGCAGGCTGGGGAACGCCGTGGAGTCGAGCAGCACGCCCAAGGGACCGGAGTTGTCGTTAACCGTCACCAGGAACCCGCCCGCGACCGTGGCGGTATCGATAGTCGTCGCGTTCTGCACGCGGACCAGGGCGGCGTCCGACGTCCCGTTGGGCCCGACACCGGCCGCCGCCTGCGCACTGGTCAGCGTCTTCAGCAGCGCCAGGGTGCTCGCGTTACTGATGATGGGAACCCAGGTCGCCTGATCGAGGGTCGGCTGCCCGTTGCGCACGGCGCGCGTGGCGGAGATGCGCACGGAGTCACCCACGGCGATCGTGGTGGTGTGCGCATTGACGAGGCGGATCGCCAGGCTCGTGTCCGCTACGTGCAGCGTGCTGTCGCCGAAGATCCCCGCCGGCAGGCCCCCGGTGATGCTCGTCAGCGCGACCGCCGTCAGCTGAACTTTGCGTCCGACGGTGAGCGCCCGCGCCTGCCGCACCGTCACGATCGCCACCTGCTCGACGACGTCCGCGGTACTGCGCGGCTGCAGCCGCCAGCCGCCGCTGCCGTTCGGCACGAGCACACCGGTGTAGGTGAACACGTTGCCGACGATACCGATATCGGTGGGGAACCCGCCCACGAAGGCCGTCGAATCGAGCCGGACCTCGAGCGGGCCGGAATTGTCGTTCACGGTCAGGCGGTACCCGCCCGCCACCGTCGCCGTGTCGATGGTCGTGGCGTTCAACACGTGCACCAGGGCGGCGTCCGCGGTCCCGTTGGGCCCGATCGCCCCCGCCGCCTGGACGGTGGTCAGGGTCTTCGTCAGCGCCGCCGTGCTCGCCCCGGTGCCGAGCGAGGACCAGCTCACGTTGTCGAGAGCCGGTTGCCCGTCGCGCGTGACCCGCGTCGCCGAAATGCGCACGGAGTCGCCTACGGCGATCGTGGTGGTGTGCGCGTTGACGAGGCGGATGGCGAGGCTCGTGTCGGCCACGTGCAGGGTGCTGTCGCCGAAGATCCCCGCCGGCAGGCCGCCGGTGATGCTCGTCAGCGCGACGGCCGTCAGCTGGACTTTCCGTCCGACGGTGAGCGCCCGCGCCTGCCGCACTGTCACGATCGCCACCTGCTCGACGACGTCCGCGGTGTTGCGGGGGAGCAGCCGCCACCCGCCACTGCCGTTCGGGACGAGCACTCCGGTGTAGTTGAACACATCGCCGATGATGCCGATGTTGGCGGGGAACCCGCCCGCGAACGCCGTCGAATCGAGCCGGATCTCGAGCGGGCCGGAGTTGTCGTTCACGGTCAGGCGGTACCCGCCCGCGACCGTGGCGGTATCGATGGTCGTGGCATTCAACACGTGGACCAGGGCGGCGTCCGCGGTCCCGGTGGGCCCGACGGCTCCCGCCGCCTGAACGGTGGTCAGGGTCTTCGTCAGGGCCGCGGTGCTCGCCCCGGTGCCGAGCGGGGACCAAGTCGCGTTATCGAGGGTCGGCTGCCCGTTACGCAAGGCGCGCGTGGCGGAGATGCGCACGGAGTCCCCCACGGCGATCGTGGTGGTGTGCGCATTGACGAGGCGGATGGCCAGGCTCGAGTCCGCCACGTGCAACGTGCTGTCGCCGAAGGTCCCCGCCGGCAGGCCGCCGGTGATGCTCGTCAGCGCGACGGCCGTCAGCTGGACCTTCCGTCCGACGGCGAGCCCCCGCGCCTGCCGCACGGTCACGACCGCGACTTGCTCGACCACGTCGGTGGTGGTGCGCGGTTTCAGGCGCCACCCGCCGCTGCCGTTCGGCACGAGCACGCCGGTGTAGCTGAAGACGTCGCCGACGATGCCGACGTTGGCCGGGAACCCGGACGGGAACGCGATCGAATCGAGCCGCACCTCGAGCGGGCCGGAATTGTCGTTCACGGTCAGGCGGTACCCGCCCGCGACCGTCGCGGTATCGATGGTGGTTGCGCTCAGCACTTGCACCAGGGCGGCGTCCGCGGTCCCGGTGGGCCCGACGGCCCCCGCCGCCTGGACGGTGGTCAGGGTCTTCGTCAGCGCCGCGGTGCTCGCCCCGGTGCCGAGGGAGGACCATGTCGCGTTGTCGAGGGTCGGCTGCCCGCTGCGCGTCGCTTTGGTCGCGAGGATGCGCACCGAATCGCCGACGTTGATGAAGGTTCCGTGCGCGTTGACGAGCCGGATGGCGAGGCTCGTGTCGGCCACGTGCAGGGTGCTGTCGCCAAACGTGCCGTTCGGCGCGCCCGCCGTGACGTTCGTCAGGGCGACCGCGCTCACCAGGAGCTTCGTCCCCACCGGGGCCGCGCGGGCCTGGCGGACCGTCACCACCGAAAGCTGCTCGACCACATCGGTGGTGGACCGGGGTTGCAACCGCCACGTGCCGGCGCCGCTCGGAACGAGCACCCCGGTGAAGCTGAACACGTCGCCGATAATGCCGATGTTGGCCGGGAACCCGCCCGCGAACGCGGTCGAATCGAGCCGCACTTCGAGCAGCCCGCTCCCGTCATTCACGTGGAGCTGCAAGCCGCCCGGCACCGTCGCGGCGTCGATGGTCACGGCGCTATCCACGCGCACCAGCGCGGCGTCCGCGGTGCCGCCCAGGGCATTGGCCTTGGAGGCGTTGAAGGTCGTGAGCACCTTCAACAGGCCCGCCACGTTGGCGCCTGCGCCCACCTTGGTCCAAGTCGCCGAATCGAGCGCCGGCTGGCCGTCCCGCGTGCTCCGGACGGCAAAGATCCGCATCGAGTCGGCGATCGTGACGGAAATGCCGTGGGCGTTGACGATGCGGATGGCGAGACTGGTGTCGGCCACGTGCAGCGTGCTGTCCCCGAACGTCCCGTTCGGGTTGCCGTTGGTGATGTTCGTGAGCGCCAGGCCGGTGACGAACATCCTGGTTCCCACCGCGGCCGCCCGCGCCTGGCGCACCGTGAACGTCTGCACCGTCGGGACGACGTCCGCCGTGCCGCGGGGCTGGAGCTGCCAGTCGCCCGCGCCGGTGGGCACGAGCACTCCGGTGAAGTCGAACACATTACCGGTGAGGCCTACGTTCGCGGGGAACCCGGTCGGGAAGGCGCTGGAGTCGAGCCGCACGACCAGCGGCCCGGAGTTGTCGTTGACGGTTACCTGGAGGGCCCCTGGAACGGCGGCGGCATTCACCACGACCGCGCCCAGCACCTGCACGAGCGCGGCGTCGAGCTTGCCGCCGCTGGCGCTCGCCGCGACGGCCGAGCTCACGATGGAGAAGGGTGGGATCGCGCCAGACTGGATCACCGTCGTCGCCGGGCGGTCGAGGGTCGCCTGCCCGGCGCGGCTCGAGCGCTGGCCCAGGACCCGCAGCGAATCACCCGCCAGGATGGGCGTGCCCCGCACGTTGGTCATCCGGATCGAGCCGGAGGTATCGGTGACGTTCACCGTGCTGTCGCCGAAAATGCCGCCTCCGGTCGCGGCGATGTTGTACAGGGCGATCCCCTCGATGAACCCCTTCCGGCCGGTGGTCAAGAGCCGCAGCTCGGCGATCGTCAGCTCCGGGAACGACAGGGCGGCCTGCACACCGACGCTGTCGCCGGGATGGAGGGTGAAGGTGTCCCGGGTGATCCGCGCAACCCCGATGGAATCCCCGGCGACCCCGGCCGTGTCGATGGCCACGCTGTACTGACCGACGGGGAGATCCGGAATCTCGAAGTTCCCCGCCTGGTCGGTCAGCTTGCTGTGGCTGGAGTCGCGCGTGCCGTGCGGCACCACCACGACCCGGACGCCGGGGAGGACCGTGTCGGCCGCACCGAACGCATGGTCGCCGTTGCGATCCAGGTACACGAGGCCGGCCACCTTCCCGACCCCGGTGATCCCCGTCACCCGGTCGCTGCCGAGGGGGAGACAGGCCACCACGACGGCCGTGACGGCCACACCGGCGAGCAGCACGAGGCGCGCGCGCATCAGAACGCCACCTGCAGCCCGATCCGGCCCCAGCGGCCGCCGCTCTCCTGCATCAGCACGTTCCCGAAATTGGGGTTTGCGATGAGGGGGATGGTGGTGACCCCGGTCGCCGGATTGTAGGACAGGGACTTGCTCTTGTCGATCAGATACAGGGCATGATCATAGACGCCGGTGTTGGACTCGAGCACGTTGAACGCATCCAGGACAATGGAGAACCCGAGCCCGCCCGCATGCGGCAACCCGACGAGCAGCCGGAGGTCCAGGGTCTTGACCGCGGGATCCCGGCATGAATTGCGCTCGGCGAACTGGCCGACCTGGGTGCCGAGGCAGGAATTGGCATTGATGACCGCCGCGGCACCCGGGACCTTGTCGTCCACGAACGCCGGGTCGTTGCTCCCCGAGCCGTCACCGTTCACATCCACGCCGTTGCGGAACCCCGGCGTGTAGGGATACCCGGAGCGGTACTGGAAGACCGCCGACAGCCGGGGCTGGATCCCCCGCGTGGGGAGCGCGTACGACACGGCCGCCACGAAGCGATGGGGGATGTCATAGTCGGAGCGGCCCTTGCTCCAGTCCTGGCCGGCCAGGCTGTCGGGGAACGGCCACAGCTGCGCATTGGGGCCGGCGCCACGCCCGTCCATGACATTGTCGGTGGTCTGCGAGTAGGTGTAGCTCAAGAGAAACCCCAAGCCGGTCGCCGCCTGGCGCTCGATTCCGACCGTGACGCCCAGGTACTTGGAGAAGCCGTCGGGGTCGAGCGACCAGATCCGATCGAACTGGCCGAGCCGCACGTTCGACCCGGGGACGACGTAGACGTCGCTGCCCTGCTGCGCCAACGTGCCGTACAGCGGCCGGCCGTACTGGTCGGTGCCGTTGGTGCCCAGCACACGGTTGAGATCGTGGCGCCGGAGCAGGTAGTCGGTGAAGCGGTAGGTGCCGGAGACGGACACCGCGCCAAAGGGCCCGATGCCGCGAGAAATCCCGAGCGTGGCGCGGCGTGAGCTGGGCGACTGGAGGTCGGGACCGAAAACGGTGATCACCGGGCCGCGCACCGGGGCGCGCGTGGAATCCGGCGCCACGGGCCACACCCCGACGTCCCCGGCGCCGCGCCGGGCGTTCTGCCCGCCGTCCTGCACGATTACCTCCGCCCA
Source organism: Gemmatimonadales bacterium (assembly GCA_035500495.1). Classification (GTDB taxonomy): domain Bacteria; phylum Gemmatimonadota; class Gemmatimonadetes; order Gemmatimonadales; family GWC2-71-9; genus DASTHG01. The sequence goes on from DATJXC010000110.1 coordinate 6,316, forward strand.
GGCACCCGGATCGACCTCGCCGGCGTAGACCCCGGCGGTCCCCTGCAACAACCACTCGTGCTGTTGATTCACATCCCAGCGGAATCCGAACCGCGGGCTGTAGGTGACCCGGCCTTTGGTGACGTTGGAGTTGTCGAGCCCGGTGGCGATCCGCAGACTGTCGTTGCGATGGACATCGCTCTCGGGCCAGTTCTCATAGTCGACCCGGAATCCGTACATGACGTCGAAACCGAGCGCGGCATTCCATCCGTCCTGCAAATAGCCCGAGAGGCGCGAGGTGCCGAATTGCGCGAACGGCAACCGGCCCACGGTCTGGCTATAGACGCCCTGCCCCGCGGCGAAGTCGTTCACACCGGCATAGACGTACGTACCCACCTGATCGCTGGCATAGGTCTGCTCGTGTGCCGACGCGGCCAGCAAGCCCCCGAACTTGAAGGTGTGATGCCCGAGCGCGAGGAACAACGCCTCACTGACCCGGTAGTCGTTCCGCCGGAACCTGCCGGGAAGGGCCGTGGTGCTCCCGAAACTCCACCCGCCGTCCACGACGGTCGTCAGCGGCTCGGTGGACGCGCCGTAGTCCCGCAGCGTGGCATTGGCACTGACGCGGAACTCCTGGGACACCACACGGCTGAAGATCGACGTGACGGTCGCGGCGGCTGAGATATCCGTCCCCGTGAGCGTGCTGCCCAGCCCCACCGGCTGCCACACGCCGAGATCGGGATTGGTGGCATCCGTGCTGGCATACGTGCCGCGCACGTCGAGGATCGTGGTTCCCGTGAGGGCCCAGTCCACCCGCCCGAACGCGACCAGCTCGTTCGACGTCGAGAGGTACGAGCTCTGGTAGGGGCGCAGGTCCACACCGAACGAATCCCGCGCCACCGCGACGAACGGAGCCGTGAGTGAATCGGACACCCAGGCGGGGGGCCGCGGCAGCTGCAGGTGCCGGTACTCCAATCCGACGGCGTAGCTCGCCGTGTCCTTGATGATCGGCCCGGTGAGCAGCAGGCCGGCGCGGGCCACGGTGTAGGACTGGCTGCCGGTGTTGAAGTACTGCGAGCTCGAGAGCGCGCTCCCCGTGTAGTCGCCGTACCCGGTCAATTGGACGGTGTGGCTCCCGCCCCGCGTGTACCCCGACAGGAAGCCGCCGCCCGACCCGATCCATTCCAAATCGGGAGCCGCGGTGAGCAGCTGCGCGCGATCAAAGAAACCGACGGGAAACGCCACCCAGTCGTACGCCCGGCTCGAGAGGACCGGGCTGCGTGCCGGCACGAACGGCACGCCGTCCACCGTCAGTTGGGACAGACTCGACGAGAGACCTTCGACCTGGAGCGATTGATCGGCGTTGGTGGCGTAGCGAGCGACCGTCCCGATCTGACGGTCCGGCGAGGGCAACGCCCGCAGCGCCAGATCGCCGAACCACTGGCCGGCGCCGGCAGAGCCGCTCGCCAGGACCCCGCCCCGAAACTGGGTCGAGTCCACCGTCCGCACCCGACCCTCGACCGCCAGGATGGCGACATCCACCCGAAGGGTACGCCCCGGGGTCAGCACGACCCCGTTGATGCGCCGGGGGAGATACCCCAGATGCTCGACGAGGATGTCATACGGCCCCGGCGCCACCATCGTAAAGCTGTACGCGCCGTTCTTGACGGTGGTGAACAGGCGGTTGATGCCGGTACCACGCTGGATCAGAGAGACGAGGACATCGGCGAGGGGGCCGCCGAGGCTGTCGCGCACCGTCCCGGCCACAGCGCCCGAAGTGAGGCTCTGGGACCACAGCGGCCGCCCCACGAACACGACCAGCACCCCCGCGATGGCCCATGCCCGACGCACACCTGTCACTAAAGCAGCCTCCCCTGTGGCACCCGCGCATCGAGCCGTCTCGCGACGCCCGCAAGATATCCGCAAGTCCCAATTTTACAACTGGTTGCGCTGATAGTGCTGCGCCCGCATCAGTGCCGCAAGTTGGATGCCAGGGGTCCGATATATCTTCCGCCCGCCATGAAATCCCGACTGGCCCCTCGCCTGATGGTGCTGGCCGCCCTCGCTGCGATCTTCATCGCCACGCTCACCCCCTATCCAGGCGAAGTGAGCGAAACACGGCTCTGCCTGTTGTGCGCGCCGAGCAGTCTGGCGGACGTGATCGCCAACCTGATCCTGTTTGCCCCGCTCGGATTTGCCCTGGCGTGGCTGGGCTGGCCGCTGCGCCGCGCCGTCACCGGGGCCGCGCTCCTGTCCGGGGCGATCGAATTGAGTCAGCTCTTGTTCATCGCGGGCCGCGATGCCAGCGTCAGCGACGTGACCATGAACACGCTCGGCGCGGCGTTGGGCGTGATACTACTCCGCGGCGCCGGCCTGGCGTTGCGTACGGGGCCGCCCAGGAGCCTCCGCTTCACAGCGGTGCTGGCGGGGATCGCCGCCGTGGCGATCGGGAAGGGCGATTGGATGCTCATGCCGACGCTGCCCCAGACGGCGTACTGGGGCCAATGGACCGCAGACTTGGACGGGGATCTCGATTGGTATCGCGGAAGGGTCGGGTCAGCCGAGATCGGAAGACTCGCGGTAAAATCGGCGCAGGTCGACCACTCCGAGGCCGTCAGGGCCCTGCTGAGCCGGGGCGCGCCGGTGCACGTGCGCGGCGTCGCCGGTCCGAACCCGGTCCGGCTGGCACCGTTCTTCAGCATCTACGACGAGCGAGAGCAGGAAATTCTCTTGATCGGACCGCAGGGCGATGATCTGGTGCTGCGCTACCACATGCGCGCGGCGGATTGGTACCTGGACCAGCCGGACTTCCACCTCCCCCATGCCTTTCGCGGGATCCGGCCGGGTGATTCGCTCGATCTCACGATGTGGCGTGAACCCGAAGGAGCGTGCCTCAGGCTGAACGCCGTTCACGCCTGCGGTCTCGCCCCCACGGCCGGCCGGGCCTGGTCGTTGCTCCAGTATCAGGAGCAATTCCCTGAGTGGCTCAAGCGCTCGCTCGACGGCCTCTGGCTCGCGCTGCTGGCCCTCCCTGCTGGCCTCTGCGCCGCGCGGCTCCTGGACCTCGGTGCGGGTGCCGGGATTCTGGCGCTGGCGCTGGCGCTGGGGCCGCCGCTGTTCGGGATTGGCGCGAGTCCGCTCGGGGAGTGGGGAGCGGTTGCCGCAGGCCTCGTGGCCGGCGTGATGCTGCGGCGAGCGTTCCTGAAGCTCGGGCTCCCAGCCTAATCGGCGTCCGCCTGGAACAGGGTATCCACCCAGGCGACCAGACAACGATCGATTCTGGCATAGACCGTATCGAAGACCTCCCGCGGCTGATCGATCGGGTCCTGAATCGCCCGTTGTTCGATCGGTGAGGGATCGAGGTCACCGAGTTGGAGGATCCGGTTGACCGGGGCACCGAAGCGCCGGGTCAGCGTCAGGGCCTGCTCGGGCTCCATGACGACGACGATCGAGGCGCTCCTGACCCCCTCCGGCGTCAGCGCCCTGGAGCGATGGGCCGAGAGATCGACCCCCCGCGCCGCCGCGGCGTCGATCGCGGTCGTTGGCGGGGGTCGCCCGGGGCCGATGAACCCCGCGGAGTCGACCCGGGCCGTTCGGCCGATCGACGGCGCGAGCAGCCTCCGAAACGCCCCGGCCGCATACGGGCTGCGGCACACGTTGCCATGACACACGAACAACACGCTCCCCGGCAGACCGAGCTGGGTGAGTTGTCTGTGAGCGGCTCGGCGGCGAAGGGGATGGAGCCAGCGGTCGATGGTCACGGCCGCAGCTTCGACAGCGGCAGGTCGCCGGAGCCGTGCAGGCCGACCTTCTTGTCCCCGAGCGGGGTGTCGAGCATCACCGACCCGGTGTAGCCGTAGCGCACGGCCTGGCGCTCAAGCAATGCCTCAGCGCCCGCGCCGACCCCCGCCCAATCGAAGCGCACCGGGACCGTCAGAGGACCGTGGGCCTTGGCCTGATACTCGAGCGGCCGATCGATCAGCGCGTCGCCGAAATGCGTCCCCTCCAGATCCAGGCCGACCTCGAGCCGGGTGCTCTTCAGCGCATAGTCGTTGGGGTTGTAGACGTCGAAGACCAGATCGAAGGTGCCGCCGGTGAGGCCGAGCCCGGTGATGTGAATCTCCTGGAGCTGGAATTCGGGGGGGTCGAAGTGGATCGCCGCGCGAAAGGTGGCGCATGCCGCGACTGCCACGCCGATCGCCATGAAGATCGGGGAATGGGGAATGGGGAACTTATGACGGCGGATCACTGGTCCCCTTTCCCCATTCCCGCCTCTCGCTTTGCTCTCTCCCACCACTCCATCCGCTCCTTCACCGTTTTCTCGTAGCCCATGTCGGTGGGTTCATACCATTTGGCGCCGCGCAGCGCCTCGGGGAGGTAATCCTGAGGCACGTAGGCACCTTCGAAATCGTGAGCGTACTTGTAGCCCGCCCCGTAGCCCAGCTCCTTCATGAGACCGGTCGGAGCGTTGCGGATGTGGAGCGGTACCGCTGCGCTCGGATGTGCCCGGGCCGCTTCCATGGCCTGGCCGAACGCGCCATAGACCCGATTCGACTTGGGTGCCGTGGCGAGATAGACCGTGGCCTCGGCCAATGCCAATTCCCCTTCGGGGCTGCCGAGGAAGTGATAAGCGTCCTTCGCAGCCAGCGCGACGGTCAGGGCCCGCGGATCGGCGAGCCCGATGTCCTCGCTCGCCATCCGCACGATGCGCCGGGCGAGGTAGAGCGGATCCTCTCCGCCGGCCAGCATCCGGGCGAGCCAGTACAGGGCGCCCTCGACGTCACTGCCGCGCACCGCCTTATGAAGAGCGGAGATCAGATTGAAGTGGGACTCGCCGGACTTGTCGTAAGTCGGCAGGGGGCGTTCGAGCACCTCCAAGACCACGTCACGGGAAGTGGGAAGGGGGATATGGGAAGTGTCGGTGATGTGCTTCAGGACCGCTTCCAGCGCGTTCAGCGCCCGGCGCGCGTCGCCCTGGGCATACTCGACAAGCGCCTCGATTGCCGCCTGCTCCAGCAACCCCTTCCCGTCCCCCTTCCCTCGTCCCACGTCCCGCAACGCGCGATCGATGATCGCCCTGATGTGCTCCGCTCCCAACGGCTCGAGCACGAACACCCGGCACCGCGACAACAGCGCTCCCGTCAGCTCGAAGCTCGGATTCTCCGTCGTGGCGCCGATCAAGGTGATGACGCCGTTCTCGACCCAGGGAAGAAAGGCATCCTGTTGCGCGCGGTTGAAGCGATGAATTTCGTCGCAAAAGAGAATCGTGCCCCGCCCCTCGAAGCTGCGCCGCTCCGAGGCCTCTTTGATCAACTCCCGCACGCGACCGACCCCCTCGGTGACGGCGGAGAACGGCTCGAACTGCCGATCGGTGTAGTTGGCGATGATCTTGGCGAGCGTGGTCTTCCCCGACCCCGGCGGGCCCCAGAAGATGCAGGAGCCGACCTCGCCGCGGCGGATCAGGTCACCGAGCGGCTTGCCGGGACCCAACAGGTGCTCCTGCCCAAGAAATCCGTCCAGGTTCTTGGGGCGCATGCGCGCCGCGAGGGGCTCGGCGGAGGAGGAGAAGAGGGTGGGGTCAGGCACGCCAAGGCGGGGAATGGGGAATGGGGACTTTGGGATGGATGGGTTGTCTTGTGCAATAAGATGATTCCCACCGAGCGAAATTGGTACCGTTCAGCCGGTTCCCGGAACTCATGATCCAATGATGAGACAACTGGCGACTCTGGAGGCATGGCGGTGCGCGGAGTGTCTCGCCCGTAGCGCGTACCGGCTCACACTCGAGCCGCCATTGTGCAGGCACTTCGGTTTGGCCGATCAGATTCGTCGAGCCGCGTTATCGGTCCCGGCAAACATGGCCGAAGGCTACGCTCTCGGGACCACGCCGCAGTTCATCCGTTGCTTGCGAATCGCCTTGGGGTCGGTCGCGGAGCTGCAGAGTCACTTGAATATCTCCAAGGATCTCAACCTGACGTCCGCTAGGGTCGCTGACGAATCGTTGGACCTTTGCGGCCGCGAGATTCGTCTGTTGATCGGCTTACTCCGGCGTCTGGAACGACGGAGCGGGTCACCATTCCCCAGTCCCCATTCCCTTACCCGGAGGTTCACGAAATCCGATCCAACATGAGCTTTGTCAGGTAGAATACTCCCGCCCCCAAAAAGAACGACCCGGCCAGTCGCAGATCCCGCTTCCCCTGTATCTCCGGAACCAGGTTCGAAGCCCCGACGTAGATCGTCACGCCGGCGGAGAGGGCCAGCCCATGCCTGAGCAAGATCGGCACCCGATCGGTAACCAGAACGCCGACGAGCGTGGCAACACCGAGCAGGGCTGCGGCGCGCACCGCATCCTTCCGGGGGCGACCCGAGGCGAGCATCAGGCTCGAAATCGTGACGCCTTCCGGGAGCTTATGGAGCAGGATAGCGAGAAACACCAGCACGCCGAGGCGGTGATTGACCAAGAAGGCACTGGCGATGGCAACCCCGTCGAAGAAAGTATGAGTGAGCAGGCCGACCAGCGCCGTGGGCCCCGCCGCGGCCTGCACAAGGTGGGTCTCTTCCCCGAAGTGAAAGTGCGGGGTGAGAGTGTGCTGGCTGATGTGCACCAGCAGATAGCCGACGAGCACGAGCGCTGGCGCCCAGGCGCCGCTGGCCGCGAAAGCGGCCGGCAGCACCTCCACGAACGCGACCGCGAGCATGAACCCCGCGCCGAACGCGAGGAAGTGCTCGATCACACGGAGACTCGCCGTGGCACGCCGCGTGACGGCCAGCGCCCCGGCCACGTTGCCCAGCGCCGCGGCCAGCGCGTACCACAGCCCGCTAGACACGGGCGAGCAGGTACTCCCGCGTGTTGCGCGAGGGGTCTTCGAGCACTTGGTCCAGGAGCCGGTGCAGCGCCTCGCCCACATCGGGACCGGCCCGGACCCCGGCGGAGATCAGGTCTTCCCCCGTCACCGCCAGCTCCTTGAGGGTGAGGGGATCGTGGGCGGCGCGAATTGCCTGGACGACATCCGGAAGTCGGGAGACGGGATGGGGGAAGAGGGACGGGGGAAGGGCCGGAAGCAACGCGAGCAAGTCCTCCGCGAAGGGACCGGTCTCCGACAACCAGCGACGCACGGCCGGAAGATGTCTGGGATCCGGGTAGCGCTCCCTCCAGTCGCGAATCGCCCGGCCCCGCTCGATATCGCGGTTCGCGCACTTGAGGCGGGTGAGGAGCGAGGGTGGATCGGACGCGAGCAGCGCAGTGACAAGCACCGGGTCTCTCGGGAGCTTGTCGACGCTCCCCTTCCCGCGTCCCTCGTCACCCTTCCCGCTTCCCTCGTCCCCCTTCCCGATTTCCGGCAGCCAGATCCGCGCCGCGCCGATGTCACGCCACAGCCCCACGAGCTTGGACACCTTCCGCGCCGTCGTGATTCCCTTGAACCACTCGTCGCGCACCCGCTCGGCCGAAAGCATCGAGAGCCCCTGGGCGTTCGCTTTGGCCGCCTCGAGGGTCGCCGCCTGAATGCGGAAGTCGAACCGCGCGCTGAACCGCAGGGCGCGGAGGATGCGCAAATAGTCTTCCTGGAACCGCCAGTTGGGATCCCCGACGGAGCGGATCACCCGCTTCTCGAGATCCTGGCGGCCACCGAAGGGATCCCGCCACTCGTGGCGTAGCGGGTGATAGGCGAGGGCGTTGATCGTGAAGTCGCGACGCGCGAGGTCGTCCTGGAGCGACACGCCGAACTCGACCTTGGCGTGGCGGCCGTCGGTGAGCACGTCCTTGCGGAAGGTGGTCACCTCATGCGGGCGGTTGTCCTTGTCGAGCACCGCCACCGTCCCGTGCTCGATCCCCACCGGCACGGTGCGCCGGAACAGACGCTGCACGTCCTCGGGGCGGGCGGCCGTGGCGAGATCGTAGTCCTTGTTCTCGAGCTCCAGCAGGTTGTCCCGCAGCGCTCCCCCGACACACCAGGTCTCGAAGCCCGCCTCCTCGAGCTTGCGGGCGATCTTCAGTACTTCTGGAGGGATCGGGAGCTGGGAAGGGAAGGTCATTGTTGAACCAATTGCGAATTGCGGATTGCGAATTGCGGATTGAATCGACGAGCGGTCGAGCGGTCGGTTGGGCATCTGGCCTCGGACCTTCCATATCCATTCCGCAATCCGCAATCC
>DATJXC010000111.1:0-25159 GCA_035500495.1 Gemmatimonadales bacterium
CTGGTCGTGGCGACGACTGTCTATGTGCAGTCCGAACTGGGCGAGGCTCGTGCTGCCGCCGAACGCCTCGCCAAGGAACGGGGGTAGGCGGTGTCGGAGAACCTGGACCTTGTGCGCTCGATCTACGCGGACTGGGAACGCGGCGACTTCAGTCATGGCGAGTGGGCGGACCCTGAGATTGAGTGGGTGTTGGTCGGAGGGCCCTCGCCGGGCACATGGCACGGGAAGGGCGGAATGGCCGAGGGCTTCCGCGGCTGGTTTAGCGCGTCTGAGGGCGTGCACGTCTACGCGGATGGGTTTCGAGAGATTGACGGTGAAAGTGTGGCCGTGCTCGTCCACGCCACCGGACGCGGCAAAGTGAGCGGCTTGGAGTACTCGCCCGAGATGACACGGACAGCACACCTGTTCCACGTCCGCGGAGGCAAGGTCGTCAGGTTTCTTTTCTACTTGGACCTCGGCCCACGCGTGCTGGCCGACCTTGGGCTGGAGGAGTAGGCGGTGTCGCAAGAGAACGTGGAGGTCGTGGGGCGGTCTATCGACGCCTTCAACCGGGCCTTCAACCGGGGTGACCTCGAGGGCTTCCTGGCAGTCGTGACCCCGGACATCGAGTGGTTGCCGGTGATGGGTGCCATGGGCCGCGATGGCAGCTTCCGCGGGCGCGCTGGCGTGGAGGCGTACTTCGACATCCTGCGGGATGCATGGGAGGACCTCGCGTTTGAGCCCGGATTTGAGGTTCGCGACCTCGGCGAGAAGACGCTTATGCTCGGTCGCCTTCAGGGGCACGGACGGGGAAGCGGCGTCATCGTCGACACGCCGATCGCGGTCCTTTACGACCACCGAGGGGAACAGATCTCGCGCATTCAATCGTTCTTCGATCCCGCCGATGCCCTCAAAGCCGTGGGGCTCGAGGAGTAGGCGGTGTCGCAGGAGAACGTGGAGATCGTGCGGCGCGGGAACGATGCGTTCAGGCGCGGTGATTGGGACGCCGTGGCGTCCAACCTCGATCCAGACGTCCTCTTCAGAACCGATGCGCGCTGGCCGGAGCAACGGGTCTATGGCCGTGAGAAGGTGATGGCCTTCTACCAGGGTACGCGGGAGTCCCTGGGGCCTGACGTGCGTATCGACGAGATCGTGGACCTCGGAGACCGATTGCTCGTTCATCTCTGCTGGCTCGTTCGGGGGCAGCAGAGCGATGCCCAGGGAGAACTCCGCTACTCCGAACTGAACACCTACCGCGATGGCCGTCTGATTCTCTGCGAGTTCTTCCTCGACCACGCTGACGCCCTCAAAGCCGTGGGGCTGGAGGAGTAGGCGGTGGCGCAGGAGAACGTGGAGATCGTGAGGAAGGTCAATGAGTTGGCTGCGGCCGGTGACTGGGAGGCGGTTTTTGACTGGTACGCCCCGGACATCGAGTTCCGCGATCTCCAGCCCGCTCCAGACGTGCCCGAACTGGTTCGAGGCATCGAGGCCGTCCGCCGCGTAGTCGCGAATTGGACTGAGGTCTACGTTGAGTTCGGGCCGCACGTCTACGAGTACATCGACGCTCACCCCTGGGTCGTCTGCGACACGCTCTGGAAGGGCACGATCAAGAACAGCGGCCTGGTCGTCGAGTTCCACGGCGCGGACGCCGTCGAGGTTCAGCAGGGCAAGCTCCTGCGTATCACCACGGGATATGCCGACGTGCCAGCAGCCCTCAAAGCCGTGGGCCTGGAGGAGTAGGCGATGTCGCAGGAGAACGTCCAACTGACCAAAGAAGGCTTCGAAGCCTTTCGCTCGGACAACACCAACAACGACACAAGCCGTTGGCATCCGGAGATTGAGCTGGATTGCCCGACGTCGTTGCCCGACATAGGGGGCGTCTACAAGGGGCGAGATGCAGTGCTGAAGTGGTGGGATGACTGGCTTGCGGCGTGGGAGTTGGTTCAGTTCGACTTCGAGCTGGTTGATGCCGGGGAGCAAGTGGTCGCGTTGGTAGATCAGAGGATGCGCGGGCGCTCCTCTGGCATTGAAATCCCGCTGGGAAAGTACGCGCACGTACTCACCTACAGGAAAGGCCTGCTCGTCCGCTGGAAGTTCTACCTGAGGCAGTCCGAAGCCCTGAAAGCCGTGGGGCTGGAGGAGTAGGCGGTGTCGGAGGAGAACGTGGAGATTCTCCGCGCCCTGATCGATCACTGGAACGCGGGCAAGCGCGACCTCACGACCATAGGTGCGTACTTTGATCCGGCAATCGAGTTGGAGTCTCCGTTTTCCTCCATTGCGGGAGAGCCATACCGAGGTCACGCAGGGATAGAGCAATGGGCGCGCGACGTTGACGAGCAGTTCGCCGAGTGGCGGATCAGCCCAGGTGACATACGTGTTGTCGGCGACGCGGTGCTCGCGACTAGCCAGATCCATGCCCGAGGCCGTGCCAGCGGAGTACTCGTCGATTTCCCGGGGACGGTGGTCGCATACTTCAGCAGCAACCACCTCATGACACGAGCACGCATCTACTTGGAGGTAGACGAGGCCCTGAAAGCCGTGGGGCTGGAGGAGTAGGCCGGTCGTCATTTCGCTTGCCGTTCAGGTGACTGCTCGCGTTCGAGCCGTTCCTTGAGCGCCTGGCGAAGCAGCCAAGAGACAGAGCGATCTTCCAGCTCGCCGAGACGCTGGGCTTCGCGGATCAGCTCCGAGGGAAACCGGGCGCTTATGGTGACGCTTTCAGCCGACAAGCCAACCTCCTGAATCGGTGTTGACTCCTGTATGTCGTCTGCGGCCGGCGGCCGTGCGGCGTCTGGAGTTCTTACAACGTAGCACGCGGTCACGCGGTGGTGTTCCGTTTTCATGCGGCGGCCCGTGGCTGCTCGTGGGCCGGCGGGTGAATCGACCTCGGCCTCGGGTTTTCGATCCTCCTCGCGCTCGAATAGGGCCAGGAGATCCGCCGCAGCGGCTTCCAATACGGCATTTCGAGCGTCCGGTGCGCTTCCCTGATTCCTTCGAGGCGAGCGGCATCCTCGGAATAGGCCACGAGCCTGTGCTTTTGCGCCGGGGCGATCCACCGCTCGCAACGATGCTTTTCGATCGTCACCCGATACATCGGGAGCGGGATGCGAGGAGATTGGCGGGTCACAAAACCGCCTCCGCGTGCTCCGCACACCACCGCTCGAGCTCCGCGACCGGCACCAGCTTTCTCCGGCCGAGTCGAATCAGGCGAACGTCAGGTTCGATGTACTGACGCCAGGTGTCCCAGGAGACGCCGAGCGATTCGCACGCCTCCTCGATTCTGAGCGCGACTCGCGGCGGAGCCGGCCGGCTCATGCGCGCCGTACTCACCGCCCCCACCGCCCCTCACGCTGGTCCCGGCGGAAGCGCTCCGCATAGAGCGCTGCATCATCATCCACGACCTCAATCCGCGCATTCCGCGCATTTGGCTCAACCGTGCGGGTTTGTACGTCGTCGCTATCCGCGCAGCCGCCCTCGTCCTGCGCGGATTGAGGGGGCTCAGATTTGGCGCCATTACTGGGGATGCGCGGAATGCGCGGATTCGCGTCGGGATCTGCGAGATAGCGCCGCCAGACGGGCTCAAAGTCCGCCCTCGCATACCCTTTCCGGCGCTTCGATTCGGGGCCTACGTCCGTGCTTTTGACCTTAAACGTGCGCAGCCTCTCGGCCAGTTTCCGCCCCGCCCCCTTGCTCGGGAGCACCTGGACTTCATCGTCCTTCCCCCGATGCTCCACGCCCCACCATCCACGCCAGGGCGCCTCATCGAGCCCGATCAGCCCCGCGAGTAGGTCGGCAGTCGTGAGGTCGTCGGGGTTGCCGTGGTCCTCGAACACCTGCCTTACATCGCTCAGTAGCTGGGCGCGCTCCGACATCGACCCATCCACGGATACGCCCGCGAGTTCCCGCAGCGCGTCCCGCGCCCGCGTGTCCCATCGCTCGTCGGCCATCGCCGCGATCGCGAGCAGTAGGCGAAGCGCCTCCTCGAGACGATCACGAACGCCGAGCCGATCAGGTCGGGCGATACGCAGCCCGTCGGTTGCCTGCTCAGCCCACGCGACGAACGCGTCCCGGATCGGCTGCGCTTCACCGTGAGCGTCCTCGCGGAAGAAGTCCTCGATCGACTCGTCCGCGGACCGCCGTTGCATCTCGATCCGCAGACAACGGCTCGCGAGGGTCGCCACGAGATCGTCCAGACCGGCGATCACCTTTGCGCAGAACGTCTCGAAGGTGTGCAGCTCGTCCCGGTTGCCACCACCTATCCGGTAGGCGAACGCCCCCCGGCGATAACCGGCGTTGAGCAGCCCCAACAGCTCGCCCTTGGCCTCACGGTCGCGCATCAAGTTGTCGGCCTCGTCCACGAGCAGGGTCGGTGTGAGCTTCTGGACCGCACGGAACATCACGGCCGGCGTCAGGTTGGCCGCGTACATCGGCCGTGGCACGAGCGGCTCCATGCACTCCAACAGCCTCGACTTTCCACACTCCGCCTCTGGTGAGGTCACGTGCAGATACGGGTCGTTGCGGTCGCGTCCAACGCGTGCGCGTGCGCCACCCACAGCACGACGGCCACGTATTGCGCCTCCGAGAGCGCCACGTAACGACGGAAAAACGCCTCGGTCGTGTCGAGGATCTCCGCGAGGCCCAGCGGCGGCCCATCCGCCTGGACCTCCTGCGCGCACGGCGCCACGAGCTCGTCCAGGTGTCCCCCGGCGCGAAGGTGATCGGTCACGTCCTTGTGGCCGTTTGGGCAGACGAGGAGATCAACCTCCGCCGCGACGCCTTCCAAGGACTGGACAACCTCGCGGGCGTGTGCCCCCCCCGGGCTCGTCGTTGTCAGCGACAACGCGCACGATCGCGCCGCGCAGCGCCTCCGAGTATTCCCTTTTGCACTTCCCCGCGCCGGCCGCGTTCGTGGTGGCGACAACCCCCTCCGCCTCGAGGCTATGTACGTCTCGCTCGCCCTCGACTATCCACACGGGCTCGCCGGCCTCAATCGCCCGCAACACCCGCGGGAGCCTGTACGGGACACGACGGGTCCCGTTCAGCTTCCAGGTGTGACCGCCTGCGCCGTCCGGGCGCCGCTGCGCGAAACCCTTGGGCTCGAAGCGGACAACCTCATAGAGCAGCTCGCCCCGCTCATCCTCATAGGGGTAGGTCGCAACGACCGTCCTTCCGTTGGCGCTTCGCCCGCTGTCCGGGAAAAGATCCTTCGCGGTGATCCCGAGCCCGCCAAGGATGGCGTCCAGCTCGCAGCCGGCGAAACAGTGAAGTAGGACCCGGCCGTCAGTCCCGGTGCTGATCTGCAGGGACGGGTCGCGGTCCTCGTGCGCTGGGCAGCACGCAATCCACTGGCCGACTCCGGTTTGCTTCGGCCGCAGTTCCCGGCCGTCCAGGACGGTGACGAGATCCTCGGGGGTCATCGGACCACCGCCTTGCGCCCCGCTTCGACGGCCTCTCGAAGCTCACTCCAAGCGAGCGCCCGGGTCGCTGGCTCAAGCGCCCAAAACGCCGCCAGCCGCTCCGGGCCGGTCGCGTACCCGAGGGCTACTGGAAGGAGATCTGTGGGTCCCGGTTCACCGGGGCCGGTATCGCCAGAGCTGCTATCGCCGCTGCTACTGGCAGACCGCGACGATGCTCGACGGGTGCGACGTGCGCCTCCTGGCCGGCGGTTGCCGTTGGCACACGTCTGGCGAGCGCGTGGAGCGCGCGTTGTGGGAATGGAACGGCCACGCCTGAATGGTGCCTCGCGCGTGAAAGTGCTGACCGGCATCCGGCTGCCCGGAAGCTGGTGGAGTTCCATCAGCGCGATACTTAGCCCGCCGCTTGCCCGGGGAACGCCCGAGCGGATTTCGCGCCGTAGCTGAATCACCTTGAGCCGCAACCGTCGAGCGGCGAGGCGGGTCGAGCGTGAGTTCCGTTGAGGGTTACGCTCGCGCCAGAGACAGAGCTTGATGGCGGCGGACGCTAGTCGCTCATCGCTTGAGAGATCCTGCATGTGTTCTCCATTTCGAGAGGACCATTTTGCAAGGTGAACGTATAGCACAGCTCCGCAAAGGGACAGGGCCACCCTCACGGACGGCCCGGTCACCTGCAAAATGTTCTCGGAAACGGAACACGACGCTGGCTTTCTCAGGTCCAGCGCTGCGGTAAGTCTAGCGGACGGGCACCTCGCAAGTGTTTCACTACCTCGTTATCTGCAATACGGTCACGATTTCGGTCACGAGCACCGCGAATCCCGCTCAACGAAGCGTTAGTGGACGTACGCCTCCCAGATGTAATAGCTCACGACCGCGGTGAACAGCACCGCGTCGAGGCGATCCAGCGCCCCTCCGTGCGCCCCGAACAGGCCTCCGGAGTCCTTGATGTGGGCCTCGCGCTTGACGAAGGACTCGAACAGGTCGCCGATCGGTGCCACGAGGGCCACCCCTAGGCCGAGGACGAGGGCGTGGCTCCCGGGGAGCCATTCCTCGTAGCGCCCGGCGATCCACACTCCGAGCACCGCGCAGACCATCCCGATCACCAGTCCCTCCACCGTCTTGCCGGGGGAGATCGAAGGCGCCAGGGGCCGTCGGCCGAACATACGCCCCCCGAGGTAGGCGCCGGTGTCGCCCAGGAACGTGCCGACGAGCACGTCGATCACGATCGCCTCTCCGTGAGGGAGGTCGCGCAGCAGCACCGCGTGGGCCAACGCGAAGCCGATCCAGTAGATGCCGAGGATCGTCACCGCGATAGCCCCGATCGACGGCCGCGGGGTCAGCAGCGTGAGAGCAAAGGTCACGGGCAGCGCGATCACGGCCACCAGCAGGATCTGGAACTGGCCCCCGTAGTAGGCCGCGAACAGCAGCCCGGCCAACGCCAGGAGGCCCGCCAGCCGCACCGGACGGGCGCGCGCGTACATCCCGTAGAACTCGTGCAGGCAGATCCCCCCGAGCACGATCAGGCCGACGGTGAAGATCAGCCCCCCTTCGATCACCAGGAACAGGGCCACGGCGATCGCGGGGATCGCCGCCAGGATGCGGGAGCCGAGGTCCGAGCGTCCCGCCCGGCCACTGCCGGCGCGACCGCTCCCTTCGCCGCGCCTCCCCTGCCGACCCGGGCGCCGGCCCCGCCCCCCACGACCACGTCCGGCTGCGGAGGTGCCCTCGGTGGAACGGCCACGTGCCCTGGCAGCCATCAGCGCTGCCTCACCGGCCGCCGAACCTGCGGCGGCGCTCGGAGTACTCGGCCAGCGACTCCTCCAGGGCCTGGCGGGTGAAGTCCGGCCACAGCTCGTCGCGGAACACGAGCTCGGAGTAGGCCGACTGCCACAACAGGTAGTTGGACAGCCGCCGCTCTCCGCTGGTGCGGATTATGAGGTCGGGGTCGTGCATCTCGGGGGCATACAACCCGGCCCTGAAGTCGTCCTCGTCTCCGCCCGTGAAGCGGCGGGCGGCATCGAGGATCTCCGCGCGGCCTCCGTAGTTGAAGGCCACGTAGAGGGTGATGCGGGTGTTGGAGCCCGTCACGCCTTCGGCCCAGTCCATCTGCTCGACCAGCTTGGGGTCCACCCCCTCCCGGCGTCCGATGAAGCGCATCCTCACCCCTTCGCGGTCGAGTTCGGGGGTTTCGCCGGCGATCCTCCTCGAGAACATGCTCATCAGCCCCGCCACCTCGGTGGCCGGGCGGGACCAGTTCTCGGTTGAGAACGAGTACACGGTGAACTCCTCGATGCCGAGCTCCGCGGCGTCCCGCAGGCGGGCCTTGACGGTGTCGGCCCCGGCGGAGTGCCCCTCGTTGACCGGCAGGTCGCGGGCGCGGGCCCAGCGCCCGTTACCGTCGGTGATGATTGCCAGATAGCGCGCCGCTGTGCCGGCGGCCATCACACCGCGAGGATCTCCTCTTCCTTGGTCTTGAGCACGCCGTCGAGCTCGCCGATGCGACCATCGGTCAGCTTCTGGAGCTCCACCTCCGCGCGGTGCTCGTCGTCGGATGACGCTTCGCCCTCGGCCTTCAGCTCACGCAGGTGATGCATTGTGTCGCGGCGCACGTTGCGGATCGCCACCCGCCCCTCCTCCGCCAGTCCCCGCACGACCTTCACGAGCTCGCGGCGGCGCTCTTCGGTGAGCTCGGGGACCACGAGCCGCACCACGTTGCCGTCGTTGGACGGCGTGAGGCCCACGTCCGACTCGTTGATCGCTTTCTCGATCGCCTTGATCGCCGACTTGTCGTACGGCTGCACGGTCAGCAGGCGGGCCTCGGGCGCGGACACCGTCGAGAGCTGGTTCAAAGGCGTCATCGCCCCGTAGTAGTCAACCACCACCCGGTCCAGCAGCGACGGGCTGGCGCGCCCGGTGCGGACCGTCGAGAACTCGTGCTGGGCGGTTTCAAGGGATTTGGCCATCCGCTCGCCCGCGTCCTTCAGCAGTTCGTCGATGAGGTTCTCAGCCGCCACTTCCATCTCCCGTTGCTGTCGAGACGAGGGTGCCCACGCGCTCGCCGGAGATTATCCGCGCCAGGCTGGTGTCGTCGTCCATGTTGAAGACGTTCAGGGGCATCCCGTTCTCCATGCAGAGGGCCAGCGCCGTGGAGTCCATCACCCTCAGCCGCCGCTCGATCGCCTCCATGTGCGTTATTTCCGGGATGAACTTCGCGTCGGGGTCGATCGCGGGGTCGGCCGTATAGACGCCCTCCACCCCGTTCTTGGCCATCAGGATGATCTCCGCGTGGATCTCGGCGGCCCGCAGCGCGGCCGCGGTATCGGTCGTGAAGAACGGGTTCCCGGTGCCGGCCGCGAAGGTCACGACCCGCCCCTTCTCGAGGTGGCGCATCGCCCGGCGGCGGATGTAGGGCTCGGCCACCTCGGACACGCCGAGGGCGCTCTGCACCCGGGTGTCGGTGCCCATCTTCTCGAGGGCGTCCTGCAGCGGCAGGGCGTTCAGCAGCGTCGCGAGCATGCCCATGTAGTCGGCCGTGGAACGGTCCATACCCGCGGCCGCGCCCTTCATCCCCCGGTAGATGTTGCCCGCGCCCACCACGATCGCCACCTCCACCCCCTGGTCGCGGACCGCGGACACCTGGCGGGCGACCGCATTCAGGCGCTCGGGGTCGGTGCCGTAGTCGAGGCTACCCATCAGGGCCTCCCCGGACAGCTTCAGAAGGATCCGTTTGAAGACGGGGACCATCGGGCGTCAGCAGCGTATCCGAGCCCCGACCCGCAGCCGGACCGGTGGCCCGGGAACGGGATCGGGGGGTGCGGTCTGCCTACTGTCCTACCGCGAAGCGCACGAAGCGGCGGATCACGACGTTCTCGCCAGTGGTGGCGGTGAGCTCGTCCCGCAGCTGCTGGACCGTCTTGCCGTCGAACTTCGGGTTGTGCATCTCCTGCTCGAGCAGCACGATCGTGGACAGCCACGAGTCGAGCTTCCCCGAGACGATCTTCTCCCGGATGTTCTCCGGCTTGTCAGCCGCTTCCTGCTCGTAGATCCGGGACTCGGCCTCCCGCAGGTCCTCCGGGACGTCCTCCCGCGTCACGAACTTCACGGTGGGCGTGGCCGCGATCTGCATCGCCACCTCTTTGGCAAAGGCGACGAAGTCCTCGTTCTTGGCGACGAAGTCGGTGTTGCAGTCGACCTCGATCAGCACCCCCACCTTCGAGCCGGCGTGGATGTAGGACTGGACCGTGCCCTCCGTGGCAGCCCGCTCGCCGAGGTCCTGGATCTTCTTGCCCTGCCTCACCCGCAGGATCTCGATCGCCTTCTCGAGGTCTCCTTCTGCCTCGGTGAGGGCCTTCTTGCAGTCCATCATCCCCGCGCCGGTGCGGTCGCGCAGGGCCTTCACGTCCTTCGCTGCGATCTCAACAGTGCTCATCAGCTGCTCGTCTCCGCTGTCGTCTGGTCTGTACTGGTCTCGGGCGCAGGCTCCTGAGCAGCCTCGCCGTCCTCCTGGGGCGCCTCCTCTGCCGGCGGGGCGGCCTCCGCGGGAGGTGCCTGCTGCTCAGCGGCGGGCTGTGCCGCCGCGGCCTCGGGCTCTGCCGCCGCCGCCTCTGCAGCCGGCGCAGCGGCCTTGGCCTCTGCAGCCGGCGCAGCGGCCTCGGCCTCGGCTGCCGGCGCCGCGGGCTCGGGCTCGGGGGTCTCGGGGGCGGGCGCGGGGGTCTCGGGCGCGGGCGCGGGCGGAGCCTCGGGCGCCGCGGGCGCAGCCTCGGCGGGAGCGGGCGCCGCCGGGGGCGGCGTGGCCGGCTCCGCTGCGGGCGTCGCCTCCGGGGTGGCCGCCTGCTGCTCTGCGGCGGCGGCCTGCCGCGCCTGCTCCTCGGCCTCCCTGGCTGCCTGTTCTTCGGCCTCCTTGGCGGCTTTTTCCTGGGCTTCGCGGGCGGCCTGTTCCTCGGCCTCGCGACGGGCCCGTGCCTCGGCCTCGAGGCGGGCGCGCTCTTCGGCTTCCTTGCGGGCTCGCTCCTCCTCGGCGCGGAACACCGAGTGGCCTTCCGAGACCACCTGGCCGATGGCCTGGGTGATCAGCGCGCAGGAGCGGATCGCGTCGTCGTTGCCGGGGATCACGAAGTCGATCCCGTCGGGGTCGCAGTTGGTGTCCACAAGCCCGATGATCGGGATCCGCAGGCGCTGAGCCTCTTTCACGGCGATCATCTCGGTTTTCAGGTCGATCACGAACATCGCGTCGGGGACCCGTTGCATGTTCTTGACGCCCCCCAGGTTCGCCCGCAGCTTCTCGAGGTCGGCCTGGGCGGCCATCCGCTCGCGGGTGGGGAGCAGCTCGAGCTGCCCCTCCGCCTCATAGCGCTCCAGATCGTGGAGGCGGCGGATGCGCTGGTTGATGGTGTGGAAGTTCGTCAGCAGCCCGCCGAGCCAGCGGTGGTTGACGTAGGGCATGTCCGACGCCTCCGCGACTTCCTTGACGGTGTCGCTGGCCTGCTTCTTCGTGCCCACGAACAGGACCGTCCCGCCGCGGTGGGCGAGCGTGTCGGCGAATTCCTGCGCCGCCTTCAGCGCGGCCTGGGTCTTCAGCAGGTCGATGATGTAGATGCCGCCGCGCTCGCCGAAGATGAAGCGGCGCATCTTTGGGTTCCAGCGGCGCGTCTGGTGGCCGAAGTGGACTCCGGCCTCCAGCAGCTCCGTGATGCCTACTTCAGGCACGGGCTACCTCCCTTTATTTTCCGGTTGAGTCTCCGCGCGGGGCTCACGGGACCCGAGACGGCGGTGGCGCCGTGGCGGGCAGGGCCGCGAGCCTTGACCACGCGGGTCGAAGACTTGCCTTACCGCCTCTCAGGATAGCTTTTCGGCGCGCTCGAGCGCGACCCTCAGGTCCTCCGGGAGGGGCGACTCGAGCTCGATGGGCTGGCCGCTGAAGGGGTGCTCGAAGGCCAGGCGCGTGGCATGCAGGAACTGTCGTTGGAGCCCCAGCAGTCCTGCCCGCCCGTAGTCGGGATCGCCGCTCACGGGGTGGCCGATCGCCTGCAGATGGACGCGGATCTGGTGGGTTCGGCCCGTGTCGAGGCGTACCCGCAGCAGCGAGTAGCCCTCGAGCTCGCGCTCGAGCGTGAAATGCGTGCGCGCCTCGCGGGCGCCGGCTCCCCCGACCGTCATGCGCGTGCGCACCCGCGGGTCACGACCGATGGGGGCCTCGATGGTGCCCGTCCGTGCCGGTGGGCGTCCCTCCACCAGGGCCAGGTACTCCCGCTCCACCCTGCGCTCGGAGATCGCCCGCTGAAGCCGCCGGTGGGCCTCCTCGGTCCGCGCCACCACGAGCAGGCCGGAGGTGTCCCGGTCGAGGCGGTGAACGATGCCGGCGCGCTCCTGCTCTCCCCCCGCCAGCAGCGGCGCCAGCCGCTGGGCGAGGGTGTCCTCGTGGTGGCCCCTGCCCGGATGGACGACGACCCCTGGGCCCTTGTCGATCACCAGCAGCTCGCTGTCCTCCAGGACGATCGAGAAGGGGTCCGAGGCGTTCACGTCGGGCTTCGCCGCCCCTGCTCGGCCACCAGGAACAGGAGCACGATCCCGACCGTGATGGACGCGTCGGCCAGGTTGAACGGGGGCCAGCCGAGAGGCAGCTTGACGAAGTCGGTGACATCGCCGTGGCGGATGCGATCGAGGATGTTGCCGATCGCCCCTCCCAGCAGCATGCCGGTGGGCAGCCAGATCAGGGGGCGGGTGGCGTGGCGGGCGAAATACACGAGCAGCACCACGAGCGCGACCGCGATCAGGATCGTGACGCCGATGTGCCTGCCGGGGAAGAAGCCGAAGGCGACCCCCTGGTTGCGGGTGTTGACGAGCTCGATGCCGGGGAGCATGTTGCGTTCTTCCCCCCTCACGATCGAGCTTTCCACGAGGTGCTTGCTGAGCTGGTCGAGGCCGACGACCGCGACTGCCACGAGCGCGACGAGCAGCCACGAGCGCAACACGGGGTGCTCGGCCCCGGCCGCGCGATCGACGCTGCCCTCCACCGCTTCCTCAGCCGTGGATGATGCCCCGGACGACGACGCTGTTGATGATCGCCAGGGCAAAGATCGCGAGGATCGGGCTGAAGTCGAACCCACCGAACGAGGGCAGTATGCGGCGGAAGATCCGCAGGAACGGCTCGCTCACCTCGCGCAGGAACGTGAGGATCGCATCCACCGTGCGCGAGTACGGGGGCCGCAGTCCGGCCGCGAACAGGAGGTTGGTGATGATGTACACGATGATGATCAGCGTGTACACGTAGATCACCGTCGAGAGGAAGTCGGCGACGTCGGTGCGTGTGCTGGCGAGCACCATGGGATCGCTACCGCAGGACGGCGTCGAGAGCGTCGCTGAAGGCCGCCCTCACCCCTCCGCGCTCGAGCGCGTCCAGGCCACGTGCCGTGAGGCCGCCCGGGGAGGTCACCTCCCGCCGCACGGCGATCGTGTCGTAGGAGCGGGAGCGCAGCAGCTCGGCGGTCCCTGCGAGCGTCTCCACCACCAGGGGGGCGCCCTGGGCGGCCGGGATGCCCCGGCGCACGCCCGCGTCGATCTGCGCCTCGGCCACCAGGGCGACATACGCGGGGGCACACGACATCAGCCCCATCGCCACGTCCACGAGCGAGTCGTCGAGCATCACCAGCATCCCCAGTTCGCCGAACAGCGCGGTGACGGCCTCGTCGAGCCCGTCCATGGCCGAACCGCCGGCCCTGGTCCCCGAGCCGCCCGAGCCACGCGCCTGCACGATCGCACCGCGGCGAACCTCCACCGGCAGCGACGGCAGGAAGCGGAACACGCTCGAGTCGGGGTAGGCGCTGCGGAGGTCAGCAAGGGGGGTGGCCGCCAGGATCGAGGCGACCGCCCTGCCCGTGGCCCCCTCCCCCAGCTCGGCCGCCACCTCCCGTAGCTGGGCGGGCTTGTGGGCGAGCACGAGCACGTCGGCGTTGTCGGCTACCTCGCGGTTGCTGGACATGGCGCACCCTCCCAGCTCCTCGGCCAGGCGACGGGCGCGGTCGGCGAACGGGTCGAAGCACACGACCGGGCGGCCCCAGCCGCGGGCCAGGGCGCGGGCCATGTTGCCGCAGCCGATCAGGCCGATACGCAGGCTCTCAGCACCTCCGCCGGTGCTCGGCACATCAGGACTGATTGAAGAAGCCCTTCTCGATCAGCCGCGCGCGCTCCTCCGCGGAGATCTCGACGTTCCTCGGGGTCAGCATGAAGACCTTGTCGGCGATCCTCTGCATGCCGCCGTCGAGCGCGTACGTGAGCCCCGAGGCGAAGTCGATGAGGCGCTTCGAGAGGTCCGTTTCCGCGCCCTGGAGGTTGATGATCACCGGGATCGAGTCCTTGAACTTGTCCGCGATCTGCTGGGCGTCGTTGAACGACTTCGGGACCACGAGGTGGACCCGCACGTCGCCGTTGCCGTTGCCCACCGACCGCAGCGCGGTGGCCTGGCGCCCGCGCCCGGAGCGTCGGCCGCCTTCGGGCTCGTCCTCGTCGGCGAAGATGTCATCGAACTCGTCGCGGCGGCGGCGCAGGCGGCGGACGTTGGGCCGCTCCCGGTAGCGGTCTTCGATCTCGGTCTCCGGCCCTGCCTCCTCGGCGTAGTCGTCCGGATACTCCTCGGCCAAGCCGAAATAGACAAGCGCGCTGTGCCAGGAGTCGCGAAGGGACATCGGTCTAGATGCGTGTTCGCTCGAGGAGACGAATTCCCTGCAGATGCTAGTGGTTTGCCGCCCCGGAAGGCGGCGGGCGGCGCTTCGCCGGGCCGCACCGGCAATCGGCGCCATCGGCCGTTCGGGCTACTCGTACAGGCTCGTACCGATCCGCACCACGCTCGCGCCCTCCTCCACGGCCACGCGGTAGTCCTGGGAGGTCCCCATCGAGAGCTCCGTCAGCCCCCGCTCGTCGGCGAGCCCACGCAGGGCCGCGAACCACGGGCGGCTGTCCTCCGGATCACGCGTCAGCGGGGGCATAGCCATCAGCCCGGCCACCGGGAAGGGCGAGCGTTCGATCATCGCATCGAGCTCCGCCGGAGGGATCCCGGCCTTGGTGGCCTCACCGGCGAGGTCCACCTCGATCATCACCCTCAGGCCGGGCCGGGCACGGTCGCGGTGGCGCTCGAGCTCCCGCATCGCGGACTGCGACGCAACGGAGTGGATCATGCGCACGAGCGGGACGATCTGGCGGACCCGGCGGCTCTGGAGCTGGCCGATGAAGTCCCACTCGAATAGCTCGCCGTGGGCGGCGAACTTTGCCTCGAGGTCCTGGGCACGGTTCTCCCCCACGAGCCTGACGCCTCCCTGGGCGAGCAGGGGCAGGTCGCCGAGGGCCACGTACTTCGTGGCCGCGAGCACCTCCACGGGCCTACGCTCGCCACCGCCGGGGGCGGGCGGGCGACGTGCGGCGGCACCCGCGATCTGCTCCGTGATCCTGGCGAGGTTGTCCCGCACCCGTACGGGATCGATCCCGGTGATCAGGTCAACCAAGCGATCCCCGCCTGCCTGCCGGCGCGGGTCCCTTCGCGGCGATGGGAGTAGAAGCGGGGGTCACAGATCGTGCACGTCTCCACGACGCGTACGTCCTGCACTCCCGCGGCCGTCAGTCGGGTGCTCGCCAACGAGGCGAGGTCGATGTGGGCGCCGCCACGTTGCACCCCCAGCGCCTCGTGGACCTCGGGACCGACCTCATAGCAGCAGGCCCCCGCACCTGGACCTATGACCGCCGCCAGCGGCCCCGGCGCGGCAAGCTCACGGACGGCCGCGACGCCCTCCTCGAGGACCCCGTCGGCGAGACCCCGCCAGCCGCAATGGAGCATCGCCACGGCACCCTCGCCAGCGACGGCCACCGGGAGGCAGTCCGCCGTCACGACCATCGCCACCACCCCCTGCAGCGAGGTGGCCTGGCCGTCGGCATCCGCGTCGGTGTCGGTGTCCTTGTGCCTGCCGTCCAGGACCTCGAGGGAGGCGACCCGCCTGACCGACGAGCCGTGGACCTGGCGTCCGCGCGCGACCCTTCCCGCACCTGTGAGGCCGAGCACCCGCTCGCCGGCCTCGCGTGTGAGTGCCTCGCCCGCGTCGCGGGGCAGCGCGAAGCTGCCGTGGGAGCGGTCGGTGAACAGCACGGTGGCCCCCGGAAGCTCGTAGAGCAGGTCGGCGGCGCCGGCCCGGTCGATGCGAGAGCCGCTCACGAGCCGGCCTCGAGTGCCGCCTGCAGCTCGGCGGGGGCGCCCGTCCCGGAGAGCCGGCCGTCGAGCTTGCGGGCGAGGGCCGCATCCAGGCGCACCCCGACCTGAGGTCCCGGGGACACGCCGGCGGCGAGCAGGTCGTCGCCCGTGATCGCCAGGCGGACGTGGCGGAGGTCGTCGAACCACAGCCGGGCCTTGCCGGCGACCGTTGCACCGTCGGGCCCGCCGTCGGCGCCACCCGCGAGGGCGACGGCCTCGGGCTCGTGGCCCGAGACGGCCCCGTACAGCCGTGAGCGCAGATCGGAGCGTGCCATCTGTTGTGCCAGCGCCTGTGCCCCGAATGCGGCCCGCAGTGCGCGATCGCGCTCGCCGGCGGCGAATTCGAACCGGTCGAGGAGTGCCCGCAGGCGGGGCTCGTCGTCCTCCTGACCCTCGTGGGCGCTCTCGAACACGAGCAGCGCCAGCAGCAGCTCCTCCAGGCGGCCGTCGGCGGGCAGCAGCTCGAGCGCCCGCTCCGCGAGGCCCGGGTCGATCGCGGGGGCCAGGCCGAGGGCCGCGAGCACGCCGAGCTCCCCCAGCGACCGCAGCGATGCGAGCGGGTCCGGTTCCTCCAGCGCGAGCCGCAGCTCTGCGCCCACCCTGCCGCCGGAGACGCTGTCGAGCGTTCCGCTGCGGACCGCCTCCCGAGCGAGCTCTGCCGTGTGGGGCTCGATCTCGAAGCCCAGCCTGGCGCGGTAGCGGCCCAGGCGCAGAAGGCGCGTGGGGTCATCGAGGAAGCTGCGCTCGTGCATCACCCGCAGCAGCCCCTCGTCGAGGTCGTCGACGCCGTGCTCGACCGCGACGAGCTCACCCGCGCGGTCGCCCGACAGGGGAACCGACAGGGCGTTGACGGTGAAGTCCCTGCGCCCGAGGTCCTCCTCGTCTGTGCCGTCGCGGACCTCGGGGAGCGCCCCGGGGACCGGGTAGCTCTCGGCGCGGCGCCTGGCGACGTCGATCCGTCCCGCGGGCCACACGAGGGCGGCCGTCCCGAAGCGATCGTGCAGGGTGAGGACCGGCGTTCCCTCCCCGCGGCGCTCGAGCATGCCGAGCAGCTCGCTCGCGAAGTGCCCGGCGTCGGACGACAGCACGACGTCGAGCTCCTTGGGTGGGCGTTCGAGGAGCAGGTCACGGACCGCGCCGCCGACGAGCGCCACGTCGTGATGGCGCCTCGCAAGCGTCGCCAGCTCATCGCCCCCCGGCTGCTCGTGGAGGCGCTCGAGGACGAGCCCTCCCCTGCTCATACCGGAACGCGCACGGGCACCCCCGCGTCCGCGAGGGCCGCCTTCGCCTGGGCGACGGTGAACTGCCGGTAGTGGAAGATCGAGGCCGCCAGCACCGCGTCTGCCCCCGCCTGGACGGCGTCCACGAGGTGCTCGGGGCGCCCGGCTCCGCCGGAGGCGATCACGGGGATGCCGACCGCGTCGCTCACGGCCTCGGTTAGCGGGAGGTCGTAGCCGACGGTGGTGCCGTCGCGGTCCATGCTCGTGAGCATGATCTCGCCGGCGCCCCGCTCCTCGGCCTCGCGGGCCCACTCGACCGCGTCGCGGCCGCTGCTGGTGCGCCCGCCGGCCACATACGCCTCCCAGCGGTCGTTGCCGTCGGGGAGACCGTCCTCGCCGGTGACGGCCTTGGCGTCGATCGCGATCACCACGCACTGGGCGCCGAAGTTGTTGGCGAGCTCGTCCAGCAGCTCCGGCCTGGCGAGGGCGGCGGAGTTGACCGACACCTTGTCGGCGCCGGCGTCGAGGACCGCCTGGGCGTCCGCCACCGAACGGATGCCGCCCCCGATGGTGAACGGGATGAACACCTCGTCGGCGGTGCGGCGGGCCAGCCGTGCGATCGTGTCGCGCTTTTCGTGGGTGGCGGTGATGTCGAGGAAGATCAGCTCGTCGGCGCCCTCGGCGTCGTAGTGGGCAGCGAGCGCGACGGGATCGCCGGCGTCACGGATGTCGACGAATTCGACGCCCTTCACGACGCGGCCGGCATCGACGTCCAGACATGGGATCACCCGCTTGAGGTGCATGCCCCAACGCTAGCCAGCAAGCGCCTCCTTCGCCTGCGGGATGGTGAAGCGGTTCTCGTACAGGGCCTTGCCGACGATCACCCCGGTGAGGCTCTCGAGCCGCAGGGCGGCGAGGGCGCGCAGGTCCTCGATGTCCCCGATGCCCCCCGAGTAGATCAGCCGCGCGTCGAGCGAGGAGGCGAGCTCGCGGACGCCGTCCAGGTCGGGCCCCTCGAGCATCCCGTCGCGGTCCACGTCGGTGTAGACGATCTCCTGCACCCCGCCGTCGATCAGGGAAGCGATCACCTCGGCTGCCGTGCGCGTTCCCGTCTCGGTCCAGCCGGCGCTGGTCGCCATCCCGCCGCGGGTGTCGACCGACACGAGCACGCGCTCGGGCCCGTGGGCGGCGAGGGCCTCCTGCAGGAGCTCGGGGTCGCGCAGCGCGGCCGTGCCGAGGATCACCCTCGTGGCGCCGGCGGCGAGGGCACGGTCGATCGCGTCGCGGGAGCGCAGGCCGCCGCCGAACTGGACGGGCAGCCCCAGCTCCGAGGAGATGCGGGTGAGGTGGGCGAGGTTGACGGGCTCGCCGCTGCGGGCTCCGTCGAGGTCGACGACGTGGAGCGCCTCCGCCCCGGCCTCGGCCCAGCCGGCGGCGGCGGACATGGGGTCGCTCGCGTAGGTGCGCTTGGCGTCGAAGTCCCCCTTTACCAGGCGCACCGCGCTGCCGTCGAGGATGTCGATCGCGGGGTAGAGCCTCACCCGGCGACGGGGGCCCGCGCGGCGAGGCAGATGCGGGCGAAGTTGGCGAGCAGGCGGATGCCGGCGGCGGATGACTTCTCCGGGTGGAACTGGACCCCGTAGAAGCTGTCGCGGTGCACGGCGGTGACGAACGGGGAGCCGTACTCGCCGGTGCCGAGGATGTTGCGCTCCTCGGCGGGAACGGGCGCCAGGGAGTGCACGTGGTAGAAGGCGCAGCGCTTCGGGATCCCCTCGAGCAGGGGCGATCCGGGGTGGGTGAAGGTCACCTCGTTCCAGCCGATGTGGGGCAGCTTCTGGCCCCGGGTGTCGAGCGGGAGCACCTCCCCCGGGAGCAGGCCGAGGCCGTCCGCCCCGCCGAGCTCCGTGGAGGACTCGAACGCGAGCTGCATGCCCAGGCAGATGCCGAGCATCGGGGTGCCGGCGAGCACGAGCTCGCGCACGAGCTCGTCGAGCCCCAGCTCACGGAGGTTGGACATCGCGCGGGGGAAGGCGCCGACGCCGGGGAGGACCAGCCCTGCGGCCGCCCTGATGAGAGCGGGATCGCTGGTGATCATGGCGCGAACGCCGACGTGCTCGAGGGCCTTCTCCACCGAGCGGCGGTTGCCCATCCCGTAGTCGACGATCGCGAGCTCGAGCCCGCCGCCGGCGCCCCTGATGATCGCGTCCTCGTTCACCCCGCCAGCGTACCCTTCGTGCTGGGGACGCCCTGCTCGCTGGGATCGAGCGCGGCGGCGGCCCGCAGCGCGCGCGCGAACGCCTTGAAGGCAGCCTCGATCATGTGGTGGGCGTTGGTGCCCGTTTCCACGCGCAGGTGGAGCGTGAGCTTGGCGTTCGTGGCGAGCGCCCTGAAGAACTCCTCCGTGAGCTCGTGCTCGAAGCCGCCCGTGGAGCCGCTCGGAAGGTCCGCTTCGAACAGCGTGAAGGGGCGGCCGGAGATGTCGATGGCGGCGCTCGCGCGGGCCTCGTCCATCGGCACCACGGCGGCCCCGTAACGGGCGATCCCGGCGCGGTCACCGAGTGCCTCGTCGAGGGCCCGGCCGATCACGATGGCGGTGTCCTCGGCCGTGTGGTGGGCTCCGGTCTGGAGGTCCCCGGTGACCGTCAGGGACAGGTCGAGGTGGCCGTGGCGAGCCATCAGGTCGAGCATGTGGTCGAGGAACCCCACGCCCGTGACGCGCTCGCCGGCACCGGTCCCTTCCAGGGAGAGCTCGACCTTCACCTGGGTCTCGGCGGTGTTGCGCTCGATCGTGGAGGTGCGGGTCATGTCGGCCCATTCTCCCTGACGGTGCGGGCCTCCATCGATTCGGCGTGCACCTCGAAGCCCTCGGCGCGGGCGATGGGGGCCGCGGCGGCGGCGAGCTTGGGGGCGGCCTCGCCGATCCTCACCTCCGTCATCGACCGACGGAAGTGGCGGGGAGAGAGGCCGGAGGCGAAGCGGGCGGCCCCGGAGGTGGGAAGCACGTGGTTGGAGCCGGCGACGTAGTCGCCGAACGCGGTGCCGCTGTCGGCGCCGATGAACACGCACCCGGCGGAGGTGACGAGGGCGGCGAGCTGCTCGAGCTCGGGGCCGATCAGCTGCACGTGCTCGGGCGCGAACGCGTTGGCGAAGGTGATCGCCTCACGGGGCCCGGGTACGGCGACGATCCCGAAGGCGGCGTCCGCCACCGTGGGGCGGCCCAGGACGAGCCGCTCGAGGACGGTTGCGAGCCCCGAGCACACGTCCTCCGAGGGGGACGTGGCCACGACGAGGCTGGCCTCGCCGTGCTCCCCCTGGGCGAGCATGTCGAGCGCGGCGACCTCGAGATCGTGGTGCGCGGCGCCGGGCCCGAGGGCCACGAGCAGGTCGCTGGGGCCGGCGAAGCCGTCGATGCCGACGACGCGGGATAGCTGATGCTTGGCCTCCTGGACGTACAGGTTGCCGGGCCCCACGATCACCTCGACGCGGTCCACGGCGTCGGTGCCGTAGGCGAGGGCCGCGATCGCCTGGGCGCCGCCCATGCGGTAGACGCGCTCCACCCCGCACAGGCGGCAGGTGCCGAGGATCATCGGGTCGATGTCGCCGTCGGGCCCGGGTGGCGCGCACACGGAAACGTCGACCACACCCGCAGAGCGGGCGCACACGACGCCCATCACGACCGTGCTCGGGTACGGGGCCCGGCCGGCGGGGACGTACACGGCGGCGGCGGACACGGGCACCTCGCGAAGCGCGATCCGCTGTCCCTGGGGCAGGGTCACGGCGCCGTCGGAGTGAACCCCCGCCTCCGCTACCAGGGCCACGTTCGCGATCGCCACCTGGAGCCCCGCCACCACTTCGAGGGGCAGCCTGGTGATGGCGGTGTCGAGCTCCTCGGGAGTGACCCGCAGGGGCCGCTCGGGGGCGTCGGGAGCATCGAAGGTGCGCGTGTAACGGGCGACGGCCACGTCACCCTCGGCGCGGACGGCCTCGATGATCGCGCGGACGTCGTCGGCGACGGAGGCGCCATCGGGGACCATCCCGCGCAGGCGCGCGGCCACGGCGTCGGCGCCGAGCTCGGCGAAGGCCGAGGAGTCGATCCGCTCGAGGCGCACCTCAGGCTCCGCCCGCGAGACCGGACGCGGGGGCGGCGCCGCGCAGCTCGCGGACGCGCGTGAGGAGCTCGTCCACGGCGGCCGCCTTGAGCTTGTGGGAGACGGGGTTGGCGATCAGCCGGGCGGTGCACGTGAACAGCTCCTCGCGGATCACGAGGTTGTTCTCCCGCAGGGTGGTGCCGGTGGCGGTGAGGTCGACGATCGCCTCTGCGAGGCCGGTGAGGGGAGCGAGCTCGACGGAGCCCTTCACCTCGACGATCTCCGCCTGGCGACCGGTTTCCTCCATGTGGCGGGCGGCCACGCGGGGGTACTTCGTGGCCACGCGCATCACCCCGAGGCGGCGCAGGGACTCCATTGCGGTGTCCTCCCCCGCCTTGCCGGCGAGGACCATCGTGCAGCGGCCGTAGCCGAGGTCGAGCAGCTCGTACACCTGGCGCCCGGCCTCGCCCGGATCCTGGGCGGTCTGCTCGAGCAGGACGTCCTTGCCGGTGACGCCGAGGTCGGCGGCGCCCGCCTCCACGTAGGTGGGGACGTCGGAGGGGCGCATGGTGATGACCCCCACGTCCTCGAACAGGAGCTTGCGCTCGTTGGACCGGAGCTCCCCGGTATCCATCCCGAGCTCGGAGAGCAGGCCCACCGTGTCCTGGAACAGAGCGCCGCGGGGGACGGCGATGGTGAGTCCGACCAGGGCGGTCATCGGGCGGCGGCTCGCTCCGGGCGAAGGCCGTCGCTGCGCTCGCCGGCGAGCATGATCCCCGTGCCCCGCTCCTCTCCCGCAAGGGCGATGTGCAGACGATCCACGCCGAGCGCGAAGCCGACGGCGGGGAGGCCGCGGCCGAAGCGTCCGAGGAGGTCGTCGTAGCGGCCGCCGCCGCCGATGGGCGTACCGAGGGCGGGGTCGTAGACGTCGAACACGGCGCCCGTGTAGTAGCCGATGTTGCGCACCAGGCCGAGGTCGAAGATCAGCCTCGAGCCGACCACGGGCTCGAGCAGCTCGTGGAGCCCGCGCAGCCCGGATACGGCCTCCTCGGCCTGCTCGGGGGCGTCGGCCAACACCTCCGGGCCGCCCCGGCGCTGGGGGACCCCGGACAGCAGTTCGGCGGGCTCGCCGGTGATGCCCGCCTGCTCGAGCCGCTCGCCGAGTCCCACGAAGTCCCTCAGCACGAGCGCTTCGAGCAGACCCTCGCGGGCCTCTGGGGGCACGCCGAGACTCTCCATCAGGGCGGGGAACAGGGACGCGTCCCCGACCCCGACGCGGTAGTCCTTCAGCCCGGTGGCGTCAAGGGAGTGACACAGCACGGTGAGTGCCTCGGCGGTCCCCTCAGGGGCGGCTGAGCCGATCAGCTCGATGCCCGCCTGCAGGAGCTCGCGGGGCTGGCCGCGTTGGGGACGGACGCCGCGGTAGCAGTGGGCGAAGTAACAGAAGCGCAGCGGCGGCTCGCTGGCGCCGTAGCGGGTGGCCACCACGCGGGCGATGGGGACGGTCATGTCGGAGCGCAGCACGAGCACGGCGCCGGTCTCGTCGAAGACGCGGTAGGTGGGCTGGGCTTCGGCCATGTCGGCCCGTGCGAGGACGGACTCGTACTCGAGCGCCGGGGTGTAGATCTCGCCGTAGCCGTGGCGCTCGAACACCGCCCTGAGGGTGTCCGTGATCGCGCGCACCTCGCGCGTCTCGTCGGGGAGCACGTCACGCGTGCCGCTGGGAATCGGGTGGATCATGTGATCCCTCCGAAGCTTAGGTGAGATGCTCCCGGGCCTTAGGCGGGGACGGGCTCGGTGGCGACCCGCTCGATGTGAGCTCCGAGCTCGCGCAGGCGCTCGTCGATGCGCTCGTACCCGCGGTCGATTTGGCGGACGTTGCCGATCTCGCTGCGGCCCTCCGCGCAGAGCGCCGCCAGGAGCATCGCCATGCCGGCGCGGATGTCGGGCGACTCGACCCGCTCGCCCCGCAGCTTGCGGGGCCCCGTGATGATCGCCCGGTGAGGGTCGCAGAGGACGATGTCGGCGCCCATCAGGATGAGCTTGTCGGTGAAGATGAGACGGTTCTCGAACATCCACTCGTGCACGAGGATCGACCCCTCGGCCTGGGTGGCGAGAGCAACGGCGATCGAGGTGAGGTCGGCTGGGAAGGCGGGCCAGGGACCGTCCTGGATCTTGCTCTTGTAATCCCCCACGTCGGCCTGCACCACCAGCCGCTGACCACCGGGGACGATGACGTCGTTGCCGTCGAGCATCGAGCACAGCCCGACACGCTCGAACACCAGCCGGATCATGCGCAGGTCGCCCGGGACGGTGTCCTTGATGCGAAGTTCGCCGCCGGTGACGCCGGCGAGGGCCATGAAGCTGCCGATCTCGATGTGGTCGGGAGCGATGGTGTGGTGACAGCCGTGGAGACGCTCGACGCCGTTGATGGTCATGACGTTCGAGCCGATGCCCTGGATGTCGGCCCCCATCTTCACCAGCATGCGGGCCAGGTCCTGGACGTGGGGCTCACAGGCGGCGTTGCCGATCACGGTGGTCCCGGGCGTGAGGGCGGCCGCCATGAGGGCGTTCTCGGTGGCCATCACCGATGGCTCGTCCATGAACACGTCGGTGGCGCGGAGCCCGTTCGGTGCATCGAGGACGATCTCGCCGTTCGACACCGCGGTGGCGCCCATCGCGCGGAAGGCGTCGAGGTGGGGGTCGAGGCGGCGCCGGCCGATCACGTCCCCGCCCGGTGGCGGCACGGAAGCGCGGTGAAAGCGGGCCAGCATGGGCCCGGCGAGCAGGAACGAGGCTCTCAGCAGCTCGGCGAGCTCGCGCTCGATCTCCACGGTGTGGACCGCGGAGGCACACAGCACGAGTTCGTTGGGTCCGCGCCATTCCGCGCGGGCGCCGATCGCGTCGAGGATCGCGAGCATCGCCTCCACGTCACGGATGCGGGGAACGTTGTCGAGGACGACCTCGTCCTCTGTGAGCACACAGGCCGCGAGGATGGCGAGGGCCCCGTTCTTGTTCCCGGCCGGGGTGAGCGTCCCGGCGAGGGTCTCGCCGCCTTCGATGACGAACTTCTCCATGACGGGTGGGCGCCGCCGGCGAGGGCCAAGGATGGTCCTCGTGATGGGGCGCCTGGAGAGGGTAACAGCCATGTGTCTCCGGTCTTGTTCGAGCCGAAGGGCCGGTGACCTTCCCGTCCGGGCCGCTGCTGGTCTTCCCGGGTTACCGTCGGGCGTGGTCCCCGGTGCAACCCGTGTTGCAGTCCGCGAGACCCCAATAACGGCTCTGTGGAGCCATCTTTCAACACTCTCGCGGCCACGTACGCACGTTCGGGAAGCTTCCGTCCGGAGGCCCTCTTAGCTTGCGAACACATGTTCTCACGAGGGACATCAACGCTCACGCAGCGCGCGCTCGCCGCCGCTGGGCTGATCCGCTCTTTCCTGCTGCTCGAGGACGACGATCCGGTCGACTGGGAGGTCGACGTGCGGGAGAACGCCGGTGACGCTCAAGCGACGGGGGCGGCGCTGCACGCGCGCAAGCTTAAGAGGCCCAACAGGGCGCGCCGGCCCGGATCGGTCCGGCCCGCGTTCCAGCTGTGCCTCTCCCCTGTGGGCGCCGACGCGACGCATGAACGCCTCCGCGCGCGTGGCGCCGAGCGCACAGGGCACCGCGGCCGGCCGTCCTGTCGACGGCCGTCTCCGCGGTGACGAAAAAACCGGCGGCGTCCTACTCTCCCGGGCCCTTTCAAGCCAAGTACCATCGGCGCTGAGAGGCTTAACTGCTCTGTTCGGAATGGGAAGAGGTGTTTCCCTCTCGCCAAAGCCACCGGAAAACGGTGAGAGACCGCGCTCCCGGGCGGTCCTTCAAAACTGCACAGTAGCCACTCCGAGGATCAAAAAAATCCGTCAAGCCCTCGACCCATTAGTACCGGTCTCCTTCGCACGTTGCCGTGCTTCCAGATCCGGCCTATCAACCTGGTGGTCTACCAGGGGTCTTACTCCCTCAAGGGGATGGGAGAGCTCATCTCGAGGCCGGCTTCCCGCTTAGATGCTTTCAGCGGTTATCCGATCCGCACGTAGCTAGCCTGCAATGCCCTTGGCAGGACAACAGATACACCAGAGGTGCGTTCATCCCGGTCCTCTCGTACTAGGGACAAATCCTCTCAACTCTCCAACGCCCACGGCAGATAGGGACCGAACTGTCTCACGACGTTCTGAACCCAGCTCGCGT
>DATJXC010000112.1:0-5368 GCA_035500495.1 Gemmatimonadales bacterium
AGCTGCCGCAAATGGCAAGGACCGGTTCCCCGCGGCCGTCCAGACTTGCGATGCCCTGGCCCGGATTCGAACCGGGACGCCTTGCGGCACTGCCCCCTCAAGACAGCGTGTCTACCAGTTTCACCACCAGGGCGGGCCGAGTAAGCTAGGAACGGCCCGAGACACGGTCAAGCTGCCTTGACCATCCCCTTCGGATACACCGCCGTCTTGGCGATGCGATCGTGCAGCGCCTGCTTGTCGGCCGAGAGGGCGAGGAAGCACCCGATGAACACGATCAGGCCGGCCAGGCCACCCAGACGGAACAGGAACGGAGCGGCCAGGAACATGCCCAGCAGGCGCAGCAGCTCGCTGGAATGTTTCACGGCATAGCGCCCGAGCAGCTGGGAGATGGAGGCCGCTGTGCCGTCGGCGTTGGCGATGCGGATCCCGAGCAGGAACTTGCCCAGGGTATACCCGGTAAAGCCTTCGACGAGGAAGTAGACGAGGGAGATCACCACGGCGGCCGCGATGACGCCGATGACGGCCCCGATCGCGCCGCCCATCGCCGCGGCGCCCGGCTGCTCGCCCACGGCGGCCCCGCCCGCCATGCCGAGCATCGCGCCGATCGGCCCGCCGGCAAAGAAGGCCACCACCCATACGATCACCACATCAAGCAGAAGCGCGCCCAGCCGCTTGCCGAACCCGATCCGCTCCATGGCCAGCCCCCGGGAAAAGGTCGCTCTTAGATGCGGGTCCCGGGAGAGAGCGTCAAGGGGGGGTCTCGAGGGTGACGTCGATCTTCCCGGTGGCGCCGAGGATCTTGATGTTGATGGTCCAGGGACCGGGGGCGCCGGGGGGTTTGGTGATGCTGTCCTTCTCGTAATCCAGGATCCCCGAGTACACGACGAGCGAGTCGGCGTCGCGGACCTCGATATCCGCTTCCCCGTGGGGAATGAGGCTGCGGTGGAGCACCTTCGCCTGGCTGTCGGTCGCGACCCAGGTGAAGGTGGTGTCGTCGATGACGTTGTCCATGTTGTCGGCCTGGAGCCGGAAGAACCCTGGATTGTTGGTCACTCGGACATTGTTCTCCGAGGTGAGAGCGACCGGAGGGTCCTGGCAGGCGACCGCGAGACCGATTACGCAGAGGACGCGAAGTGAGGAAGTCATGGGCGCGCGCACCATCATGGAGTGAACGCGGGCATCGCCGCGCTCACGAAGAGGTTCAGCATCGGACTCGACTGCGTGACGTCGTTGAATCCGGTGTACACCGACGTGCGGTGGTAGTTGTAATAGCTGGCCCCGAGCCCGAGCTTGCGGGTGAGGAAGAAACGGAATTCCCCGCTCCCGCCGCCCTGGTAGTGCGCTGACTTGGCGCCGTTCAGCGTGTGGAGCCAGCGGCCGCCCCACCCGACCTTCACCAACGCCCGTCCGGGCTTCACGAAGGTCGCCGAGAGCCGCGTCCCCAAGCCCATCCCGTAATCGTAGTTGCGGCCCTCGCCGGCATAGTAATGCTCCGACAGCGTGGCCCCGATGATGATCACCTGCATCAGCGCTTCGGTCGTGAGGCGGACGTTGTTGTCGCCGCTCTTATGCCACTCGGAGATCAGACCGCCGTAGACGCTCTGACCGCCGTACTCGTAGGCCGGATTGTTGTAGTACTCATACGCGAGCATGGCGCCCAGCATGTGGTGAGCCGAGGTCCCGTTGCTCAGGGTAATCCCCCCGAGCGTCCCCCGTGCGGTCAGCAGGGACAGCCGGCCACGCTCCCCTTGGCTCGCTTTGTCCGTCAGCTCGGCGTTGAACTCGAAGTGCGAGAACGGGGATGACCGGACGTCGCGGGCCAGGTCGCCATAGTTGAAATGGAAAGCCGCCACGGCCTGATCGGCCGCCGTCGAGCCGCTGAAGGAGTTCTCTCCGGCAATGCGGCGATACCCGATATCGAGCACGCCCTGGTCGCTCGAGGGCCGCCAGTCCGGGGGATTGGGTCCCACGCGCGACACCTCGCCGTCCAGCAGGCGGTTGAAGCCCCGCACCGGATTGAGCAGTGCCGCCCCGATTTCCCGCCACATGCGCCCGGAGCCGGTGGCCCGGTTGTCGAGTATGAGCGAGGAGATCCGGTACAGCGACTCCCCCAGCGTAACGCCGCCGGTGCCGGTGTTCGCCAGATCGTTGGCCGACGGCGCGAATACCTCGCCGAACAACTCCCACATGAGACTGCCGCCGTAGGCCCAGGGGACCGAGCCCCAGAAGCTGTAACCGTTGGTCCGGGCGGTATTGAAATACAGATTGCCGTGGTAGGGATGGCCGAACTGGTTGGCGACGAAGTGATCGTTGTCCCACTCCCAGGGGTTCTCGAGATTCTCCTCCCAGGACTCGAGATCCACGTGGGCCCATTCCTTGTCGCGAACCACGGCATTGATGGTCCAGGGGATCAGCTGTACGAGCATCAACTCGCCGAAGCCCCGCAAGGGCCGCTTGGGCTTGTTGCAGCTGAAACACGGGAGTGTGTCGGCTGCCGTCGCCACCGCCCGCGACGCAGGGGCAGCCACCGACATCCCCTGGAATGCGAACGGCGACGCGGCCTGCGCAACCGCGATGCCTGGACCGAGGGCCGCCAAAGCAGCAAGGTGCAGTGTCGTCAGCCGAAGGCGAATCAGCATGAAGCTCCTCGAGCGATTGAGCCTGGCGCCGTTGGGTTTGGGCGCGGTGGTTGGGTGAGAACCTATAGGCGGTTTTCTAATGAATCAATGAAGAGCCCCTGAAGGGACCGCGGCCCTCGACTCATCCACGACTCGCTGAAACCGGGCCAGCCCCCAGAGCGGCTCGAGCATGGGCCACCGTAACGACAGCCAGAGATACGGCCCCCGCGGCTGCGAGTGCTCGACGATGTCCAGTGCCTTCGTAGTGTCGCCCAACGCAACGAACGGCATCACCACGCCGGGAAGTACCGACGCTCGCACGCCATTCGGGCCCGCGGTCAACGCCAGCACGCTGTCCATCCCGCGGCGCGCGTCCACGGAATCCCCTTCGACCGCCTGCACCCAGGCCACCACGGTTCTGGTCGTGACATAGTCGTCAGCCCCGAGCTGGGCGCACAGGTCGGCATCTCGGCGGGCGGCCGCCGTGTCCCCGGCATGGAGCAGTATACCGACACGATCGGCGTACGCGCTGTAGAACCCGGGCGCCGAAGCGATCAGGCTGTCGAGCAGGCGCCTCGCCTCACTGTAATCATGCTCGAGCCACCTCACTTCGGCGAGTCGCATGAGCGAGATGGGGCGTCCCGGCTCGATCGCCAGAGCGCGCCGCAGGACGAATTCGGCGGCGGAGTCCCGCCCCAGCATCATATCGGTGACCCCCAGGAGATTCCACGCTTCCGCGTTGCCGGAGTCCAGGGCCACGGATCGCTCCAGGGCCTCCGGCGCGCCACGCAAGCCCCTTGGCTCCAGGAACCAGAGCAGCATCCCCCGCGCCATCCAGGCGTCGGAGGACGCGGAGTCCTGCCGCAACGCGCGATCGGCCTCTGCCGCACCCCGCGCCAGCACACTCTCGGCCGGCAGCGACGGGTGCGGCCACCCCCAGCCGAGGAGCATCGCGTACGCATACGCCGTGCGAGCCCGGGCCGCGGTGTAGGCTGGGTCCAGCCGCAACGCGGTCTGATACTCGTTCAACGCGCGCAACACGGCGAGCGGGGTCCGGAGAGCCATTGCGAAATTGCCGCGCAGGAAGTGGTCGTAGGCTTCCGGATTGTTGGTCGCGCGCGACGTGAGCGCGGCCGCTTCCGCCGGCGCCAGCTGTCCAACGATCCCCTGTGCTACGACCTGGGCCACCTCGTCCGTCACCGCCAGCAGGTCGGCGCTCGAGCCATCGAGCTCCCTGCCCCAGACCCTGGTACCAGTGGTTGCGCGAACGACCTCGACCGTGACCCGGACCCGGTCATTCCCAGGGCGGACGCTGCCGACCACGAGATAACTCACCCCGAGGGCTCGGCCGACCGCCGCCGGGTCGGAGGGCGGCTGATCCCTGTAGCGGCGCACGGCAAAACGGGAGCGCACGTCCAGCTGGCTTACGCTCCCGAGCTTCAGGATCAGCTCTTCGGTGAGCCCGTCGGCAACGTAGGCGTACGTGCTGTCGCGGGAGAGGTTGTCGAAGTACAGCACGGCGACCCCGTTTTTCCCGGCCGGTCCGGGACGGGATGGGGCCGAACGGCACGGCGGGAGGGACCCATCGGGACATTGGGCATGAGCCACGGCGAAGGGTGCCAGCGAGCAGGCCAGCACTACACCAGTGAGCCATGTCCCATGGAGGAACACCTTCGACCACATCCCACCCGAGGAGGCCATATGCGCGTGCTAAAGATGTCCCGCTGGTCGGCTATGCTGCTAGCCGGGTGGCTCGTGCCCCGCCGTTTCAGCTGTCTCGGCGCGGGCGTTTCGGGGTGTGAGGAGGTAACGTATCTCTCGCTCGGGACCGGGGTACTTTGTCGTGGGAGTCGACCGCCGCCCCCCCCCGAACCCGCGAGCGAGTATGCCAAGCCCGATCCTGCCGTTGTTCGTGCGATTCCGTGTCGTCGTGACGCTGTCACTGCTCGCCGGGGTGGCGGGTCAGGCGCGAGGGCAAGCGCACTCTCCGCAACCGGCCCAGCACGGGGCGAATCCGACCGTCTCACCCGACGGCCGGCGCATCGCATTCGTGTCCGACCGGTCGAGCCCGGGTGATATCTTCATCATGAACGCGGATGGATCGGACGTGCGTCGGTTGACGAGTGACGGCGGCCACCGTGGTCGCCCGCACTGGAGCGCCGATGGACGGCGCCTGTTCTTCAACCTCTCCAGCAACGACACCACGCGCGTCTATGCGCTTTCCGTGGACGGCGGCGTTCCCACGGAAGTCGCCCGATTCGCGGCGCGCGGTGGCGCGATGCCGATCGGCGATGAGTCACGCTTCGTGATCGGCGTCGGGCCCTGGACCGCGATGCAGCTATTCGTAACCGGGGCGGACGGTTCCGGCCGCCGGGCACTCACGTCTGACCGGGCGGCGTACTGGTGTCCGGGAGCCTCCCCGCGGGGCGATCTGGTAGCCGCGACGCGGCAGGACTCCGCCAGTATGCAGATCTGGATCATCCATACCGATGGATCCGGTGCCCGCGCCCTCACGCGGTTCACTCCGGCGCAAGGCCGTCCGCAATGCGCCGTATTCTCTCCCGATGCCAAGCGCATCGCCATACAGAGCGAAGCCACCGATCCCCAGGATACGACCCGTGAGATCGGGCACCTTTGGATCGTGGACGTGACGAGCGGGCAGGCCACCCGCCTTGGCGAGCACGTCACGCCGTATCGCGACGAGCTGCCTGCCTGGTTCCCCGACGGGAAGAGTCTGGCCTTTCAGAGCG
>DATJXC010000113.1:0-9145 GCA_035500495.1 Gemmatimonadales bacterium
GCGTGCGTCCGGCTTCAGTTCTGCTGAGGCTGTGGCGGCCTTGTGTCCAGGGAGACGCCGTATGCGGCGCGCGTCGCGCCGAGGCCGGCGTTAGCGCATGGGCCTATCCGTAGGTCTTTTGTTACCCTAAGATGGGTCGTAAAGGTATGTCTTCACTGTCGCCTCCGCCCGTCCGAGCCGCCGGGCGATCTCGGCGATCGAGAGCCCTCCTCGTCGCGGTAGTGGCGCGCGAGCGCCGCAGCCCTGCGCCGTTCACGCATACGATCAACCCCGGACATGCCGCGCGAAGATAGCGGCCGCAGCCGACAGCCATCGGACGTACCGGACAGCCGCAGGGTCATAGGCCACGAGACCTGACTTCCTCGGGACATCCGAGCGCGGGGTAGTCTCGCTTTCAACAAATGCGGAGTCGTGGGACAAACAATTCCACGGTCGGGGACTCTCGTCCATAGCATGCGCTGGGCAACCGCGCCTGGGCAAAGGCTCGGGCGTCGTGGTCGAGCTCGATTGGCGTGAGTGGACCGACCAGGAGCAGAACCGGCGCGAGGCTGTCGTGCTCAGGGCGCGTCAGATCCTGTTCGAGTGCACGCGTTCGGCCCGCGTCGGCGGAGGGCGCGGCCGGCGGAGGCAAGCAACGGTTCGCGGGATGGCGAGGCCGGTGTCTCCGCCGCGGCGGCTTCGCTGGCAGGCGCGGACGACGTGCCATTCTGATCAACCAACCAAGCGGCTCGCCCGA
This sequence comes from Gemmatimonadales bacterium, assembly GCA_035500495.1. Classification (GTDB taxonomy): domain Bacteria; phylum Gemmatimonadota; class Gemmatimonadetes; order Gemmatimonadales; family GWC2-71-9; genus DASTHG01. The sequence goes on from DATJXC010000113.1 coordinate 737, forward strand.
CCGTCCGCGGGCGGGCGGGCCGCAAGCCCCAGCTCTTCTCCTGGAACGAGACGGTAGTGCCGTGGTGAGCGCCGCGCGCGCCTACTGGCCCGTCCACAGCTACGGGGTAAGTTGCCCGGCGCTGCTTTCTGATCCGGGACGGGGGGCGAAGCGCAAAACACATCCGACCCGCACCGCGCCGAACGGCGCATCTGGGACACGATTCGCATTTGGCGGGGGCTGGGGCCCCGGTACACCCGCTTCGAGGGGATCTCGGGCGCGTTGTGGATGGCTGCGCTGTCTCGCGTAGTATCGCGTCATGGGGAGTTGCCCCGGGGTCATCCACGGCTGCCCGAGCGGTCGTCTTCACCGACGTTATGGGGCCGCCGTTTTAAACGCGCCCGTCGATCCTGGGGCGCTAGTGATAGGCACCCGCGCTTCATGGGTCGAGGTCGCTGTGTGTCGCGAGCGGCCCGGCGAGACGGCGGCTACTGAACTGGTAGCGGTGTGAACGTGTCGGATCGAGATAAGGCCACCGCGGAATGGAGATCCGCCCGCGCGACTGAGATAGTCCACGAGAGCGGACGGACGCGTGTGACTCGGCTGTTCTTTTCGGGGCGCGCGGTGATCCGCAAGGAGCCGCTGGGACGGGACGCGGAACGCCGGCTGGGGCAGGAGGTGGCGATGCTCGAGCGGCTGCGCGGTGTGGTCGGGGTCGTACAGCTGGTGGAGGCGCCGCGGTACCCGGGGTCGGTTGTGTTAGAGGACGTTGGCGGCAGGAGTCTGGCAGAGGTGTCCGGGCCGCTGGCTGTCGATGAGCTGATCGAGCTTGCTGTCGACTTGGCCGCGGCGGTGGCGGGGATGCATAGGCGGGGAGTGATGCACCGGGACGTCACTCCGGCGAACATCGTGATTGGGCGTGACGGCAAACCGTGCCTCGTGGACTTCGCGTTGTCGACGCCGTTGGCTGAGATTCGTCCTGCGTTTGTGCACCACACGGAGATCATGGGGACGCTGGCGTATCTCGCGCCGGAGCAGACCGGGCGTACGGGCCGGTCGGTCGATCACCGGGCAGATTTGTACGCGTTGGGGGCGACGCTGTATGAGCTGGCGACCGGTGAGCCCCCGTTCGGTTCCGGGGACCCGTTGCGGCTCACGCATGATCTTTTGGCCCGCGTGCCTACGGCGCCCGTTGAGCTGGACCCCAACGTTCCTGCGCCATTGTCTGGGATCGTCATGCATCTGCTGGAGAAGGAGCCGGACAATCGGTATCAGACGGCGGACGGCGTGGTCTATGACCTCGAGCGGTTGCGGGACGCGCAGGCGCGTCCGGCGTCGGCCGCGGTTCGTATCGGCGAGCATGATGTCCCGCTGCGGCTGCTGCCGCCGTCGCGGCTCGTGGGTCGCGATGACGAGGTCGCGGCGCTTCACGGGGCGTTCGTGGACGCGCTCACGGGCGGTTGTCGCGGCGTGCTGGTCAGCGGCACGCTTGGCGTGGGTAAGACGGCTCTGGTCGATCAGCTACGGCCGGTGGTGGCCGAGCGGGATGGCTGGTTCGTGGCCGGCAGGTTTGATCAGCATCGGCACGATTTAGAGTTCGACGCGGTCAACCAGGCGTTCCGTGCGCTAGGCCGGTTGCTGCTGGCCGAGCCGGAGGAGGAGCTCACGGATGTGCGCCAGCGGATCTTGGAAGCCGTAGGCCCCAACGCCGGCCTGCTGACCGCGGCAGTGCCGGAGTTCGCGGCGCTGCTGGGGGTCGCACCCGAGCCCGGCGATTCGCTCACCGCGCAGGTCCGTGCGCAGCGAACGGCTGTGGACCTACTGCGCGCTGTCGCCTCGCCGAAACGGCCGCTGGTGGTGTTCCTCGACGACCTGCAGTGGGCGGGTCGCGCGCCACTCGGCGTCGTCGACCTAGTGTTCTCCGAGAAGCCAATCCAGGGCCTGCTGCTAGTGGGCGCTTGCCGCGACGGCGACATCGACGCGTCCCATCCACGCGCGGCGTTGCTGTCTCGATGGCGTGATCAAGCCGGCGTACGGTGTTTCCGGCTCGACAATCTGCCGGAATCCGGCTCCGCCACGATCGTCGCGGAGGTGCTGCGAATGGACCCAGCCGCGGCGGCAGACCTGGTCGAGGCCGTCCACACGCGCACGTCCGGCAATCCTTTCGAGACGTTGGAGCTGCTCGGCGCGCTGCGCCGCGACGGTTTGTTGAACGCGGGAGCCGCGGGGTGGCGGTGGGAAGCGGCGACGGTGCGCGCCCGCCTGGGCCGCGCGGAGGTGACCGGGCTGTCGGCGGCGCACGTCGAGGCCCTGCCGGAGCGATCGCGCCAGATGCTGGAGGCGATGGCGTGTCTCGGCGGGCGAGCGGAGCTGAGGCTGCTCCAAACCGCCACCGCCGAGCCGGCGCCCGCTGTGGAACAGGCTCTGGCGCCCGCGCTCGACGAGCGTCTGCTCGTGGTGGAGCCCGGGCTGCATGACTCGGTGCGGTTCCGCCACGACCGGACCCGCGAGGTGATTCTGCTCGGGCTGGATCGGCCGCGGCGACGCTTGCTGCAGTTGGCGATGGCGCGGCGATTGGCCGGCAAACCGGAGTTGTTCGCGGTCGCGGCGGAACAGTACCTGCCGGTGGTCGACGCGGTCGAGGATGCCGCGGAGCGGCGCGTGGTGGTCGGGCTGCTGCGGCGCGCCGCCGATCAGGCGGCTTTGACCGGGGGCTACGTGCTGGTGGACGCGCTGCTGGCCGGCGCGTTGCGGCTGATCGGTCCGGGTGACATCGCCACGCTCGTCGAGTTGCACACAGGCCGCCACGCTGCGCTGTTCAGCCTGGGGCGCCTGGACGAAGCAGACGAGGAATATCGGAGCATCGAGCGGCTGTCCGTCGCGGCGTTGGAGCGCGCGGACGCGACGGCGGTGCAACTGCGCAGCCTGACCCACCGGAATCGATATGCAGAGGCGATCGGGCTCGGCGTGGAGTCGCTGCGTCAGCTCGGCATCGCCGTGCCGGCCGTTGACCAGCTCTCCGTCGAGCTCGACCAGCGGTTCGACTACCTGGATCGGTGGCTAGACCAGACCGACCAGGCCGATGATCCGGCTCGGCTCGACATCACGGACCCGGCGCTGCTCGCCGCCGCCCGTCTACTCAACGCGATCCTGCCGGCAGCATATTTCGCCGACCCGTCGGTGCAGGCGTGGCTGAGCCTGGAGGCTTTTCGGATCTGGCTCGAGCACGGCCCGACCCGCACGCTGGTGGGCACCGCCGGCGTCGCCGCCTTCCATGCTGTCGCGCTGCGCGGGGACGCTGCTGGCGGATATCGAGCGGTGCGGCGGATCCTGTCGCTGGGCGAAGCTCGCGGCTACGCGCCGGACACGGCGCAGGTGCGTTCCCTGTTCGCCGTCCTCAGCTGCTGGTTCGAGCCGATCGAAAACGGTGTCCAACCTGCTCGGCAGGCCCGCGAAGAGCTAATCGCGGGGGGCGACCCGGCCAACGCGGGCTACACCTACTACCCGACCGTGTCCTACCTGCTGGACTGCGGGTCGTCGTTGGACGACTGTGTCGCCGAGGTGGATGCAGGGCTGGCCTTCGTGCGCCGTAGCGGCATCGAACAGACCGGCGAGTCGCTCGACAGCTATCGGTGGCTGACCGATGTGCTGCGCGGAGAACGCTCCGCCGCGACCGGTGACGCGAACCCCATCGAGAGATACGCCGACAACCCGCTCGCGCTTCTCCACGCGCATGTCAACCACGCGATCGCCGCCGCCGTCTTCGGCGATCCGGTGGGCCTGGGGCGACACACCACTGCCGCGATGTCGCTGCTGCCCGTTGCCCCGGGACTGTATGTGAGCGCCGTGGCCCGCCTTCTATACGGGCTGGCCCTCGCCGAGCAGGCGCGCGCCAGCGACGGTGACGAGCGGGGCGGTCTGCTGACCAAGCTCGACGACGTAACGCGCTGGCACGCCGCGCGCGCGGCAGACGCGCCGTCCAACTTCCTGCATCTGCTGCGACTGGTCGAGGCCGAGCGGGCGTGGGCGGTCGGCGACTTCCGGGCCGCGGTGCTGGCCTTCGACGCCGCCCAGCACGAAGCCGCCCAGCGCCAGCGTCCGTGGCATCGGGCCCTGATCGCCGAACGCGCCGCCCGCTTTTATCTCGCCCACGCCGTCGACCACGCCGGCTACAGCCTTCTTGCCGAGGCCCGCCAGGAGTACCTCGCGTGGGGCGCGACGGCGAAAGTGAACCAGATGGACTGGGCGTATCCGGCGCTCCGGCCCCAACCCGACGCGAGCACCGGGCAGCGCGGCTCCGCCGTCACGACCGGAACCATCGATCTACTCGGGATCCTGTCGGCGTCGCAGGCGCTGAGCTCGGAGACCAGCATCGAGCGATTGCACTCGCGCCTCGCCAAGGTGCTCAGCGCCATGACCGGCGCCACCGGCGTGCAGCTGCTGCTGTGGAGCGAGGACCGGAAGGTCTGGCTGCTGCCCGCCCCGAGTGGCGAGCGCGCCACCGTCCCGGTCAGCGGCACCGGGGACGACGGTCTCGTCCCGATGTCGGTGCTGCGGTACGCCCGGCGGACGGGTGAACCGCTGGTGGTGAGCGACGCGACCCGTGACGACCGCTTCGCCCGGGACCCGTACTTCACGGATATCTCGTGCTGCTCGCTGCTGGTGCTGCCCATTCTCAGTCGGGGAAGCGTGCAGGCATTGTTGGTGTTGGAGAACCGCCTCATGCGCGGTGCGTTCTCGACCCAACGCCTCGACGCGGTCAAGCTCATCGCCGGCCAGCTCGCCGTGTCCCTCGAAAACGCCCAGGTTTATGCTGAGTTCCGCCGGGTCGCGGACGAGCAGGCCGCGCTCCGGCGCGTGGCGACACTGGTGGCAGAGGCGGCGCCGCCGGCAACTGTTTTCGCCACGGTGGCGGAGGAAGTCGGTCGGCTGCTCGCCGTCGACGGCGCCGCGGTGCGGCGGTATCTCGCGGACGGCACCGCCGAAATCCTTGCCCAGTGGAGTCGGAGCGGTGAGATCATCCTGGTTGGGCCTCGGGCTCAGCCGGTCAGGGGGACGGTGACCGCAACCGTCCGCGAGACCGGGCGAGCGGCTCGGGTGGACCGGTACACCGACGCCGCTGGCGGGGCCGCGCGTGAGATGGGGATCCGTTCCACAGTGGGCGCGCCGATCACCGTCGGGGGCGAGCTGTGGGGACTCGTTGCCGTCGTGTCGACAGGCGAGGAGCCACCATCGGCCGGAACCGAGGAACGTCTGGGGGGGTTCACAGAACTCGTGGCCACCGCGATTGCGAATGCTCAGGCTCGCGGGGAGCTGCGTACGATTGCGGATGAGCAGGCCGCCCTGCGTCGGTTGGCGACGTTGGTCGCGGCGGGGGCGTCGCCGGCGGACGTCTTCGCCGCCGTGGCCGAGGAGGTCGGAAGGCTGCTCTCGGTTGAGGGCGCGTTCGTGGTCCGCTACGAGCCCGACGAAGCCATAACGATTCTCGCCGGGAGGTCCACATCCGGCAGGTCGCTGCCGATTGGTCTGCGAACGCCGATCACCTCGCCGAGCTTGGGCTCCGTGGTGCGCGAGACTGGGCGCCCAGCCCGCATCGACCATTATGCCGACCACCCTGTGGCGCTCGAGTACGGCGTTAGGTCCTCCGCGGCGGCGCCGATCACCGTCCAGGGTCGTCTGTGGGGCTATATCGCCGTCACATCAGGGCGCGAGGAGCCGCCGCCGGGCACAGAAGTGCGCCTTGCCGCCTTCACCGAAATCGCGGCGACCGCGATCGCGAACTCGCAGGCGCGTGAGGAGCTGCGCGCGGTCGCGGACGAGCAGGCCGCGCTGCGGCGTGTTGCCACGCTCGTGGCGGAGGCGGCCGCGCCGGGGGAGGTGTTCGCCGCCGTGGCGGAGGAGGTGGGTCGCCTGCTTGCCGTCGACGACGCCGCGGTGTGGCGGTATCTGCCGGACGGCACGGGCGAAATCGTCTCAGCGTGGAGCCAGACGGGCGAAGCTATACCAGTCGGGTTCCGGGCGGAGCCCGTCACGGGCACCCTGACGGGGACCGTCAGAGAAACCGGGCGCCCGGCGCGGGTGGACCGCTACACCGACGAGGCCGGTGGGGCTGCGCGTGAGATTGGGATCCGTTCCTCCGTGGGCGCGCCGATCGTCCTCGGGGGTGAGCTATGGGGGCTCGTTGCCGTCGTATCGACAGGCGAGGAGCCACCACCACCCGGAACCGAGGAACGTCTCGCGGGGTTCACCGAACTCGTGGCCACCGCGATCGGGAATGCTGAGGCTCGCGAGGAGCTGCGCACGGTCGCAGATGAACAGGCCGCCCTTGGGCGGGTGGCCACGCTAGTCGCGCGGGGCGAACCGCCAGCGGGGGTGTTTGCCGCGGTGGCCGAGCAGATCGGCCGCCTGCTCGAGACCGATGACGCTCTCGTGGTCCGGTTCGAGCCCGACGAGAGCGTCACGATCGTCGCCTCGTGGACCGCCACCGGCGAGCCGCTTCGAGTCGGTCATCGCCGGCACGTTGAACCGGGGGAAGGTCTGACCCCGCTCGTCCGCGAAACCGGCCGATCGGCGCGCATCGATTCGCAGACGTCCTACTACTCCGAGCTGGGAGTCGAATCCGCGGTCGCCGCGCCGATCACGGTCGAGGGCCGGATCTGGGGGGTGATCGGCGTGGCGTTGCGCGGCCGCGAGCCGGCTCCGCCGGATACCGAGGAGCGGCTAGCGGCATTCACTGGTCTCGTCGCGACGGCGATCGCGAATGCAGAGAGCCGGGAGCAGCTTATGGCGTCCCGAGCGCGGATCGTCGCCGCCGCGGACCAGGCGCGCCGGCGGATCGAGCGGGACCTGCACGACGGCGCCCAGCAGCGGCTCGCGTCACTTGTGCTGCGGCTGCGCACGGCCCAGGCGGACGTTCCGCCCGAACTCCGCGAGCTCGGCGGCGAGCTCGACCGCGCTGTCGTCGATGGGAGCGGCGCGCTCGAGGAGTTGCAGGAGATCGCGCGGGGCATCCACCCGGCGATCCTGGCCAAGGGCGGCCTCGGCGCGGCGGTCAAGACGCTCGCTCGCCGCTCCGCCGTCCCGGTCCAAGTCGACGTGCGCAGCACCGGCCGCCTCCCTGAGCCGGTCGAGGTCGCGGCCTACTACGTCGTCTCGGAGGCGCTCACCAACGTGGCCAAGCATGCGCGCGCCTCGGCCGTCACGGTGACGGTCGAAGCCGACACAGAAGACAGCGTCCTGCGCGTCGCAGTCTGCGACGACGGCGTCGGCGGCGCCGACCTCACCCTGGGCACCGGCCTGATCGGACTCAAGGACCGCGTCGAAGCGCTCGGCGGCCGAATCCTTCTCGACAGCCCCCGCAGCGCCGGCACCAGCTTGCGGGTAGAGCTCCCGCTCACGGCCACGAACGCTCGCCCCACCGCCGGTTGAGTTATGCCGGCCAGGGCCGGGGTGGTGGTTTCCGAGCGACGACCTGGAATGGCGAGCACTCACCGCAGGTCTGCGGGGTCGCGAGGGACCCAACCAGCGCGTAGGGCGCGACCGGGATCGCCGAACGCGGACAACGCAGCGTGATTCGCCTCACGGCGGACGTTTTGTCGGTGACACGAGCAGCCTCCTCGCCACCGGCCGGGTCGAACACGTCCGAAACGGCGAGCGAGGCCACTGGTCGGGACGGACCGCGCGAGCAAACGCCACGGGGTTCTGGGCTGACACCCGCAACGCGCCCGCACGGTCCTCTCGATGCCCACCGTGCGGGCGGCGGCCGACGACCTGTCGCCGTCGGACGCAACGTCATATCGGCTGGTCTGCTGACCGCGGAGAGGGTGATGGATGGCGTGTACGCGTGTGAGCCTGCCTTCGGTCTATATGTGCCGGTCCCGACGATGATGGACGCGCTGTCACCCGGGCTGCGCAGAAATCGGTGCCCGATAGGGGGCTGCGGTGGGAGGGGTTCGGTAGCCGGTGGTAGGTGAGCAGGCGCGGCGGCCCCGCCCGGAGGATCCTCATCCGAGACGCGTATAGCGGGGTTGCGGTGACGGTATTCCACGAATCGTCCAGCGTCTTAAAGTGGGCGCATGGATTTCGTCCTTCCTCAGTTCGGGATCTTCGCGCAGGGCACGCATGCCCATCACTTCCTCGAGTTCGACCTGAAGCCGGGGGTCGGCTCCGATCAGGCGGTGGCCGCGTTCCGCCGGCTGCGCACTCCCGACGTGTCGGCGGGAGGCATCAACCTGGTGGTCGCGTTCGGGGCGCGCGCCTGGCGCGAGGCCGCACCGGCGATGGCCCCAGCTGAACTGACGCCGTTCGAGCCCGTCCTGGGGCGTGACGGTCACACCGCGCCCGCGACCCAGCACGACGCGTGGCTGTGGATCAGCGGCGCCGAGCCGGACGTGACCTGGCAGAGCGCGCGAGCCGCGGTGCAGGCCGTCG
>DATJXC010000114.1:0-9208 GCA_035500495.1 Gemmatimonadales bacterium
TGACGCCACCAACGGCCGGGCGCAACCGTCCCCCATCGTTCGCCTGCCCTATCCGTTGCCGGTGTGGTAGCGCTGGGTGACCGCCACCTTGACCGGCCAGCCCGCCTCGAGTGGCGCATCGACCGTCGTTCCGTTCGCCACGGCGAGGCGCGCCGCGTTCCACGTCCCGCCGCCGCGGGCAAGCACCTGCGCCACCGTCTCACCGGCGGCCGCCCGTCGTATGCGCAGCCGGCTTTCGACGACGCGCTCCCGGTCGGCCGGGCGCAGCGCCCGGAAGCTCGCCGCGGTCCGCTCGAAGCCCGGACCGTACCGCTCCCAGTCGCCAATGCGGGTCATGCCGGTCACGCGGAAGATGTGCCCGCGATGCGCGATCCAGGTCAGCGCGGCTCGGTTGCCGTCACGCGTGTCGACGACCAGCCGCGCCGTCTGAAGCGCCCCCATCCGGCCCCGCTGGAGGCGCTTGGCCTGGGCCTCGGACAGGCCCTCCTTCCGTGCGCCCGCCACCGGATCCTCGCCAGGACCGACCATGGTCAGCAGGACCACTGCGTCGCCGCCGGGAGCGACGGCGCCCGCCGCGGTGGGGCCGTTGACCGTCTTCCAGCCGGCCGGCATCTCAAAGGCGATGTCGACGTCCGGGTGCAGGAAGAGCGATCCCAGGAAGACGCCATACGCCGGGTTGTTGCCGATCAGCAGCCCGTCGAGGCGCGCGAGGAATGCCGCCCGGGTCGCGGCGACCCGCGCGTCCGGCGCCCTCTTCAGCGAGCGCGCGGCGGCTTCAACGTTCCCGACACGCTCGGGCGTGGTCGGGTGCGTCGAGAAGAAGCGCGGCCGGCCAGGTTCTCGCCCCACCTCCAACGCCTCCTCGCGCTCGAGGGTACGGAGAAAGCCGGCCAGACCGGTGGGGTCGTAGCCGGCGCGCGCCGCCAACTCGATGCCCCGTCGATCCGCATCACGCTCCTGTTCTCGACTGTAGGGCGCCAGCACCGCGCCCGAGGCCAGCTCGCCCGTGCCGCCGACGATGCCGCCGAGCGTCGGGCTGACCGTGCTGAGAATGCTCGCCGGTAGCCCGAAGAGCACGGCAAACGGCGTCGCCACCGCCACCCGCCTCGCCGCGTGCCGCTCGAGCACGTGTGCCATCTCGTGGCCCAGCACTCCGGCCAGCTCGTCCTCACGATTGAGGAGCACGAGCGCACCGCGCGTCACGTAGACCCAGCCCCCGGGCAGCGCGAACGCGTTCGGCTCGGCATCGTCGGCCACGTTGAACCGCCAAGCCACGCCGGGGGTCTCGGCCGCCTGTGTCAGACGACCGGCGACCTGGCGGACGTAGTCCAGGAGCGCGGGGTCCTGAACCAGGCCGACCGTCTCCTCGACCTCTTGCGCTTCGTCCTGCCCGAGCCTGCGCTCCTCGCTCGGCGAGAGAGTGACGCAGGCTCCAGCCAGCATGGCGAGCGTGGCAAGGAGCCCCCTGCTCCACTCTCTCCGCGTCAGCTTCGTCGTTCCCGCTTCGCCTTGGGGCGGCAGGGCCGCGTAGCCTTGCAAGCTCGAGGCGCATCGGATGGGCACGTGGGCGAGTCTAGCAGGACCACCGACGTCGCGGATGCATAGGAGCGAGGGCCCATCGGCGATCGAGCCGACCTTCGACGACTGATGATCGGTGTGGCGACGGTGCCGCACGCAAGTGGGGAAAGGCCGCCCCAGAACCTCTTCCGCAGCCCTGTGGCCGCCGAATTGTAAGGGATTTGGCGCTGGCACGCCGGCTGCTAGTCGGACATCGCCCATTCCAGCGGGAGAGCCGGTCATGATACGGAAGCCAAGACGATCGTCGAACCGTCCGGACATGCTCTACAAGGTCGATGGCCCGTGGGCCATCGACCGGTGGATCAGCTACTTCGGCGAGCTGCGGTCCTCGCCGCTCCCGCCCGCCTCGCCCCCGTCCCGCAGGGTAACCCGAGTCTTCACGGTTGTGGATGGCCACGGCCAGGGCATCGAGATCAGCCGGGCTATCGGGCTGTGAGCACCACCGCGATCTCCCCACCGCTCCCATCGCCGGCTCCCACCCTCGGTGCGAGAGAGCATCTGAACCGCCTGCAGGAGTTCACGAGGCCGAAGGGGCGGCGAGGTGGGTAAACCCGGCGAACAAGGCTTCGTCGACGCGGTCGCCGCCGCCTTCCTACAACGGCGGCTTCACAGCCGGCGCCTGCGTGCCGCCGCGGTGCGCGGAGTCAAGACCGTCTTGGCCGGGGCAGGTGGCGCCCTGAAGATCGACTTCGACCACGCGGCGCCCAGCTTTGCCCGCGCTCCCGCCTGGCTCACGGCATACGCCAACGAGGTCGAGGCCGCTCCCGGCCTGCCCACCGAGACGCCCCATGTGCCGCCAATGTCCATCGTGGTGATGGTGGTGGGCTCGCGGGGCGACGTGCAGCCGTTCATCCCGATCGGCCGTCGCCTCGCCGAGCGTCATCGCGTGCGCATCGCGACGCATCGCGAGTTCCGACCGATGGTCGAGCGGGCCGGGCTGGAGTTCTACCCGCTCGGTGGCAACCCGCACGAGATGATGGAGTACATCGTCAAGACCGGCGGGAGCATCATTCCTTCCCGGCTCGACCAGCTCTGGGAGGATGTGCCGAAGAAACGGGCGATGATCGCCGAGATCCTCGCCTCGACCTGGCAGGCCTGTACGGAAGCCGACCCCGACCAGCCCGGCGCGCGGCCGTTCCGGGCCGACCTCATCGTCGCCAACCCGCCGAGCTACGGCCACATTCATTGCGCCGAGGCGCTGCACATTCCGCTCCACATGATCTTCACCATGCCGTGGAGTGCCACGCGCAGCTTCCCTCATCCCTTCGCCCAGATCGATCCCAGCGTGCATCACCCGGTGGAGAACTTCTTCTCTTACGGCGTCGTCGACCTGATCGTCTGGACCGGCATCAGGGACCTGGTGGACGCGTTTCGCAAGGAGACTTTGAAGCTGCCGCCCCTCACCCTCACCGACGGCGCGGCGCTGCTGGAGGATCGCGAGGTTCCGTTCACCTACCTCTGGCCGGAGAGCCTGGTGCCCAAGCCGGAAGACTGGGGCCCGCACATCGACCTCGCCAACTTCATTCAGTACGAGCAAGCCCAGACCTATGAGCCGCCGCCGGCCTTGCTCGACTTCCTGGCCACCGGCGAGGCGCCGATCTACGTCGGCTTCGGCTCGGTGGTCGCCCAGGATCCCGTCGGCCTCACCCGTACGATCTTCGCCGCGCTCGAGAGAGCGGGCGCGCGCGGCATCGTGGCCGAAGGGTGGGCCCACCTGGGCGGGGGCGCTCTCCCGCCGAACGTGTACGTGATCGGCGACTGTCCGCACGACTGGCTGTTCCCGCGCTGCCGGGCCGTCTGTCATCACGGCGGGGCGGGGACCACGTCCGCCGGGCTGCGCGCCGGGCTCCCGACAATCGTGGTGCCGTTCTTCGGCGATCAGTTCTTCTGGGGGCGCATCGTCGCCAACGCGGGGGCGGGGCCCGAGCCGATTCCCATCCGTCACCTCGACACCGCATCACTCACGGCGGCCTTCGATGCGTGTCGGCGCCCTCAGATCCGCGAGCGGGCGACCGAGCTCGGCGCCCGCTTGCAAGCGACCGATGGGGTGCAGCTCGCCGTGCAATCGATCGAGCGTCACCTCCCGGCGGCCGTCATGTGTTGCTCGCACGACGCGGGCCATCTGGCCGTGCTCTATTGCGAGCCGTGCCGTACTCATCTCTGCGAGGAATGCTGGCGCTCGGAGCACCCGGGCCACGTGGCGCATCCCTATCGCTACGTCGACTGGAGCGGCCCGCCGCCCCACGGATTCCTTGCCGATGCCGCGGAGCTCATCGGGGACGCCGCTCATGCCCTGCAGGCCGGCCTGGCGGAGCTCTTGCCGGCAGTGAAGCCGAGGCAGCAAGGGGTCGTCTTCAGCGACAGGGACGAGTCGGCGCGCACTGGCCACGAGAGCCCCGTTCGAAAGCTTCGCCGCTGGCTCCACGTGTCGTAGGGACGGCGGCCCGTTTAAGGCCCCCGGGAAGGGCGGGCGGAGAGGTCGACGCTACTTGGGTTTGACCTTCACCACGAGGTCCTGAACCCCCCGGGTCGACGCCCGCCGGCGCGGGCGGAGGGTGGAAGCCGTCACGACGACGGTCAGAGCGAGCAGCTCGAAGAAGACCGTGCCCCAGCGTTCGGCACGCTCCGCCCACGCCCCCGTCCAGAGCGCCGGCGCGAGACCGGCGCAGAGGGAGAGCCCGATCACCAGGAGGTACGGCCGGGGAACACCGAAAGTCCAGGTGGGAAACCACCAGATCTGCCCCTTGCGGAACCGGCGCACGCCGAAATGCCGGTTGCACGCGAACCAGAGAAAATCCCAGGTGGCGGTGAGGAGGAAGAATATCGCGAGGAGGTCCGCCTCGCGCTCCCAGGAGCCGCCATAGAGCTGAGGGACGTGGAGGAACAGGAGGATCAACGTCCCCAGGCAGACGTGGTAGCCCGTCACCGGCTTCCCGAACCAGCGCCGCACGGCGCGGTTGTCCCATCGCCACGTGGGGAGCTTCTCCGCCCAGCCATGAGGGCCTTCGATCTGGATCTCGAGGAGGGCGAGGACGAGCGCGATGAGGAAGAAGTACGCTCCGACGGCAAGGGACATCATGTCCCTCCGAAGCGTTGTCTCAGGTACTGCGTGAAGGCATCGCCGATCTGTGGGTGGCGGAGACCGAGCTCCACGTTGGCCATCAGGTAGCCGAGCTTGTCACCGGTATCGAATCGCTGCGCATCGATCATGGTGGCCAGCATGCCCTCACGGCGAGCCAGTCGAGTCATGGCGTCGGTCAACTGGATCTCGCCGCCGCGCCCGGGTCGAGTCTGGCGCAGATCGTCGAAGATTCCCCCGCCGAAAACGTAGCGGCCCGGGAGGGCCAGACGGCTGGGCGCTTGCCCAACCTCCGGCTTCTCGACCACATCTAGCACCGACCACAGGTTGGGACCGTTCTCGCTGACCTTGACGACCCCGTACTTGCTGACCTCGCTGGCCGCCACTTCCATCACGGCGACCGTCGACTGCTGCGTCTGTTCAAAGATGCGCGCCAGCTGCGCGATGCCCGATGGACGGCCCGGCTCGGTGATCATGATCTCGTCGCCCAGCAGGACGGCGAAGGGGTCGCGCCCGATGACAGGCTCGGAGCAGAGGACGGCGTGACCCAGACCCAGGGCGACATGCTGACGGATACTGATTACGCTCAGCCGCGTGATGATCTCGTGCACCGGCTTGAGGAGCTCGGTCCGCCCGGTCTTTTCCAGGGTGTCTTCCACCTCGTGAGAGATGTCGAAGAAGTCCTCGATGGCAGTCTTGCCGCGGCCGGCGATCAGGACCACTTCGGAGATATCGGCGGCGACGATCTCCTCCATGATGTAAAGAAGCGTCGGCTTGTCGACGATGGGAAGCATTTCCTTGGGAACGGTCTTCGTGGCGGGCAGGAAGCGAGTGCCAAGTCCCGCCACGGGAACCACGGCCTTCCGGATCTTCATCGCTTCAGCCTGTCACATATGGGAGCGGGCTGACAAGGCCTGCGCCCGACGACGCCGGCGGCGGCAAGGAACGAGGGGACACTGGCCCTCGGACCAAGACGGATGCCCGTCCTGCAAGGCGTCCCAAGGGCCTCGCGGCAGCGACTCCAGGTTCGGAAGATCGGTGACTGGCGGGCGTGATGGAGCTTGCCGCCTAGGGGCCGCGAGGATTTAGTTCGGCACGATCGCGTCGCGGAAGGCCCTGATCCCCGCTGCCAGAGGGATAGCAGTCCGATTTCTCGCACCGGGGCTGTCGCGGCCCAGATTCTATTCGCTGTCGGCCTGACCCTGGATAGATATTGGATCGCGGCGGGCACGGGTCGTGCCCAGAGGATTGTGGTTAGCCTGGGCACGTGCAGTCGCAACGTCGGCGCGCCGGCGGCGGTTGTCGTAGGGAGCACGGCGGATGTACACCGGATCATGGCGCTGCTCGTCATTGCGATGTTCGTCGCCGTCGCCGGTTCCTTTGTGGCTGCCGAGTGGTTTGGCCGTAGATCAGTGCTCGGCGAAACGCTCGCATGCTCTACGATCACAAGCTCACCGGCCCTGCGCGCGTTCATCGACTGAGATGCACGGCGAGGATCGCGATCCGCTTGCCCTTCAGGTTCACGCGCGCCTCCTCATCCTTTTCTGGACGTCTGGGTGAAGAACGTACCCAACAGCGGCTGCAGAAAACTCGTAGTGAGGCATGAGAGGTCCTCCCTGCTGCCGCCCGGCCGGTCGTGAGCTGCTGGCCTGTCTCGAGGCCGCCGACCGAAATATACTCCCTCCCCATGGCCGCGGCGAGGCGGCCGCCGAAGGCGCCAGACATTCCGCCGCCGCTCAGCGGGGCTATAGAGGCCCTGGGAAGCCGCGGTGCCGAGCCGAGCCGGGTACTCGGCTCACCTTCGTAGTCGAGCTCGTCTGACCGGCGTCGAATCTGCCCGATCCTGTCCCAGAAACCTCCCGCCAGCTCCAAGAGGTGGGAATTTGGTGGGAACGGACGTAAGAATTTGGCGGGAAAGTGGGGATCGGACCGGGTTTCTCGGAAGCTACCGCCGGGTCTCGGGTGGCCATCAGGGGACTTGAGGACTTCAGTCGCCTGTTCAACCGGCCAGGACCGCGTGCAGCTCTCGAGTGACAACCGGCTCGAGAACCTGGAGCTGCAGGTCGACGTCGACCGCCGTGCACTCTTCAACGACACCAACGTGGAGCGCCTCAGTCGCCTCGTGCGGCGGAATCTGCGCACGATCGGGGTGATACAGCTCCTGGCGCGTGATAAGGTACGCAGCGGCCACGTCGAGACCTGGTCAGCTTTCGCTACCAAGGACCCGCTACCGTCGCCCGCTCGAGCGCGGTAGCGTGGTATCGAGACGAGGGGGCACATGGTATGGCGCAACGGCAAGTGATCGCGGTCGTGGACGACGATGCCTTGATCCGCGAAACGCTCAAGGACCTGCTCGATTCGGCGGGCTTCGAG
The DNA here is from genome assembly GCA_035500495.1 of Gemmatimonadales bacterium. GTDB lineage: Bacteria > Gemmatimonadota > Gemmatimonadetes > Gemmatimonadales > GWC2-71-9 > DASTHG01. The sequence continues at coordinate 7,031 of DATJXC010000114.1, forward strand.
GTGTCGCTGACGCGCAGGAAGTGACGGCGACATGCCGCCGTTGGAGCCGGATGGCAGCTCTCCTCAGGCTCCTCTGAGGCTCCTCTCAGACCAAGCCATAGGCCACGTGTTGGCCGGCGCGGGGTGGCCGCGACCAGAGTCACGAGGGACCGCGGCTGGACCGCATACGTCAGGCTGGGCACGTAGGGAGCGAGTGTCCAGTCACACACGTCATCCGGCGCATCTCGATAGGTGTCGATCCATCGTCGCCAGCCCTCGAGCACTCCCGGCGTCGGGCGCGGGATCTCGAAGGTCAGCGGTTCCCAGTAGGCGTTGAACATCGCGTGGATCAGCAGCGCTCCGCCTGGCCCGCGCACCGTCACCGCGAGACTGTGCGACTGCGGGCTCACGTCGGCCTGGACCCTGTGATTATCGGGCTATCCACACCGCATGGGGGCAACTGGCAGTTTCGCTGAGCTGCCGTACCGATCGGTGGCATAGGTCCTCCACCTATACGAAGCCAATCGTGACCATGATGGAGACCCAGGCCAGCGCGAACCCGGCCGCCACCGTGATCGGCAGCAAGTGACCGAGGAACACCACCACGGTCCGGTGCTTGAGCCGCGGCCAATCCAACGCCTTTCCCTCCGGCGTCCCGCACAGACGATCGTGCTCGGCGCGCCATTGCCCGATCGCGGAGGCCGCCGCATATATGGAAAGCAGGATCACGATGGGCAACAAGACGCCGACGAGGGGAATGACCACGACGAGGAGCTTGGCGAACGCCAGGGCCACGCCCGCCTCAGGCTTCAGGGCAAGGACCGCCACGAACGTCCCGAACAGGAACGACTGCGAGATGACCAGCCACGTCGTACGCTGGCTGAGGAGGTCGTCTTCGTGCTTGATCTCGGACGCGATCTGGGTGAGTTTGGCGATGAGCAGCTGTTCGTTCACGGGTCGAGGTCTCCTTTCACCGCTCGGGGTCAGCGGCGTCAGTCAACGTCCTGCAGACAAGGCGAGAACTATCCGCAGGAGCCTCGCCCCCAAACGGATTCGAACCTTTCCATCTTCATGGCTGTCGGAGATGGTTCTCGTCGCCGGGAACGATGACGACGGACAACGCCGTGCGGATGGCGCCCGGTGATGAACGAGGCGCGGCCTGCCGTGCAGCGCGCCTGGCCGTACCAACTCGTGAACATCGCGCCTTCCCTGGCGAGACGATCCACGTTCGGAGTGGGGTGGCCAAGAGCGGCGCCGCCGTGGTACACGCCGAAATCAGCCCAACCGGTGTCATCCTACATCAGCTCGACGGTGTTGGGTTTCTTGTCCGCCGCGAGGGAATTGCCGGCGTCCAGCAATGCAGCCAACGCCAACACCGCCATCAGCGAGGCATTGAGCCAAGTGCGATGTTTCGTTCTCATTCTGCTTCTCCTCTGGTTGTGGAACATCAAGTCACCACGCGGGCTGTGGCGGCGTTGCTTGGCACCAGCGTCTTCAGGAGTCACAGTTGGGATCGGTGAAGCGTGGGGGCCAGGCTCTTTGTGCGTGGCACGCTGGCAGACCACCCAAAGTGCAGTCAATAGGACTTTAGTCCTACGAATCAGGCCCGCGCATGGGTTGCCTCCGCGTCCCCTCCACGCGCTTGAGTTCCCCGAGCGCCATGCGCCTGCGCAGCGCCGCCTGATGCGGCGCGCGCGAACCTCGGTGGCGGCCGCCGGCGTCGAAGACCCAGACGCCGGCCGTCAAGAGCCGGCCCACAGGAGGATCGGGCATGGCACATCAGCCGCTGAAGGGGCAGACGGCGCTAGTCACCGGCGCCAGCTCGGGGATCGGGCTCGGGGTCGCAAAGGCGCTCGGCACGGCGGGAGCGGACGTGGTGGTCAACTACGTCTCGGCCCCGGAGGCGGCCGAGCGGGTGGCCGAGGAGATCCGGGCGGGCGGCAGCCGGGCCCTCGCCATCCGGGCCGACGTCTCGCGCGAGGACCAGGTCGAGGCCTTGTTCGGCGAGATGCTGGCGGCCTGGGGCGCGATCGACATCCTGGTGAACAACGCGGGGCTGCAGAAGGATGCAGCCTTCAGCGAGATGACGCTCGCGCAGTGGAACACGGTGATCGGCGTGAACCTCACCGGCATGTTCCTCTGCTCGCGGACGGCGGTGCGCGCGATGGCCCGTCGCGGGGTGCGTCCCGAGGTCTCGCG